>CAYTNL010000001.1:0-157427 GCA_964439145.1 uncultured Verrucomicrobiales bacterium
AGGTTACCTTTTCACCTGCAATTGTCACTCGCCTAAGTCCGACAGGCTGCTAGGCGGAGATTTCCTCCTGTAAATCCCCCAAGTTCCGTGCATCCTTACCCTCCCTGTTTTCAACCACCACCACACTCCCGTGGAAGACCGCTACGGCCATCGCATCAGCTACCTGCGAGTCTCGATCACCGACCGGTGCAACGAGCGCTGCCGCTATTGCCTGCCCGCCGAGGAGCAGGAATGGCTGCCGCGGGAAGACGTGCTGAGCTACGAGGAAATCCTCCGCGTCATCCGCGTGGGCGCCGGTCTCGGCATCTCCAAAGTCCGTGTCACCGGCGGCGAACCGCTTACCCGGCGCAACGCGCTCTGGTTTTTCGAACAACTCGGCCGCATCGAGGGCATCCGGGACATCGGCATCTCCACCAATGGTACCCTGTTGGGACGCCCCGCCAACGAGGGCGAGTCCCTCACCGTCGCCGACCAGTTGCAACGCTCCGGCGTACGCACCGTCAACGTGTCGCTCGACAGCCTCGACCGCGAGACCTACGCCCACGCCACCGGCCGCGACTACCTCGACCGCGCCATCGCCGGAATCGATGCCGCCCGCGCCGCCGGCTTCGACGCCATCAAAGTCAACAGCGTCCTCATGCGCGGGCTCAACGAGCACGAACTGTGGGCGCTCATCGAGTTCGCCCGCGAGCGCGATCTGCTGCTCCGATTCATCGAACTCATGCCCGTGAGCACCACCGAAGTGTTGACCGAAGAGAATTTCCTCCCCATCGGCGAGGCGAAGAAGTTGATCGAGTTCAAATATGGAAAACTCGATCCGCTTCCCGACTTCCGCACCAACGGCCCCGCCTCCTACCACCGCATCGCCGCCACCGGGCAGAAGATCGGATTCATCGGGGCGATGACGAACCTGCACTTCTGCGAGACCTGCGACAAGCTGCGGCTGACCTGCGAGGGAAAACTGCGCCCCTGCCTGGGCAGTCACCTCGAGTTCGATATGCGCGATGTCCTGCGCGACCCGGCCATGAGCGACGAAGATGTCGCGAAGTTTTTTCTCGACGTCGTTGATCGCAAACCGGAGCGGCACGAGTTTCGCGACAACTACCAGCCGGGTCGCCGCATGATCGCGATCGGGGGGTGAGGTTTCCCGCATTCCGCCCTCAGAGTCCGATGGCTGATCTCTCCCATATCCGCGAAGACGGCACCGCCGCCATGGTCGATGTCTCGGAAAAGCCGGTCATCCGGCGCGAGGCCACGGCGCGGGGATTCATCCGGCTCCGGGCCGAGACCGTGCTCGCCATTTCCGAGGGATCGCTGCCCAAAGGCGATGTCCTCGCCGTCGCCCGCATCGCCGGCATCCAGGCCGCGAAGAGGACGGCCGATCTCATCCCCCTCTGCCACCAATTGCCCCTCACCAAAGTCAGCGTCGATTTCGAAATCCGTTCTGACGGCGTCGAAATCCTGGCCCTGGTAAAGACCGACGCCAAGACCGGCGTCGAGATGGAGGCCCTCACCGCCGTCAGCATCGCCGCCCTCACCCTCTACGACATGTGCAAGGCCATCGACAAACAGATGGTGATTGAGAGACTCGAACTCGTCGAGAAACACAAGCACGCGCCCTCTGACAACTGAAAACCGCATCCTGATGAACTCCATGCTCACCGTCGGCATCATCACCGTCTCCGACCGCGCCGCCGCGGGGGAATACGAGGACCTCGGAGGCCCCGCCGTGCGCGCCGCCTGCCGGGAACGCGGCTGGGAGGTGCTCGCCGAAGCGGTGGTGTCCGACGATCTCGAACAGATCCAGCGAACCATCCGCGCCTTTTCCGCCCAGGGCTGCGGCCTCGTCCTGACCACCGGCGGCACCGGCATCGCCGAGCGCGACGTCACCCCCGAAGCCATCCGCGGCATCATGCGCGTGGAGATCCCCGGCTTCGGCGAGACCATGCGGATGCGCTCGCTGGAGATCACGCCGAACGCCATTCTCTCCCGGAGCCTCGCCGCCATCGTGGACCGCTCGCTCGTCATCGCCCTGCCCGGAAAACCGAGCGGAGCGGTCGAATGCCTCGGCTTCGTCGAAGGCGCCATCCCCCACACGGTCAAACTGGCCCGCAAGGAACCCACCTCATGCTGATCGCGAGGATCACCGGCATCCTGGGTATGACCCTGCTGCCCTGCTTCGGCGCGCCGGACATCGCCAGCGTCCCGGCCGACCTGGAAATCCCCGCGCTCACCGCCGACGCACCCACCCCGGGGCGTCGGGTGCTCCTGCCCCTGTTCGAGAGCGCGCCTCCGGTGGTCCTCTACCTTCCCGTTGATTGGGATCCGGCGCGGAAAATGCCTGTTCTCATCGAGCTCGCCGGGAACGGCAACTACCGCAATGCTTTCGGCGACGTCAGCACCGGTCGCCCCGAGGGCAGCCGACTCGGCTACGGTCTCAGCGGCGGACGCGGCTATCTCTGGGTCTGCGTACCCTTTCTCAACGCGGCCGGCGACGACCTCGCCATCACCTGGTGGGGCGATGCCCCCACATACCGCCCCGACAGTACCGTCGCCTTTCTCAAGCGCGTCGTGCCCGCCATCTGCGAGCAGTTTTCCGGCGATCCCGACCGTGTCATCCTCTGCGGCTTTTCCCGGGGCGCCATCGCCTGCAACGCCATCGGGCTGCACGACGACGAGATCGCGAAGCTCTGGCGCGGCTTCTTCTGCTACAGCCACTACGACGGCGTCAGGCAATGGCCGTTCGCCCACGCGGACAAAAGCCGCGAGCGACTGGGCCGATTGGGCGCGCGACCCCAATTCCTCTGTCACGAGACATCCACCGGGGCACTGAACCTCGCCGCCACCCGCGGCTACCTGGAGGCGACCGGGGCACGGGGCGATTTCACCTATGTCGAGACCGGATTTCGCAATCACAACGACGCCTGGACACTCCGCCCCTCCCCCGCCCGGGAACGGGCCCGCGCCTGGCTGGAAAAGCTCACCAAAGAGGGTTAGGTCAACGACCCGACCCTCTTGAGTCTCCGCCATTCACCCCTTGTAACCAGTCCGGCGACGCCCGCGTCTTGTCCGGGTGAAGCCGTTCGAAAGTCATTTCTGAAAACTTCCCACCCTCCCCAGGGTTACTATTCCACCCATGAGATCCCTGTCGCTAGTCCCGCTCATCCTGATCCTCATCGCTTCCCCCACCCGGGCGCAATCGGTCGTCGGCGAAGCTCTCTTCCATCGTTATGACCGTGACGGTGACGGAACGGTGACGGAGAAGGAGCTGCCGGACGCCGCTACGCGCGCTCGTTTCGACCAGGATGGAGACGGATCGGTGACGCTGGAGGAGTTTCGTCGCGCGAGCATCGGCGGGACGGATCGGCTCGGCGTTTTTGTCGCCACGCTGGACACCGACAAGGACGGTCGGATCACCCGGGCGGAGGCCCGGGGCGGCGGCTGGTTCGACCGGGTGGATCGCAACCACGACGATGTGGTGGATGCCGCCGAGATCGAGGCCATCCGGGTGCTGGTGAAGCGGCTCGGCGACGGCATCATTCCCCAGATACCGGGACAAGCGGTCACCGAATCCGATCTCGCCGAGATCACGAGCGGGCCGGAGATCCTGAAACCGGGAGATGTCGGCATCGGGCGCATGCTTCCCGATCTGACTTTCACCACCATCGATGGCGAGACGCATCGTCTATCGGAGGCGAAAGACCATCGCGGGGTGGTCCTCGCCATGACCAGCGCCACCTGCCCGGTGAGCAAGCGCTACCTCCCCGCGCTCGCGGCGCTGGAGCCCAGGCTGGCAGAGCTGGGCATCCCGCTGGTGCTGGTCAATCCTTTCGCCAGTGAAAAGCTCGCCGATATCCGCGCCCAACTCGGTGAACATGGGCTCGCGGCGCCCTACGTGCACGACACGGACAAGGCTCTCGCCGCCGCGCTCGGGGCGGCGACCACCACCGAGGTGTTCTTTCTCGATCCCAAGCGCACGCTGATCTACCGCGGCGCGCTCAGTGATCAGTACGGGATCAACTACTCGCACGACGAGCCGCGTCACCGCTATCTGGAGGACGCGGCGGAGGCTTATCTCGCCGGGCAACGCCCCGCTGTTGCCGCCACGGCGGCTCCCGGCTGCGAATTGGATCTCGGAACTGTCGCCTCCGCGTCCGCCGAGATCGACGTGACTTATCACCGCGACATCGCCCGCATCCTCCAGCAGAATTGCGTCCGCTGTCATCATGAGGGCGGCATCGCCCCCTTCGCGCTCGATGATTTCGCCGAGGTCGATGACCGCGCCAAGGTCATCCGGCGCGTCGTCACCGAGGGCACCATGCCGCCGTGGTTCGCCGCGCCTCGCGCGGACGGCGGACCCAGTCCCTGGGCCAACGATCACTCCCTCTCCGCGCGCGACCAGGCCGATCTGATCGCCTGGCTCGAGTCGTCCGACCGTCCGCTGGGCGATCCCGCCGACGCGCCGGAGCCGCTGGTGTTCACCTCCGAGTGGACCATCGGCGAGCCGGATCTGGTGGTGCCGATCAGCCGCGAATACGAGATCAAGGCGGAGGGTTTCATGCCCTATCAGTACGACACGGTGACACTCGATCTCGCCGAGAACCGCTGGATCGGTGCCTGGGAGATCCGTCCGTCCGCCTACGACGTGGTCCACCACGTCATCGTCCAGGTCTTTCCCAAAGGGGAGAAAGCCAGCCGCCGCGGTGAGGGCGAGGCCGGCTACTGGGCGGCTTACGTTCCCGGGAATGGCTCGCATATCTACCCGGAGGGCTTCGCCAAGAAACTGCCGGCGGGGGCGACGGTGCAGTTTCAGATCCACTACACCCCGAGCGGCACGGCAAAAAAGGAGCGGCTGCGGATGGGGCTGATATTCGCCGGGGGAACCCCGCGCTACGAGGTGAAGACCCTGCCCCTGACGGATCGCAAACTGGAGATCCCGCCCGGCGCGCCGCATCACGAGGAGGGCATGAGCCGCAAGGCGCCCTTCGACATTCCCGTGATCGGGTTCATGCCTCACATGCACACGCGAGGAAAGGCGTTTCGTTATGAGGTCACTTATCCCGACGGCGAACACGAGATCCTGCTCGACATTCCCCGCTACGATTTCAACTGGCAGCTCCGCTATGAACTCAAGGAGCCGAAGCTGATTCCCCGCGGCAGCACTGTGAAAGTGACCGGCATTTTCGACAACAGCACCGGTAACCGGGCAAATCCAGATCCCACCAAGACGGTTCGCTGGGGCGACCAGACGGTCGATGAGATGCTGATCGGCTACCTGGAGTATTTCGTGCCGGTGAGCGACGCCAGGGTGGCGGCGGCGGAATGAAAGCACCTCCGTCAAGACGCGGGTTAGCGAGATGATCACCACGGGAGATCCAGACTGGGCGGTGGCGGTACGCCAGGCCTGACGATGGACCGATTCGCCGACAGCACGGGTGTGATCCCGTCCCTGCTGGCCTGAAAAACTGGCGCCTTTCTGCCGCTTTACCTCCGCCGATTTCGGGGCAGTTTTCCCGCCAATCATGAAAAAGCCCATCGTCTCCCTCTCCCTTCTTCTCTCCGCCGCCCTCCTGCCAGGCCACGCCGCCGCCGAAGACTGGCCTCAGTTCCAGGGTCCCTCCCGCCTCGGCATCTCCTCGGAAACGGGGCTCAAGCTCACCAACTGGGGAGCCGACGGGCCACCCATCCTCTGGGAAAAAGAACTCAACGAGGGCTGGGGTGGCGCCGCCATCGTCGGCGACGAGGTCTTTCTCATCGACCGCGATCTCGGGGAGCGCGACAAGCTACTCTGTCTCGACCTCAAGGACGGAGCGGAAAAATGGAGCTATGCCTTCGACTACGCCGGAAAGCTGCCATTCCCCGGATCCCGCGGCGTGCCGCTGGTGACCGACGAGGCGGTGTTTTTCATCGGTGGATTTGGACACGTCTATCGCATCAATCGCGAAACCCACCAGGCCGATTGGACGCTGTCGATCCAGGATCTCTACGGCGCCGCGCCGCCGAAATGGGGCTGGGCGCAGAGCCCGGTCATCGTCCAGGGCGTGCTGGTGGTGCCCATCATGAGCGCGGAGGCCGGCCTCGGGGGATTCGATCCCGCCACCGGAAAGGAACTCTGGAAGACCGAGCCCTTTGGCGACACCCACTCGACCCCCACGGTGATGACTCTCCACGGCGTCGAGCAGGTGGTGCTGCTGGCCACCAGACGCGAAGAGGGCAAGGACGGCGTCGGCACCACGATCTCGGTCGAGCCGAAATCCGGCAAAGTGTTGTGGAAAACCAACGCCTACTTCAACTCCATCCCCATCACCTTTCCCACCAAAGTCAGCGAGGACCGAGTCTTTCTCACCGGCGGTTACGGAGACGGCAGCGCCATGATCCAGGTGATGCACTCCGGCGACGAGTGGAAGGTGGAGAAACTCTTCGACATGGTCCCCGGCACCCAGGTCCACCCGCCATTCTCCCTCGGCGGCCACGTCTACATGCTGGCCAATGAAAACGACAACCACAAGGGAGAGAAGCGCGCCACCGGCGGGCTGATGTGTTTCGATCTCGACGGCAACATCAAGTGGAACACCGGCGACGCCCCGTTCATGGGACGCGGCAACATGATCCAGGTCGATGGCAAACTGCTCATCCAGGATGGCGAAGTCGGCTACCTGCGAGTCGTCGACCCCAGCCCTGAAGGCTACCGGGAACTCGCGCTGGCCGATATTTTCGGGAAGAAAGCCGAGGTCGACGAAATGCTGGCCAAGCAGGCGGACAAGGACACCAAGAAAATCCCCGACTTCAAATACTGGTCCCCGATGGCCCTGAGCAACGGACGCCTCATCATGCGCGGTCAGGACACGCTGAAGTGCGTGGACCTGCGGGGGTGAGGCGCACTCCGCGCTCACGCCGCTACCCGTCGTAGGGAAGACCGTGGATGAAGGCGCGATCCGCGTCCGAGAGTTGGTTGATCGGGTAGACATGCTTCCGCTTCTCCCCCAGCCGCTGGAAAACCACCTCGAACTGGGAGCGCCCCACGATCACCGCCACCAGCGAACGATGCCGGCGGTCGGTCAGTCTCCTCACCACCGGATACACCGCCCCGGACCGGGTCAGAGGCAAGCCGCGGGCGAACTCTCGATCATCCTCCGAGAGCCGGTCGATGGGATACTGATAACTTCGGTTGTCGCGCAGGGAGAGAAAATGCAGCGTCTCATCACCGCGGCCCGTCACCACCACATCCAGGCTGAGACTGGCCTCGTTGGTGAGACTGCGGGCGAAGGGAAAAGAGGGGGAATCCCGGCGAAAGACCGATGGCAGCCCATTTTCCCCCTCGTCCAACGCCGCCGCCATCTCCGGGCCGGCGATGGAGACATCATACAGTTCTTCCACGATTCCCCGCAATTCCCCCATGTCGCCGGCGCTTTTTTCGAGACGATCCACCGCCAGATAGATGATCGCGCAGATCGGCACCGCCGTGATCAATCCCATCAAAATGGCGAGTCGTATCAGCTTCATGAGGGCGCGTCCAAAACCGGATCCACACCCTACCCAAACCCCCGGTTTCGGTCAATCGTGATGCCTTTCCCCCTCGTTTTCAGACCTATCCCGCCCCTTCAAAGACAAGACGCAAGTTCGCGAGAAGGCTTGACACTCGGCCCGCTTTGTCGATAATCGTCCGACCTTATGAAAAAGATTGTCGCTTTCCTCTTGATCCTGGCCTGCCTGAACCTTCCGGTCGCCGGCTACCTCCGTGCTGGCGAAGTCCAGAAGAAACCCCTCCAGTTCGAGGAGATGGTCGCCCTCTCCCAGGAGCAGGTGCAGGACTACCAGGAAACCCGCGACACCGAGGCCGGCATCGCCAACGGATACGGCATCCTCACCCTCGCCCTCGCGGTGGCCGTCGGCTACCTGGTCTACGATCAGATCAACGACGACGACGACGATTGATCCATCGGGCGACTCGATTTCGACAATCTCGCGAAATCACGAAACACACGAACGAACCCATTTCTGGAAAAGCGGTCTCCCCGAAAAGGAGGCCGCTTTTCTTGTATCGCTCATTCCTTCCCTCCCCCGCCGAGCAGTTTCGTGAGAAAAGCGATATCCGCCGGTGACAGATCGTTGAAATTCGCCTCCGTCCGGCCGCCATCCCGCTTCACGAAAACGCCGATCGTATCCTTCGCCTCCAGCAAGGCCGCTTCCAGGGTGGCGCCGTTCTCGAAAGTCCAGATCCGGTAATCGGTCAGCAGCACCATTTTCGGCCCCACATCCTCCCTCTTCAGGCCGAATATGCTGTCCCCCATCCTCTCGTCGCTCTCCTCGATCTCCTCCTCGATGGCGGCGATCTTCCCGGGATCCTTCTCCTTCCCGCCCCGCACCCGCGCCGCCCTGATGAGCAGCCGGTAGACCTCCGGGGACTTTCCGTTCGTCCCGATGATCACCTCGCCCGAGGCGGTGGCGACGATCCCCAGCGGCATCTTGTCCGGGTCCTGCTTGAAACGATCCTCAAAGAGCTTGCGATGATCCGCGCTCTCGTGCCGACAACGCACGATGGCGAATTCGTCGCCACGGTCGGCCAGTTCCTCATTCACCGCGGCCAGAATGGCGGCGGACTCCTCGGCGAAATTTTCCACCAGCAGGAAAAGCAACAGTCGCTCGCCCTCGCGGGCAAAGGCGACCCCTTCCCCCAGATCGGAAAACACCCGGGGTTCCTCCGCGGGAAGCGAGGCGGACGCGGTGGCGAGGAGGAACAGGACTGCGGGGAGAAAGGGGGGAAAACGCGGTCGGTGTTTCATGATGGCGCATCGCGATGTGACCAGACCTATCATCCGGGCCATTCCGGAGAGGTTCAAGTGCCGGATTCAGCGACCGAATCGGCCCCGATCACTCTCCGCGTCCCCACTGTTTCAGTTGCTCCGGAAATGGGCACTCGTCGCACTCCGACGCGTCTTCGAGACAGAAATCAGCATAGATTTGGAGCAGAGCCTGCTGGCCCCAGTAGCGTCCCAACCATTTCCCGGCCCGCTCCCGCTCGGCTTCGCCATCGCCGAAAAGGCGCAGGCGAGCGCGGCGCAGACTCTCGTTTTCCACCGCTCCGGGAAGCTCCAGATAGGCCTCCCACAGCCGCGGTCGGGTCGGGAGCGCGGCGGGAAAAAGGACGTTTCCCAACAGATCGTGGATGCGATCCTTGCCGACCAGCGCCAGCGTCCGGTCGGACGGCTTCGCCTTCAGGGTGTAATGCCGCCTCCAATAGTCGTGGTCGAGTCCGGCGAGGAAATCCCTCAATCCCCTCACCCAGGTGGTCGAGGAATCGATATCGCCCCGCATCCGCTGGCGAAATTTCGCCCAGTCGTTCACCAGGGCCGCCAACGCGGCCACGCGACGCTGTGGGTGGTTGGTCGGTCGTGTGCCGGACAGTTTCCACGTCAGCCGTCGATCCGGACTCGGTTCCATCTCGGCGCGGTGTTTCCACCAGTGATCCCAGAGACCTTTCAGGTAGCAACGCGCCTCGTCATCGGCGGCGGCGGCGAACTGCGTCGCGTCGAGGAATCCGGCGACACCGAACAACAGAGCCTCCCGCTCGAGTGGATCCCTCCCACGCAGCATCGCGAGCGGCAGCCGCTGAGCCAGCACTGCCATGACCAGCTTGTTGGGTCGATAGCCCAGCGCTTCCGCGACAGACTGAAATAGCGCCTGATTCTCAGTGTGGGCGGCGGCGATGGCGGCGAAGCGTTTTGCCTTGTGATGGAGCCGATACTGAGCCGCCGCCAACAATAAGGACTCCAGATCCCGCGGACGCATGTAACGCAACGGAGTCGCGCAACGCCCCCGCCGGGCCTCCGGCACCCTACCCCACCCTCGAGACGGGCGCGTGAGGCGGGCTGGATCGAGCCCAAGTTGGACGATGCGGCGATGGCGCGAGTCCCGGGTGTGGAAGCGGGGCGCCCCCGCCATCAGCGGACGGAGAAAGACGTGGAGCACGACATCGTCGAAAGCCGGGTTCGCCCCGTGACCATGCTCCTCCCAACTGCGGGCCTCGAGATCGACCTCGACGGCGCCACGCCGCGGATCCCCGTCGATCTTCAACGCCACCTCGGTGAAATCCGGTCCCGCCCCGCGGTTCCAATGACCAAACTGGGTCACCTCGATCACCTCCCCGTCGACCCCGGTGAAATCCCGACCCAGCTCGCCCGCGAACCAACGCGCCTGCAGCTCCAGTTCGGGGATCGGAAGAAACGGCTCCGGAGGGGGAAGTTCCCGGAGACGGTCACCATCCCCATCGTCGCCAAAGACCTCGGCAAGGAATGATGCGTAGCGTTCGGCGTCAGGAAAGTCCGGCATGGGAAGAATCACGATCAGCACATCGCCAGCACCAACCTGACGAAACCGGCACAGCGGTCAATCCTGAAATTCCGCGGTTCCCACCGCACGCAAGGCTCGACCACCCGTCCCGTCCCCGCCGACCGTCACTTTCAGCCCATCCCACGCGAGGCCCACCCGATCCGGCAGCAGCGGCCCCTCCACCGTGTGGTCCATCCGACAGGAAAAATGCGTCAGCCATGTCCGCCCGGCGCCGAGTTTGCCGGCGATCACAACCGCCTCACCCACGCTGAGATGCGTCGGGTGCGGCATGGGCTGGAGACCATCGAGGATGAGCAGGTCGAGCTCGCCCATCAGGGCCAGGGACGCGGCGGGAATGGCCTTCGCATCCGGCACATAGGCGAAACGCCCGGCGCCGGGGTGTGAAAAAAGGAGCCCTATGGTGTCGACTTTGCCATGAACCACCGGCAAGGGGGTGACCTCGGTCTCGCCCAGGTGAAAAGGGCCGCTGATGACGCGCGGCTTGGGTTTCAGGTAGCCGATGTAGCGGTTCTCCCCGTTGAAGGCGTAGTGAAACGCGGCCTCCAGCCGCCGCAGGCAACTGGCGTTCGCGTAGATGGGCAACTCGGCGTCGGCGCCCACGGTGAAGCGGCGCAAGTCGTCGAAGCCCATGATGTGATCGGTGTGTTCGTGGGTGTAAATTACGGCATCCGTGTGACTGATCCCCTCGCGCAGGCATTGCGTCCGCAGGTCGGGTCCGGTGTCGACGAGCCAGGCGAGACCATCGGGAGACTTCACATGGATGGAGCAGCGGGTGCGCTGGTTTTTCGGATCCCCGGAAACGCACACCGCACAGCCGCACCCGATCACCGGCACGCCAATGGACGTGCCCGTCCCGAGAAAGGTGATTTCGAACTCGGCGGCCATGTTCTTTTGCAAGGAGGAGGGAGAGTGTTACATAATCCAACGCTTCGCCCCTCACAAATGCTCGCCGTCCTGAAGATCAAGAATCTCGCCCTCGTCGACGACCTGACCTGGGATCTCGGCCCGGGGCTGGTCGGTGTCACCGGCCAGACGGGCGCGGGGAAGTCCATGATCGTGGGGGCGCTCAAGCTCATCCTCGGCGAGCGGGCCAACCACGACCTCATCCGCACCGGGCAGGAAAGCTGCGCGGTGGAGGCCATTTTCGAACTCGGCGGCAACCTCGCACAGGTGAACGCCCTGCTCGATGACGCCGGTCTCGACCCCTGCGACGGCAATACCCTCGTGGTGAAACGGGTCTTCGGCGGCGGCAGCGGCAACAAGCAGTTCGTCAACTGCTCACCCTGCACCTTGGCAGTACTCAGATCTTTGGGGAATCAACTCGTGGACCTACACGGCCCCCACGAACACCAGTCCCTGCTCTCTCAGGATCGACAGCTCGCCATGCTCGACGCCTACGCCCAGGCGGGCAAGGAACGCGCCGCCTACGCCGCCACCTGGCGCGCCTACCAGGACGCGACCGGTCAACTGGAGGAATTCCGCGGCCTGCGCCAGGCCACCGATTCCGAGATCGAGCTGCTGCGCTACCAGCTGGAGGAGATCGAGAGCGCGGCCATCGATCCCGAGCAGGAGGCGGAAATGGAGCAGCGATACCGGCTCGCCGCCAACAGCGCCCGGCTCGTGGAACACGCCGGCGAGGCCGCGCGCGGTCTCGGAGGAGCCGTCGATCAGCTCGGCGAGGTGCGCCGCGTCTTTCGCGATCTGGAAAAGCTCGATCCGGCGGTGACCACCATCACCGGCGGCTTCGAGAGCGCCCGCGTCGAGTTGGAGGAAATCGATGTCGCGCTCAAGGAATACCTCGCCAATCTCGAGTTCGACCCCGCAGAAGTCTCCGAGATGGAACACCGCATCGACCTCATTGAAAACCTGAAGCGCAAATATGGCCAGAGTCTGGAGGATGTGGTCGCCTACGCCAACCAGGCACGCCAGCGGCTCCAGCGCATCGACCAGCGCGAGGAGGAACTCGAGCGCCTCGAGGCCGCCGTCGCCGCCGCGAGGGCGGGCTTGGAGAAAATCGGCGCCACCCTGACGAAGAAACGCCAGGCGGCCGCGCCCAAGCTGGCCAGGGAGATCGGCGGCCACCTCGAGGATCTGGGATTCAAACAGAGCTATTTCGACGTGGCCCTGACGGCGGAGGATCATCCCCACGGACGCGGCTTCGAGACGGTGGACTTTCTCTTCGCCCCCAATCCCGGCGAACCGCCCAAGCCGTTGCGCGTGGTGGCCTCCTCCGGCGAGATGTCGCGCGTGATGCTGGCGGTGAAGAGCGCCCTCGCGGACCAGGATCAGATCCCGCTGATGGTATTCGACGAGATCGACGCCAATGTCGGCGGCGAGATCGCCCACGCCGTGGGGCGCAAGATGGCCGCGCTCGGCGAGCGTCACCAGGTCGTCGCCATCACCCACATGCCCCAGGTCGCCGCGCTGGCCCACCACCACTACCTGGTCTGCAAAGAGTTCGCCGAGGACAAGACCCGCTCGACCCTCCGCGCCGTGAGCGAGAAAGACCGCGTCGCCGAGCTGGCGCGCATGCTGGGGGGCGTGGGCAACGAGGCGCTGGCCCTGGCGCAATCGATGCTGGGAAAAGCGTCCTGACAGGTGCGGGCAACCCGCCCCGTCACGCAAACGCACGCCCGGTCCCTCGTTGACCATGGGGCCGGCGCCGGTTACGATGACCCTTTCTCCCGCCATGCGATTCTCCCCACGAAAAACCGATCCCGGCCCGCGCGGCGGTCGGCGTTTCCGGCGCGGGATTCTCGGCGCGCTGCTGATCGCGACTGGGCTGGCTTCCCCGCATCCCCTGCCCGCCCAGGAGAGCAATCCCCAGCCCGCCGCCTGGACCGACGCGGACACCAAGCTGGCGAACCATTATTTCCGCCTGCTGGAGCAAAAGCCGGAATACGGCAGCGTCCTCGACCTGCTCTGGGGACTCTACGAGAAAAAAAGCCAGACCTCCCTGCTCGTGGACTACCTGAAACAGGCCGCGACTGAACAGGGTACGATCATCGCCCGTACCCTCTATGGTCACCTGCTCCGCAAAAGCGACCAACTCGACGAAGCCCGCGAGGTCTACAGCGCCATCCTCGATGATGAGCCGGACAACGTGATCGCCCTGCGCGGCGCGGCGGAGATCTCGGATCAGCAGGGACGCTCGGCCAAAGCACTGGCCCTCTACACCCGACTGGCGGATCACACGCTCATCGATACCGAGGACGGCGTGGCCTTCCGGCTCCGCCAGGCGGCGATGATGCGGGCGAGCGATCAACTGGACGAGGCGGCCCGGGTCTGGAACGCGCTGCTGGCGGCCTGGCCCGAGGATACCCGGCTGAGGGGCGAGATCGTTTCCCTGCTCATCGAGGCGGGCCGCACCGGGGAAGCCATCGCGGCGCTGGAAAAGATGGCCGAGAATGGCGATCCCGCCCTGAGGCTGACCTCGCTGAACTCACTGGCGCGCCTCCACGAGTTCGTCAACGACTTCGACGCCGCCTCCACCGCGATGGCGGAGGCCATGAGCCTGCTGCATTTCAAGCACCATGAATTCGCCGCGCTCTACGAGCGCCTGGTGCGCTTGCACGAGCGCTTTGATCGTCTGCCCGAGTTGGAGGGCCGACTCGAGGCCGATGCCGGGCGACCGAATCCCTCGGAGCAGGCGGTGTTCCTGATGGCGGAGTACTACCGCCTCACCGCCAATCCCGCTCGCGAGGAGATCTGGACCGAGCGCCTGACGCGGCTGGCTCCGGGAAATGTGGACTACCAACTGCGGCTGGTGGACACACGGATGCAGAATGACCACTACGCGGCGGCGGCGGAGACGCTCGACGCGCTGCTGGCGGCGCAGTCCGAGGCGCCGCTCGCCCTGACTCTGCTCCGCAGCCGGGTGGCGCTGAATCTGGAGGGTCGCGAAGCGGCGGAGGAGGTCATCGACGCCTTTCTCACCCGCTGGCCGCGGGCGGATCTGGACACGCTCGGCACCATCCTCGCCTTCGCCCGCGAGCATTACCTCGACGCGCTGGTGGAGCGGCTGCTCGGCGGGGAGAGCGGAAAACTACTCGCTGGAGGGGATCGCGAATCCGCCCCCATGGAGCTGGCGCGCTTTTTTCACGAGCGCGGTCGCACCAGGCAGGCGGAGCAGACTCTGCTCGGCTACGTGGCCGAGGCCGTCGGCTCGCCGACGCTGAAGGCGGCGCGCCTGGCGGAGGTGACGGCGGCCTTTCGCGAACTGGACCTCACGGACGCGGCGGTGAAGGCGATCGAGGAGGCCATCGCCCTGGCGCCGGAAAATCTCGTCTACCGCACCACCCGCGCCGAGATCCACATCGACCGCAAGGAGACCGAGTCCGCCATCGCCGCCTTCGAAGCCATCTGGGAAGCTTCGCCCGACCTGAAATCGCGAACCGAGATCGACCAGCGCATTTTCAGCCTGCTGCGCGGACTGACCGACGAGCCCGCGGGCGGCCCGCTCGCTCCCGCGACCGTTCCCACCGGCCCGCCGCGCACGCTGGAGGAGTATCGCCAGATGGCGGCGGCCGCGAACCGCTCGGCCCGCGCCTCGGACGACCCACCGCCCCGGCGCCTGGTGGAGTTTTACGAAAAAATCAAGGCCGCGGCCGAGGCCAAACCCTCGATGATGAGCCGCTACCGGGCCGGCTGGTGGGCATTCAAACTCCAGGATACCCAGGAGGCCGCCCACCAGCTCAACACCGCGCGCGAGGAGTCCGGCGACACCCCGGTGGTGGAGATCGAGAAACTGCTCCTGGCCCTGGCCGAGCTCTACGAGCAGTACCCGCGCATCGCGGCCCAGCTCCAGATCCTGATGAAGATCGATCCGGAGAACACGAAGGATTACCGTCAGCGCTGGGCTGAGGCGCGCTTTGAACTGGGCTACGAGGACGAGGGCATCCGCGCGCTGGAGGAGCTGGCCAATGATCCCGAGGTCTCGCTCAACACCCTCAAGACCCTGGCTTCTCTCTACCAGCGCCAGGGCCGCACCCAGGCGCAGGTGACGGTGTGGCAGGAGGCCTATCGGCGGGCGAATCTCTTCGAGAAACGCAATGTCATCAAGCAGCTCTCCACCACCCTGATCGAGCTGGGCCAGCATGAGGAGGCGCTCAAGGCGCAGCTCGATCTCATCCAGCGCGAGACCGACCGCGTGCAGCAGCGCAAGCAGTTCGACTCCCAGCTCTCGGTCGCGGCGCGGCATTTTCTCGTCGATTGGATGGTGACGCGCTACCGGGAGTTGTCGCAAAAGAATCCCTTCGACCGCTTCTATCCCGAGGCCCTGGCCCGGGCGCTCCAGGCGAAAGGCGACTACGATGAAGCCTTCGTGGCCATGAAGCGGGCCTACTACATGTCGGGGCAGGACCGGGAGCTGCTGGCGGAGTTGGGCGAACTCGCCGGACTGACGAAAGATCTGAAGGCGGCGATCTACTACCGTCGCCAGATGATCGCCCTCAACGAGGATGACGCCAGCCCGGAGAGCTGGCGTTCGCTGGTGGAGATGATGGAGCGCGACTTGCGGGTGGGCGAGGCGGATCTCATCCGCGAGCGGCTGGAGAGCAAATTCACCCAGGACGCCGACTTCCTGGTGCAACTGGCGCGCGATTACCGGGAAAGCGGCCGCTGGTCCGCCGCCGAGCGGGTGCTGGAGCGGCTCACCGCGCTGCGCCCCTGGGACACCGCCTCCTGGCTGGCCTACGGGCTGGTGCTGAAGCAACGCGGCCTCTCGGGGGATGCCCTGGCCGCGTTCGAAAAAGTCATCGAGGAAACGCGGGAAGCCGCCGCCACCCGCGTGAACGACGAAGCCGCCGCCGCGCCGGACATCTGGCCCATCATCACCAGCGACAACGGACGCGCCGCGCACCTCGGCGGCACCGATCCGGAGACGGGCGCCCTGGCGACGATGTTGCGCGCGATGAGCGATTACCCGTTCATCGAGGGCGATGCCCAGCAGACCATCGTCGATTGGTTGGAAAAGCCGCGACCCGAATTCGATTTCACCCCGGCCCAGGCTCGCGACATCCGCCTCCGGGCCATCGAGGAGGCCGCCCGCATTCACCGTCGCTCTCCCGAAGGCCGCGCCGCCTGGGTGCGCCGCTGGCAGGGCGAGGCCCCGATGATCGAGCGGCTTTGGGCATTCCGCTACGCCGATGCCGGCGACGAGGCATTTTCCCTGATGCGGGAGACGCTGGAGCCTATCGATACTCCTCTGGAGCGTTTCCTGTTCAGCGTCGTAGCCCTCCGGCTCGGCAAAGCGGAAGATCTCGTCGCCTGGGCGGAAGAAGAGACCGAAAACGCCGACACGCTCAACTCCGGGCGCCGGGTCTATCCCCTGCTCGGTCTCATCGCCATCCTGCGACAACCCGACTCGACCGGGGGCGACGCCGAACTTTCCACCGATCAGATCGAGGCCGTGGCCGCATCCATCACCCTGACACCGCCAGTGATCTCCTACCTGTTCGAGGCGATTCGCGAGGAGGGCCGGAGCGAGGCCGCCCTCGCCTTTGGTGCCGCCATCGCCCGGCGATCCACCCAGCCGCACGCGGAGCTGATGCTCGATCTCGCCCAGGTCGCGGGTGAGTTGGGCCGCGAAGCCGAACGGCACGAGTGGCTGCGTCGCTGTGTGGACGCCATCCAGCCGCGCCCGTCTGTCGGTTTGCCATACTTCTATTTCCAGGCGGTGTCCGAGCTGTATCAGGAGTTGGAATCCGCGTCCCACCGGGAAGCCCTCCTCACCGATCTGCGTCGTCGCTTCGACGAGCATCCCGGCGCCTCGGAAACGGCGAAGCTGGAGAACCGCGCCGTCCTGTCCCTGATCTCAGGAGACGGCGACACCGCGACCGAGTCGGTGCGTTCCCTGATGCGGCGTCAACTCGACCAGGGGCGGCCGGATCGCCGCACCATCGAGGGCGAAGCCTACACCCGGATGCAGGGTTGGGGATGGTCGCAGGCGGAGCGCATCCTGCACGCCTTCGCCGGGCGTCGACCCGAGATCGTCAATGCCGACGCCTTCTTCGCCGCGCTTGATCCCGGCCATTCCGCCGACCCGCGCAACCTCGAAGCCGTGGCCGACTACGAACAGTACGAGATCGAGCGGGTATGCTGGAAAATCGAATCGCTCCTACCCGCCCAGCGCGAAGTGGAGGTGCGACTGCTCTCCTCCCGGCTCCGCGATCCGGGGAGCCGACTCCAACTGGCCCGCACTCTGGAATCACGCGGTCTCCATCGCGAGGCCATCCCCATCTATCGCCAGGTGGTCGAGGAGTCGCCCGACGAGATCTCTCCGGCGCGCGGTTTCTTCAGCGCCTGTCAGAAAGCGCAGGAATACCGCCCCGCCCTCGCGCTGCTCGAAGCCTATCTCCTGGGCGAGGTCCGCACGCCGTCCGGCATGTCACCCGACGATCTCCATCGTCAGCACGCGGATTTTCTCCTCATGGCCGGGGAGATCGAATCGCTGACCGCCCGCTCGCTCGACCCCTCCTCCACCCCGCGTCCTGCCGGGGCGCCCGCCGGATACCTGCCCCCGGAAGTGATCGACCGTACCCTCTACTACCAGAGCAATCTGGTGAAAGCGCACCAACGCCGGGGCAACGCCGAGGCCACTCTTCGGGTGCTCGGTCATCTCCGCGATCAGGGACGCCTCACCGAGGATGAACGCGTCCTGGCCGGCAGACTGGCGAAGGAACAGGGAGATCGCGAGGCGGCCATCGAATGGTGGGGCAGTGTCCGGCTGGACCAACAACAGCCCATGGCCGAGTCCGAGGCCATCCGGGAACTGGCCGCCCTCCACGCCGCTGATGCCAACCCCGACCGCGCCGCCCTCGGCGACCTGGCGCGGGCCTGCGGCGATTACGACAACACCGATCTGACCCGCGATGTCGCCGGTCGCCTTTTCGAAGCCGGCATGCTCACCGAAGGTCGTGGTCTGCTGCTGCTGGCCGCGCGCGAGAAATCCACCGACGACACCCGTCGGCTCGATCTGCTGCTGGCCCTGGTCCGTCTGCGCCTCGCCCACGGCGAGCCCATCGACGAGGTCGCGCCGGACCTCGACACACTGATGGAAAATCTCGCCCCCGATCCCGTATTCCTCACCGCTTGGCTGCGCCTCGTCGTCGATCACGCCGACCCCGCCGATCACGACGCCTGGCTGGCCCGCCTCAAGCCTTGGCTCAGCCCGCCACGCACCCGCCTCGCCGCCAGCCTGGCCACCCTCCAGCTCTCCGCTCCCGACGGCGAAGCGCCCCTGCCCATCGCCCCGCTCGGCCTCACTCCCGCCGAGACCGATCTCGCCATCGAGTTGTTGCCGGACCTCGGCCCTTCCGGAGTGGCCACCGCGCGCGCGCTCCTCGACTCCCGGCCGCGCCCGGTCGCCACGCTCTGCGACGGCGACGTCCCGCGTCAGGTGAGATTGTTGGGCAAATTGGGAGACCGCCTCCGCGCCGCGGAGATCAGCACCCGACTGCTGATCGAGGCCGATTCCGACACTTTCCAGCAGTTCTCCGTGCGTCGCCGCGCCTCCAGCGCCTTCGCCGAACGCTGGCCCCTGCCTTCCATCTTCGCCGAAGCCGGATTCCCCGATCTCGCCGGCGCGCTTTTTCAACGCTACCACGAGTCCATCCGGCGCCTCACCTGGGAACACGAGAATTTCCTGGCCCAGTACACCCGTTTCCTCATCGACAGACAACAGTTCGCGCTCGCGGAGAGAGTGATCGTGCCCGCCTTTCAAAAATCCATTGGCGCGGATCCCGAGCTGCTCATCGAACTCTACCGCGCCTGGGGCAGGCTCGGCGAGATGCCTGCCCGCGTCGTCCGTCACGATCTCACCTCCGGCCTGGAGGTACGGCTGGACGAGCTGCGCGCGCTCAGCGAAGCTCCCGACCCGAAACCATGACGCCGCGCCCCCTCGCCTCGAGTCCCCTGCCGCCCACCTCAGCCCGCCTGTTGGCGCTGCTGATCGCGCCGACGCTCCTGCTCAGCGCCTGCGTCACCAAGCGCGAGGCCAAGAGCAATGTGCGCAGCCGCATCGGATTCGATTCCGAATTCCTCAAGAGCCGCGGCATCGCCGGGGATGACTCGGACAAAATCCGCAGCAAGTTTGCCGACTCCGGCTGGACCACCGATGAGAGCGGTGAAATGGTGCCCCGCAACTCCGACCTCTACCGCGGCAAATCCGTGGGACGCGGACGGGACTACGAGAAAAAAGACGCCTCACTCAGCAAGCGCGACGCGGAGAAAAAATACTTCAAGACACCCGAGTACCTGGAACGACAAGCCTACGCTGGCCGCGAAAGCGCGGCCCGCGAAGGCGACACCAGCGCGCGCGAGGGCGCCTTCGATGCCCATCGCGCCGGGGAATCCGGACGCGAAGCCGATCGCGGGGCGGAGCCGGGATTTCTCGCCGGGCTGAATCCGTTCAAGAAATCCACCGCCAGCGAGTCCGGCGACAGCTTCGGCACCAGCACCAACCGCCAGATCGCCCGAGCCCAGTCCAGCGCGCCCCGGCCCGCCGGAGTGCGCCAGGCGGAGATGGGTTTTTACACCGACTCGGTCAACACCATGGACGATGTGAAAAAACTCCTCCAGCCGGAGGCCTTTGATTGATCCGCGAGGTCGGCCCCGGATCATTCGATCACTTCCGGCCACTCGGTGTGGAAAAACTCGCCCTCCGGCTTGTCGAGGCGCTCGTAGGTGTGGGCGCCGAAGAAGTCGCGCTGCGCCTGGAGCAGGTTCGCCGGCAGCCTCGCGCTGCGGTAACTGTCGTAGTAACCAAGCGACGCGCTGAACGCCGGCACCGGGATGCCCTGGGTGACGCCGAGGGCCACGATCTCGCGCCAGGCGGCCTGGCTGCGGTTGAGGATGTCCTTGAAAAACGGGTCCAGCATCAGGTTGGTCAGCTCCGGGTTGCGCTCGTAGGCCTCCGTGATGCGATTGAGGAAACGCGCCCGGATGATGCAGCCGCCGCGCCAGATGCGCGCGATGCCGCCGAGGTCGAGGTCCCAGTCGTGCGCTTCGCCCACTTTCTTGATCAGGTCCAGCCCCTGAGCGTAGCTGATGATCTTCGAGGCGTAGAGCGCGTCGCGCACCTTGGCCACCAGTTCGTCCTTGGGCAGAGCGATCACCGGGGTGGGTCCTTCGAACTCGCCCGCCGCCGCCAGGCGCTGATCGCGCAGGGCGGAAAGAATGCGCGCCTCCACGGCCGCGTTGATCGTGGAAATGACGACCGCGTTTTCCGCCGCGTTCATCACCGTCCAGCGTCCCGTGCCCTTCTGACCGGCGCGATCAAGAATCAGCTCGACGATGGGTTCCCCGGTCTCCTTGTCGCGAATCGTGAAGATCTTGCTCGTGATCTGGATGAGGTAACTCTCCAGGTCCCCCTGATTCCACTCGTCGAAGATCGCCGCCATCTCATCGGTCGTCAGACCGGCGGTTTTGAAAATCTGGTAGGCTTCGCAGATCAGCTGCATGTCGCCGTATTCGATGCCGTTGTGCACCATCTTGACGTAATGGCCAGCCCCGCCCTTGCCGATGTGGGTCACGCAGGGCTCGCCATTCACCTTGGCGGCGATGCTCTCGAAGATGGGCTTGATCAGCTCCCAACTGCTCGTCGGTCCGCCCGGCATGATGGCCGGCCCCTTGCGTGCGCCCTCCTCACCGCCGGAGACACCCGTGCCGATGTAGAGAATGCCCTTGGCCTCGAGCTCCTTCGAGCGCCGCTCGGTGTGGATGAAAAAAGTGTTCCCACCGTCAATGACCAGGTCCCCCTCGTCGAGCAGCGGGACCAACTGATCGATCACCGCGTCAACCGCGTCGCGATCCGCCGGGTCGGCGCCGGCCTTCGACTGCACCAGCATCATGATCTTGCGCGGGCGCTCGATGCTTTCCACGAACTCCTCCAGAGATTTCGTCCCGACCAGTTGTTTGTCCGGATGGGATCCGACAAACTCGTCCGTCACCGCCGTCGTGCGGTTGTAGACCGAGACGCGGAAGCCGCGACTCTCCACGTTCAACACCAGGTTCTGCCCCATCACCGCGAGGCCGATCAATCCGAAATCGCTCTTGCTCATGCTTGTCCTTGTAAAAAGTATTTTGGAGCCGCACCCTACGCGTGAATCCGCTTTGGAAAAGTCCCATTTCATCAGTTCTCTCGGCGAGCGGACCATCCCGGAATTCGAGTCCGGGCTGCCGCCCTCCAGCGAACACGGCGCCGATCTCCGCTTCCACGGCGTCGTCCGCGACCGTGAGGATGGCCGCCCCATCACCGGCATCGACTACACCGCCTATCGTCCCATGGCCGATCGCGAACTCGAGGCGGTGATCGGGGCGATGAGGTCCGAGTTTCCCGAACATCGAGTCGCCATCCATCACCGCCTCGGCTTTGTGCCCGCCGGCGAGGCCAGCATCCTCATCCGCGTCCAGACCGCCCACAGCGCCGCCGCATTCGAGCTGTGCCGCGAGTATCTGCGCCGCGTCAAGACCACCGTTCCGATCTGGAAACGACCGGTTTTCGTGTCGGAGTCGCGGTAGCGGATGGAAAAGTGCGGAGGTGAAAAGTCGCGGGAATGGCAGACAATCCGGGAGTGAAGAGGGTTGAATCGCCGACCAAACCCTCTTGAGTTGACCCTCCAGCCGCGCACCCAACGACCTCCCCCCATTCCGACCTTTTCCTCCCCACGTTCCACCGCCGAAGACGCCGCCATGAACCTGCCCAACCAACTCACACTGCTCCGCTTCATCCTGACTTTTGTCTTCGTCGCCGCGATGTCGATCGAGTTTCCCCACAGCCGCAGCGTGGCGGCCATCGTCTTCATCATCGCGGCCATCACCGATTTCCTCGATGGTTATCTGGCGAGGAAACACAACCTCGTCACCAATTTCGGGAAGCTGATGGATCCGCTGGCGGACAAAGTGCTGATGTGCGCCGGATTCATCATGCTGATGGCCGATCCGTCCGTGCCCCTGCCGGCATGGATGGTGATCGTGATCCTGACCCGCGAGTTTCTCGTCACCGGCCTGAGGCTGGTGGCCTCGGCGGAGGGGCACGTCCTCGCCGCAGAGAGTCTCGGCAAGCACAAGACCATCTGGCAGATCGTGATGGTGATCTACTTTCTCGTCTCGCTCGCCTCCGGAGAACCCGCCTTTTCCTGGATGGCTTGGCTATTTGCCTGGAAACCCACCAGCCCCGCCATCGCCGGTGTCGTTCTCATCTGGATCGCCCTGCTGCTGACCGTCATTTCCGGCCTGAGCTACGCGTGGAAGAATCGGAAACTGCTGGCGGACTGTTGATACGGAAAAACTCGCCCACTCGCGGTCAACCGGCGCCCTTGCCTGGTCCGTTTGCCCCTTGTGTGGTCAGCTCCCGATTCCGGCGCTTGGCCTTGAAAGCCCAGGCGAGGATGGCGACGCCGGTCAGGATCATGAAGACGGAATAAAACTGGCCGCGGGTGAGTCCGGCGATCCGCTCGGCGTCGGGCTCGCGAAGGGTCTCCACCGCGATACGTCCGAGGGCGTAGAGAATGAAAAACACCCCGGAGATGACGCCGTGATAGAGATTTTTCCACCTCAGGCGGATGGCCAGTAGGATGAGAAACAGCAGGAGCCCCTCGACCAATGCTTCGTAAATCTGGGAGGGGTGCCGGGGAACAAGAATCTCGGCCAATTGGGCCTGGATTTCGGGACTGCTTCGCGATAGCTCGACCAGATGCTCGACGCTGATCGCATGAAAGCGGTTCAGGATCTCCCCGATCTGTGCCGGGGGCAGTTCGCCGACCGCGCGGGGAAAAATGACGCCCACTCTGGACGCGGTTTCGTGGCCGTAGAGTTCTCCGTTCACGAAATTCGCCAGGCGCCCGAAAAACACCCCCACCGGCGCCACAGTCACCAGGTTGTCACCCAGCCCCAGCCAGGAAAGGCCATGCCTCCTGGCATAGAACCACACAAAGATCGCGAGCCCGAAAATGCCGCCGTGACTGGCCATGCCGCCCTGCAGGAACTGAAAGAAGATCCAGGGCCGATGGATGAACTCGTCGAAATTATACAACAACATGTAACCCAGTCGCCCCCCGAGCATGACGCCGAGCAAGGCGCCAAAGGTGATGAAATCCGCCACCTGATCCTCGCGCAGCTCACTGCAGCCTTTTCGCGTCAACCAGCGCAAGAGCAAATACGCGGCGAGAAAACCCATCACATAGGCCAGCCCATACCAACGGATGCCGAAAGTCTCGGAAAACCGGACAAGGAAGGGGCTCAGGTCGTGAACCCAGTGAGCGGCGACAGCGGGCGTGAATTCGGGCACGGCGGTAACTCACACGTCAGAATCGGCGATTCAAGCACAAGCCGAATGAGAGGGTCAGGATTTTCGACACTTTCTTGATGCTTAATTATATTATTTATGGTATTTTTAATCAATGCCTCATTTCTTTGCCAGCCGATGAATGATTATCCCGACGCCCCCACAGCTGCTCCCACCCCGGAACGGGGGGATGGAGGTTCCGCGCTCCTCTCGGAGGTGATCCAAGTCTGTATGGCGGTGCAGGGCCGGCTGGGACCGGGATGTCCACGATCCGTCTACGCGGATTCACTGATACGCGAGCTGCGCGACCGGGGGATCTTTGCCACCCGTGATGGCGCTTCCCGTCCCGGACACTTTCCCGCATCGCGAGGCGGCGGCGGTCTGCGCCGCCTGTCCACACCGTGCTTCGATCTGGTGGTCGAGGCGACCTTGGCTGTGGAATTGACTGATCTCTCGAAACCGGCCTTTCGAGCCGATCCCCATCGCCTCATCGGTCAGTTCGAGGAGCGGCTGCGTCGGCGGGAACTGGAGACGGGATTGCTGGTGGACTTCGATCAGGCAGACCCCACCGAGGGCATCTGGCTGGCACGGGTGAGGGAGGCGGCCACACCGCGGACCCATCACGCAGACCGCGAGACGCGTCTGTCCGCCAGCGTGAACTGAAGCCCCCGTCTCACCACGCGGCGGGAGCGGCGGCCGGCTCGGCCGCGGGCGGCAACTGGGTGGGGTAGCCCATGGCGGCGGCCTCGCGCGCGGCGCGCTTGCGGGCGCAACTCTCACAGGAAAGGCAGGAACTCAGCGCCAGCGCGGCGAACAGAACCAGGGCGGCCGCGAGCATCGATTGGGGGAACTTTTGCATGGCCCACATCGTAGAAAAGGGAAAGTCTTTGTTCAAGTGGTGAAATCAGACGGCACGCCCCCCATCCCCGGCTCCGTAGGTTCGAGGATCTGTCCTCTCTGCGGGAGGGAAATCCCCCGAGACCAGGAAAGTCGCCATCACCTCACTCCCAAATTGAAGGGCGGAAAACACGGCCCCATCGCGGTGCTGCACGCCATCTGCCACGGCAAAATCCACAGCGTGCTGAGCGAATCCCAACTCGCGCGGGAGTACGACACCATCGAAAAACTCCTGACCCATCCGGAGATCGCCAAATTCGTCCGCTGGGTGACGAAACGCCCGCCGGATTACCGATCAAGCAATCGCAGGACCCGCCGCTGATCCGCGGGATTCACTCGGCTCCGGTCTTCGCCTCTCCCCCGAGATAGCGGTCGGCCATTTCCCGGATTTTCACCATTTTCCCGGGATCGGGGGCGACGCCGCCAGCCTCTCCCCCGGCCCGGACGAAAGGATTGTTTGCCCCCCAGGTTTTCCATGGGCCGTCCGGCACCTCATCCTCGTCGACAAAACGCCAATCGCAGACCCCGCGGGTGGACATGCCGAGATAATCACGCACCGCCGGCGACACATCGAGCCCCGCCTCACCATTGCCGCGGGTCTTGGGGCGCTCCTCGCCGAATACATAACGCCAATCATCCGTCTCGAAGGGTCCCACATCCTCCCACTGCGCGTAACAGACATCACTTCCGCGACGAATGGCGATCCACCGTCCCTTGATGATCGTCTTGCCGGGCCGCTCGAACTCGCGGTCAAACCAGGGGATCACATGACGCGCCGAAGCCTTGGTGCCACCACCGGACTGCAAGTCATTGTAAGGAAGCGCGATATAGAAAGGATTCTGCCCCGGCACGAAATCCTTGGGGCGAAAGCCGTCGCGTTTTTCCCGATCCGGATCATCATAACCACCGAAACTGTTCTCCCAGGCGCGGTCCCAGGCGCTCTTGTTGTTCGGGGTGGGATTCCTGGCGGTGGGCTTTTCCCCGATCCAGAATACGGTGGCCACGATGTCGCGTTTCCAAGGATAGCGGGTGTATCGGGTGCGCGGGCGCGTTGGAGCGAACACTTTCGGCAGGGGGGCGGCCGCGGCGGCGGGCTTGATCGGCAGGCCCGTCACCCCGGGCACTGTTCCGGCCGATGTCGAGACCGGCCGGGGCTCGGTGACAGCCTCCACCATCGGTGCCGCCGTGGCGGTGGTGTGCAGCCCCACTCCCGGGCCGGTGGCCAGAGTCTGAGCCGAGAGAGAGGAGACTCCCATGGGAATCAGCACGCACCCGACGGTGGCTGCGATGAAGACGTGGCGTCGCTTTTCCATGATCCAAACCATTCCAGATTACCACCCTCCCAAGTCCCCGAGCAGAAACGAACCCCGAATCTGCCTGAGTATCAAACGCGAAAAGAATCCGAAAATTTCAGAATTACAATTAAAATCGCGAGAGAACCGTATCTTTCAGCCAGTTCTCGTCGTCCGTTTCTGGATAATCCAAGGTGTAATGCAGCCCCCGGCTTTCCTGTCGGCGAGCGGCGCAATCGACAATCAGGGTCGCGACTTCCACCAGATTCCTTAGCTCCAGCAACTCGGGTGTGACCCGGAAATTCCAGTAAAATTCCTGCACTTCGCGCCGGAGATTCTGCAAGCGGGTGGCGGCGCGTTGCAGGCGCTTGCCGGTGCGGACGATGCTCACATAGTCCCACATCAGCCGACGGATCTCGTCCCAGTTGTGGTAGATGACGACCAGCTCATCGACATCGGTCACGTCGCCGCTCTCCCACTCCGGCAGCAGCAGGCGCTCGGTCGCGCGATCCGGCGGGAGGGTGGCCAGGATGTCGTCGAGCGCGCGCCGGGAGACGACCACGCCCTCGAGCAGAGAATTGCTCGCCAGTCGGTTCGCCCCGTGGAGCCCGGTGCAGGCCACCTCGCCGACCGCCCACAGTCCGGCCACGCTGGTTGCGCCATTCACATTTGTCCGGACACCACCGCACTGATAATGCGCCGCCGGCACCACGGGAATAGGATCGGTGGCGGCGTCGATGCCGAGACGCAGGCAGGTTTCGTAGATGTTGGGAAAGCGCTCGGCGATGAAATCCTTCGGCTGGTGGGTGATGTCGAGAAAGACGCAGGGATTTCCGGTTTTCTTGATCTCGCGGTCGATGGCCCGGGCCACGATGTCGCGCGGCGCCAACGAACCGCGCGGATCGTACTGGCTCACGAAATCGCGACCGTGCTTGTCGACCAGCTTGGCGCCCTCGCCGCGCATGGCCTCGGTGATGAGAAAGGACTTCACCTCATGATGATAGAGGCAGGTCGGGTGGAACTGGACGAACTCCATGTTCGCGATCTCCGCGCCCGCCCGCCACGCCATCGCCACGCCGTCGCCCGTGGCGACCTTGGGATTCGTCGTATAAAGATAGACCCGACCGCTGCCGCCGGTACAGAGGACGACCCGGTTCGAGCGCAGCGTCCGCACCTCACCGCTGTCCTCGTCAAGCGCGTAAAGACCGACGCACCGGACCGATGAGGCGAAGCCGAGCTTGGCGGTGGTGATGAGGTCGATGGCGAAATGATGCTCCAGCAGGTCGATGTTCTCCGCCGCGCGCACGGCGGCGAGCAGCTTGGTCTCGATCTCGCGCCCGGTGGTGTCCTTCGAATGGAGGATGCGCCGCTTGGTGTGGCCGCCCTCGCGGCCGAGATCGATCTCCGATTCGCCGTTCCCGTTCTCCCGCCGGTCGAATTCCACGCCCCAGGCGATCAATTCATCGATCGCTTCCGGTCCCTCGCTGACGATGGTGCGAACCACGTCCTCCGGACAGAGCCCCGCGCCCGCGTCGAGCGTGTCGGCCACGTGCCGGTCGAAGGAATCCTCCGGGCTCCGCACGCAGGCGATCCCGCCCTGGGCCCAGGACGTGTTGGCATTCTCGGCTTCCTTCTTGGTCAGGATCGCGACCGACCCATGCCGGCAGGCCCGCAACGCGAAACTCAGCCCGGCAATCCCGCTGCCGACGACGATGAAATCGTAGCTTTTCACAACAACAAACGCCCGGCAACTCGCTCACCCGGCGCCCGCCACATTACGCCGCCAGCAGAGATTGTCGATCAAACGCGTCTTTCCGAAAAACACCGCCACCGCGATGAGCAGCCCGTCCTCGCCGATGCCATCGATGGGCTCGAGGGTGTCGGGATGCACGCCGGCCACGTAGTCGATGCGCGCCAAAGGCTGTGAGGTGATCCGTTCCTCGATCCGACTCAACAGGGTTGGGACGTCGACCCTACCCTCTTCGATCGCCGCGCCGGCCTCGGCGAGCGATTGGGAAAGCACCGCCGCCTGGGCGCGTTCATCATCGCTGAGGTAGGCGTTGCGGGAACTCATCGCGAGGCCATCCGGCTCGCGCACGATGGACCCGCCGATGATCTCGACGGGAAAATCGAGGTCACGCACCATGCGGCGAATGACGGCGAGCTGCTGGTAGTCCTTTTCCCCGAAGACCGCCGCGTCGGGCTGGGTGAGGTGAAAGAGCTTGGCCACGATGGTGCAGACACCGGGGAAAAACTGCGGCCGGCTGGCGCCCTCCAATCCCGAGGCGATGGCGGTCTCGACGATGGAAACGGACGCATCGGGAGCATAGATGGCCCGTCGCTCGGGAGTGAATACAACATCGCAACCACGTCCCTCTAGCATGGCGAGATCGGCCTCGAGCGGACGCGGGTAGCGGTCGAAATCCTCGTGTGGCGCGAACTGGGCCGGGTTGACGAAAATGGTGGCCACCACCTCGCCGTCGTCGCCGGCCCGCTGGCGGGCGAGATCGACGAGGCTGAGGTGTCCCTCGTGAAGCGCGCCCATCGTGGGTACCAGGACGCGAGGTCGCGGCGCGGAGCGATCACCGGCCCAGGCGCGGCATTCGTCGAGATCGGAGAGAATTTTCACAGGAGTTTTTCGAAACAGGCGAGAGTGGCTTGCACGTTGCGAGCGATGTCGTATTTGGCGGCCACGGCGCGGTTCGTTTCCCGGGCCGCGGCGCGGCGAACAGCCGGGAGCCAACCGGCACAGGCTTCGACCAGTTCGTGAGACTTCAGGTCGGTGACGATGTCGCCCCGCAGTTCGGGAAAGAGATCGGCGATGCCGTTCGCAGTCGTGGTGATGACCGGCAGCCCGTGGGAGGCGGCCTCGAGACAGGCGTTGGAAAAGGGGTCGTAGATCGTCGGCAGGACGAAGACGTCCGCCAGTTCGTAGAGCTGCGCCAGCTCCGTGGAAGCCATCGGACCGAGGAACTCGGTTACGCCTCGAACACGCGAACGCGGCGGAGCTCCGCGATCCTTGCCCGCCACGTAGAGTTTCACGTCGCAACCCTGGTCCGAGAGCGCCTCGACCGCCGCCATGGCGTGACGCAGTCCCTTCCGCTCCCAGCCGGAACCCACGAAGAGAAAGGCCACGGTTTCCTCGTCCAGCCCATAGATTTCCCGACCACGATTGCGAAGCTTGCGCCGCGTTTCCGCATCGAACTCCGGCGCGTCGAATCCGTTCGGGATGACCGAGATGCGGTCGGGATCGGTGCCGTAGGTCTGCGAGATCTCGGCTTTCACGAAACGCGCGTTGGCGATGATATGCGCCCCCGACTTCGGTCCGTAGAGCGCTTCCTCCAGCCGCAGGATTTGCTCGTGCTTCAGGCTCAGCTTCCGAAACCAGGAACGAAATTTCGCCTCATGCCGGGCGCGTCGTTTCAGCCAGGCGGCGTGGACCCCATCGCCGGCCCGGTAGCAGTCGCAGGACCAGACGCGTTCCAGGCTGAAGAGAAAATCACAATGCTGTTTCGGCTTCACGTCTTCCAATGCCACCGCAAAATCACCGGGGCTCCCGGCGCGCTTCAGCGTCACCTGCTCCCGCTCTCCCCACGCCGCCGACGGCCATTTTCGATCGGAAAACAGCACGCATTCGTGACCGCGCGCCTCCAGCCCGGCCGCGAAGCGAATGAGGTATCGCTCCGCGCCCCCGGTGTCGGAATATCCGCGTCTGACCAGGCCGATTTTCATGCAGGAAATCCTCCGTCCGGCGCCGCCGATTCGGAAGCCCGGAACCTGCCATGCGACTGGCGGATGGCCAGCCGGAAATCTCGGGAAAGATGAGAGCGCGGCGCGGTGTCGGCATTCCGACTAACGAAATAAACACGCTGGCCGCCCCCTTTCCGTATAGCATCGAACCTTTCGCAACCGGACAACGCCATGCTTGCCGATCCGGCGCCATCGCGGATTCGCTTTCTCCGACCGCTTCGGGATAGGCTCGCCGAAACACCCATGAAACGCCGCCCATCGTTCGCCCTCATCCTCCTGCTCGTCTCCTGTTCCCCGGCCCTCGCCCAGGAGACCAAATCTCCTGTGCCACTCCGCGCGGGTATCGTGGGACTCGACACCTCGCATGTCCCCGCTTTCACGAAACTTTTCAACAACCCGGACGCCGAGGGCGATCTCGCCGGCATCCGGGTGGTCGCGGGCTATCCGGGAGGCACCGACATGCCGGCGAGCCGCGACCGCGTCGCGAAGTTCAGCGATCAGATCCGCGACATGGGCGTCGAGATTGTCGAGACGATTCCCCAACTGCTCGAAATGGTAGATGTCGTCCTCCTCGAGAGTGTCGATGGACGCATCCACCTCGAGGAGGCGAAGCAGATTTTTCCCTCGGGCAAGCCGGTCTTCATCGACAAGCCGCTGGCCGGAAATCTGCCCGAATCCATCGCCATCTTCGAACTCGCGAAGCGACATCGGGTGCCCGTCTTCACCAGCTCCTCCACCCGCTTCGGTGCCCAACTCTCGACCATGAAAACGAACGCCGAACTCGGCGCACTCCTCGGCGCCACCACCTGGGGACCCTGCTCCTATCAATCCGGCACGCCCGACCTTTTCTTCTACGCGATCCATGGCGTCGAGGCGCTTTACACCCTCATGGGCACCGGATGCGAGACGGTCTCGCGGGTGAAAGGCCCCGTCCACGATCAGGTCACCGGCACCTGGAAAGACGGGCGACTCGGGGTCTATCGCGGCATCGTTCGCGGAAAGGCCGAGTTCGGCGCGACCGTCTTCGGCAGCGAGCGCATCATCCAGGTCACCGAGTCACCCAACTACGGCAACCTCTGTCGCGCCATCGGAAAATTCTTCCGCACCGGGGTGCCGCCCGTGAGCGAAGAGGAAACCCTCGAGTTGCTGACCTTCATGGAAGCCGCCGACGAAAGCGTCCGCCAGGGCGGCAAGCCCGTGCCCCTCGCCGATGTCTTCGCCAAGGCGAAAGACGAAGCCGCCCAACTCCTGGATTAGGCTCGATCCCACCACCTTTCACCCTCTCACCCCATCCCTATGAAAGACCTCACCCGCCGCCGCTTTTTCGAAGACTCCGTCATGGCCGCGGCCGCCGCCGCGCTGCCGGGAAGACTCCTCGCCCAGGAGAAGGCACCCGCCGTCAGCCCGAATGAAAGACTCACCGTGGCCATCATCGGCTGCGGCATCCGGGGCAAGGCCCACGCGAGGTCGCTGGCGCGGCTGCCCGATTGCGACATCGCCTACGTCTGCGATCCCGATCTCGACCGCGCCGATGAAGTCGGCGCCCTCCTCGAAGGCGAACTGGAGCGCCCCCTGCCGAAAAAGGTCCAGGATCTCCGCGTCATTCTCGACGATCCCTCCGTCGACGCCGTCTTCATCGCCACGCCGAATCACTGGCATTCCCTCGGTGGGATCTGGGCGATGCAGGCGGGCAAGGACGCCTACGTCGAGAAGCCGGTGAGCCAGAATGTCGCCGAAGGCCGTCGCCTCGTCGAGGTGGCCCGCAAACTCGGTCGCATCTGCCAGACCGGAACGCAGAACCGCTCCCGGGGCTCGCTCGCGGCGGCGATCCAGTTCATCCACGAAGGCCGACTCGGCGAGGTGAAGCTCGCCCGCAGCATCATCTACGGCGGACGCGGCTCCATCGGCGGCCCGGTGGAGACTCCCATTCCCCCGCGATGCGACTACAACCTGTGGGCCGGTCCCGCGCCGATGACGAAACTGACCCGGTCGCGCTTTCACTACGACTGGCACTGGATGTGGGACACCGGCAACGGCGACATCGGCAACAGCAACGTCCACTCCATCGACATCTGCCGCTGGGGCCTCGGCGTCACCGGACTCGGACGCGCCGCCATCAGCTACGGCGGACGGCTCGGCTACACCGACGTGGGCGAAACGCCGAACTCCCAGGTCGGCATCTTCGACTTCGGCGACAAGACCATCGTCTCCGAGACTCGCGGACTGAAGACCGCCCCCTTTCATCCGGTCATCAAGGCCATGTGGTTCTTCTACGGCAGCGAAGGCATCATCGCCGAGACCGGGCTCTACGACCCCGAGGGAAATCTCATCCAGGCCTTCGAAGGTCCGTCGGTGAATCACTTCGCCAACTTCCTCGACGCCGTCCGCACCCGGAAGCGCGAGGATCTCAAAGCGGAGATCCTCGAGGGACACCAGTCATCCGCCCTCTGCCACCTCGCCAACATTTCCTATCGACTGGGCGTGAAATCCTCGGTCGATGAGATCCGGACGCGTCTCGGCGAAGTCGCGGCCAATGAGGAAGCCCGCGAAGACCTCGAACGCACCCGCCACTATCTCGACCTGGCCGGCGTCGATCTCGGGAAAACGCCGATGACCCTCGGCCGTCATCTCCGGCTCGACGGCGACCGGGAACGATTCCTCGACGATCCCGAGGCGGATGCCCTCCTGAAGCGGGAATATCGCGCGCCGTTCGTGGTGGAGGGAGTGTGATCCATCTCGCGCGAGAAGTTCGGTTGTTGCCTGCATGATACCCGAAGTCGAACCGTTGGGTGGCATCGACTTGATATTCCCCTCTCCCTCAGAACCCCGTGTTCGGAAACCAACGGCTGAAATAATTTTCGTCCAAGCGAGTCAGCGGAATCGATAGTGGCCGGGGCACGCCTTCCTTTGCCCAGCGCTCCAGGTCCCCGCGATGCCCGAGCCGGGCGAAGACATCGAGCGCGCGGCCCGGCGCTCGATCCGGCCAGCCCTTGTGGACCTGCGGATCCCACAGCGCGATGCCGTCGGCTCCCGCCGCCAGGTAGCCGGCTGCCTTGGCGCAGAATTCCTGGGGCTTCCCGGTTTTCCAGGCGATCATCATGGGACGCCACTCCGTGTCGGTTCCCTCGGTGATGCGGCGGTAGTAGTCGAGATCGATCCGGCCGGGCGTCTTCGTGAAGGAGGTGTGATAGGCGAACCAGGTCACGGCAATGTCATCGACCAACCCGAGGTCGATCCAGTTCTCAAGATCGATCCCCCAGCGCCGGTTGTCTTCCTCCGTGGAAAAGGTGCCGAGGGAAATCCGGTAGGGTTCGGTCTTTCCCCGCGCCGCCGCCGTCTCGTCCAGCAGCGCCCGAATTTCCCGGAGAAATCCTGTCATGATGTCGGCACGCGTGGCGTGGATTCGCGGATCGTCGTCATCGACAGTCCTGGCATCGACTCCCTCGTGCATCGCGGCGAATCGGTCGCGGAAAGCTTCCTCCCACAGCATCAGCGGCATCCCGCGATGGAAGGTGAATCCGACCCCCTCGGGATCGCAGGCGAGCGTTTCCCGGAGAATGTTCAGGATCTGCGCCCGCACTTCCGGCACGGAGTAGCTCAGGTAGAAAGTCGGGGTCCCGTCCTTGTCGAAACAGCGCCACTCCGGATGCGCGTAGTAGAAGCGGCTGTTGAAAGTCTCCTCGTAGGGCATCGATCCCACCCAGCCGCCGGGGCGCAGGATGACGTGGAATTCCGCCCCCTGCTCCCGGGCCGCGTCGCGTGCGACCTGGAGCGGATTGACCCCCGCCGCGAAGAGCGCCTCGAGCGATTCGGTGTAGCCCGCGTAGTCGTCGCTCGGAAAATCGTCCGTGCCCTCGCCGGGATAGGTGCCGAACTCGCTGGGATAGTTCACCAGGTCGGCGCCGGTCACCTGGAACCACCACCGGCTGAAATCGCTCCCCTCGAATCCGCGGAACTCCTCCGCCAACTGCGCCGCGGTGACCGGTCGAAAGGGCCAGATCCAGCTGTGCCCGTCGAAGGTCGCGATGGCGGTCCGCTGCTTCGAAGGCGCCCGCGCTTCGGCGAACTCCGCCTCGCTCAGGGGAACGGTCCTCACGTAGCACAGCGTTGCCGGTCGGTCGCGCAACGGGGCGATCTCCAGGGACTGCCCCGTCAAGTTCGCCGCGCCCAGGTAGCAGTCCTCGATCACCGCGCGCCGGTTCGCGAGGAGCGGCAGGTGATTGGCGAGACGTTGGAAGACCGGTTCGTCGTCGAGCCGGGCCTTCAATCCGTTCTCGCCCGTGCCGAAGCCGCCCGACGTCGTCGCCAGTCCCAGGTAGATCGCGTGCGGTCCCCGCTCGGGCAGCGTCAGCCGCACCGGCTCCGGATTCGTGGCATGATAAATGGACAGCGCCGTCCCGGAGAAGTCCGCCGTGGCGAAGGGGATCGCCTTCCACTTTCCCTTCTGCCGTTTCCCGGTGATCACCGCGGAAGCCGGTTCCACCTGGGCCAGGTCGGTGTGGAGCGTCGCCTCGGCCGACCGCTCCCAGCGTCGGGAATCATGGCGGAAGAATTCCTCGTCCGCCAAGCCCGCGGCCGGGACGACGAGCAGGAGAACGATCAGGAACTGGCGATTCATGGGGTCTTCGATTGCTGGGATGAGATGAGTGAGAAACCTACATTTCATCGCATGCCTTCCCTCCCGTCGATCCCGAATCGAGCCAACGATGATTTCTTACGAATATTCGCGACTTTCGTCCCCCACATAAGCTACACCCAAGACAACACTCCGATCTCCTCCTCCGCTCCCATGGAAGCCGCCCGCCGACTCCGCGAAAAGATCCACCGCCCCGACACCATCGTCACCGGCGCCCTGGCCACCTTCCATTTCTGGCCCGGCCTCGTCGAACTGGCCATGCGGGCCGGGCTCGACTACCTCATCATCGACCTCGAGCACCTCACCCACGACCACCAGGCAGTCGCCGACGCCTGCGCCATCGGTCGGCGCGAGCATTTCCCCGTCCTCATCCGTCCCGCCGCCGCCGAGTTCACCCCGCTGCGACTCGCCATGGATCTGGGCCCCTGCGGCCTCCTGGTACCCTACGTCGAATCGCTCGATACCATGCGGACCATCGAGGAAGCCGTCCATCTCAAGCCCCGCGGCCGCCGTCGTCCCGGCGGACCGGGCAATCTCTGGGTTGACGACGTGAACTACGATACCTGGCGCGCCACCGTCGAGGAACACCTCGTCATCCTGCCCCAGATCGAGAGCCGGGTCGGGCTGGACAACGCCGCCGCCATCGCCGCCCATCCCCTCACCACCGCCATCGCCGTCGGCCCCTACGATCTCTCCGCCGACCTCGGTTGCTGCTGGGATCCCGACGCCCCCGAATTGCGGGGCGCGCTTCGACGGATCCGCGGCGCCGGAGAAGAAGCCGGGAAACCGATGTGGATGATCGGCCACGGCCCAGATCTCGTCAGTCAAGGCTACACCTTCCTCTGCATCGCCGAGCCCATCATGTTGCTGCAAGCCAAGCTCGCCGAGGCCAACGCCGCCACCAAGTCATCCCCCGCCCGCCCGGCCGATACCGCAACCCCACCCCTGCCCTGAGCGAGGGCGACGGCGAGGGTGAGTGTCGGCGGGCATTTGGGGGAATCTCATGGGAGGAATGCTGGTGCTGTGGCGGGACGCGAACGTCCGGCTGGCTCGCTCTCGCTGCCATGGGAGGGGGGGAATACGAGAGATCGGCGATGGACTTTGTCGCGTGGTTTTCGCTAGTATGGCGGGTGATGAAGCTGGGCAATCGCTATTCCCTCCGCACGGCGGGACCCTGGTATCTGGTGGTGGCGAGCCTGGGGGCGGCGTGGATCTGGTTTGCCTACATGCTCCCCATGAAGCGGCACTGCAATCCACTGTGGGTGCTGTCGCATTCCAGAACGGAGGTTTGGGGAAACGCGCAGGTGGCGCTGAAGCGGGGAGTGTGGACGCACGATGATGGATTTCTGATCGGGGAGAATGGAGACGCGCATTGGGCGGAGTGGATCATGGGCCGGGTGTCTCCGGGCGAGAGGATGGACTGCATGTCGCGGTGGACGCACGCGGATACGGCGATGGAACTGATGACGAACCAAGCGCCGGGGGAAGGGTCGGATGCCTGGCTGGCCTGGTGGGAGCGGGAGGGAGGGAAATCGCAGGTGGACTGGATGGTGGAGGGTTTTGCACAAGCGGGAGTCGAGGTCGCGGTTCCGCCGTCGCGGGAGGACTGGCCGGCGCTGTTGAGGGTGATGTCGGAGATGGAGGGCGCGGGGGAGGAAGAGAACGGAGGCGAGGGGGAAGACAAGGATTGGAGTCCGACGGGGGTGCCGGATCGACTGGTCTACAATGCGTTTCGGTGGCTGCGGGATTCGGGGTTCGATCCGGTGCGGTTCGCGTTGGACCATCGGGAGGAACTGACGCCGACGCTGGAGCGCGGACTGTCCCGGTATCAGGACTACTCGCTGCGCTTTCCCAAGTCGGACGGCATCGGCATACTGGCTTTTGGAATGGAGGAGGACTCAACCGGTTGGTGGAGGCCGCTTCCTCAGTTCCTCGGCTGGAAGTTTCGTTCTTTCGTCTACGCGGTGATCTTTCTGCCGGGGCTGATCGGAGTGGGAATGCTGGTGGTACGGTGGCGATGGCCGGGGGCACGGGAGGGGGGCGACGGACTTCGGGGATGAGCGGGGTCCGGATCTGTCTTGCCGGGTCGGGCGATTCAGATACTCTGTGGAGTTGTCTGGCCTCCGCTTCACGTGGCTTCGTCTTCTCCAAGTCTGGGTGATCGTGTTCCGACGCACGCACGTCCGGAGAGGTGTGGTCGTGGGAGGGTGGACCACGCGCGCCGGAAATTGTGGTGGATGGTGGTGACCCTGGTGGGTTGGTTGGGAAATACTCCAGCGGCATCGGTCGAATTGCCGCCGAATCTGCCTGGCGGAACCTTTTCGACGATGAACGCCTTTCCGGGGCTGACGTTCGCCGATCCGGTGGCTCTGGAGAAGAAGCCGGGAAACCGATGTGGATGATCGGCCACGGCCCCGATCTCGTCCGCCAAGGCTACACCTTCCTCTGCATCGCCGAGCCCATCATGTTGCTGCAAGCCAAGCTCGCCGAGGCCAACGCCGCCACCAAGTCATCCCCCGCCCGCCCGGCCGATACCGCGACCCCACCCCTGCCCTGAGCGAGTTCCGCGACAGGCAGGTCCCCCTCTTTTTTGGAGATATCTCCCCAGGGCGCTCCCAATCCCGAGGCACGGGGTGCCCAGTCCTGTCGGGAAATCACTCCCGATCCAGCCCCTCGGTCGCCATTTCGCGCAGGGCGCGTTTCGAGACCGGGGCGCTGGGGTGGAAGCCCATGATGCGGCGGTTGTCGGCGGATTGCTCCCGGCGCTCGGCATCGGTCAGGTTGGGATTGAAGCCAAGGCGCTTTGTATTGATGGCGTGCGGTGGGAAGGTGCGGGCAAGCGTTTCCCACTCGGTCCATTTTTCCAGCACCTCGGCGTAGAGGGCCTCGCGCTCCTTGGGTTTGTCCTCGGACTGTTGCATGAGGGCGCGGATCCCGACAAAGGCGCGGGTGTGATCGAGTCCGGCTCTGGTGAAGGCGATGCGGGCGGCGTATTTGGCGTCGGCACCGGCCACGGCGGTCTTGGCTTGGGCGATGAGGGCGTCGGCTTGTTGGAAGACCTCGGGGGTGAAGAAGGTCGGCGAGCGCAGCAGGCTGACGCGGGGAAGGGCGACGGTCTCGACCATGGTCTGCCGGGTCCGGGACATGAGTTCCCAGTAGGCTTTCATCGGCGCGGCGGCGGGGCCGTAGCAGCGGCGGTAGTAGTCCTCGAGGATCGCTTCGCCATCCGCGTAGGGATCCCAGGCGAGCTGGCTGAGCAGGTAGTAGAAAGGCGCGTTCGGTGCCCAGTGCTCGAAGAAGGCGTCGAAGAAGAGGCCCATCACGCCGTGGTCGGCGGCGAAGCGCAGGTCTTCCATGGCCTGCTGGAAGGGCACGTCGGGAAAGCCGGTCTGGGTGCCGCCCTGGTTGCCGAGGTTGGGCCGCCAGTAGAGCTGTTTGCAGAGTTTCGACCACTCGGTGAAGAGCGCCTTCTCCTCCTCGCGCATCGCCTGGTGGCGAAGGAAAAAGTTGTGCACGGAGACGACGAGGATGTCGTCGCGCGGCCTCGCTTTGACAGGGGGCGTGTTGCCGGTCTCCCCATAAGCGTTCATCATGATGAGGCAGCCGTGGTCGGGAAAACGCTCGGCGGCCATCTCGGAGAGTTGGTTGGCAAAGTGGACGTAGCGGTCGGAGAGCGGCGGCCACTCCTCCTTGACGTTGTTGCCCCAGTTTAGCTGGACGCGGAGATCGGTCTCGGAGGGATCGGGGTCCCAAGCGCGGGAGCGGGGATCGGTGCAGTGCCCGTCGAAGTAGCCGTCGTTGGCCATGGTGTAGAGCACGTCGTGATAGGGATAGGCGGCGAGGAGTTCCGCCTGCTCGTCGAGCCAGGTCTGCCAGACGAGCGGCTCGCCTTCGCAGAGTTTCTTTTTCTGCGGATCTTCGGGATGGGTGCCGCGGGTGCCGTCGGGCTGCAGGGCGAACAGCTCGGGTTTTGTCGCCCCGTACTTCTCCCACCAGTCCTTGAAGTAGTGGCCGCCCTCGAAGCTGAAGGAATCGAGCAGGAGGCGCTGGTGCTTGGTCCAGTCCTGCTCGGGGGTTGCCTTGATGTAGCCACGTTCGAGCTGGTAGAAAATGCCGGAGCGGTCGCGGAACTGCGGATGATAGCGCAGGGTGAAGGGCGTGATGTTCAGAGCCGCCGCGTCGGGATAGTCGGTGCCGGTCTCACCGGGGTAGAACCAGCGGATGCCGACCTGTTCCTGGAGAAAGGTGAAGACGGCGTTGGCGGTGCCGTATTCCTGCTGGGCGTCGGTGATGGGAAAGCGACGGCCCTCGACCGTGGAAAACTTCGGATCCCATTTGTCACGACCTGTGAGGGCGAGGTGGTTTTCATTGGCGGCGAGGACGATTTCCTCCGGATGATGGTAGGTGAAATCTACGTCGGGAAACGCGGTGGCCATGGCGGGCTGGTAGCCGACCCAGATCGCCCGCCCAGGCACCGGATCAGGCAGGGCTTCAAGGATCTCTGGACGGACACCTCCGATGCGCTCGATACAATCCGCGAGTTCGACCGCCGCGGCTATCGTCTGCGGCGGCGCGCCGACGGCGACGATGATGGGAAGTGCAACACCTTCCGCCGAGAGGATCGGGAGGACGGGGCGGTCAGCATGGACCTCGAGCTTTCGGGACGGTTGCCCCTCCCGCGAGGCATGCTGGGAATGACCGGCGAGCGGGAGGATGAGCGGGACAAGGAGGAGTGCGACGATACGGACCGGAAGGATCTTCGGGAAAGCGGTCCAGATTTCGGAGGGGAATCGTTTCATTACCAACGGTGGTAGTCGGGGTGGCACAGGTTTGTTGCGGGTCGGAGTCAGTGTGTTTAGGCGCCCTGACCACGACAAGTGAAATAATCTCGCTGGCGCGTCCGCAATCCGGCCAGGAAATCGCTATATCACCAAGTCGCGCCCCAGTCACCGAGGGGACCATAAGACATTGCCGATCATACCTTCACGGCGGCCTCCCACATGGCCAGTCGACTGCCAAGGCTCGTGCAGAGAGGTATGTCTTCTCGACATGAACAGGATCGGGAAAGGACAGCGGTAGGCGCCTCAATACTACCGGATCGATCAAAGCATTACTTCGCCATCTGTCGCACGAGGCGACCTCCTCGTGGTGGAGTCCCAAATACAGGGACTTGTCGAGTCTTTGTGGCGGACGATCCTCCGCAAGGCGTCCGCGCCTCTGCCCCATTTGCGCAACACGCAGGTGTATCATACTCCTTTTTGGCATGTTCACCCCCTGAGGGGAGGCACGATCACGCACCGTCTGGATCGCTTGCCTGTCGAGGATATTTATGTTCATACCCTGTTCAATCCCCGACCTAACAGGGTGGGATCAAAATCCGTCAGGCGATGATTTCGCGGATCACGCGACCCTTCGCGTCCGTGAGCCGGTAATCGCGGCCACTGTAGCGATAGGTCAGCTTTTCATGATCCAGGCCGAGCAGATGCAGCATGGTGGCGTGGAGATCGTGGATGTGGACCTGGCCCTCGACTCCCTCCGCGCCATAGTCGTCGCTCCGGCCATGGCGGTGACCGGGCTTCACACCGCCGCCGGCCATCCAGATGGTGAAGGCGCGATTGTTGTGATCGCGGCCGTCGCTCTGGGCAAAGGGGGTGCGGCCGAATTCACCGGCGTATATCACGAGCGTATCCTCCAGCAGCCCGCGCCGGCTGAGGTCGGTGAGCAGGCCGGCGATGGGCTTGTCGGTCGCCGCGCAACTGGCGGGCAGGAGATTCTTGATGTCGAAATGGTGATCCCAGCCACCGGTGCCGATCTCGATGTAGCGCACGCCCGCCTCGGCGAATTTGCGGGCGAAAAGGCATTGCCGACCGAAGCTGTCCGTGGGGGACTCGTTGATGCCATAGAGCTTCAGGGTCTCGGCCGATTCCCGGGAGAGATCGAGGAGGGAGGGCACGGCGGCCTGCATGCGGAAGGCCATCTCATAGGAGTGGATCACGCCCTCGAGTTCCCCATTCACCTCGTCCAAGGCGAGTCGGCGCTGGTTGCTTTTCCGCAGGAGATCGAGCTGTGCCCGCTGCTGGGCCGGGGTGAGATGCGTGGGCACCAGATCAGGAACCGGCAGGCTTCCCGGCTTGGCGTTGGAGGCACCGGCGCTGACCATGGTGGCCTGGCAGGCGGCGGGCAGAAAGGCGCTGCCATGGTTGTTGCCGCCGAAGGCCCGGAGGGAATTCATGGCAATGTAGCCGGGCAGATCCCGCGACTCCGAGCCCAGTCCGTAGAGGGTCCACGCTCCCACCGAGGGCCTCGCCTGCGCGGAGATGCCGGTGTGAAAAACCGGGACCGCCGTCTGGTGCGCCTGCTGGTCGGTGTGCAGCGCGTGGAGCATGCACAACTGATCGGCGTGGCGCGCCACCTGTGGATACAGTTCGCTCACCCAATGGCCGCATTCGCCGTGTTGCTTGAATTGCCAGGGGCTGCCCATCAAGATCGACGTGCCTTTCTCGCCAAACGCTTTGCCGTGATCCGCCCCCAGTTTTGGCTTGTGGTCAAAGGTGTCCACGTGCGAGACGCCCCCCTGCATGAACATCATGATCACCCGCTTGGCCCTGGCGGGAAACACGGCCGGTCGCGAGGCCGTGGGCGAGGTGCCGGCCGCGCCCGCCGCCGCCGTGCTCAATCCGGCGAAGGCCGCGTAGCCGAATCCATTGAGAGAACGGAGCAGCATCTCCCGGCGGGAAGGATGGCGGAGGGGCATCATGACATCGGTCAGTAGAGGTAGCGAAACTCGGCAAACGCGAAGATCGTCTGGCACAGCGCCGCCCAGGCGGCCGGCTCTCCGGCATCGTCGGGGAACTCGCGGATGAAGCTGACGGCATCGTCGGTTTCCTCCCTGGTCGGGGTGCGAGCCAGGATCAGACGGTAGGCCGCATCCACCCGGTCGTGGTCGCCGCGGGCCAGGCTCATCACGCGCTCGGCGGTATTCTTCGAGTGACCGACAATCAGCGCGCTGTTCATCAGGAACAGGGCCTGGGTCGGCACGGTGGTGATGCTGCGCTGTCCTGTGACCATCTCGGGCTCGGGAAAGTCGAACACCGTCAGGTCGGCGGGCACGGTCTCGTGCATGATCGGGCGGTAGATGGTGCGGTTCTGGTCGGTCGGGGCGATCAGGGCGGGGATGTCCGTCGAGATGATGCGGGCGTCGAGCGCGCGCAGTCGTATCTGTGATTCGGCCGGTGGTGGAGAGAGATCGAGCTTTCCACTGATGGCGAGGAAGGAATCGCGCAGGGCATTCGCATCCAGCCGTCGCCGGTTCGCGCGCCAGTGCAGCCGGTTGCCCGGATCGACCTCGTAGGCCCCGGCATCGTGGGCGGTGCCGAGTTGGTAGACGCGGCTGCGGGTGATCTCGCGGATCAACCGCTTCACCGACCAGCCGTCGTCGATGAAACGGCGCGCCAGAAAGTCCAGGAGAGCGGGATTCGACGGGAGCTGTCCGGTTTTGCCGAAATCATCCGGAGAATCCACCAGGCCCGCGCCGAACAGGTGCAGCCACACGCGGTTCACCATCACGCGCGCCGTCAGGGGATTCTCGGGGCTGACGATCCATTCGGCGAGTTCCACCCGTCCGCTCTGCTTCGGATTCACCTTCGGCGTGCGGGGCGTGGTCAACACTTCGGGAAACCCGCGCGGCACGATGTCGCCGAGCTGCGATTCCTCGCCCCGGATGCGGATGGCGCAGTCGGCCGGATCCGGCACGTCGCGCATCGCGGTGGTGGCATAGGGCAGCGTCGCGTTCAGCAGCGCGTTCTTTTCCTCCACGATGGCGCGGAGCCGCTCCATCTCCTTCTCGATCTCCATCACCTCCGGGCGGGTCTTGTAGAAGGCCTCCAGCTCCGCCTTGCCCGCCTTGGTCAGCCCCGCCTCCTGCACCGCGGCGCGCTGCGCCCGATAGCGTTTGCCATTCAATCCCATCCGCTGGCTGGCGGCCTGCAGCAACTCGGTCAGATCCGCGTCGGTGAAGGGCACCTCGTGGCCGGCGAGCGGCTGCACCCCCTGGCTCCATTTTTTGAAATAGCGCCGCCACGCCCCGGCGAGGGGCTCCGAACTGCTCAGGATGCCCGCGAGCGCGTAGTAATCCCGCGTCGGAATGGGGTCGAACTTGTGGTCGTGGCATTTCGCGCAGGCCAGTGTGAGCCCCAGCAGTGATCGGCCCAGGCTGTCGATCTGCTCCTCCACCACCGACATGATGTAGCGCTGCTCATCCTGATCGAGCGTGTTCTTGGTGCCGATGCTGAGGAATCCCGTCGCGATCAGTTGCTCATTTCGCTGGGCATGGTCCGCCGCCGGCAGCAGATCCCCGGCGATCTGCTCGCGGAGGAACTGATCGTACGGTTTGTCGCGGTTGAAGGCGTCGATCACATAGTCCCGATAGCGGAAATTCACCGGCAGCAGCACATTCTGCCCACCACCGCTCGACTCGCTGTATCCCGCGATGTCGAGCCAGTGCCGCGCCCAGCGTTCGCCGAAAGCCGGGCTCGCCAGCAGGGTCTCGATGCGCGCTTCGACCGGGGCGGGTTCCGCCGAGGAGGCGTCATTCCAATCCTCCAAGTCCGGCGGCAGCCCCGTCAGATCATAGTTGAGGCGGCGGCGCAGCTCGTGGGGCCGGGCGTCGGCCACCGGGCGCAGTCCCCGCGCCTCCAGCGCGGCCAGGACGAACCGGTCGATGTCCGTGCGCGGCCAGAGCGTGTCCCTCACCGCCGGCACCGGAGGATCGGCCAGCGGCTGGAACGACCAGTGCTTCCGCCCCTCCTCGATGTCGATCATCGTCGCCAGACCGGGCGCGCCGTCCCGCGGATCGATCGCGCCCGCCGCGATCCAACGCTCCAGATCGGCGATGGTTTGCTCGTCGAGCCGGCCATCGGGCGGCATCCGCAAATGCTCATCGCCGTGGCGGACCGCCTTCATCACGAGACTCGCCGACGGATCGCCCGGCACGATGCCCGGCCCCGTGTCGCCGCCGCGCCGGGCCGCGTCGCGGGAGTCGAGCAGCAGGCCTCCCTTGCTCTTTTTCGACTCCATCGAGTGGCACTCGTAACAGTTCGAGATCAGCACCGGACGGATCTTGCTTTCGAAAAACGCGAGCGCCTCCGCTTCGTCGGCCAGACCGGACGCGGAAATCGAAAGCAGAGCCAAAACCAAAGCCGGAAACGATTTCAAGGCCCTCAATGTTCCGCCGGACGACCGTTTTTCAATCCCTCGATCCCGGACCCCGCCATCCAAGAGGGTTGGGTCGGAGACCAGACCCTCTTGAGTCGGGGCTCGCCAGGCCGGATGGGAGCGGGTTGATCCTGATCGGCAAGCGGATGCTGGCCGGGGCGGGGCGGTGTGCTACCTTCGCGGCTTTCACCTTTCCATGGAACGCATCCTCGCCATCCAGATGAAGCGCATCGGGGACCTGATCCTCACGGCGCCGGCTTTGAGCCGGTTGCGCCGGGCAAGGCCGGGGGCGGAGATCACGCTGCTGACCATGGGAGCGGCGGGGCAATTGGCGACGGCGATTCCATCGATAGACCGGCATCTCAACTACCGCTACCGGCATCCGAATCTCGCGATCTGGTCGAGCCTGCTGTGGGATCGCTACGATACGGTGCTGGACTTCAACGGCTCGGACCGCACCGCATTCCTCACCGGGCTGAGTCGGGCCGGGCGGCGGGCGGGCTACGGGAAGCGGGCGCGCGGTTTCTGGCGGGAGCTGGCCTACACGGACATCTGCGGAGCCAAGCTGCGCGATTTCCACACCATCGATCATCTCGCGGCCCTGCTCGACGCGGCGGACATTCCCGCCCTCCCGGGCACGGAACCCACCCTGACCATCCCGGAGCCGGTTCAGGTGAAGATCGACGCGATGCTCCGGGACCGGGGCCTGGCGGGAGGATTCGTCGTCGTTCATCCGGGCACCGCCAGGGCGGAGAAATACTGGCTGCCGGAGCGCTGGGCGGAGGTGATCCGGGAATGCGCGACCAGCGCCCGCGGTCTCCCCTGTGTGATCACCGGCGGGAATGACGCCCACGAGCGCGGACACCTGGGGGACATCCTGCGCTGTCTCAAACACGGGAAGGCCGGGGGCGGGGCGCCGACACTTCTGGCGGGGAAACTTTCACTGCTGGAAACGGCGGCGGTGATCCGGCGGGCGCGCCTGGTTCTGGGGGTGGACACCGCGGCGATGCACCTGGCCGCGGCGTTCGAGGTGCCCGAGGTGGTACTCTTCGGCCCCACCAACCCCTACCACTGGCGTCCCCGGCAACGGCATTGCCGGGTGATACTGGCGGGACACCCGGGCCACATGACGGATGCCGACTATCGCCAAAGGGAGGAGGAGCGACCCATGGAAGCGATCACCAGCGCCCAAGTCATCGAGGCCATGGCGGGGCTGCCGCGCAGCCTGACATGATCGGTAGGCGCCCCCTGATTTTGCTGACCTACTTGTGAGAATTTTGTCGCTTTGAGTGACAAGATGCCGGTTCTTTGCTCCGATTTCGCCCCTCCCTCATTCCCCTCTCGACTTCCATGACCCAGACACCTGTTTACGGACTCATCCTCGCCGGCGGCAGCGGCACCCGGTTCTGGCCCCTGAGCCGCGACCACAAGCCCAAGCAATTGCTGGAGTTGTTCGATGACGAGACTCTGTTGGAGAAAGCCGCCAGGAGGCTGGAGGGGATCATTCCCCGCGAGAATCTCCTCGTGTTGACCAACGCCATCCAAGCGGACGCGGTGCGAGCGCTCCTGCCGGATCTCCCGCCGGAAAACATCATCGCCGAGCCGGAGAAACGCGACACGGCGCCGGCCATCGCTCTCGGAATCGGCGCGGTGGCGCGGAAATCGCCCGAGGCGGCCATGGTCGTCATCCCGGCCGACCAACTGATCCGCGACGAGGAGGGATTCCGCGACATCATCCGCGCGGCGGTGGAGGCGGCCGTGCGCTCGGAGGCGATGGTGACTCTCGGGATCAAGCCCACCTGGGCCTGCCCCAGCTACGGCTACATCGAGCGCGGGCCGCGGGCGACCATCGCCGGCTACGAGAATCCCATCCTCGTCCACGAGGTGGCCCGATTCCGGGAAAAGCCGGACGCGGAGCTGGCGGAGGAGTACATCGCCACGGGCAACTACGCCTGGAACGCCGGGATTTTCATCTGGACGGTGCCGACGGTGATTCGCGAGCTGAGCCATAATTTCGCCGAGTTGGCGGACTTCATCACCGAGGTGCGGCAGTCCCGCGATTTCGACGCCACTCTGGCGAGTCAGTTCCCCCGGCTGACGAAAATTTCCATCGACTACGCCCTGATGGAAAAGGCCACCCGGGTGCTGAACATCGAGGCCGATATCGGCTGGGACGACGTGGGTAGCTGGGTCTCGATCGGGAAATATCTGGACCAGAGCGAGGGAGCGAACGCCTCGCGCGGCGACGTGACGATGATCGAGTGTTTCAACAACGTGGTCTTCAGCGCGACCGGGCGGAAGATCGGGCTCATCGGGGTGCACGATCTCGTGGTGGTGGAAACCGGGGACGCCATACTGGTGGCGGACAAGGACGAGGTCGATCAAGTAAAAAAGCTGGTCGATCAGCTGCCGCCGGAACTGCGATAGGGATCGCGAAAGATGAATCCGCCCCGTCAGCGCCGCGTCATGGCCATCGACTACGGCGAGGCCCGGATCGGGCTCGCCCTGAGCGACGAGCTGGGCATGCTGGCGCATCCGCTGGAAACGGTGCCGGGACAGGACAAGGGACGCGCCATCGCCCGAATCGCCGAGCTGGCGCGGGAGCGAGGCGTGGGCACGATGTTGCTGGGTCTGCCGCTGCGGATGGACGGGAGCGAGGGCACGGCGGTGGAAAAGGTGCGGGCTTTCGCGAAGCGGCTGCGACCGCTGCTGGCGGAGTCGGTCGAGATCGTGGAGGTGGACGAGCGACTTTCCACCGTCGCCGCGATGGAGAAACTGCACGCCGCCGGTCGCACGGAAAAGAACAGCCGGAAACACATCGACCAGGCGGCGGCGATGGAAATTCTGCAGGAGTATCTCGACGCCCAGGCCGGGGGAGTGATCGACGACGAATGGGATGACTGGGAGGAGGACGATCATGGATGAATCCACGAGGCGTTTCCGCCTCACGGTCGCCTACGATGGTCGGCCGTGGGCCGGTTGGCAGAGCCAGGTAGGCGGGGACACGGTGCAGGACCGATTGCTGGCCGCCCTGCGGTCCATCCTCCCCGGTATCGCCACGGTGCAGGGTTCCGGCCGCACCGACGCCGGCGTCTCCGCGCTCGGACAGGTCGCCCACTTCGACGCTCCGGCGGACGCCTCGCTCGACGCCGGTGCATGGCTGCGGGCGCTGAACACGAAACTGCCGGCCAGTATCCGCGTCATGGATAGCGCCGAAGTCGACGCGGATTTTCACGCCCGCTTCAGCGCGGTGGCCAAGACCTATCGCTACCGGATCTGGACGGGGCCGGTGTTGCCTCCGCTGGAAGCCGGTCTCGCCTGGCATGTCCCCAAACCGGGTGATCGCGACACGCTGGAGGCGGCATTGGCGTTGTTCCGCGGGCGTCACGATTTCCGGGCCTTTTCCGCGAACCGGGGGGACGGACGCGACGAGGATAGGGACACGGTGCGCGAGATCTCGTCGATCACGACCGAGTGGGGGGAAAACTGGATCGAGATCACCTTCACCGGCGGGGGATTTCTCTACAAGATGGTGCGTTTTCTTGTCGGCTCAGCCGTGCGCGCCGGAGGGGGAAAACTCTCCCCGGCGACCATCGAGTCCCTGTTAAATGGGAATGGCGCAGCGGGAAAAGCGCCGTATTGTGCCCCTCCCGACGGGTTGCTTCTGGTGGAGGTCCGCTACCCGGTCGAGTGACACGCCATGGCCCTGTTCAGCAAACGCAATGCCGTCAGAGAAAACCGGATTGAGAACTTCGGTCGCTGGCCCATCCGCCTCACCGATTTCCATCTGGTGAGCGACTACGAGTTTCCGCCGAGTACTTACACGGAGATCTTTCTCGTTCGCTCGGGCACTTTCCTGCATGAGACCGAGAACGGTACCCAGGCCGTCCGCTCGGGCACGGCCATGGTCCATCATCCTTCCGCCCGACACATGGTAAAAAATCCGGAGGGGGTCCGCATCACCCGTCTCCGCTTTCTGCCCGAGTGGTTGGCGGGAGAGTACGAGAATGTGATGGGCGCACCCGATGTGCTGGGCCTGTTTTTTGCCCGCACCTGGTTCGAACTGCCGGAGGAAAGCAACCTGCAGGTGTTCACCACCAGGGATTCACAGGCCGTCTACCTGTCCGCCGCCATCGATTTCCTCAGCCAATGTCTGCGGACCGGCCGCCATCTGGAGTCGGTCTCGCGGGTCACCCTGTTCGAGATCCTGCTGTTGCTCGGCGACGAATACCACGTTTACTGGCGGGGAGGGAACCGGCTCACCCTGGCGAACGAAGTCCAGAAGAGCCTCGACATCATCGAACGCGCCGTCGCCTCCGGTAACCGGCTCCCCCTGAAGCAGCTCCAGTCCGCGACAGGTCTCTCGCAGGACGGCATCTCCCAGGCCCTGCGTAAAGGCGTGGGTCTCTCCCTGATCGACTACGTCCAGCGTCGGCGTCTCCAGCACGCCGCCCGACAGCTCATCGGCAGCGCGGATGCCGTGGCCTCGGTCGCGGAGCAGTATGCCTTCAGCGACGAGCAGGGATTCGTGAAGGAATTCGAGAAACTCTTCGGATTCACCCCGGCGGTCTATCGCGAGAAATTCGCCACCGGCGCCGGAGAGACTCCGCGCTGACACCCCGCCCCGGGCGTCATCCACGACCCGGGCCCCGGGCGTAGGCAGAGGGGGGCGCTTGACGATAGGGTTACTGTTCCCACCCCCGGAACAGATCCGGTAGCAGCGCAATCTCAGCCCGTCTCAGAATCCGACAGCCATGGAACCACAGCCCTCATCCCCTGAAAACACCGCGGCCCCGGCAAGCTCGGACGGCCGCCGCGATTTCCTGATGAAAGCCGGCTCCGTCTGCGCCGGATGCGCCCTCGCCGGGGTGCCGGTGGCAGCGGGACTGCGGGTGGTCACCCATCCGGTCACCAAGGGGCTGGAAGGCGCGGCGGGCGGCGCCGAGGCTCCCTACATACCCGTCACCTCGCTCGATTCCCTGCCGGAGGATGGCAGCCCGCAGAAATTCACCGTCCGCGCGGACCGGGCCGATGCCTGGAGCCGCTTTCCCGATCAGGTCATCGGCGCGGTATTTCTCCGTCGATTGCCCGACGAGGAAGGCGAGCCGCGCGTGCAGGCCTTCAATGTGGTCTGCCCCCATCTCGGCTGTGCCATTGATTTTCGGGACGAGAACCGGGACTACTTCTGTCCCTGCCACAACAGCGCCTTCGCCCTGGACGATGGCGCCCAGGAGGCCGGCAGCCCCAGTGCCCGCGGGATGGACGCGCTGAATGTCCGCCTCGAGGCCGGGGGCGAGATCGCGGTGCAGTTCCAGAACTTCGTCATGGGCATCCGCGAGAAACGGCCCGTCTGAGCCGCGGACAACCCCACCACTCTCCCCCTTTTCACATCGTCTCCGTGAAAGCACTACTCGACTGGCTCGACCATCGCACCGGTTACCGGGCGATCCTCAAGGAAACCCTCGACGAGCCCGTGCCCGGCGGCGCTCGCTGGCGCTACGTCTGGGGCAGCACCCTGACCTTCGCCATCTTCGTCCAATTCGTCACCGGCATCGTCCTCTGGTCCGCCTACAGCCCCAGTTCCCAGACAGCCTGGGAAAGTGTCTACTACATTCAGGAGGAGATGGCCGGCGGCAAGTGGCTGCGCGGCATCCACCACTACATGGCCCAGGTCATGACCGTCCTGCTGGTGCTGCACCTCATGCAGGTGGTGATCGACGGCGCCTACAAGGCACCCCGCGAGGTCAATTTCTGGTTCGGCCTGGCCCTGCTCGGCCTGGTGATGGGACTCTCCCTCACCGGCTACCTCCTGCCCTGGGATCAGAAGGGCTACTGGGCCACCAAGGTGGCCACCAACCTCATCGGAGTCGTGCCCGTGATCGGCGAGCCGCTCCAGCGCGTCGTCATCGGCGGCGCCGACTACGGACACCACACCCTGACCCGGTTCTTCGCCCTCCACGCCGGGGTGTTGCCGGCCCTGACCGTCCTGCTCATCGCGGGGCACGTCTACCTTTTCCGCCGCCACGGACTCACCGCCAAGACCCCGCTGAAAAAGCCGGAAGGCGGGCGCTTCTGGCCCGACCAGATCTTCAAGGACGCCGTCGCCTGCCTCGCGATGCTCGCCGCCGTGCTCGTGCTGGTGGCCTGGCACGACGGCGCCGTCCTCACCGCGCCCGCCGATCCCGCCGAGCGTTTCCCCGCCCGGCCCGACTGGTATTTCATGTTTCTCTTCGAGTTCCTCAAATACTTCGAGGGGGAGACTCTCATCTGGGGCGGCGTCATTATCCCCGCGCTCGTCTTCTTCGGACTCTGCGCCATGCCGGTATTCGGCCAGCGTAAGATCGGTCACCGGGCCAATCTCGCCTTCCTCGTCCTCCTGCTGGCGGGCTTCGCGGGGCTGACTTTTCTCGCCTACTGGAAAGACGGTCGCGACCCGGAGTTTCAGTTCGCCGTGGAACAAGCCGCGCGCGACGCCGACCGTGTCCGCGAGCTGGCGAAATCCCCCGCCGGCATCGCCCCCGTTGGCGCCGCGATGCTGCTTCGGGAGGATCCCCACACCCAGGGCCCGCGCATCTTCGCGGCGAAATGCGCCAGCTGCCACACCTACGACGGGCACGACGGCATGGGCCGCCCCATGCGGGAGCCCTCCGCCCCCGATCTCAAAGGCATCGGCACCCGCCAATGGCTCGCGGGACTGCTCGACCCCGCGCAGATCGAGACCCCGAAATATTTCTTCGGCACCAAGTTCGTCGAGCCTGACGAGAACGGTAAGAAAAGCCGCATGGTCGAGTTCGTTCACAGCCTCGAGAGCATCACTCCCGAGGGGCGGCAGCAGCTGGAAAAAATCATCGCCGTCGTCTCCGCCCAGGCTCACCTAACCAGTCAGCACGAACTCGACGCGCTGCTCGACGAGGACGATATCGAGGAGGGCATCGATCTGTTTTTCAGCGGCATCGACGGCGTGAGCAAGTCTTGCGGCGAATGTCACGGCTTCGACGGCGAAGAGAGCGAGGCCGCCCGCACCCCCGACCTCACCGGCTGGGGATCGCGCCAATGGCTCATCGACTTCACCAGGAATCCCGAGCATCCCCGCTTCTACGGCAGCGGCAACGACCGCATGCCCATCTTCGAGGAGGAGCAGATCTTCACCGACAAGGAGATCGAGATGGTCGTCGACTGGCTCCGCGAGGAGTGGATCCGTTTCGACGCCCCCGGCTCCGAATCGCGGTGACCACAGCCGCACATCTCACGGCAGCGTAAGCCACTCCTCTCCCTGCTCCCGATTCGCGAAGCGGAGCGGCTTGCCGCCCTCCATCGGGTTGGGCACACGCAGGCGGTATGGCCCATCCCCGGCATCCTCAACGCTCCAGAGACGGCTTTCACCGGGAAGGATCCCCCGCAGATCCAAGCGCGCAACGATGCGGTCCCCCGCAGCGAACTCGACCGGCCAGTCATGGTAAAAGGGCGCCACTCCGCGGTTCTCCACCTCGATCTCCACCGTCCCCGCCCTCACCCGCCAGCGGGCGATGTGGAATTCGTAACCCAGGGTCCGCGCCGCCCGGATCGCGCGACTCTTCCGCCGTTCCGACAGGGGAAATCGCTCCGCAAACAATCCGCTGTCCATCAGCCAGGACACATGGGTTTGTCGCACGCATTCGTCGAAATCCTGCGCCTTCGGATGGGAGCGATCCGTGAAGGTCGTCTCCCACAATTCGGGCCGGATCTCTCCGCCGATAGGGTGGTGTTTCCATTTCTCTGTCGCGGCCGCGTCTCTCAGGAGGGAGAGAAAAAACCAACCATCCTCGGGTCTACCCGTTTCGAGCGTGGCCCAGGCGAAGGAATCATCGTGATAACCAAAGGCGCGATCCGCGTTGGCGACATGGGCGTGATGTCCCACCCCGGCGGGATATCGCAACAGGACGGGCGTCTCGCGAAATGCCCGCGTGAGGGCGTCGAGCACGATGCGCTGGGTGGCGGATGAAGCCCACAGATCGGTGCGCGGGTGGGTGTGCCATTCGCCCCATGACCCCAGCAAACCGGCGGTGAGAAAACCGATCCTCGCGTCGCCGTCATACTTCGCTCCGAGGGCGGCGATGAATTGCTCCAACGCGCGGCGCAGACGGGGATCCTCATAGTCCGGCGTGTGACTCACCACGCCGTCATGTTCCCAGACCACCATCTTCAATCCGTCGTCGATGAGATGGCGCGGCACCGCGACCGCTTTGCCGGGATACTCCAACATGACCCGAAATATCAGCTGGCAACCCCTTCCCCGGGTGATCTCCAACATCTCCTCCATGGATGACCAGTCGAACGCGTTGTCACCCGTCATCAGGTCGCTCAGTGGAAAGTAGTGGAACTCGAGGCTGTGGGGAAACCGGTCAACCCCCTCGCTCTCGGCATAGGGGACGAATCCTTTCAACGGATTGTCGGCGGGAGCGGGTTCGTAGATCAGAACAGTCTCGCCGAGCGCTCTGAGACATGGCAGCAGGGCCATCGATGCCGCCAGAAAACTGGTGGGGAACGCGGAGAGAGAGTTCATGGCTTTCCCGCACCGACCCGACCCTCTTTGGCCGCCGATCATACCCCCTTGAATTCCGCCATCCGTTGCGCGCGATCCGGCGCGCGCATCAGGGCCTCGCCCACGAGGATGGCGTCGGCGCCCCAGGAGTGGACGCGGCGGGCATCCTCGCCAGTGTGGATGCCACTCTCACTGACCAGGATCTGGTCGGGACCGACTTCCTCGCTCAGCTCCTCGGTGGTCTCCAGAGCGACCTGAAAGGTTTTCAGATTGCGGTTGTTGATGCCGATGATGCGGGCGGGCGTGTCGAGGGCGCGATCCATTTCTTCCCGATTGTGGACCTCGACGAGAACGTCCAGAGGATAGCGGTGAGCCACATCGAGCAGATGCAGGAGATCCTCCTGGGAAAGGGCGGCCACGATGAGCAGGATGGCGTCGGCCCCGGCGACCACCGCCTCGTGGATCTGAACCTCGTGAATCATGAAATCCTTGCGCAGCAGCGGCAAGCCGACTTCGGCGCGGATCTGCTGGAGGTAGGCGAGATTTCCCTGGAAGTACTTCTCATCCGTCAGCACCGAGATGGCGTCGGCCCCCGCGTCCTGGTAGGCGCGGGCGATCTCCACGGGATCAAAGTCCTCCGCGATGGTCCCCGCGGAGGGCGAGCCTTTTTTCACCTCGGCGATGACGGCCAGCGGATTGGTCCCGTAGCCGATGCCCTCAGTCTGGTCGCGCAAGCCTCCGCCAAGGGCGGTGAAAAAGGAGCGATAATCATCGCGGGCGGCGGCGGCGGCCTCCAGTTTCTCGGCCACGGGGAGCAGTCTCTCCACTTCGGTCCGTTTATGGGCGATGATTTCGTCGAGTATGTTGGATGATGCGGCCATGAGCGAATTCCCGCAGACCCTACGTCCGGCGGCTTCCCCGGCAACGGTGAAATTTTGAAAAAGCCGCTTGAAAATGTCCCGGATTTCGACAACTTACCATCCCGCCGCGCTTCGGCCCGGCAAAGAATGAGCGGGTGTAGCTCAGGGGTAGAGCGCAACCTTGCCAAGGTTGATGTCGTGAGTTCGAATCTCATCACCCGCTCCATTTTTTTGTACCAATCCCGGCCACTACCCCGGCCGATGTCTCTGTGAGTCCCATGGATACCGGCCCCCTGTTCCGCTGGTCCAAACGCGTTCTGGAGAGCGACGTGGAGGATTGGGAAAACCGGCTCTGCATCGAGGGTATCCCCTACGTGGTGGAAAAGGCGGTCGGTCGCGAACGCTGGCAGTTCAACGTCTACGGTGCCGACCGCGAGGAACTGGATCAACTGCGCCAACGCCACGGCGGCGGGGTGGCGCGGGTGCGCCCCGAAGACTGGCAACCGAGCGCCTCAGAGGAACCGGTGCGACTCAGGATCCGCGACCGGCTCGTGGTGGTCGAAGAGACGGAGCCGGACGATCTGCGTCGGCTGGCGACGGAATATCCGGGACGCGAGATTCTCTCTTTCCCCCCGCAGATGGCTTTCGGCACGGGCGGACACCAGACCACCGCCACCTGTCTGCGACAGCTCGTGGACGAGATCGGCGCCCTGCCGGTCGGTGGCTGGGACCTGCTCGATCTGGGCTGCGGCAGCGGCATCCTCGCCGTGGCCGGCGCCCGGCTCGGCGCCCGACGGGTCACGGCGGTGGAGAATGACCTCCTCGCCTCCGATGTCGCCCGCGCCAACGCCGCGCGCCATGGCGAGGGCGAGAAGATCGAGTTTGTCGAGGGCGACGCCATCACCTGGGCTCGCGACGCGGGCGACGCGGGACGGCGTTTCGACATCGTGACGGCAAATCTCTTCAGCGATCTGCTGGTCGCGCTTTTCCCCCGAGTGCCGGGAGTGCTGGCGCCGGGAGGCAGGGTGATCGTCTCGGGATTTCTCACCACCCAGGCCAAAGCCGTCCACCAGGCGGCGCGCGAGGCTGGCATCGATCTGTTCAATTTCATCCGGCGCGGCAAATGGGTCACGGCCGTGGGACGGCATTCCTGAGACAGGTCGACCACCCGAGGAGCGGACGCGTTCGCGAAGCTGGCGGGCAGTCGCTCTCGGTAGTATGCTGTCCCCCGCGTCGGCGAGGGGAAAACCTTCGGGGGCGATTTCCCCGATCGACGCATCATACCCATCGCCCCCGCCTTCATACCGTCTACCCATGAATACCTACACCACCCCGGCCAATGTGGCGCGGGCCGCCTTTGTGCTGGTCTGCACTCTGCTGGGCATCTCACTGGCCCTGGGACAGGGCGCCGACCATGGCTGGATCGGCGCTCTGGCCGGTTCGCTGTTCGGCCTGCTGGTGCTGGCGATCGATCTCGGTCTCCGCAACTTCAGCATCAAGGGCTTCTCCTCCGGCACCTTCGGCCTGCTCATCGGCCTGCTCTGCGCCTGGCTCATCACCAATATCGGTCTCTTCGACTCCGGCCAACTGCGACAATACGAGTTCGCCGAGGATATCTTCCGCCTCACCATGTACCTGGGCCTCGGTTTCATCGGCATGATGCTGGCGCTGCGGAGCAAGCGCGAGGAGTTCTCCCTCGTCATCCCCTACGTGCGCTTCCGGCAGGAGGCGGTGCAGGATCAGCCCCTGCTCACGGACGCCAGTGCCATCATCGACGGACGCCTGCCCCGTCTCTTCGCCAGCGGCTTCCTCTGCGGCCCCCTCCTGGTGCCCCGCTTCGTCCTCGAGGAACTGCAGATGCTCGCCGACCGTGGCGACGGCCTCCGCGGCGCCCGCGGCAAACGCGGACTGGAGTGCCTGGCCCAGTTGAGAAAATCCCCCAACGTCGAGGTCACCATCCAGGACGTCCCCCCGTCCTCGACCGCCCCTGACGACGACCGACAGATCATCGCCTTGGCCCGCCTCCTCGGGGCCCGTCTCGTTACCGGCGACAGCAGCCTGGCAAAAGTCGCCCGCCTGCAGAACGCCACCGCCCTTGATCTGAACGAACTCGCCCAGGCCATGCGGCCCTCCGTGGCCCCCGGCGACGAGATCGACCTCAATCTCGTCAAGGAGGGCAAGGACGAACACCAGGCCGTCGGCTACCTCCCCGACGGCACCATGATCGTGGTCAATCAGGCGGTCACCAAGATCGGCACCACCCAGAGCATCGTGGTGGCCGGCGCGGTGCAGACCAGCGCCGGACGCCTGATCTTCGCCGAACTCAAGGAGAACTGCTTTGGCAGCGGCGCCCGCTGACGCCGACGCGTCACTCCTCGGGGTGTTCGTCGTCCGCGTCCGCGATCGCCTGGAGCGCCTGGATGAAATCATCCAGCACCTCGATCGGCAGCATGATGGTGTCGCGTCGACCGCGCACATCCTCCGTGATCTTCACGAAGCGCCCCCGATCATTCTCCTTCAGATCCAGAAAAAAGATCTTCCGGTCAGCAAACACCTTCTCGGTGTGGATCGGGTGATCCGAACGCCGCTCTCCTCTATCCTCGTCGTATCCAATCATGAGTGGTTCTTACCTCTCTTCCCAGTGATCAATCTCTCAATCAATCCGAACGATGCGGCGATCACAGGGCACCCGCCCTCATGCCGCCAGCAAGAGTTTCCCTCGGAGTTCAGCTTTGCAAGAAAAACCCGGCTGGCGCATTCGCGGCTGCACGGGACAGGCCTCAGCCCCATCCCGCCAACTTCGGCGGCAGCGGACAGCGCCACTCCCGCGCCCCCCATCGCAGACCCGAGGCGTGCAACGCCTGCCTATCAAGCTTCAACACAGCCTCCAGCGCGGGCGTCCATCCCGTCTCGATGAATTCCAGATAGCAGCCCTCATCCGGTCCGTAGAGCTTGTCCCCCACGATGGGGAACCCGGCATGATGCAGATGCGCCCGGATCTGGTGCATGCGCCCCGTCCTCGGGCGACACTCCAGCAGCGCGTATCTCTCCCCCGCGCGCTCGAAGCGCCGCTCCACCCGCACTTCCGTGCGACACGCCCGGCCACTCGGATGCACCACCTGCCGCACCCACACCCGAGAAGGCTCGATCTCCCCCCGTCGCGTCAGCGGCGCGTCGATCACAAAGCGATCCTCTCCCGGCCATCCCCAGACCAGCGCGTGGTAGGTCTTCTCCAACTCCCCCCGCTCCATCGCCAGGCTCAGTTCCCGGGCCGCCTCCCGATGTTTGGCCACCAGCACCAGGCCGCTCGTCTCCCGGTCCAGCCGGGTGATGATCGAGAGCCGTCCCCCGTTGGCCAACTCATAGGCCAGCAGCTCGCGCAACCCGTCCCACAGCGTCGGCGGATGCCCCGGATTCGTTGGGTGGACGATGAGATGCGCCGGCTTGTCCACCACGATGAGCGCCTCGCACTCGTCGATGACGGTGAAATCCGGATTGTAAAGCCGCTGGTCGATGCCCGGAACTTAGCGCCGAAAATCCCGCACCACGGTGATCGCGAAAAAAAATCCGATTTTTTCTGAAACATTTTCCGAGAAACGACGCATTACAGATGAGGACACGACTCTCACGAGTCCCATTCCCCAGACACCGACCCTCCCGGGCGGAGCCAGCCAGACTTATCCAGGGGGGATTGAGTCGGCTTCGTTCCGGGTCGGTCGGGGTCGCCCCCGCCGGTGACAAATTCGTGACTTCCCGACGTTGGCTTTTTCCCTCACCATCGTCTCAGCTCCCGTCCCACCGGCGCCTCCACCCGCCGGCCACCCCATGTCCCGCCTGCCGCCATTCCGCTCCCCTCGTCTCCTGGGAGCGCTGGCGGCGGCGATGCTCGCCCCGGCTTGCGCCTCCATAGATCAGCCCAAGGTCGCCGTCGACTACCAAGCCTACGAGAAAATCCCCATCCTCCCCACCTCCCTCGTCTACCGGCGGGTGCTGAAAGCCGTCCCCATCGTGCGCGGCCAGGTGTTCTACGGCCGTTACGGCGGCTTTGGGAACAGAGGCGGCCGACCCGTCGATGCCCTCGACGACTTGTTCCGCAAACACGACATCGTCTACTACGAGGCCAACCACTACGGCGCCATGGTCGCCGCCGACCAGGCTCTGATGCAGGCCGTCTGGGATCTCGATCCCGACCAGCTCGACCGCAAAGGCCGGCGCTTTCGGGAAAAGACCCTCGTCTATTTCGGCAGTCCCAGCTCCCTGGTTGTCGGCAAACCCGTCACCTCCGGTTGGCCGCGCCCCGAACGCCCCACCTTGTTTCCCACCCCGGAGACGATCCGCGATTTCCTGACCGATCCCGATACCCCCTTCCCTCTCCCACCCGGCCCGGACACCAGCGATCCGGAGCCAACTGTCAGTCGCGGCAGCGCGACGGCCCGCTCCCACCGCTGATCACCCCACCACCTCCATGTGGTACTCACCAGCAATGGAAAGGGCAAAATCGATCTGCTCTTGCGTCGGAGGCACGTTGTCTTGAGCGTTGTCGGATACCGGCTTCCCGATCCGCATCAGGAATTCATCGAAACCTCCCGGCACCAGAAAAACCAACGATTTGGCGGTGGCTGAGGATTCATTCGCCCACCGGTGGACCACACCCTTCGGAACGGCAACGAATGAGCCTGCCGTGCCAACGATCTTCTCGTCACCACACCAGAGGGACAATTCACCCTCGATTACGTAAAACATTTCGTCCTCAGCGTGGTGAATGTGGGGAGGCGTACCTGAACCCGGATTGACCGTCATCTCAAAAAGCGCGTGCGCCCCGTTGCTCTCTGCCGAGGTCGTCTTGAATGAATAGACATCACCCCAGACCAGGTAATCGCGCCCCTCGGAGGGTTCATGGACAATCGGTGTGTTCATGGGAATCGAGTTTCTTCGAAGAGTGGTTTTCGGGGTATTTTATTCATCCCAAAAACAAAATCAATCTGCCGAAAACCGATGGGCAACGGAAGACAAGAAGATCAGCCTCGTGAAAGCCCGCCGTGCCCTCACAACGGCGTTTCGGTGACTCACAACGTCACGTTGTTAGGCGAAAATCGAATCATTTTGATCAAAATAAGGAAATTCTCAGTCAACAATTTTGATTTTTTAAGCAATAAAATGAATTTTTTGCTTAAAATAACCAGAATAGTGCTACGCAATTCCTATTTCTTGAGCAAGAAATCGTGTTTTTTGTGTAAGAAATTACATTTGTTGATCAAGAGATTGCGTTTGTTGATCACAATTTGGGATTTTTTTTCGTTCATAAATCCAAGAAATTGCCTCTTCCTGCCGGCCATCAGACGCCAGACAAGGCCGCTCAAGCCTTGCCAGTTTCGGGCAGGGGTGGTGGGTCTATTCTCCCACCCGGATCACCCGACCCAACAGGGTTTGCTCATTCACTCAACCCTGTTCACTGCATGGGATTTTCGTACCAGACGACGTTCTTGCTATTCTGCCCGGCGACGACGAGGTCGGGGTCGCCGTCGCCGTCCATGTCGAGGGAACGGAGGTCGTAGGCGGCCTGGTCTCCGTCGATGAGGTGGGGGGTGAAGTTCCCCTTCCCGTCGTTTTCATACCAGAGGGCCCAGCGGCTGTCCTTGGCCACGGTGGCGGCGTCGAGGTCGCCGTCGAGATCGAGGTCGGCGACGGTGAGGCAGTGGGGCCCCTCGGGTTCGGCATGAATCTCGTGGATGGTCCAGTCCGGGGCCTCGAACCAGAGCAGGCCGAAGCCGTGGCCGCGCGAGGCGAGCAGGTCGGTCTTACCATCGCCGTTGAAGTCGCCGGGGTGAATGTTGGTGGCGGCGGTCTGACCGGTGGCGAGGACGGTCTTTTTCCACGGCTGTTTCACGCCCTCGGCGCTGCCGGGGCTGGTCCAGTAGGCGAACCAGTTGCCATCCTCGAAGGGCGCGCCCTTGGCGCCGGCGGCGATGTCGCCCCAGCCATCGCCATCGAGGTCGCCGAAGCCCAGGTAGTGGCTGCCGCCGCGGGCGTCGCCAGCGGCGAAGGCGTGGCGCGTCCAGCGCTCGGCGGTGTGAGGATCGTCGGGAATCTCGCACCAGATCATGGTGTCGGCGAGGGGGCCGGTGGGCTCGAAGTTGTTGATGAGGAGATCGATCTTTCCATCCTTGTTCACGTCGGCCTTGAGCAGGCAGTGGTAGCCGTTGATGTCGGGCTCGACGATGCGGCGGGTCCACTGGCCGCCTTCCCCGGGGCCGGCTTTGCCTTTTCCGGGATTCTCCAGCCAGAAGACGGGGCCTTTGGAGTGGCCGCCGAGGTAGTCGGGATCGCCGTCACCATCGACATCGAATACTTCGCTGTGGATGCACTGTTGGCCGAGCTTGTCGAAGACGTGGATCACGGTCTCTGTCCAGTCGGGCGCGGCAAAGAGACGGATTTTTCCCCCGCTGCTGGCGACGATATCCATGCGTCCGTCGCCGGTGTAGTCGGCGGCGTTGGCGGTGGCGCAGGAAAAGCCTTCGAACACGACGTGTTTTTTCCACGCGGGCGCGGCGGCGGTCGGCGGGGACTGGGCGTGGATCGCGGTACTGAACGCCAGGAGCGTGACGGTGAACGGCGGGAGAAGTTTCATGGCTGGGGAATCTCGTTCGATTGGGGTGGCAAGGTGTCACCGTTCCAGTTACGCTGGCAGGAATCCAGTCCGAAATCCCCATGAAACCGTCCTCGATTTTTTCCCGCCGCTTTTCCCTCTCTCCCCGCTCGCATTGGCTGCGCTCGCTCCTGTCCACGGTCTCGGTGGCGCTGGGCGGCTCGTGCCTGTTGGCGGCCGAGGACGCCGCGCCCGCCACGACGGTGCCGGTGGAGGAGCGCCAGGGCTCGGTCTGGGCGATCAGCGATGGCGACAACACGGTGTATCTGGCGGGATCGGTACACCTGCTGCGGGAGTCCGATTACCCGCTTTCGCCCATCTACGATGAGGTCTACGCCGACAGCGCGGAGGTGGTGATGGAGATCGATCTCGGGGATATGATGTCGCCGACCGGGATGATGAAAATGCAGCAACTGGGCATGTATGGCCCCGACGACTCGCTCGACGCGCACCTGAGCGGGGAGTTGATCGACCGGATCGAGGAGTATCTGGAGACCCATCCCACGGGGAAAATGATGGCGCTGGCGCTGCCGCGCATGAAACCGGGGATGATCGTGCTGTCGATCAGCTCACTGGAGGCGATGCGCATGAACGCGCGGCCGGACCTGGGTCTGGAGATGGTCTTTTATCAGAAAGCCAAGCAGGACGCCAAGCCGGTGAGCGGCCTGGAGACGATGGAGTACCAGATGACACGCTTCGACGGGCTGTCCGACAAGGAGGTCGAGGAACTGCTGACCAAGACCCTGGATGAGATCAAGGAAATGGGCACCGTCATCGACAAACTGATCGCCGCCTGGCATCGGGGGGACGAAGGGGAGCTGGACAAGATCATGAACGAGGAAATGGAGGAGGGGAAAGTCCGCGAACTCCTGCTCACCGAGCGCAACGCCAACTGGGTGCCGGAAGTGGAGAAGGCGATCAAGAGTTCGAAGAACGTGATGTTCCTCGTCGGCGCGGCCCATCTGGTGGGCAAGGACAGCGTGGTGGATCTGCTGCGGAAGAAGGGCTACGAGGTGAAACAGGTGCGGGCGACGGCGGCGGCCCTGAAGAAGGCGGCCTGAGGATCGTGGCGCGGGGGGTGCTCGACACTTCGCGGTTGGCCCCCGGAAAAGGGCGGGTATATTCCGCCCGCCATGCCGGAAACCGACACCCAGACCCTTACTTCCCCGAACGAGCCGACCAAGCTGATGGTGGTGAATCGCGGCGAGATCGCGATTCGCGTCTTCCGCGCCGCCACGGAGCTCGGCCTGCGGACAGTCGCCATCTACGCGGAGGAGGACCGTTTTTCCCGTCACCGCTTCAAGGCGGACGAGGCCTATCTGCTGCGTCAGGAAAAGGGACCGGTCGGCGCCTACCTCGACATCGAGGGCATCGTGCGGCTGGCGAAGGACAAGGGTGTGACCCTCATCCATCCCGGCTACGGATTTCTCTCGGAGAACGCGGCCTTCGCGCGCGCCTGCCGGGAGGCGGGCCTGACTTTCATCGGTCCCGACCCGGAGATCCTCGAAGCCATGGGCGACAAGGTCTCGGCCCGCGCGCTGGCGAAAAAGATCAACGTCCCCACCCTCCCCGGCACGGAAGAGCCGGTATCGGACGCGGGGGAAGCGATGGAGATCGCCCGCGAGATCGGCTTTCCGCTGATCATCAAGGCGGCCCACGGCGGCGGTGGCCGGGGCATGCGAGTGGTGGAAAAGGAAAGTGAATTGAAAGGCAAGCTGGCGGAGGCACAGAACGAGGCGGAGAAGGCCTTCGGCAATCCGGAGGTGTTCCTGGAGCGGTTCGTGGGCCGAGCCAAGCACATCGAGGTGCAGGTGCTGGGGGATCGGCACGGGCACGTCATCCACCTGCACGAGCGCGATTGCTCGGTGCAGCGCCGCCACCAGAAAGTCATCGAGATCGCCCCCTCGGTCGGCCTGGACGAGGCCATCCGTACCGAGCTGTGCGCCGCGTCCGTGCGCATCGGCCGCGAGCTGGGCTACAACAACGCCGGCACGGTGGAGTTTCTCTACGATCTGGACCGGAACGAGTGGTACTTCATCGAGATGAATCCCCGCATCCAGGTGGAGCACACCGTGACGGAGGTCATCACGGGCATCGATCTGGTGCGTTCGCAGATCCTCGTGGCCCAGGGGCACGAACTGCACGGACCGGAAATCGCGATCCCGGCCCAAGAGGCCATTCCCCGCAACGGCTACGCGGTGCAGTGCCGCATCACGACGGAAGATCCCGAACGCCAGTTCGCGCCCGACTACGGCAAGATCTCCAACTACCGCTCGGCGGCCGGCTTCGGCATCCGGCTCGACGCGGGCGCGGGCGACGCCGGGGCGGTGATCACGCCCTACTACGACTCCATGCTGGTGAAGCTGACCGCCTCCGGGCCGAGCTTCGAGATCGCCCTGCAGCGCACCCACCGGGCGCTGCGTGAGTTCCGCATCCGCGGGGTGAAGACCAACATCCCCTTTCTCGAAAACGTGGTCCAGCACCCGATCTTCCGGGCCGGTGACGCCACCACACGGCTCATCGACACCGAACAGAGCCTCTTCCAGTTCAAGCCCCGCCGCGACCGGGCCACCAAGCTGCTGGCCTACCTCAGTGACATCACGGTGAACGGCAACAACACCGCCAAAGGATACCGGCTCAACGAGATCGTGCCCCCCGCCCGGGTGCCCCACTTTGATCCCCGCGGGGAAAAGCCCGCCGGCACCCGCGACAAGCTGCTGGAGCTGGGGCCGGAGAAATTCGCCGACTGGATCCGCGAACAGAAGCCGCTCCTCATCACCGACACCACCCTGCGCGACGCCCACCAATCGCTCATCGCCACCCGGATGCGGACTGTCGACATGATGCACGTGGCCGATGTCATCGCCCGGCGGACGCCGAACCTGTTCAGCCTCGAAATGTGGGGCGGCGCGACCTTCGACACCGCGATGCGTTTCCTCAAGGAGTGCCCCTGGGAGCGTCTCCGCATGCTGCGCGAACTCATTCCCAACATCCTGTTCCAGATGCTGTTCCGCGGCTCCAACGCCGTGGGCTACTCCAACTACCCCGACAACGTGGTCGCCGGTTTCGTGAAGCACGCCGCCGATTCCGGGATGGACATCTTCCGCATTTTCGACTCCCTAAACTACCTGCCCAACATGGAGGTGGCGATGCGAGCGGTGCGCGAGGAGACCGGCTCCCTCTGCGAGGCGGCGATCTGCTACACCGGCAACATCACCGACCCGAAGCGTGACAAGTATTCCCTCGATTACTACATCAAGAAGGCGAAGGAACTGGAGAAGATGGGCGCCCACATCCTCGCCATCAAGGACATGGCCGGCCTCTGTCGTCCCGCCGCGGCGAGGAAGCTGGTCAGCGCCCTGCGCGAGGAGATCGGGCTGCCGATCCATTTCCACACCCACGACAGTTCGGGCATCAACGCCGCCTCCGTCCTTCAGGCCTGCGACGCCGGGGTGGACATCGTGGACTTGGCCATCGCATCGATGTCCGGCTCCACCAGCCAGCCGAATCTCAACTCGGTGGTCGCCGCCCTCGACGGTCATGAGCGCGACCCGGGGATCGATCTCCAGGCGCTCAATGAGATGTCCGACTACTGGGAGGAGGTGCTGGCTTTCTACAAGCCGTTCGACACCAGCCCGCGCTCCGGCAGCGCCGAGGTCTACGAACACGAGATGCCCGGCGGCCAATTCACCAATCTCAAGGAGCAGGCCAACGCCATGGGCCTCGGTCATCGCTGGCCCGAGATCGCCCGCACCTACGCGGAGGTGAACCAGCTGTTCGGCGACATCATCAAGGTGACCCCCAGCTCCAAGGTCGTGGGCGACATGTGCATGTTCCTCATCACCCGCGGCATCTCACCCGCCGATGTGCCCCAACTGAAGCCCGGCTCCGTCGACTTCCCCGAATCGGTCATCGACATGCTCTGGGGCGGTCTCGGACAGCCCGACGGCGGCTGGCCGAAGGAGGTGCAGAAGGCGGTGCTCGGCGACCGCGAACCGACCACGAAACGCCCCGGCGAACTGGCGGCGCCGGTCGATATCGACGCCGTCCGCGCCGAGTTGACGGAAAAGCTGGGACGCCCCGCCACGACCGACGATCTCTACAGCCACCTCATGTATCCGCAGGTGTTCGCGGACTTCCAGAAATTCCTCGACACCTACGACCGGCTCACCGGACTGCCGACGACCGCCTTTTTCTATGGCCTCCAGGTGGGAGAGGAAATCTCGGTGGAGATCCAGCCCGGCAAGATCCTGTTCTGCAAGCTGGTCGGGATCAACGAACCCGACGCCGAGGGACGCCGCACCCTGTTCTACGAACTCAACGGCATGCCCCGTGAGGCGGTGGTCGTCGACAGGGAACGCGCGCCGAAGAATCTCGTCACCCGACAGAAAGGCGACAGCAAGGATCCGCTCCAGGCCGTCGCCCCCATGCCCGGTATGGTCACCGGGGTGAACGTCGGCGTGGGCCACCCCGTGAAAGAGGGCGACCCGCTGGTGACTCTGGAGGCGATGAAGATGCTCACCACCATCTCCGCGATCCAGGACGGCGTGGTCAAGGAAATCCTCGTCAAAGTCGGCGAAGCCGTCGAGACCGACGATTTGTTGATGCGGTTGGAGGAGGGATGAGGCACGCGCGTCGCCCACCCCGCCCTCACTCCGCGAAGGACAGCCCCCGATAGATCTCCGACAGCGGCACCTCGCAGCCGACGGAGTCCAGACGCATCGATCCGTTGTGGTCGCGAACGCTGTGGTAAAGCCAGCCCGCATCGTGGCGGCGATAAATGTCCACCGCGACCGAGCGCTGGGAGATCAGCACATACTCCCGCAGACTCTCGAGAGTCTGGTAACGGTAGAACTTCTCCCCCCGATCATAGGTCTCGGTGCTGTCCGACAGGATCTCGATGATGAACTCGGGATTTCGGTAAATGTCCTTCCGCTCATCATAAAATTCCAGCGGACCGCAGCGACCGGAAAGGTCCGGGTAGGCGAAGGTGTTGACCGACTCCATCCACACCTTCATGTCGGAGCCGAGAACGAGGCAGGGGCGGTCTTTGAATATATTGCCCAACTCGCGGCCCACATTCATCGCGATCCGGTTGTGATCCAGAGTCCCGCCGGACATGGCATAGACCTCGCCATCGACGTATTCGCTCTTGCCTTCGGCGGCGCGTTCCCGTTCCAGATATTCGGCGGGAGAAAGTTTCAGTTTTTCGGCGGCGGACATGACCACCCGGACCATCCGGCACTTGGTCGGGAGATGCAAGTCTTCGCGAATGGGGGCGAAAACGTTCGGGACTTTCACCTTGCGGAAAAAAGGTCCGGGGCGTTTCTTTGCCTCCCCGCTCCGGGAGCCTCCCCCGGGCGCCGGACGACAACCTGTTTTCCCAAACGACATGAGTGATCAGAAAGCCGCCGACAAACACAACGCCGCGCTGATGGAGAAGATCGTCTCCCTCTGCAAGCGGCGCGGATTCATCTACCAATCCAGCGAGATCTACGGCGGGCTCAACGGCTGCTGGGACTACGGTCCGCTCGGTGCCGAGCTGAAACGCAACCTCAAGGACTACTGGTGGCGGAAACACGTCCAGACCCGCGACGACATCCTCGGTCTCGACGGCTCCATCCTCACCCATCGCGCCGTGCTCAAGGCCTCCGGTCACCTCGGCGGCTTTTCGGACGCGCTGGTCGATTGCAAACTTACGCAAGCCAGGTTCCGAGCCGATCAAGTTCCAGAACAATCCGGATGGGTATTTATTTTTCGTGGTGCCATTCCTAGCCGCATCTTTTTTGATTTGGCTGAAGCAACCAACATTAAAATTGTGCCTGAGACATTTCTTCGCAACCTTCCGGGTGTACTCTGTCAAACGAAGGATATTACCGCGATCACAAATCACGTTGTTGCCATCGCACAATCTCATTGTGGCGATTCAGAGCCTTTAACGGCAAGTGAGATTGCCGCCTTAGACGATTTGGCGCCGAGAATAATTGCTGAGACAAACTTCACGGATTTCAAGGTCTTAGTTCCTTTAAGTGAGCCAAACCCAGAAAGAGGAGCCCAAAAGGTCGGAAAAGCGTTCTTCCAAAGCCGCGGCGTCGAAAACCCCGCTGTAATAATGGAGCCTGATCCAGTGCTTGTCGAAAAGTCTCAGGGCTTCAATCCCGACAATGGCGCCGAACTTACTGAGCCGCGTCCTTTCAACCTCATGTTCCAGACCCGGATGGGCGCGTCGTCCGACGACAGCGACGAGAACGCCGTCGCCTACCTCCGGCCCGAGACCGCCCAGTCCATCTTCGTGCAATACAAGAACGTGGTCGACTCCTCCCGCGTGAAGTTGCCCTTCGGCATCGCCCAGATCGGCAAGAGCTTCCGCAACGAGATCAACCCGCGGAATTTCACCTTCCGCTCGCGCGAGTTCGAGCAGATGGAGATCGAGTATTTCTGCAAACCGGAGGACGGCCTCCGGCTCACCGACGAGTGGCTCGAGGAGCGCCTGAAATTCTACGAGGAAATCGGTATTCCCCGCGAGCATCTCCACATCCTCGACGTGCCCGACGGCGACCGCGCCTTCTACTCGAAGAAGACCTACGACATCGAGTACGAGTTCCCCTTCGGCATCCAGGAGCTCGAGGGCGTCGCCTACCGCACCGACTACGACCTCCGTGTCCACAGCGAAGGCTGCGGCAAACCGCTCGACTATTTCGACGAGGAGACCAAGGAGCGATTCACCCCCCACGTCGTCGAGCCCAGCGCCGGCTGCGACCGCACCGTCCTGGCCCTCATCTGCGAGGCCTACGACGAGGAAGTCGTCACCGACGAGAAAGGCAAGGAGGAGACCCGCGTCGTGATGCGATTCCATCCCCGTGTAGCGCCGATCAAGGCCGGGATCTTCCCCCTGCTCAAGAACAAGCCCGAACTCGTGGCCAAGGCCCGCGAAGTCCAGGCCCTGCTCAGCCCACTGATGAACGTCTTCTACGACGAGACCGCCGCCATCGGCCGCCGCTATCGCCGTCAGGACGAAGTGGGCACGCCCTACGGCATCACCATCGACTTCGACACCATCGGCGAAAACGGCGACGCGTTGAAAGACACCGTCACTCTCCGCGAACGCGACTCCATGAGCCAGGAACGCATGAAAATCGCCGACCTCCCCGCTTTCCTCCTCGGCAAGATCCGGTGATATCCCGATCTCCCATCTCCCATCTTCCAACTCCTATCTCCCAAATCCCATGATCCGACACAGCGTCTATTTCTGGCTCATCGACACCGTCACCGACGAGCAAAAGCGGCAATTCGAGGGCGGTCTGCGCGCCCTCTTCGACATCGACGTCGTCCAGCGCGGCAGCTACGGCAAGCCCGCCGCCACGCCCGAGCGCCCGGTCACGAACAACGACTACGATTATGCGCTCTTCCTCGAGTTCGCCTCGGTCGAGGACCACAACACCTACCAGGATCACCCCGATCACGACGTGTTCGTGGACAGCTTCAAGCCGTGGTTCGCCACGGTGAAGGTCTTCGATTGCGAGATGGCCGACTGAATTCCCAAACCGCTGATCTGCGCCGATCCCATCCGTTCCTTCTCTCCAAGCCCCAAGCTCCCCTCCATGAACGCCCCCATCACCAATCCCGCCGGAGAAAAGCTCGACTACCGCTTCCACGGCGACGCCTCAGACAAATCGAAGATCGTGCTCATCGGGCACGGCGTAACCGGAAACCTGGATCGCCCCTGGGCCGAGGCACTCGCCGATGCCCTGGCCGGCGCCGGCTATCCCGCGCTGCGTTTTTCCTTCGCCGGCAACGGCGACTCCGGGGGCGATTTCCGCGATTGCACCGTGAGCAAGGAAGTGGCCGATCTCGGCGCCGTCATCGACGCCGCCAAGGAAGCCGGCTACGGGGAAATCATCTACGCCGGTCACAGCATGGGCGGCGCCGTCGGCGTGCTGCGCGCGTCCGGCGACGACCGGATCAACCGCCTCATCTCACTCGCCGGCATGGTCCACACCGCCAAGTTCGCCGAGGTCGAGTTCGGCATGGAGACGCCCGATCAGGGAGTCATGTGGGAGGATGAGGACTGCCCGCTTTCCTCGGTGTTTGTCGATGACATGAACGCCATCGGCACCGTCCTCGGCAAGGCCGCCGACATCCACGCGCCCTGGCTGCTCGTCCACGGCGACGCCGACGATGTGGTGCCCATCGAGGAGAGCCGTGAGATTTTCGCCCGGGCCAACGAGCCGAAGCGGCTGGTGGAGCTGCCCGGCGTGAACCACGTCTTCGCCGAGGCGGGCCTCCAGCCGATGATCGACGCGGTGATCGGTTGGCTCAACGCCTGAGCCTGTCGCCCATCCAAGAGGGTTAGGGCGGCGGCTTGACCCTCTTGACTCGGGGGCGGCGGCGCGAGGAAATCAGGCGGCGGCGGGAACGTCACCTTGCAAATTCTCTCGCCGCTCTCTTAAGTGGGGGCCTGCGTTCCCTCCGATGAAAGCCCTGCTCAAACCGTCTCTCAACTGGCTGCTGGTCTTCGTGCCGGTGGCCGTGATTCTCAATTTCGGCGGGCCCGGCCGGGAGACGTGGACTTTCATCGCCGCCTGCATCGCGGTGATTCCCCTGGCAGGCTGGATGGGGAAAGCCACCGAACACCTCGCCGAGCGCACCGGCGATGGCGTCGGGGGATTGCTCAACGCCACCTTCGGCAACGCCGCCGAGCTGATCATCGCCTTCATGGCCATGCGCAAGGGCCTCGATGAAATCGTGAAGGCCTCGCTCACCGGCTCCATCATCGGCAACATCCTCCTCGTCCTCGGCGCTTCCCTGCTGGCGGGCGGACTCAAGCACAAGGAACAGAAATTCAACGGTGTCGGCGCCCGCACCCAGGCCACCCTGCTGACCCTGGCCGCCATCGCCCTCATCGCGCCGGCCGCCTTCCACCATTCCGCCGGCCCCTCCGCGGTCCGCAGTGAGGCCAGGCTCAGCCTCGATATCTCCCTCATCCTGCTCGTGACCTACGCGCTCGGGCTCTGGTTCTCGCTGAAAACCCACAAGCATTACTTCGCCGGACACGGGCACAGCGTCGACGAAAACGAGGGCGTCCATCGCGACCACGCCATCCACAGCGTCTGGCCACTGCCGGTCGCCTTCATCGTGCTGCTGGTCGCCACCGCGTTGGTCGCCTGGATCAGCGAGATCCTGGTCGGCACGGTGGAGCACGCCGCGGAAACGCTGGGCATGAGCCATGTCTTCGTCGGTGTCATTGTCGTCGCCATCATCGGCAACGCCGCCGAGCACAGCACCGCCATCCTCATGGCGCTGAAAAACCGGATGGACCTCAGCCTCGGCATCGCCATCGGCAGCAGCATCCAGGTCGCGCTGTTCGTCGCGCCGGTGCTGGTGATCGCCAGCTACTTCTTCGCGCCGCACCCGATGGACCTGGTCTTCACTCTGCCGGAAGTCATCGCCGTGGCCCTGGCCGTCGCCATCACCAGCCAGATCGCCGGCGACGGGAAATCGAACTGGCTCGAGGGCATCCTCCTGCTCGCCGTCTACGCCATCCTCGCGGTGGTCTTCTACTTCATGCCCGATGCGGCGACGGCGACGGCTCACTGAGCTGTCTCAAAGCCCGATCCGGCGGAGCGTCCTCCCACGGCGCACCGCTCCGGGTGTTTCCTCGATGGCGAAGACCTCGACGATTTCCCCGGCGATCTCCACGCCACGGGCCGGCATGATCGACATGAAGCCGCCAGTGTTGATCGCGAGACGGCTCCGCTTTCCCCAGTATCCAGGAAGGTGGGTGTGGCCGAAAAGCATCACCCTCGCCCCGGGACGGTAGCGGTCGAAAAAGTCGTGCGCATCACGCGGGATCGTCGCCCAGGTTTTCAGGATGCCGAGCGGCCGGCGCGGCGGCCAGGCGATCCGCGCCAGCGAACGCAGGGTGGAAAAACGGCCGGTGGTCTCGAACTCGTTTCCGGTGCCCGCGCTCAGGGTGCGGCAACGATGCGCACAAGCGAGTCGGGCTTCCAGATCCGACGCGAGTCTCTCCTCGCCGAATACGGCGCGCACCTTTTCCATCTCCGGAATCACCGGCCAGATCTTCGGGCTCCACGGTGAAAGATGGCGAAAGATCGCGTCGCCATGAGTCGCGAAAACCCGCCCGTCCGCCAGATCGAGGTGGTCTGTCTCCGAGATCTCAGGATCGTGATTACCCCGCAGCAGAATCGTCTCCCTCACGCCCGATCGATCCAGCAGGGCGCGCAGTTTCTCAAGTTGTCGCCGCCCATCCTCCAGCCAGTCGCGATGACGCTGTTCGCAAGTGTCGCCGTTGAGAATGACGGTTCCCGCGCCTTCGAACAACGGCGCCAGTGACTCCACCGACTTGATCCGGCAGCCCGGATGCGCCAAGTGCAGGTCGGAAATGATGAGGATCGGCTCCCGCACGAAGTCTCTCGGGGTGGGCAAAGGGAATGGCGAGCGCCCCCATCAACGAATCACCGTGACCGTCACTCCGCCAACACTCGTGCCATGCCAGAGGGCTATCCCGCCGCATCCATGCAACGGGATGACCGGCACCACCCAACCGGACACATACCAGCCCCGGGAATAGCCACCATCCACCCGCCCGCGATATCGGGCCGGGCGCTCCACCCGCCGCGGCGCCAGCCCGCTCGACCGCGAGCCGCCGCGAAACGCGCGCCCTCCCTGAAACACATACCCGGTGACCACCTTCCCCTCCGCGTCCGTCCCCAGTTCCCGCTCCACCATTTCCGCTCCCGCCGGTGCCGACCCGAACACCAGCAACGCCACCGCCATCGCCATCATCGTCACCGTTCTCATGGACAAACCTTACCGCAACTCCCCTGAAAACTGAAAACCAAATTCTGAAAACTCACCTCCCCATCACCGACACCGCTATCCGACGCGAATGGGGAGCGTCGCGATGTTCAAAAAGGAACAGCCCCTGCCAGGTGCCCAGCACCAACCTGCCGTCAATGATGGGAATGTTCTTGTCCACATCGGTCAACACCATGCGGATGTGCGACGGCATGTCGTCGGGGCCCTCGTGGGTGTGGATGAAATAGGGTGTGTCCTCGGGCACCAATTGATCGAAGAACGCGTGCAGGTCCGTCCGCGCCGAGGGGTCGGCGTTTTCCATGATGACGAGGCTGCAACTGGTGTGACAAACGAACACGGTCGCCACCCCGTTGCGAACGCCGCTCTCGGACACGATCCGCTCGACCTCGTCGGTGATCTCGTAGGTGCCTTTGCCGCGGGTGGTGACGGAAAAACGCTCGCTGTGTGTCATGGTGGCCCGGATGGTCTCTGTCACGGATACAGTGCATCCGCTCCCGAGACAAGGCCCCCCGGAAGGGGTGGGCCCGGTCAGAAAGGTCATCTTCCCACGGAAGAATCCTCAAGTCGCGCTCCCCTCCGGGCCCGACGGTTGCGACGCCGAACTCGGGATGGGACCGCTTCTCGCGACCGGGCCCTTTATCCCCCCTGGATAAACTCGGACAAAATTGGGATTGTATACTTTCCGTCGAAACACCCCCGAGACAACCCCCCAAATCAGGGGGTATCGCCTCCGTCGCCGATGAAAAATTTCCGGAGCAGAGCCGGATGGGATCGCACCCCGAATCGCTGGTAGATCTGCTTGATGTAGTCGCCCAAGGTATGGACGGAGAGGCCGAGCTGACCCGCGATTTCCTTGCGGGATTTACCCACCAGCAGGCAGTTCATCACCTGTCTGAGGCGCGGGGACAGGGAGATGACCTCCCCCTCGGGAAGCCGGGGCATTTCCTCGTGCAGCCAGCCGACTTCGGAGAGCAGGATGTGGGCGATCTTCGATTCACGCTCGGTGAAGGCGGGTCGATCATGGTGGCGGTAGATCCCGATCGCGCTCACCCTGCCATCGGCTTTGGGCCGGGCCGAGAGGATGAGTGGCCCGAAATTGGCCGCCTGCCACAGCGACGCCACCTCGGTGGCGAGAAATTCCTCGTCCGACACGATCTGCTGGCGCAAGCGGGTGAACTGCGCGTCCTGCGCCACGAACTCCCGCGCAAAAGACTCCTGTAGCGGCCCCATGTCGGGATGCTCCAGCGCTTTGAGCAGCGCCCCGTACTCCTCATCTCTGAAACCACCCTTCAGGAAAACCGCCAAGGCCGGATGCGCGCCCGGCACGGTGTGGGCCGGCACGCACCAGATCCACGCGTCGGCCTTCACCAGATCCGCCAGCCCGGTCATCAAGGCCGAGCGCTTGTCGTTCAGCGTCCCCTCCAGCACCGCGACATCGCTGAGCAATCGCACGATCGCCCGCGCGTCGTCCTCGGAGATCGTGCTCATCGAATGACCGCGGCGCCCACTCACGGCTTGCTTTCCAAGTCGCTGATGATCTTGGGCAGGATGCTCCGGACGTAGCCGTCCACTCGCGGCGCCGGTCCGCCGGGCTTCACCGGCAGCGCCTTGATCTCAGCGAGCTTCGGCAGGGCTTTCTCATCGAGGTAATCGAGCGCGTTGCAGGCGAGAATGGCCTCGAAAACATTGCCCGTTCCCTGATCGGCGCGCGCCATGATGAGCGCGAGCGCCTTTTCGGTGTCCGCCCCGGTTCCGAAACGTCCCAAAGCCTCTGCCGCCACGATGGCCACGCTGCCGCAGTCATCCGCGAGCGCCCTCACCAGGGCGTCGTGACCCGCCTCGACCCCGGCCCCTTCATGGCACAGCAGCCCGGTGGCGCCCCAGTAACGCACCGCGCTGTCCTCGTGATCCAACAGCTTCACGATCGCGGGCAGATCGCCCGGATCCAGAGAGGTGGCCAACTGGGCCGCGTCGAGGATGGTTTCCAACGCGTAAGCCTCGCTGTGACCGTAATCATGAGGCGCGCCGCCGGCGGCTCGGGCATGGATCTCGGCCTCGGGGAGGAAACCGACATCCCGCACCTCCAGAACCCAGTCACGATGGGCCTTGCGCATCCGCTCCAGGATCGCCCGGTGCTCGGCGGAAGCGGCCAGGTTGTTCACCTCGTCGGGGTCGGTCTCCAGGTCGTAGAGTTCCTCCGCCGGCTTCTTCTCCCAGAATCGCGACTGGGCCGCGTTGAGCTTGCCCGCGTGATAGAGATCGTGCCAGACCCGGGTCGTGGGTGTCTGAAACATGTAGGCGATGTATTGCCCGTAGATCCGGTGGGGCATGTAGTTGCGGATATACACGTAGCGCTGATCCATCACCGTCCGCAGCATGTCGTATCGCTCGTCCATGCGCCCGCGGAAGCCGTGGCTGAACTCCGAGGCCTCGCTCTGAAACTTCCCGGCAAAGGCCCGGCCCTGCATCCACTCCTTCGGCTCGATGCCCGCGATGCTGAGCATCGTGGGGGCCAGATCCACGAATCCCACCAGCCTGTCACTGGTGCCGCCGGGCGCGTAATCGGCCGGGGCGAGATGGCGCCATTTCTCGGGAAAGTGAGCCATCAGCGGCACATTCAGCCCGGAATGATAGGGCCACCGCTTGTTGCGGGGCATGCCCGAGCCGTGATCTCCCCAGTAGATGACGATGGTGTCCTCAGTCAGCCCGGCCTCTTCCAGCTCCCGCAGGGCGGCGCCGCATTCCGCATCCATCATCGTGATGCGGTCGTGGTATTGCGCCCAATCCTTGCGCACCTCCGGCGTGTCCGGATGGTAGGCGGGTATCGGCGCCAGCGGGGGATCGTGGATCCGATTCTTCTCGTCGATGGCGTTCCGGATCTGCGACTCGTGGGAGATGGTGAAATTGAAGACCGCGAAGAAAGGCTGACCCTCGGCGCGATTTTTCCAATGCCCCTTCTTCGAGCTCTCGTCCCACTCGTCGCCGCGTTTTTCCAGATTGTAGTCCTCCTTCGCGTTGTTCGTGCAGTAGTAGCCCGCCTCCCGCAGATAAGCCGGAAACATACGAATATACTCCGGCAGCTTCGTCATCGAACGCATGTGCTCGGCGCCCGTCGCCGGTGGATAGATTCCCGAGATCACCGTGGTCCGGGCCGGCGCGCAGACCGGTGCCGTGGAGCTGGCGCTGGTGTAGCGGAGACTCTTTTTCGCCAGCGCGTCGAGATGCGGCGAAACGGCATAGGCGTCCCCATAGCACCCGAGATGCGGACCGTTGTCCTCGCTGGTGATCCAGAGAATGTTCGGCCTGTCAGCCGCCCCGACCAGCGGGGTCAACATGGCGGAAAGAAGCGTGACGACAATAGCTAAGATTGATTTCATCGGGTATTCGCGGCGGGATGGGGATCGGGAAAAGGATCGTGGCCGGTTTCCCCCGACAATTCAAGACCCTTTGACGACCGAATCCCGCGCGGAAAAGCCGTTGCCGCCTCCGGGGAAATGGCGCAGGGATGTCGGCGTCATGCGCGCGTTGATCCAGCGAGTCACCGAAGCCGGCGTCACCATCGAGGGTCGGGAAAAGTCCCGCATCGGAGCCGGACTGCTCATCCTGCTCGGAGTCGAGACCGCCGACACCGGGGACGACGGCGCGTGGCTGGCGCGAAAGATCGCCCAACTCCGCTTGTTCGAGGACGCGGAGGGCAAGATGAACCGCTCCCTCATCGACACTGGCGGCGACGCCCTCGTCGTCAGTCAGTTCACCCTCCATGCCCGCACCCGCAAGGGCACCCGCCCCTCCTTCGACAAGGCCGCCCGCCCCGAGCAGGCCATTCCGCTCTACCAGACCTTCGTCTCCGCTCTGGAAACCGAGATCGGCAAAGCGGTCGGTACCGGAGAATTCGGCGCCATGATGGCCGTCGATCTCGTCAATGACGGACCCGTGACCCTGATGATCGATTCCCAGAACCGGGAGTAGCGCCCTCCCTTTTCCTCACCCCCGCCCCACCGGCGGCAGCCAGAGGCCCCGGCGCTCGCGGCGCCACCAGTGCCCGGACTCGCGGCGCTCGGCGGGGTCGGTGAAATGGTAATGGTAGAGCACCCCGCGCACATAAGTCGGGGGGCCTTCGGGGAACGGATTTCCCTCGAAAAAGGAAAGCGCCACCGGGTCGTTGTCCAGAAGGCCGCGCACCAGACCCGAGATCCATGGCGCGTTGCGGCTCCGGGGATGGTAGCCGGGTTCCAACGCGGCGAACCACAGTTGCCAGGCCACCCGCGGCTGATGCGGGGCCACCACCGGCAGACACTTTTCCAGGGCATCGGGCTTCCAGCGGACATCATACTCGCGCCACTCGATCCCATCGACCGAAGCCTCGAAAACGATCTCGGGCCGTTCGGTGGTCATGGTGCGGAACAGTCCGTAACCGCTGGCGAAATAGAAGGGCGAGAGAGCCGCCCGCGCGCGGTCGGCCCACTCGGGCGTGAGATCGACAGGCAGATGTGTCCACGGCAGCGCGGGCTCCTGAACGCGACCGGAGACATCGTGCCAATCGCCGAGGCAGATCTGGAGATTGAGCACGGCGAGGAGGAGGAGCGCCGGCGCCCGCCAGGCGAGCGAGGGCCACTCTTTTTGCACCGACTCAACAGGGTTGGGTCGCGGACTCGACCCTGTTGGATCGGGGGTCCGGAGCCGAAAAAGGCGCCGCCAATAGCGATCCGCCACCAGGGGGAGGCAGAGCACGATGGTGAGCCAGTTGAAGTAGGTATAGTTCCCCGTGAGCAGGATGCCGAGCATGAGTCCGGTGAAGCCGAGCGCGGCCACCAGCCGTGCCCGACCGCCGAGAAACACGAGGATGGGGAGGACCAGCTCGACGAAGTACATGGGCCAGAGAGAGGCCCGGTGAAACCAGGCCGGCAACTGGTGCATCCACCAGGCGAGGGGATTGGGAAGGGGCTGGGTGAGGTAGTGGAAGGTCATGGCGCTGCGGTCGGGCCACCATTCGGGTTGGGCGGGCGTGGCCCAGGCGAGCTTCACCCAGCCGGACTGGAACATGAGTTTTGCGATGAGGACCCAGCTCAGCCAGAGGGCGGCTTTTTCCCCGATGCCGAGCGGGGGCGCGTCATGCGCGACGGGGAGTCGCCACCGTCGCCATGGCGCCAGCCAGATGCCGAGAAAGCCGGCCTCGACGAGCAGGATGTCCCACTGAAAACTCATGAAGACATTGCCGCTGTTCACCAGGGACAGGTAGATGATCCACAGACCGAGCAGGGCGGGGCCGGGGATGAACCCGGCTACGAGCAGCGCGGCGAGGACGACGCCGGTGAGGCAGACGAGATGGATGACGGCGTCGCCGTGACCGAACCAGAACAGGCTGGGCAGGCTCGTCATGCGCCCACCTTCCAACAGCGGACCGAGGCGCTCGAGGGTTTCCCCCATGGGCACGAGTCCCCGGCTCCCGACCAGTTCATCGACCTGCGCCCACCAGGAGAGGATGGCGACGAGGTGGATGAGTCCCAACCCGCGAAGAAAGAGGGCGCGGGAGATGGCGTGGGTCTCACCCGGTGGAAACAGCCAGCGCGGGCACTTCATCGCCGCTGGGAGGTTCCACTTCATGACACCAGGTCGGGATCACCACGCGGCGCCGAGGGTGGGTTGGGTCTGGACGCGGTAGGGCATCCACACCACACCGACGGCGCGGGCGTCGCAGTCTTTTTTCAAGGGGGTGAGGCGGATGGTTTCGAGCTTTTCGTTGAGCGGATCCATGGCGGCCTTGAGCTTTTCCACCTCGGCCTCGCACTCGCGCTCCAGATCCTCGAGTTCGGCCTGGAGTTCATCGACTTTTTCCTCGGCGCGGGCCACGTCGCGGCTCTCTTTCCACGCCCGCGAAGCGCCGGACATGGCGGTGCGGCTCTGGCTGGTGACTCTGCGCCCCAGCACGGCGCTGAGGATGGTGCCGCCGATGCGCATGGCGGTGTCCATCTTGGCGGTGTTGGCCTGGGCTTTCTGCTCGGCGACGACATCCATGGCCCGCCCGAGCCTGTCCTCGATGGTTTTGAGTTTTTTCTCAAAGACCTCGCGAAGCTCGGCGACTTTGGCGTCGCGCGCCTCGTGGGCGGCGTGGCTGAGCCGGGCACGGAAGTCGCCCTCGGCTTCGCCGATCCGGGAATACACGCCGGTGAGGGGGCTCTGGTGAATGGTGACGCTGTCGTTGGCGTAGAGCCAGTCGACCCAGTCTTTTTTCATCCCGGTCCAGATTTTGCTCTCGATGAGGGAGTTGGGCAGCTCGGCGAATGTGGCGCCGGCCAGGGGCTCGAGCGAGAGCTGGCTGAGCTGGAGATCTCCGGGCAGGTTGCGGTCCTGACGCCATTCGATCTGGCCGCTGGCGGGGTCGATCTCGTTGAGCACGACGACCGCGCGGGTGCCGTTGACGCCTTTCTTGGCGTCGCTGTAGCGCACTTCGCCGACGCGGATGATGGCGGGCACGTAGTTGATCTGTTCCCCGGGGATGCCGGGTCCGACGGGGATGTAGTATTCATCGGCTCCACGGGGGAGGCGTGGCCGCATGGCGGGGGCGGGTGGAGCGGCGGGCGCCTCGGCGGAGGGGGCGCTCCGGGCGGTGACGGCGGCGCGGGCCTCGATCTCGGCGCGGCGGGGATCCATCAGCTCCTTGATCTGGCGACGGGCGAGGGGACCACGGAGATAGCTCATGACCCAGCGGACATGAAAGACGACGGGCGCATCCTCGTGCACGTTGTTCATCAGGAAGACGCGGGCGCCGAGTCCGGCGAGAAGTTGCTCCATTTTTCCCCGGTCGAATCCGGAGTCGTTGCTGGCGGCGGCGCCCTCCAAGCCGTCGAGGACGCGCATCTTGTCGCGCTCGGTCTGGAGTCGGCCGAGGAACCAACTGCCGATGTTGGAGAGGGCCTTGTAGTCGAGATCGACGGGGTTCTGGGTGGCCAGCAGCACGCCGAGCCCGAAGGCGCGGGCCTGTTTGAGCATGGTCATGAGCGGCTTTTTCGAGGGCGGGTTGGCCGTGGGCGGCAGGTAGCCGTAAATCTCATCCATGTAGAGCAGGGCGCGCAGGCTGGTGGTGCCTGACTGGGAGCGCATCCAGCCGAGGGTCTGATTCAGCAGCAGGGAGACGAAGAACATCCGCTCGGTGTCGCTGAGGTGGGCGATGGAAAAGATGGAGATGCGTGGCTTACCATCCGGGGTATGCATCATGCGCTTGATGTCAAGCGCCTCGCCCTCGAGCCAGGAGGAAAAGCCGGGCGAGGCGAGGAGATTGTTCATCTTCATCGCGAGCGCCTGGCGGTCTTTCTCCGGCATCACTTTTTCCAGGTCCATGACGCCGATCTTGTCGAAGGGGGGGACCTGTATGTGACGGATGAGCGTCTCCAGCGTGACCCCGTGCCCGCCGCGCCATGCGTGGCTGAAGATGTTGGACAGGACGATGTGCTCGGGGCTCTGGATGGGATCGGCCTCGATGCCGATCAGGGATAGCAGGCTGGATACGGTGGACTCGATGCGCTCGCCGAGAAGTTCGGCATCGTCGAGGATCTCGAAGTCGGGGACATCGAGGGAGGCGAGGATGGACACGGGCAGTCCGGCGTTGGATCCGGGGGTGTAGACGGCCATGTCGACCTTGTCGCGAAAGGCGCGGATGCGCTCGGGCGACTGGCCCCACTCGCCCAGTCCCTTGCGCCAGAGCTCGGCCTGTTTGGCGGCGAACTCGTCGGGGCTGACGCCTTTTTTCCGGGCGTCGTCCTCGTTGATCCAGGGTCGGAAATCGGCGGGCGCGAGATCGGGAAAGGCGAGCAGCAGGTTGGCGATGTCGCCTTTGGGATCGATGACGATGGCGGGGATGTTGTCCATCGCGGCCTCTTCGAGGAGGGCGATGCAGAGCCCGGTCTTCCCGGAGCCTGTCATGCCGAGGACGACGCCGTGGGTGACGAGGTCTTTGGAGTCGTAGAGGACGAGCTCATCCTGCAGCGCCTTGGCGCCGAGATCGTATTCGCGGCCCAGGTAGAAGGTGCCGAGTTTTTCGTAGTCTTCGGTGCGGATGTCCATGTGGGGAGGAGGATGCGGTGGGAGAGGGGGAGAATCAGCGGGTGAATTTCAACGATTTCGACTCGCCGTGAAGCCGGCGGTAGCCTTCGCGGCCCTGCCAGGCCCAGAGGGTGAGCCGGTGGTCTCCGGGAGGGATTTTGGAAAGGTCGATTTCGGTATCCAAACGACCGGTGTTGACCGCTTTTTCCGGGCGCACGGTGCCGATGACCTCGCCGTCGAGCCGGATCTCTACGCGGTCGATGTATCCGGCCTGGGTGGAAAACTCGGCGCTGACCGGGAGTCGGCCCGACGCGACCTCGCCGACAGTGAATCGCACCCGGGGCCGATGGCGATTGGAGGCGAAGAAACTCTGTGGACCGGTGAGGGTGCGCGTTAGCGAGGGGCGGGGCGCCGCTTTCGGGCCGGCGGCGACCGGGAGAGGCGCGGCCACGATTCCGAGCAGGGAGGTCATGGCCAGGAGACGAAGCGGGAGGGAGTTCATACAGCGTTTGGGCACCCCTAGTGCCTATCGCACCGGGAGAGGCGAATCAAGGAAGACGTTTCTTTCCGGAGCGGTATCGACTATCGTTCCAGTTTCCTATGCCACCCCGCTGCTGGGCAGAAATCGATCTCGAGGCGCTACGCCACAACGCCGCCGTCTGTCGGACGGCGGCTCCGCCATCCTGTGGCCTCATGGCGATCGTGAAAGCCGACGGCTACGGGCACGGGGTCGAGGCGGTGGCGCGGGCGCTGTCGGACTGTGTCCAAAGCTTCGGCGTGGCCAATGTGGGCGAGGCCCTGGAGCTGGCCGGGGTGCTGGGGGACGCCCACGCGTGGCGCGTGCTCATCCTCAGTCCGCTGCTGCCAGGCGAGCGCATCGATGCCATCTCGGGCGGCTTCGCGGTGACGGTGTCCCATCAGGAGGAGGTGGACGGATTTCTCCTCGCGGCAAAGGCGGCGGGGAAAGCCGCGCGCCTGCACGCGGTGGTGGACACGGGGATGGGCCGCATGGGAGAGCGGATGGAGGATTTTCCCGCGCTGGTGGATCGCATCCGCCAACTGGAGGCGGAGTCGCGCGGGGCGGTGTGCCTCGCGGGGGTGGCCTCGCATTTCCCCTCGGCGGATGAGGACGCCGACTACACCCGGGCACAGATCGCCCGCTTTCGCGGACTGCTGGATGAGTTGAAACTCCCCGCCCTGGTGAGGATCCATCTCGCCAACAGCGCGGGTTTGCTGGGTTTCAGCGCCGACATTGCCTTCACCACCGAGGCGCGGCCGGGGCTGGCGCTCTACGGGGTCTCTCCCCTGCCCCGGCACCAGGCGGCACTGCGGCCGGCGATGACTTGGAAAACCCGTGTCTCCCTGGTGCGGCGGCTCGAGCCCGGGGACTCCGTCAGTTACGGGCGCACCCACATCGCGGATCGTCCCCTGGTGGCGGCCACTCTGGCGGCGGGCTACGCCGACGGCTATCCGCGCGCGGTCTCGGGGCGCGGCGCTGAGGTGCTCATCGCGGGCAGGCGATGTCCGCTACTGGGACGGGTAACGATGGATCAGATGGTGGTGGATGTTTCCTCCCTGCCCGGACCGCCGGCGCCCAATCAAGAGGTGGTGCTGATGGGTACCCAGGAGAACGAGACGATCTCCGCCGGCGAATTGGCGGAAAAGGCCGGAACCATTCCCTGGGAAATTTTCACCGGCATCACCAGGCGCGTGGCCCGGCGCTACCGCTGATCAATCGGCTCCATCGTCGGCCCGGTCGGCATCCTGGAGGCGCCTGACCAGGCCTTTGATGCGGTGGGCGGCGTAGACATCGGTGAAAGCGACATCCACCGGGCTACCACCCGCCGAGGCGAACTCGACGGTGCCCACGCCGAATAGACCGCGCAATCCCGGTGTCTGCACATTGATGGCCCGGATATCCTCGATGCGCACCTCCTGGGAATTTTTCGCGATCAGTCCCCGCACCAACTCCACCCGGCGGGGTGTGATGAGATACAGTCGCATGGAGCGCTCCAGCAAGATCCAGGAGACGCCGAAGAGGGCGGTGACGAGTCCGGCAAACAGCCACCAGGTGCTCTGCTCGCGCCCATAGATGCCGCCCGCCACGCAGGCCAGGATCAGCGCCAGGGTTCTGGGAAAGCTCAGCACCGAGGGATGGCCGGCATAGAGGATCAGGTTCGGATCCCGGGGGGGCCCGGCATGCCGTGATCGGGAGCGCAGGGGAGCGGGAGCTTCCTCGTGGAGATCTTCCTCCACATCTTCATCTTCATCGTACTCCTCATCGTCCTCATCCGGATCTTCCACCGTCTCCGGCGGCGCGGTCGCCCCACCCAGTTCCGGATCCGCGTCGCCCTCCCAGTCCAGCACCTGGCGCACGCGCTCACACTCGATGGAGCCCGCGCGCAGGCAGACATCATCGTAGCTGATGGCGCCCTCGTCGATCAAGTCGAGCAAATCATCCACCGTGTAGGGCCCCAGCCGGGCGCCATCCTTGAGCACGTGGACCACCACCGTCTCCGGGTTGTCTGGCGAGGACGGGGGACTCATGGGCGGGAGAGGATCGATCAGGCGCCGGCGGGGGAATTATCCGGACCTGGCAGGAGGTCGAGCCGATTCATGAGTTCCACCAGATCCAGCCCCGCCAGGGTCGGTCCCGTGGCCTGCATGATCAGCACCACCAGGGGAGAGACGCGATCCATCTCCAGGATGGTGGTGTGCACCAGGCCGCGCAGGATCTCCGCGTCCGCCGAGGGGGAGGAAAAGAGATTGCTCACCCGAAAAACGACCCGACCCGCGTCCCAATCCATCTCGAAATTGCCGACCGTGAGTCCCTGATTCGTCCGCATCACCAACTCCGCGAGGCGCTCACGCTGCGCGGGATCCGGGGTGGCGAGCGGGGACTCCGACACCACCGAGACGGCGTTCAATTCCGGAAACGCCTGCACATGCAGATTCACCCGGGTGTGGTGGGCCTCGAATCCCGCCTGGATCACTTCGCGGCCCGGTATCTGGTGATAGTCCCAGCCTTCGGCGGCAAACACGGCTTTGACCGCCTCGAACAAAGGGGAGAAGGGGGGATCACTCATGAGTCAAAAACCGCGTCAGGCGCCGATTTGCCGGAGCCATTCGGTGAGATTGTAATAGTTGGTGACTCGCCGGATACGCCCGTCCTCGATGTCGAAGAACGCGCCCACCCGGATACGATATTCCTGTCCGGTGGCCTCGGGCAATCCCGAGTCGGTCGCGAGATACGTGCCGAGAATGTGAAACTCCGCCGCGGCGCGGTCGCCCGTCTCGTTGGCGAACACCACCAGATCCTCCGCCCGCTCCGCGTAGCAGCGATCCATGCGCTCCAGAAATTGCCGAAAGGCCTCGCGACCCGTCTCCACGGCGCCGTGATTGATTTCGTGAACCACCGACTCGTCGAGCAACCCGAGCAGGGCGGCACGATCCCCGGTGTTGAAGGTTTCGTAATAGCGGGTGATGAGGGATTCGGAGTCGGCGCGCGCGCTCATGGGATGGTCGATGGGATATCGCGTGGATGGATGGGGAAAGCCGTCACCGTAGCGGGGACGACGGATTTTTCACGGAGAGAATTCACCGAACCGGCGCCCGGACTCAAGGCTGGAGATAGCGGGCCGACTCCGAGTCCTTTCCCGGGCCGCGATCAATGAACAGAGCCAGCGTCAGCAGCCCGGCGGCGCCGACCACTCCCGCATACCCAAACGAAATCGCCGCGAAAATCGTCACGATGACCGGCGTGAAAATGATCAACGCGATGATGAGCCCGCTGGCGGGAGGATCGAGCGGATTCTCGAACAAGCGCAGCCGCGCCCGGCCCAACTGAAGTCCATAGACGACATAGAGCGCGGCCACCAGCGCCAGGCTCAGCACATAGAGCAGGCCGGGGAAGATCGCGTCCGATCCCGTGGCGTTGCCCAGCATTTCCTGAAAATTCCACACCACCGCCCCGGTGGTGGCCGAGGCGGAGACCACCGTCACCCCGGTGAGGAAAAAGCGCCCCAGCAGATTCCCGAATCCCGAGACCCCGATGGCGATCCCGGTGAGGCCCGCGCTCAAAAACAGCAGATTAAGCACCAGCATCAAGGTCTGCACCAGATCCACCCCGCCCACAAAATAGCGGGTCAGCAGGTAGGGAATCATCGAGATCAGCACCAGCCCACACAGGCTGAATCCCACCAGCCATTTGCCCCTCACGATCTCCCAGCGATCCAGGTTCGACATCAGCAGCAGCTCGACATTGCGCCCGTCGTTCAGTTCCGGACGGAGAGCCGCGAGATTGGTGAGGGGCATGACCACGCCCACTCCGATGATCATGACGATGAGAACCAGACTCCCGAAAATGCCGGCATCATTCGATCCGATGAACGTGGAAGACAGGCCCAGCTCCGTCCCGATGGCGATGAGGACGAACAGATGGATGGCCACGAACGGCGTGACAAACCGTTGCGCCCGCAGCCCCTGGCGCAGTTCCTTCGCGAACACGGGGCTGAAAAGGTCCGGCACGGGCGTGCAGGCCGTCATCGGGTCGGCGGGCGTGGATGCGGCGTCGGGAGACATGCGGAACCTCATTTATAGCGGGTGGCGCCGCGTTTCCCAGAGAAAAAGCCCGCCCTCCTCCGCCCGACATTCCCCTTGAAACCCCGCGCAGATCGCGGAACCTTTCGCCCCTCTTTTTGCCTCTGCGTAGGCGGGACGTAGCACAGCTTGGTAGTGCGCCTGGTTTGGGACCAGGAGGTCGCTGGTTCGAATCCAGTCGTCCCGACCACTTTTTTCTCCCTCACCGCAATTCCCCCACCCCTTTCATGGCCGACGACGAAGCCAAGCAGCGCAAGACACTCGAAGACCGCGCCCAGATGTCTGATCTGGAGCGCCTGCGCCACTCCACCGCCCATGTGCTCGCCACCGCCATCGCCCGGCTGTGGCCGGATGCCCAGTTCGCCTACGGTCCGCCGACCGAGCAGGGCTTCTACTACGATGTCGATCTCGCCCACCGCATTTCCACCGAGGACTTCCCCGCCATCGAGGCGGAAATGAAAAAAGTGGTGAAAGAAAACCAGAGCTTCGAGCGCATGGTCGTGTCTCGCGATGAAGCACTGGAACTGGCCAGGAGCGGACGCCTCGCCGCCCTCGGGGACCGCGACACGCCCAGCGTCTTCAAGATCGATCTGCTCAACGAGATCCCGGAAGACGAGGAGATCTCCCTCTACAAAAACGGCGATTTCTGGGATCTCTGTGCCGGTCCCCACGTGGCCCGCACCGGAAACTGCAAGGCGTTCAAGGTAATGAGCGTCGCCAGCGCCTTCTACAAGGGCGACGCCAGCAATCCCCAGCTCCAGCGCGTCTACGGTACCGCCTTCAAGAACAAGACCGAGTTGGAGGAACACCTCGAACGGCTCGAGCAGGCCAAGGAGCGCGACCATCGCAAACTCGGGAAGGAACTCGACCTTTTTCACATCGATGAAGCCGTGGGCCAGGGGCTCATCCTCTGGAAACCGAACGGCGCCGTCATCCGGCAGGAGCTGCAGGACTTCATCAGCGATCATCTCCGCCGCCAGGGGTACAGCCAGGTGTTCACCCCCCACATCGGCAAGCTCGACCTCTACCGCACCTCGGGCCACTTTCCCTACTACGCCGACTCCCAGTATCCGCCCGTGGTCGAGCGCGATCACCTCAGGAAACTCGCGGAAGAAGGCTGCTCCTGCGGGGAACTCTCCAACCGGTTGGCCTCCGGCGAGATCGACGGCTTCCTCCTGAAGCCGATGAACTGCCCCCACCACATCAAGATCTTCCAGAGCAACCATCACAGCTATCGCGATCTGCCCGTGCGCCTCGCCGAATTCGGCACCGTCTATCGCTGGGAGCAGAGCGGCGAACTCGGCGGCATGACCCGGGTGCGTGGTTTCACCCAGGACGACGCCCACCTTTTCTGCACCGAAGAGCAGGTGGCCGACGAAGTGATGGGCTGCCTCGAGCTGGTGAAAATCGTGCTCGGCACCCTCGGGATGAACGATTACCGGGTACGCATCGGCCTGCGCGACCCCGATTCCACCAAATACGTGGGAGACCCCGCCAACTGGGACCGCGCCGAAGACGCCCTCCGCAAAGCGGCCACCTCCCTGGGCACCGAATTCACTGAAGAACCCGGCGAAGCCGCCTTCTACGGACCCAAGATCGACTTCGTCGTCAAGGATGTCATCGGCCGCGAGTGGCAGCTCGGCACCGTGCAGGTCGACTACAACCTGCCCGTGCGCTTCGGACTCGAATACATCGGCTCCGACAACAAACCCCACCGCCCGGTGATGATCCACCGCGCCCCCTTCGGGTCCATGGAACGCTTCGTCGGCGTCCTCATCGAGCATTTCGCCGGGAAATTTCCCACCTGGCTGGCGCCCGAACAGGTGCGCATCCTGACCATCTCCGAGAAGTTCCTCGACTTCGCCGCCGAAGTCGAGTCCGAGCTGAAAGCCGCCGGGGTGCGCGTCACGACCGACGCCTCCGGCGACAAAGTCGGGGCAAAGATTCGTCTTGCCCAGATTGACAAGATTCCGTATATGTTGGTCATCGGATCCCGCGAAGCAGAGTCGAAAGAAGTGTCCATCCGTCACCGAGATCGTGGCGACGCGGGGAGTTTTGGCGTGGTCGCCTTTCGCGAGCGCCTGGTGGAGGAAATCCGTTCCCGTTCCCTCTGATGCCGTCGTTCCGGACTGCGCTCCCCCCCTTTCTCCGGCTCGGCTCACCCGTGAACGATCCCGGTCGCGGTGGATTTTTCCACCCGAACCCCAGTTTCCGTCCGTCCCGCATCGCGGGAAACCGCTCAATGAACCCAACCCAGTACTGTTATCGCTAAGAAACCGTTCAAACGCCGGCCCCGGCGAGAAGTCATCCGGATCAATGAACGCATCCGGGTACCTGAAGTCCGCGTGCTCTACAAAGAGGCGAACAAGATCATGCCCACCCGCAAAGCGATCGAGCTGGCCAAGAACGCCGGCCTCGATCTGGTGGAAGTGGCCTCCGACGCCCGTCCACCCGTCTGCCGCATCGTCGATTACGGCAAATGGCGCTACGAGCAGTCCAAGCAGAAAAAGGACAAGAAGCCCAAGGTCAAGGAAAAGGAAATCAAGTTCCGCGTCCGCATCGAGGAGCACGATTACCGCATGAAACTGACCCGCGCGGAGGACTTCCTCGCCCACGGATTCAAGCTCAGGATGCAGTTGCAGTTCCGCGGGCGGGAAAACGCCCACAAAGAGCTGGGCTTCGACCTCATGAAACGGGTCCGCGAGGATCTCTCCGGGATGGGACACATCGATCTCGAGCCGAAGCTGAGCAACCGCAGCATCCTCATGATGCTCTCCCCGTTACCCAAGGAAAAGCAGAAGCCCCGCTTCCGTACCGACGAGGACGAGGAGGTCGATTTCGAGGCCCACGAAGCCGCCGAAGCCGCCGAGGAAGCCGCCCACCACGCCGAGGTGCCCGACGATGAGGAGCATCACGACGACGATGACGGCCACGAAGATGCCGAGGACGGCGACGGCGAAGAGGAGTGAGACTCCCCTCGCCGCGCCGGCGCTCCCATGTTGCTGCTGTTTGATATCGACGGCACCCTCGTCGACACCGGGGGTGCCGGACTCAGGGCGCTCAGGGCGGCCCTGCTCGACGAGTTCGATCTTCACGAACACGCCGCCGCGTTTCCCCCGCTCGACCTCGCGGGCAGCACCGACGGCGGCGTGGTCCGGCTCCTGTTCAGCCACTTCACCATCCCGCTGACCCCGGATACCGTCGAGCGCTTCTACGCCCGCTACCATCGGCAACTCCGCCACGAGTTGCACACATGGGGCAGGAAAAACGGGCGCCTGCTCCCCGGTGTCAGCCGCCTGATACACCGGCTCGCCCATCACCCCGAACAGGAGGCGCGCTTCGCCCTCGGGCTCCTTACCGGAAACATCGCCCGCGGCGCCCACACCAAAATATCCAGCTACGGACTGGGAGACATCTTCGCCTTCGGCGCCTACGGGGATGATCACCACGACCGCGACGCACTCGGTCCCGTGGCCATCGCGCGGGCCGAACGCCACACCGGGCGTCAATTCGCCACCGGCGAAGTTTTCATCATCGGCGACACGCCCAAAGACATCCGTTGCGCCCGTGCCTGTGGCGCCTGGGCCGTGGCGGTGGCGACCGGGCGATTCCGTGTCGATGAACTCGCCGAACATCGACCCGACCTCTTGCTAGCCTCTTTCGAAGACACCGACGCGTTCCTCAACGGCATCGCCGATTTGTCCCGACTCAACCCTGTCGGGTCCGTCACCCAACCCTGTTGATTCAGCGGGACGTGGAACGGGCCCGGAGTCCTTTCTACGAAATCAGCAACTTCACCGCCTCGGCCGCCGCGCCGAAGCCGATCGCTCCCGTGACGAAGGTGGCGGTGCCGAAACCGCTCTCGCAGTTCAGGCGCAGGGCCACCCCCGGCTCGGGCGTGGCGCAGACCGTGCCGTCGGCCCACGGGAAGACGGTCTTCTCGTCCAGATAGACCGCACGCACGCCGAAATCGCGCTTCGTGGCCTCCTCGGGGAAGGCGTGATCGCGACGCAGCAGTTTTCTCAGCTTCTTGAGCAGGGCATCGTTCGTGGCGCGCGCCAGATCGGAGCCGCGCAGAGTTGAGGGATCGCGTTTGCCCCCGGCACCGCCGCAGACGACCAGCGGAATGTCCCGCCGGACGCAGAGCGACACCAGCAGGGCTTTGTGGGTCACATTGTCGATGGCGTCGACGATCACATCGTAGGCCGGCAACAGCAGGTGATCGGCGGAGCCGGGCGTGAAGAATTCGGGAACCGCGCACACATCGCATTCCGGCGAGATGAGCCGGATCCGCTCGGCCATGGCGTCGACCTTGGGGCGGCCAATGGTGCCATCGAGGGCGTGGAGTTGGCGATTCACGTTGGTGATGCAGACTTCATCGAAATCGATCAGCGTGATGCGCCCCACCCCGGTCCGAGCAAGGGCTTCGGCCGCCCAGGTGCCGACTCCGCCGATACCGATCACGGCGAAATGGGCTTCGCGCAGGCGTGTCAGAGCCGAGGAACCATAGAGTCGACCGATACCGGAAAAGCGGTCGAGGTAGTCGGATTCGAGAAGCATCGGCGGAATCAGGTTGGAGTAGACGAGGCGGACTCAGGCTTCGGCCGGTCGAGCGGCATCGAAACCGTGGGCGTCGAGGTTGCCACGAACGAGATCGGGGAAATCGGGAGGTGCCAAGGTCTCAGGCAGCGTCATGGTGCAACATTCGAGGTACCCCAGCATGGTGTCGACGGGACGTTCTGAAACATGCCGTTCCGCCAGCCATGCGTCGAAAGCCCGCAACCCCCGGAGCCAGTCCCCGAGCGCATAGGCGGAATCGTCCACCGTTTCGAACCACGATGCCAGTTCAATCGAATTCAACAGCGTGCGGAGTCGATCGGCATCGGCCCGGGAGAACGCATTCTCCGTCAGGGCACGTTCGAGAATTTGGGATTCCGTTTTCATGTGGGGCGGGGATAAAATACGAAAGTGATGGAAACGCGCGAGTCAGAATCGACGGTGACCACGGTTCCCGGCGGCGAGCGCCCCCATCGATGGTGGCCGCGGCCCTTGGTGAGTTCCCTGGCGGCGATCTACCTCGGGCAACTGGTTCCCTTCGTCGCCGGTCCTCTGACGGAATGCGCTCATTGCGTGGGCAACTACCTGAAACTCTTCCCACTCGTGCCGGGTGTCATTCTGGGCGAGTGGTCGATCAACTATCTGGACAAGATCGTGCCTGGGAACCAGCGACTCAGAATGGGACCCGACTGGATCCAACTGGGGATAGGACTCCTGATCGTGGCCGTGTTGCTGTTCTGCATCACCATGATCACCGCGAAAGTGCGGGGGAAATGGCGTTGGGTGTGGCTCGGATTTTTGGCGTCAGCCTCCGCCGTCAACGCGCTCCTCCTGGGTGCGGCGCTGCGATCATAGGTCGCGGCTACTTCGGAATCTCGTTGAGCACCTCGTCGTGGAGCCAGTCGAGCAGGCGCTCGGGCCATTTCTGGATGCTCTGCCGCTTCGAGCGCGCTCCCATCCCGAATCCGTGGCCGCCGCGGGCATAAAGATGCGCCTCGTAGTCGATGCCGGATTCGCGGAAACGCTGTATCAGGTTCAGCAACACGCTGGCGTGACCGTCGTCGGCCGCGATCAGCAGGAAGGCGGGAGGCGCGTCGGGCGGCAGCTTCGACGGAATACCCATCGGGCCGGGGTAGATGAGAATCTGGAAATCCGGTCGGGCGTCGAGCCGGTCCACCGGATCGGCCGCTTGGGGATCTCCCTTGCCGGAGCGATAGCTGGTGATCGACACCACTTCGCCTCCGGCGGAAAATCCCATCATCCCCACCCTTTTCGGATCGATCCCGAATGCCTCCGCCCGTGACCGCACCATGCGGATGGCCCGCTGGCCGTCACTGAGGACTTCTTCCTCGAACTTGTACGGCACCTCCGGCTCGCGGGAGAGGCGGTATTTCAGGACGAAGGCCGTGTATCCGTGCGAGGCGAGAAATTTCGCCGTTTCGTAGCCCTCACCCCGCATCCCCAGCTTTCGCAGACCGCCACCGGGCGCGATGACGATAGCGACGCCGTTGGCTTGGCCGGCCTCCGGACGGAACGCGGTCAGGGTCGGGTAATGGACGTTAGAGACGCTGCCGTTCTCGACGACTTCGGGCTCGTCTTTCCTATCCTCGTATCCGGGGGCGCCATCCTTCCAGAGCGGAATGACTTCGCCGTCACTGGGAGCATCCTGGCCCAAAGCGGCGGTGAGAGTGGAGAGGAGACAATAGCCGAGGATCGTCTCGAGTTTCATGTAGCCTAGATCGTGCTGTCCAGATTCCTGACCCTTATTGCTTCACCCTGCCGCCGGTGACGAGAACGAAAAGGCCGAGGGCGGTAATGGTGCCGAAGAGAATGATGATGAAAGCGAGGTCGGAGTCCATGGTGGGTGATAATCGGGTGCGCTTCTATACACGCAGGGGTGCTTCGCGCATCCGGAAATTTCCGGCGTCAGCCAGGCATGGGTAGGCGGCGAGTGTCCTCACTCCGCCAGATTCGGCGCCAGCCATTTCTCGGCTTCCTCAATGCTCATCTTCTTGCGGGCGGCGTAATCCTCGAGCTGGTCGCGACCGATCTTGCCGACGTTGAAATACCTCGCCGCTTCGTTGAAGAAATAGAGGCCGCTCACGGAGCTGGGCGGGAACATGGCGTAGCTGGTGGTGAGCCGCATGCCGATGGTTTTTTCGACGTCGAGGAGATCCCAGAGGATTCCCTTCTCTGTGTGATCGGGACAGGCGGGGTAGCCGGCGGCGGGACGGATGCCGCGGTAGCGCTCGGCGATGAGGTCCTCGGTGGTGAGGTTCTCGTTCCTCCCGAAGCCCATGAACTCGCGGACACGCCGGTGGAGGAGTTCGGCCAAGCCCTCGGCGAAGCGGTCGGCAAGGGCCTGGATCATGATGGCGGTGTAGTCGTCGTGCTTCTCCTTGAAGGTGGCGGCGTATTCCTCGACCTCGTTTCCGGCGGTGACGGCAAAGGCGCCGAGAAAATCGTCGCGGCCGCAGCCTTTCGGCGCGACGAAGTCGGCCAGGCTCTGGAAGGGTGTGCCGGCCTTCACTTTTTCCTTCTGCTGACGGAGGAAGTGAAAGGTGGTGAGCGGCTCGGTCTTGGCGAAGTCGGCGAACAACTCGATGTCCTCGCCGGTGGAGTGCGCCGGCCACACGCCCCAGGTGGCGCGGGCGTGCACGCGGTCGTTCTCGACCAGCTCGTCGAGAATGCGGCGGGCGTCGTCGTGAAGCTTTGTGGCCTCTTCGCCGTGATCCTTGTGTTCGAGGATCTTCGGGAAGACGCCGCGCAGTTCCCAGGCGTGGAAAAACGGGGTCCAATCGAAGACTTCGACGATCTCGCCCAAGGGCACGGGATCCCAGACATGCTTGCCGATGGTCCCGGTGGTGGCGATCTTGGCGTGGTCCCACTCGATCCGGTATTGCTGTCGCCGCGCCTCTTCGTAGGGCACATACACGGCGCTGGTGCCTTTGCCGGCGTGGAGCTGGCGCTCACGCACCTCGGATTCGGCGAGGTCGGCGAGAAATTTCTCCCGGAGATTGTCGGAGAGCAGTGAATTGCAGACTCTCACCACGAGGGAGGCGTCCCCAACGTGGACCACGGGCTGGGAATAGTGCTCGGAAATCTTGATCGCGGTGTGGGCGCGCGAGGTCGTGGCGCCGCCGATGAGGAGCGGCACACGGAAACCCTGTCGCTCCATTTCCTTGGCGTTGTGAATCATCTCGTCGAGTGACGGAGTGATGAGGCCGCTGAGGCCGACGATGTCCGCTCGGTGTTCGCGCGCGGCCTGGAGGATGCGCTCGCAATCGACCATCACCCCGAGATCGACGACCTTGTAACCGTTGCAGCCGAGAACGACGCCGACGATGTTTTTCCCGATATCGTGGACATCACCTTTCACGGTCGCGATCACGAACACCGGCGCGCTGTCCTCGTCGCCCTCCTCTTTCTCGGCCTCCATGAAGGGCAGCAGGTAGGCGACCGCTTTTTTCATGACGCGGGCACTTTTCACCACCTGGGGGAGGAACATCTTCCCGGCTCCAAAGAGCTCGCCGACGATGCCCATGCCATCCATGAGCGGCCCCTCGATGACGTCGAGCGGGCGTCCCAGGGCCTGGCGCGCCTCCTCGGTATCCTCCTCGACAAAGTCGGTGATGCCTTTGACCAGGGCATGGGCGAGTCGGTCCGCCACCGGCGCGTCCCGCCAGGCGAGATCGGGACCGGAGGAAGCCTCCTTTTTGTGTCCGCCCTTGCTTTTGAGTTCTTCGGCGTGGTCGATGAGCGCCTCGGTGGCGTCGGGATGGCGGTTGAGGAGGACGTCCTCGACCAGCTTGAGCAGGGTGGGCTCGACCTCGTCATAGACCTCGAGCATGCCGGCGTTGACGATGCCCATGTCCATGCCCGCTTCGATGGCGTGGTAGAGAAACGCCGCGTGCATGGCCTCGCGAACGACGTTGTTGCCGCGAAAGCTGAAGGAGATGTTGCTGACCCCGCCACTGACTCTCGCGCCGGGGAGGTTCTGCTTGATCCACCGGGTCGCGTTGATGAAATCGACGGCGTAGTTGTTGTGCTCCTCCATCCCGGTGGCGACGGTGAGGATGTTGGGATCAAAGATGATGTCCTGCGGATCGAATCCGACTTCCTCGACGAGGATGCGGTAGGCGCGCTGGCAGATCTCGACGCGCCGCTCGAAGTTGTCGGCCTGGCCTTTCTCGTCAAAGGCCATGACCACGACGGCGGCGCCATATTTCATGATCTGTCGGGCCTGTTCGCGGAATTTCTCCTCGCCCTCCTTCATCGAGATGGAATTGACGATGCCCTTGCCCTGCAGGCATTTCAGACCGGCCTCGATGACCTCCCACTTCGACGAATCGACCATGATGGGCACGGCGGCGACATCCGGTTCGCCGGCGAGCAGATTGAGAAAACGGGTCATCATGGCGACGCCGTCGATCATTCCCTCGTCCATGCAGACGTCGATGATATTGGCGCCGCTCTCGACCTGCTGCCGGGCGATGGCGACGGCCTCCTCCAGTTGCCCCTCTTTGATCAGCCTGGCGAATCTCGGCGAACCAGCCACGTTGGTGCGCTCGCCGACCATGAGGAAGCCCTTGTCCCGGGAAACATTGAAGGGCTCGGAGCCACTGAGCCGCAAAGTCGGCTCGGGATGCGGCAACTGGCGCGGCGGATGACGCTCCGCGACCCTGGCGATGGCGGCGATGTGTTCGGGGGTGTTGCCGCAGCAGCCACCGATGAGGTTGACGATCCCCGAGGAGGCGAACTCGTCGAGATAGTTCTCCATATCCCCCGGCTCGAGGTCGAAACCGGTCGGGGCGAGCGGGTTCGGCAGGCCGGCGTTGGGATATACGGAGACAAAGGTGTCGGCCGCCTCGGACAGCTCCGCGAGAAAGGGGCGCATCAGATCCGGGCCCAGCGAGCAGTTCAGCCCGATGGCGAGGGGCTTGACGTGATGGACCGCGTTCCAGAGCGCCTCGATTTTCTGCGCTGAGATCATGGTCTCGCCCCCGCGACCGACGGCGGCGGACACGATGATGGGCAGGTCGACGGAGTCGGCGTCGAATACCTCGCGTATGGCCACCAGGGCCGCTTTGGCGTTCAGAGAATCAAAGATCGTCTCCACCATGAGCAGATCGCAGCCCCCCGCGATGAGAGCGCGGATCTGGTGTCGGTAAGCCTCGGCGACCTGATCAAAGGTCACCACCCGGAATCCCGGGTCATCGGCGTCGGGCGAATTCGTCAGGGACACCGTCATGGGGCCGATGGCACCGGCGACGTAGCGTTTCCGTCCGGTGTCGGAACCGATGGCGTCCGCCCATTTCCGACAGAGCCGGGCCGACTCGATATTCAGTTCCCAGGCGAGATCCTTGAGAAAGGCGTTCTCACAGACTTTATCCTGGAAAAAGGCGGGATCCTTCCGGCCCGTGCCTTTTTCCCGCGGATCCTCCACGAAGAACTCGCTCTGGGCCAGGGTGGTGGCGGAGAAGGTGTTCGTCTCGATGATGTCCGATCCGGCCTCCAGGAATCGCTTGTGGATATCGCCAATGACGTCGGGCCGGGTGAGGGACAGGATGTCGCCGTTGTTCAACAGGTCCTTGGGGCTATCGGCGAATCTCTCTCCGCGAGCGGCCGCCTCATCGAGTCCGTATCCCCGGATGGTGGTGCCCATGGCGCCGTCGAGCACGAGGATGCGCTCGCGGAGAGCCTTGGCGAGTTCGTCGGTTAGGTCGGGAGCGGGCATGGAAAGGTTACAGCGGGTGGAAACATCGGCACCCCGGGGCGCCATGGGAGAGTTTCCCTTGAACCCGAATCGAAATCAAATCGATAAATCGTGATTTCTTGATGGGTTTTAATACAAACGCCGCACCTTGCGTCGACGCGATCCGCCACATGATCAGCCCAGTCCCGCCATCGGCGCGGAACGCGGTTCCCGGATGGATTGCCAGAAAAACAGCGGCGCCGCCAGTAGGCACCAGAGGGTGTCACCGATGAGGGCGTTGCGGAGAAAATAGATCGCGGGCGGCCACGGTCCGGGCAGCCCCGTGGTTTGGCTCTGCCACCAGCCGGCGAGGGTTTTGACGTATTCGGGACTCGCCATCCACGCCCAGGTATTGCCGACGAGGTAAAAAAACACGCTGGCGCTCCAGGTTCCCAGGAGCATGACCCACCAGCGTCCCGCGCCTCCCCGTCCGGCGATCCACGCCCCGAGACAGGCCACCACCGTATAGATCACGGCGCTTGAATAGGTATAGGCGCCGATCCCCGTGCCATGGCTGATTCCCAGAAAGGCGTCGCTGACAAACAGCAGCACCGCCGGCACCCAGCAGAAGCGCCAGCCGAGGAGCAGACCGCCGCCAAAGCACATCGCCATCAGCGGTGCCGTATTCCACAGCCCCTCGGAAGAGGCGGCGCCGATCCGATAGGCGACCGCGAGGAGCAGGAGGGCGGCCACCCACGAGACTCTCGGCCACGCGACAGCGGCTCGGTCGGCTCGCGGGGTATTTCCTGCCTGCTTCATCGGTAGGATGGCGCTCAAAGAGACTTCAGCTTCTGGATCAGCGCGTCCTTGGGCGTGCCGGCACCGACGACCTGATCCTTAATCTCTCCGTCTTTGAAAAACAGGAGCAGCGGGATGGAACGGACGCCGAATTTGGCCGCGAGTCCCTGATTGTCGTCCACATTCACTTTGCCGATCTTGGCCAAGCCATCGACCTCGGCAGCCACCTGATCGAGCACAGGACCGATCATGCGGCAGGGACCACACCATTCCGCCCAGAAATCCACGAGCACGGGCACGGCGGACTGGAGGACCTCGGCTTCAAAATTGTCTTCGGTAAGGGTGACGATGGATTCGTGGGCCATGGTGGGTGACGGTTAGGGGGTGGGGAAACTGGTGGACAGTGTGGGTGGAAAACTGGCGACAAGCGCCTCGCCAAGGGACCGCCAGTTGCCGGATCTGTCAAGTTTCGGCAGAGAGGAACCCGCGGCCCGTGAGGTGGGACGAGAGGTCGCGGCGGTCCTTACAAGCCCGGGCTGACCGGCCACGCGAAGATGGCGCGCGGGATGTCCGGGATGTGCGCATTCCTCACAACACGGGTAAGGTCACCGAGGGAAGCGGATCCCCACGAGTCGAGACATCCGACCACGCGCCGATAATGCCCGGCCATCCCCACATCAGCGGGGTGAAGCCGAACCACACCAATTCTCCCGGAAAGGAGACGCCGGGAGCGTCGCTAGCGCGCCACTCCGGGGGTTGAACCTCCGGAAGGAACGGAACCGCGTCCGAAGGCGATTACTTGCCCGCCGTCATCGTCAGAAACTCGATCACGAGCACCACGATGGCGAAGAGGAGAACAACGATTGCGAATGGCATGAGTCCGGATTCTTCAAATTCTTCTTCCCACTCCTCCTCGACATCGGCCGCGGTGGACTTGATGTCGGGAGCCTTGGAAATGGTGGACGGCGGCACCGCGCCTCCACCCATGGGTTGAGTCTGCTGCAGCTTCACCGTCGCCTTCGGCAATGGCTTGGCGCCGCCAAGCGGAGCGGTCTGCTTGCCCACCGGGGCGGCACCGGCTGGTGTCGGCGCTTTCGCCAGGGGAATGGTCTTGGCACCGACGGGACCGCCACCACCGGGAGCGGGCGCGGGAGCACCAGGCTTCTTCGCGAGGGGAATGGTCTTGGCGCCGGGAGCGACCGGAGCGGCGGCAGGCGCCGCCGGAGGGCGCGGGGCCGAGGGAGCCGGAGGAGGCCCTCCCGCCGAGGGGGCGGGAGGTGGAGCCGGGGCCGACGGGGGCGCAGGAGGGCGCGGGGCCGAAGGCGCTGGCGGCGGCGCCGAGGGAGCGGGGGGCGGGGCGGGAGCCGTCGCCTGAACCGGCTGCGTGGGGCCCGTCTCATCGCCGGAGATGACTGGGGCGGTGCCGCCTTTGGCCGGAACAGGGACCGTTGAACCTTTCGGCGCCACGGGACCAGTGTCCTCGGGGCGAGCACGCAAGGTAATACGCACGGTCTCCTTCTTCAGCGGCACGGTAGAAGTCTTCGTGGAAGGCTTCGGCGGCTCGGGCGTCTGTGGCTCGGTGTCGCTCATATTCGAAATTTTTAAAAAAACTGAATCGCTATTTAGGACCGCAATCGCGGTCGGTGTCAATACCTTATTACGAAAGGCGACGCCTATCTTCGTTTTGAATTTCCTCCCCGCTCAGCGATGCTGGACGCGAAATCGGCTTCTGGCCACCGAATTTACCGCGCCCGCATGATCTCCCCCCCCTCCTCTCCGGTCGAACTCCTCCAGGCGCTGATCCGCATCCCAAGCGTGAATCCCGATGGATCCCCTACGCTTGAAAACACCGGCGAAGCGGCCTGCGCGGACTACGTGGGCCGTTTTCTCCGCGAAGAATGCGGCGCCGAGGTTCACTTCGACGAGGTGGAGCCGGGACGTCCCAACGTGATCGGAAAACTGCCCGGCGGTGGAAACTTTCATGGTAAGCCCCGCATTCTCTTCGCCCCCCACACCGACACGGTGAGCGTGGCCGGCATGACCATCGAGCCTTTTGGCGGCGAGCTGCGTGATGGCAGGATCTGGGGCCGCGGCGCCAGCGACACCAAAGGAACCATGGCCGCCATGCTCTGGGCGTTCCGAGAATTGCGCGACCGCATGCCGGATTTGAACGCCGAGGTGAGTTTTGTCGGACTGATGGGCGAGGAGACCGGCCAGCCCGGTTCGCGGCATTTCGCGCGAGCCTATCGCGGTCGATACGATTTCGCCATCGTCGGGGAACCCACCTCCCTGGACGTGGTCCATACCCACAAAGGCTGCGTCTGGATCGACATCGCGACAACGGGACGCGCCTGCCATGGCGCCTCCCCGGAGTTGGGGGAAAACGCGATCACCAAACTGCTGCCGACTCTCACGGTGATCGACACCGAACTCCGCGCGGAACTGGCCACTTACCGGAACCCCACTCTTGGCATCTCCACCGTGAACATCGGCCAGATCCGCGGCGGCTCCCGCACCAACATCGTCCCGGACACTTGCTCGGCGTCGCTCGACTTCCGGGAGACTCCGGAATTGGCCGCCGATGGCGGAGCGCGGGGCAAGCTGGAGTCCCTGCTGCGGCGTCATGGCTGGGACGAGTCGATCACGCTGACTACCACGGTCGAGACCCGCCCCTTGGACACCGATGTGCGGAATCCCCACGTTCAGACCCTGTTGAGTCTCGGAGCCAACCCTGTTGGGGCTCCCTGGTTCTGCGACGCGGCCTGGCTCTCCGAACTCGGCGACATCCCGGCGGTGGCCTGCGGTCCGGGATCCATCGATCAGGCGCACACCCGGGACGAGTGGCTCTCCGTCGCTGATCTGGAGGCCGGGGTTGCTTTCTACCGCCGCTTTCTGGAGGCGCTGTGAGACGAGGTTCGGTCAGGTGGCGACCGCCGCCGCGGGCGACTTTTTCACCGCCCCCAGATGACGCCGGATCTTCTCCACGGCGGCGGCGGCGGTGAGTCCGTGTTTTTCCCGGAGTATCTCGGGTCTGCCATGCTCGACGAACACGTCGGGCCAGCCGATGCGCTCCACCGGGGTATGGATGCCGGCATCGTGCAGATGCTCGATGACGGCGGCGCCGAAGCCATGGTGTAGCACGTGATCCTCGAAGGTGCAGAGCACGGCGCACTTTTTGGCGAACGCCTCGAGGCAGCCCGTGTCCATGGGCTTGATCCAGCGGGGATTGATCAGGGCCACGGAATAGCCGAGCGCTTCCAGCTCCCGCCTGGTCTCCTCCGCCATCTCGAAGAGATTCCCGAGACCGAAAAGAGCAACGTCCGCGCCATCGGCCACCACTTCGGCTTTGCCGATCTCGAGTAGTCGCGGCTCGGCCTTCGGCGTCACCCCGGTGCCGGCTCCGCGCGGATAGCGGATGGCGGTGGGACCCTCGTCGTGGTTCGCCATGGTCCAGAGCATGTCGGCGAACTCATCCTCGTCCCTGGCCTGCATGAAGACCCAATTCGGGATGTGGCGCATGTAACCGATGTCGAAGAGTCCGTGGTGGGTGGGACCGTCGTCCCCGCTCAAGCCGGCCCGGTCCATGCAGAGTCGCACGGGCAGATTCTGTATTCCGATATCGTGAACGGCCATGTCGTAGGCGCGCTGGAAGAAGGTGGAGTAAATGGTCAGAAAGGGCCGCAACCCGCGCGTGGCCATGCCGCAGGCAAAGAGGGCGGCGTGCTCCTCGGCGATGCCGACATCGTAATAGCGACCGGGCACCAGTTTCTGAAACTCCACCAGACCGGTGCCATTGGGCATGGCGGCGGTGATGGCGGTGATCCTCTCGTCCTCAAGTGCGTATTTTCCCAGCGTCTGACCATAAAGTTGGGAATAAGTGGGCGATTCTCCGGCGGGCGTCTCACCTGTCTCGGTCTTGTAGGGACCAAGTCCGTGAAACTTCATCGGATTACCCATGGCGGGCTCGTAGCCGCGACCTTTCTCGGTGATGATATGGAGCAGCACGGGCTCGTCCTGGTCTTTGAGAAATTCCAAGGTCTTCACCAGCACATGAATGTCGTGCCCGTCGATGGGGCCGTAGTAGCGCATCCCGAACTTTTCGAAGAGGACGTTGGGAAAAAGCAGGTTCTTCGCGCCGCGCTCGACCTTCCCAGCCAGGTCACGGATGGAGCGACCGGCGACTTTCTCGACGAACTCCGCGGCTTTATCATGGAGATGGTCGTAGGTCGAACTGGTCTGCAGGGCGTGAAAGTATTTCGCGATGGCGCCGACGTTCCGGTCGATGGACCACTCGTTGTCATTCAGGACGACGATGAATTTCCTGGTGGTGTGGGCGATGTTGTTCAACGCCTCGAAGGTGGGTCCGCAGGTGAAGGCGGCATCGCCCGCCACGGCGACCACGTGACTGTCCTCATCGATGAGATCCCGGGCCGCCGCCATGCCGAGAGCCGCGGACAGGGCGGTGCCGGCATGGCCCGCGCCGTAACAATCATGCTCACTCTCGGTGCGGAGCAGGAAGCCGTTGAGCCCCTCATACTGGCGGATGGTGTGGATCTGATCCCAGCGCCCGGTCAGCATCTTGTGGACATAACCCTGGTGGCTGACGTCGAACACGAATTTGTCGCGCGGCGTGTGAAAGACACGATGCATGGCGATGCACAGCTCCACGACCCCGAGATTCGGCCCCAGATGACCGCCGGTTTTGGAAAGACACTCGATGAGGGTGCGGCGGATGTTTTCCGCCAGCAACGGCAACTGCTCCTCGGGCAGGCTTTTGAGAGCTTCCGGAGAATCCGCCTTCGGCAATTCGGGCAGGTCCGGTCCTGAGGTGGCGTCAGAAGAGTTCGGCATTGTCTTTCAGGGAAATGGACGCGCCGGAATCGGCGTCGCTCTGGTCGTCAAATGGCTCGGTCACCGTCTCGCCGGAGGCCCGACGCCGTATCATCTCGATACGCCCCTGCGCTTCCTCCAGCCGCTTCTGGCAGAGTGCATGCAGTTGGATGCCACGCTCGTAGGCGCCGATCAGGGTCGTGAGCGGCATCTCGTCGGACTCCATTTCGCGGACCAAACTCTCCAGGGATTCATAGGCCTGCTCGAAGGAAAGTTCGGCATCCTCCGCGGCGGCGGTTTCTGTGGGAGTGTCCGGCATCGGATATCGGGAAAAGGAATGGGTGAGAGACGGGGAAGCGCCAATTAGGCGCCACCGTCCGCAACCTTCAATCGAAAACAGGTCGCTTCAACCCTGGATCTCCCGCCCCCGCTTTCGCTCAGAAAGTGGTGGTCGCGGCCACGCTCAACCGATGCCGGTCGTAGTCGCGGTCATTGTCATCCGACTCGTGCGCCGTGAATTGGTAGCCGGCGCTGACATCGAGATTCGGCAGCACCGCGTAGGTCACGTCGGCGTGGGCCTGAACCCCGGATTCACTGGCGTCGCGGGCCGAGCCCACGCCCTCCAGCTCACTGTAGACATAGGCGACCCCGGCCGAGACCCCCAGCCGATCCGAAAGCGCGTGCGTGGCGGTGACTCCGGTACGGATGGAGTAGCGGTTCTCAAATCCGGAGACTTCGTTGTTTTCCAGACCGGCCCGCGCCAGCCAGCGCAGCGTGGTGGCGTCGCTGACCCGATAAAGCAGCGAACCCTCGGCGTAGGGCTTCCAGATTCCCGCGAACGCGTCGTAGTCCCGGTATTCAGCGCCCCCGAGCAGGGTCAGCAGCGCCGCGTCGCCGAACTGCTGATCCACACCCGCCAACAGATAGTGCGACTTCGAGTCCAACGGCGCGGAATCATAGTCGGTGATGCCATGGCGATACTCCGCCTTCACACTGGTCTGCGAACTCCACGCGAAACGCATCTGCTGGCCAAAGGTGTGCGAGAGACGGTCCTCGGTACTCGCGAGCCGGTCCGACTCGAAGCTCACCCCCTCCACCGTGTAGCTGGTCACCGAAGTCAGTCGATTGGTGAGGCTGAGCCACAGCGCGGCCCGGTCCCAGAAGTAGAGATACTGATCGTCCCGGAGGGCCGATGAAGCCGCCACCATGAAATCGGGCTCCACCTCCCAGGCGATCATGGCATTGTTGACCATGCTGATCCGCTCGTTGAATCGATGCCCCAGATCCGCCTTGAGCCGGGAGTTGTAGACCATGTCATCAAGCGTCCCGCCGCCGGCTTCCTGTTTGAGTCCGGTGAAATGAAAGCGGAGGTCGAAACGCGTGTGACTGGTCACGTAGGCGTAGCGCAGAGAGGCGCGGCCCCCGTAGTAGGCGGTCTCCTCGGCCTTGCCGCCACGTGAGGTGGTGGCGTTGGAATCGTAGCCCGCCCAAGCGCCGACCCCGACTTTCAGGGGCAACGATTCCTTCACCCGCGACCCTTCATTCCCGATCCCGTAGAGCCCCTGCGCCCTGGCTCCGCCCGGCAGGGACAGCAGCATCAAGGACGCCAGCACCAGCATCGGCGACAATTTCAGGATCGAGTATACACGCATGGTGAAGAAAGCTCTGAATCTTATGGAGATTATAAACAAGTTGTTAAAATCTCGCAATAACTTTTGGTAATTAATATTTTGGAAATCAGAAACGCCCGTGCTTCTGATCGCGCCCAATCATGATCCCTGATCGAGAGAAGGCACCCCGCCGAAGGGCTCGTGAAAAAATAGATCCACCGGTTCCGACACCTCCGAGAGCTGGGGCAGCTTCGGCAGGGACGGCAGGGCAAAGCCGAAGCGTTTCTTCTTCATTTGCGGTAACTCCGGCTCCACCGCGGTCGGAGCTGGGGCCAGGGCCCCTTCGGCAAGGGCGGCCGGGTTGATGGGCGCGGATTTCTCGACCACGCCATCATGGAGCAATTCCCAACCCTCATCGGGATTCGTCGCCGCGACCACGGGCCCCGGAGCCGCCGAAGGCGCGGGTTCGATGGCGGGTGGCGTCGGCTCGGGAGTCGGCTCGGGAAGCGGGGGGCGGGGAGTGGGAATCACACTGGGGGGCGGCACGGGCGCGTTTTCCTGAGCCCAGGCCGGCTGTTCGGCAGGCTCGGCCGGTTTGAGGCGGGGATTGTCCGCGTCGAACGCCTCCGCGAAAGCCTCCCTCACGGCGTCCGCGTACTTCGGAGACGCCGACACCGCCGCTTCGGCGATCTGCGGGGCCTGGGACTGGGCGTTGGTGATGGCGACAAACACGATCTTTTTGACCGTCTTGGCGTCTGCATCCGAAGCCTCGATCGCCGTCTGGACGAATTGCGGCACGCAATGCCCACCGTTGGCGATGAGCACGTCTTCCAGCAGCGTCAACACATGCGTGGGGGCACTCTCCACATTCTGGCGGAACTGCTCGATCACCGGACGGCAATCAATCTCCTCCTGCGCCTCTACAGCGGCGAGCGGGAAAAACAAGGCAAGGCCGGACAAGAAAAGGGAGACAGTCCAGGCGTGAACAGGGCGGATCGCATTCATGAGATTTCACAGGCTGCCGATTCCAAAGAATCGCGCGGGAATAAAACCAACAGAGTGGAGCGGGTAGCGGGAATCGAACCCGCATAATCAGCTTGGAAGGCTGGAGCTTTACCATTAAGCTATACCCGCAATCTCTGGAGACTATTACAGAAATTATAAGAATTTCAAAAACTTTTTTAAGGTTTTCAAAATTTCGGGAAATCTTTTACGAATTCCTATTTCTGCCAGTCTGCTGGGGCCTGTGAGAGCCGCCTCGCTTGCGAAGTGGATCGATAGTAAACCCGGATTTTTTCTTCTGCCAAACGCTTTTTGCGACCGGGCGCCAAGGCAAGAAAGCGCGTTTCCCTCCGGTCTCGCACTTGCCGAGAGCGCCAATGCCGCTAGGTTGCGCCGCAATGGTCCGGGAATGGAGGGCTTGACCTGACAGGGTTGAGTCCGCGAGTCAACCCTGTTGACTCTCCTCTCTCCCGCGCGGGTCCGCGGTGATCGCGCCGCGCCCCGCACCAGATTCCACCCTGCCACATTCAGTCACCCAGTTATCCGCAGTCATGAGCTTCGATGTCGTTCGCACCTTCACCACCGGCGCTGGCGCCGAAGGTAACTATTTTTCCCTACCCGCGCTCGCCGAAGCCGGCGTCGCCGCGAACCTCTCGCGACTGCCCGTCAGCATCCGCATCGTGCTGGAGTCGGTGCTGCGCAATTGCGACGGCCGCAAGGTGACGGAGGACGATGTCAGGAATCTAGCCAACTGGAACGCGAGGAACCCGGGCGACTACGAAATTCCCTTCACCGTCGCCCGCATCGTGCTCCAGGATTTCACCGGAGTGCCGCTGTTGGTCGATGTGGCCGCGATGCGCGACGCCGCCGTGGCCATGGGCGCGCCGGCGGAAAAGGTGGAGCCGCTGGTGCCGGTCGATCTGGTGGTCGATCACTCGGTCCAGGTCGATTTCGCCGGTTCGCAGGCGGCGCTGGATCGGAACATGGCGATCGAGTTCATCCGCAACCGCGAGCGCTACGAGTTCCTGAAATGGGGACAGCAGGCCTTCGAGACCTTCTCCGTGGTGCCTCCCGGCATCGGCATCGTCCACCAGGTGAATCTCGAGTATCTCGCCAAGGGCGTGCTTTCGAAAGAAGGTGTCTACTATCCCGACACCCTCGTCGGCACCGATTCGCACACCACCATGATCAACGGCCTCGGCGTGGTCGGCTGGGGCGTGGGCGGCATCGAGGCCGAGGCCGGCATGCTCGGTCAGCCGGTCACGTTCCTGGTCCCCGAAGTGGTCGGCGTCTACCTGCACGGTTCGCTCGCCGAGGGCGTCACCGCCACCGACCTGACCCTGCGCGTCACTGAGCTGCTCCGCGCCCACGGTGTGGTCGGCAAGTTCGTGGAATTCTTCGGCCCCGGCGCCAAGGCACTCAGCCTGCCCGACCGCGCCACCATCGCGAACATGGCGCCCGAGTACGGCGCGACCATGGGCTTCTTCCCCGTGGATGAGGAAACGATCAACTACCTGCGCGGCACCGGTCGCGACGAGGAACTCTGCGTCACGGTGGAAAACTACTACAAGGCGCAGGGCCTGTTCGGCATTCCGGAAAAGGACCAGTGCGACTACACCGACCTGCTGGAGCTGGACCTCGCCTCCATCGTCCCGGCGGTCGCCGGCCCCAAGCGTCCCCAGGATCGCATCGACGTCCCGGCGCTCGGCGAGAAATTCAACGCCCTCTTCGCCGCGCCCGCTTCGGAGGGCGGCTTCGGACTTTCTCCCGACCAGCGCGACACCCGCGTCGCCGTGAACATGCCCGAGCCCGCCGGCTGGGCGGTCGGTTCGCTGTTGGAAGCGCCCGAACCCGGCGCGCCGCAGGATCAGGTCGAAATGACCAGCAACCGTCCCGCGCCCAATCCGGTGCTGACGAAGGAGGCCTTCGATCCCATCGATACCGAGCTGCGCCACGGCTCCGTACTCATCGCCGCCATCACCAGCTGCACGAACACCTCGAATCCCAGCGTGATGCTCGCCGCCGGCCTGGTCGCGAAGAAAGCGAACGAAAAGGGACTCACCGTGCCGCCGTTCGTGAAGACCTCGCTCGGACCCGGCTCCCGCGTGGTCACCGACTATCTCGAGGCCACCGGCTTGCAGGATGAGTTGGATAAACTGGGCTTCGAGACTGTCGGCTACGGCTGCACCACCTGCATCGGCAACTCCGGACCGCTGCACCCGGCCATCGAGGGCGCCATCAAGGAAGGCGATCTGGTCTGCGCCTCGGTCCTCTCCGGCAACCGCAACTTCGAAGCCCGCGTCCACGGCTCCATCCGCGCGAATTTCCTCATGTCCCCGCCCCTGGTCGTCGCCTACGCCCTCGCCGGCCGGGTCGATCTGGACCTGACGCAGGATCCGCTCGGCAGCGACGCCGACGGCAATCCCATTTTCCTCGCCGACCTCTGGCCCAGCCAGAGCGAGATCCGCGATCAGCTCGCCTCCGCGCTCAAGCCCGAGGTCTACGCCCAGCTCTACGCGAATGTCGATACCGCCAATCCCAAGTGGGGCGAGATCCACGGCACCACCGGCGCCACCTACAACTGGGACGAGAAATCGACCTACGTGCAGTCGCCGCCTTTCTTCGATACCAAGGAAGGCGCCAGCGAGGACATCGTCGGCGCGCGTCCGCTCGGCATCTTCGGCGACTCCGTGACCACCGACCACATCTCCCCCGCCGGAGCCATCAAGCCCACGTCGCCCGCCGGCCAGTACCTGCTGGAAAACGGCGTCGAAAAAGCGCAGTTCAACTCCTACGGCGCCCGTCGCGGCAACGACCGCGTCATGACCCGCGGCACCTTCGCCAACGTGCGCATCAAGAACCTGATGTGCCCCGGCATCGAAGGCGGCTACACCCAGTATTTCGGCGACGGCGACGTGCCCGCGCCGGATGTCGAGATCGCCGCCGCCGACGGAGCCCAACCGACTTTCATCTACGACGCCTCCATGGCCTACCAGGCCGCTGGCACCCCGCTGGTCGTGATCGGCGGCGCCGACTACGGCATGGGCAGCTCCCGCGACTGGGCCGCGAAAGGCACCCGCCTGCTGGGCGTGAAAGCCGTGGTCACCAAGAGCTTCGAGCGCATTCACCGCTCCAACCTGATCGGCATGGGCGTGCTGCCCCTGAATTTCGCCGACCCGGCCGACTACGAGAAGGTCAAGGACCTCACCGACGCCACCTTCGACATCACCGGCATCGCCGGCGAGCTGAAGCCCATGCAGTCCGCCACCCTCGTCGCCCACAAAGCCGACGGCTCCACCGTCGAGGTGCCGCTGAAAGTGCGGCTCGATACCCCGGCCGAAGTCGATTACTACGACGCCGGCGGCATCCTGCCCTACGTGCTGAAACAGATCGTGGAAAGCTGAGCCGCCCTCCCGCGGCACCTCCCTTTGCGGAAACCCACGCTCCCCCGTGACGAGAAATGCATCAATTTTTGAAGAAAATGATGCAAAATGCTTGCGGAGAGAGCCGCCATCGAGTACAGACAGCCCCATGAGAATCACCGTCGACATCGACGAAGCCACCCTCGAAGAGCTGCTCGAGATCACCGGCGAACGCGCCAAGAGTCCCGCCGTGGCCGCCGCCGTCACCGAGTTCGTCAAGCGCACCCGCGCCCGGCAGTTCGGCCGACTCATCCGCGAAGGCGCCTTCGACTATCCCGCTCCCCTCAAAGACGAGGCCGGTGAACTCGACGACGCAATGAGTTGGTGAGTCCACGCCCACTTCAAGCCAACCTGGGTGACCCGATGGTGCTGGTAGATTCCTCCGTCTGGATCGAGTCGCTCCGCCGCGATGGCGAGCTGGCGGTGAAGTGCGCCGTGGAGGGGCTGTTGGACGAGTACGAGGCGACGCTCTGCTCCCCCATACGGCTGGAAGTGCTGGGCGGAGCGCGGGAAAACGAGCGCGCCGCGTTGAATCGCCATTTCTCCATCCTGCCCTACCTGCGGGCGCGGGAGGAGGACTACACCCGGGCCAGCGAATTTGCCTGGGCCCTGGCCCGGAAAGGCGTGCGCGCGCCGTGGTTCGACCTGCTCATCGGCGCCATCGCCGACCGGGTCGAGTGCCGCGTGTATTCGCTGGACAAGCATTTCCGCCTCATGGCCGAGCACCTCCCCGGCGTGCGCCTTTACCGCCCCGGCTACGGCGGGATGTTCGCGCCCGACGAGTGATCCGGGATTGTCTTTCAGTCCGGAGGCAAATAGAACCAGAGATAGAGCCAGTTCGCCACGAAGAGCGTGACCAGTGTGGTGACCATGACCCAGACGGGGACTCGTCTGACCGCAGGTTCCCGCCGGGTGGTCGGAGAAAATCGCCAGCGTATCAACGCCGTCACCAACCAGACGAGGGCGGCGACGACGCTGAGAAAGACGAGTGGATTATAGGCCAGGGCGTCGGCGAAATTCCCCCGCGCCAGGGCCATCATGGAACGGGTACCGCCGCAGGCGAGGCAGGGGATGCCGGTCGCCTCCCGGAGACCGCAGGCGGGCGGCTTCAGCGGTAGATGCTCATAAAATCGCGCCGCCAGCAGCATGCCGATGATCGCCAGCGCCGTGATCCCGGGTCCGATGAGAACCGGAGCCACGGGCGGGCGTGAGGGCGCGGCGGATTTCCGGGACATGGCGTGGAGGCTGGAGCGTGGCAACCCGGCCACGCCAGGGTTTCAATAGCGGGGCACCGCGGGGTCGATCTCGCCGGACCAGCGATCAATCCCTCCGCTCATGCTCCAGACCCGGTGTCGGCCTTTCTGCCGCAGGAACTGGGCCGCGCTCAGGGAACGCATGCCGTGATGGCAATAGATGATGAGCGGCTCCGCGTTCTCCGGAGTCGGCAGAAGCCGGGCGTGAGCCTGCTCGGCGAACCGTGACAGGGGGAAGAGCTCCGCTCCGTCGATCCGACAATAGTGGTATTCGTCCTCCTCCCGGCAGTCGATGAGGCGAAAGGGGACATCCTTGTTTTCGATCAACGCGGCGGTGGCCGACACGGAGATTTCGAGGGTGTCTTCGGAGGGTAGCATGGGGGAAACGCGGCGAATGGAAGATGACTCAGGGCACCACGTGGACGGGGGTGCCGATCTCGACGTTTTCGAAGAATTTCTTGGCCATGTTGTGCGGCATGCGGACACAGCCGTGTGAGGCGGCCCATCCGGGCAGGTAGCCGGTGTGCATGCCCACGCCCCCGTTGAATCGCATGAAGTAGGGCATGTCCGTCCCGTCATAGATGGTCCCCGGTGGCTGGGGATCGCGGGTGGTGTCGACATCCTTTTTCGCGATGCGGCCGTCGGGATACTTGTAGTCGCCGTAGAGGTTCGACTCGTGGTCCTTGTTTTTCTGAATGATCTTGAACGACCCCGTCGGAGTCGCGTTTTCATCCGTGCCGGTGGAAATCAGCGCCACCCCCACGAGCTTGCCGCCCTTGTAGAAAAACGCGCGTTGCTGGGAGAGATCGATGGTGACCGCGGGACTGCCCGCAACGCCGTCGCCGTCCCAGTAGGAGACATTGTCTTTCTTCATCACCGTGCTGGTCTCCTCCTCGGACCGCCCCTGACCGTAGACATTGCCCTCACCCCGGAGACCGGCGATGTAACCGGGACCGTTGTAGGTGGTGGTGCCATCGGAGCCACAGGAGACGAGGCCGATCAGGGCGACAGCGACAGTCAGCCGGGGGAAAACGGTTCGGATCAGGGATAACATGGGGAAAGGATAGTTAACTTTTCCGAAGGGTCAAAGGCGGCTTTGGCCAGTTGGACGATCCCGCCGCCCGTTCAGGCCACCAAAAAATGCGTTTGAAGCGGGGTCTCCACTCACCATATTGGCACCTCGCGCCGATCCGTGACGGGCGGCCCTCTTTTGACATTCCACAAACTGATCACCCTCTCAAAGCCATGCCTACTTACGAATACAAATGCGAGAAGTGCGGTCACCAGTTCGAGGTGTTTCAATCGATGAAGGATGACCGTCTGACCGATTGCCCCCAGGAAGCCTGCGAAGGGCCGATCCGCCGATTGATCGGCACCGGCGCCGGCATCATTTTCAAAGGATCCGGTTTTTATGAGACAGATTACCGGAGCGATTCCTACAAGAAAGCGGCCAAGGCCGACTCCACCGCCGGCTCCAGCGGTGGTGGGGAGAAATCGTCCGGTTCCTCCGACAGCGCCTCCTCAACCCCGAAATCGACTCCTCCCCCCTCCTCCGGCGGCACCACCTCGAGCGGTGCCTGACTCGGGTCAGATCGATTCTTTTCTGGCCCGGGGAATGAAATGCCGCGATACTCACGGCGACCGGTTCCGATCTGGTCAGCGCCCCTTTTCCCCACCGAGTACACCCATCGCGAAACCATCATGAAGCCACACTTCGGAGGAGACGCTCCCCGCAAGCGACAAGCGGCCCCGCGTCGCAAGGTTGCCCGCAAGACCGCCGCCACCCGCCCCGGCAGTCGGGCGCCCCGACATCACCGCCCCTCTCACGGCCCGGTGGACTCCGGGTTCTCCCCGATGACAGTGTTTCTCCTGATCCTCGCCCTCGGTCTCGGCGGCCTCATCGCCATGCTCCTGATGCCGAAAGGTCTCAATCAAATCCAGGGCTACCCGGCCGAGCTGGTCACCGAAGCGCCGCGCAATCTCCTCACTGAAATGCAGCAGGTGCTGGTCGGCGACGAGGAGAGCAAGGCCGACCTGACTCTGACCGAGGCCGAGATCAACCGATATCTTGGCGAGCGAATCGGCGGGGAGCAGGGCGGTGTGCTCGGGGCGTTGGTGAAATTCCAGGGCGTCTACGCCGATATCGAGCCCGGCACCGCCGAGATCTACGTGATCCGCTCGGTGTTCGGCCTGCCTTTTGCGGTGAGCTTCAAACTGGCGCGGCAGGAATCGGGCTACCGTGAGGAATGGCGCGCCGCGGGGGGCTCGATCGGCCGCATCCGCATGTCGGGTAAACGCCAGTTCAAACCCATCTCCGACGCCTTCTTTCGCATCGCCCAAGTCAGCAAGGACGAGATCGACGCCATCAAATCGCTCCGTAAAATCGAACTCGGCAAGGATCAAGTGACCTTCGGTCGCTGAATCAATGGCGAGATTTCAGATAGTCCGCCAGCGCCCGGACATTGGTCACAAAGACGGAGGACTCGATCACTCCGCCGACCGGCTCGGTCTTGCGCCCCTCGGCGTCGCGCATCATTCCCGGCACCACCCAGGCGCCGCGGGCATCCTGGGAGGCCAGGATTTTATCGACCTCTTCCGACAGCTCATCCCGCGAGCGCGGCGCGGGTACGGCCCCGACGCTGGCCAACCGCCAATCGGCCTCGATGGCGTCGAGCCGGGAGTCGAACCACCAGCCGTAGTTGTCGGCGAGACGCTCGGCCTCGTGGGTAATTTCCCATCCCTTGCCCCCCGGCCCACGGGTGAAATAGAGGGGACGATTCGTCTCCAACTCATAGAAGCGAGCCAGACGACCATCGGGCAAGACGGACTTCCTCAGGTATTCGATCGCCCTCGGCACCGCGTCGAGGAAACGCGTCTCCCCCGTGGCGCGCGCGAGAGCGATGAGCGACTCGAGGATCCCCTGCGATTCATGCCCACTGATGGCCGGAGGCTCGAAAGCGCGATCCCAGGTCGGACACATCTCCTGATCGTAATGCTGGGCCCAGGCGGGCTGGGGATCGGGCATCTGGGCGAGGAGGAGAAAATCCCCGGCTCTGAGCAGCGCCTCACGGTAACGCGGCTCGCTCTCTCCGTGAATTTCCATCGCCCGGATGAGAGTGGACACCACGTTGGCCATGAGATTGTCATTGGTCACATAGGGCCCGTCGTAGGCCTTGGGCCAGGTGCGCGACCAGGTCTCCGGGTAGCCGGCGGGCAGGACGGGATAGGTCTCCGCGTCGGGTGGATTTCCCGGATAACGATCAAAGTTGGCACTCCAGCCACCGTTGGGATACTGGGCCGCGATGAGGGCATCCAGCCCATGCTTTACCGCGTCATGGATGGGCTCGTTGCGAGATTTCAACGCGGCGTCTATGCGCAGGAGAAAGCGCAACGCCGACTGGGTGACATCGTCATCGAGAATGGTGCTGTTCCGTTCCCGGTACTTTCCCTGTTTCCACAACAGCCAGCCGCCCGGCGCGGTCCGGTCGGCGGCGGGTGTCGGGTCGGGCACCAACGCGTCCGCCAGGGTGCGACGATGGAAAAATCCCTCACGCGCCGCGGGATCGAAGTGCCCGCGGTAATACCAGCCACCCGACTGCAACTGCGTGCGCACCAGCGCCATCGCCGCGTCCAGCGCCGCGCGCGCGGCGGCGGGATCTCCAGTCGCCTCATAGGCGTCGAGGTAGGCCTCACCCACCGCCGGGGTGCCGGGGGGCTGTATCCAGATGGTGTCCCGATCCGGAATACCCTCGGCCTCGCGCAGAGTCAGGTCGGCGCTGTAGCGATAGACGTAGCCGCCGTGTGTCGCCACCTCGCCATGGTAAAACGCGACCGCTTTGGCGAGTGCCTGCCGCACTTCCTCGCGATCCGGCTCGGCGCGAAGGCCAGCGGCGAGCATGCACGGCAGGACGAGACTGAAAAGACGGAGCGACATCGCGAAACGGGCGTGAAGTCCGATGCTCAATCCCTCTCCGGACCTCCGGGTCTCGGCGGGTGATTGCCCGCCCGTACCTGGCGACGCAGATCCTCCACGATCTCCCTCAACTCGGCGACCTCGCGGCGCAAATGTTCGATCTGCTCCCCGGGTCCGCCCGCGCCGCGTGGCGGGGCCTCGCGACGCGATTCCCTCGCCAGGTGTTCGGCACGCTCGTGATAGGCCCTCGCCTCGTCCGGGAAACCCGCCTGCTCTAGATTCTCAGCCGCGGCGTGAAGATGACGCACCCGCCGCTCGATCTCCTCCGGGTGATCCGGCCTTCCCCTGTTCTCTCCGCGGCCCTCGGCCGGGGGCGCGGGTCTGCCTCGCTCGGGCGTCTCCGGACGGGCGCGGCTCTCCGGCGCGCGCTCGCCCCGCACCGGCTCTCCGGGTTTTTCATCGGCCAGTGCCAGACCTGCCCAAGTGAGCGCGGCGACAACTATCAGTGATCCGAGTGTTTTCATGGAATGGGTGACTTGGAAAAGTGCGGCCACTTTAGATTACAACCGTAATCCGTGGAAAGACATTTCTCCGCATCCGGGGACTGATTCACGCGATGCCGCCGCCGCCAGCTTTGCGTTGTCACGCGGCGGTCCTGTGCGCAAGATGGTGTCGATCTTCACATTTCCCCAACCATCCCATCGACATGTCCCTCATTTTCGACTGCCATCTGGACCTCAGCATGAACGCGCTGGAGTGGAATCGCGATCTCCGCCAATCCGTGGCCCGCATCCGGGAGATCGAATCGGGCATGACCGACATGAAAGGTCGCGCCCTTGGGACCACCGCGTTTCCCGAGATGCGGAGAGGAGGGATCGGCATCTGTGTGGCCACCCAGATCGGCGGTTGCATGAAGCCGCGCGGTCCCGTGGCCTGCTGGGAATCCCCGCCCCAGGCCTGGGCGATGACCCAGGGGCAACTCGCCTGGTATCGGGCCATGGAGGAGGCGGGGGAAATGCGGGAAATCCGCGATCTGGCAGGCTTGCGTGCCCAACTTGAGCTCTGGGCCGATCCCGCCGCCGCCGCGGAGGCCAAAGCCCCCATCGGCTACATCCGCAGTCTCGAGGGCGCCGACTCCATCGTGACCCTCGACTACCTGGAACGCGCGTGGAACGATGGCCTGAGGGCGCTCGGTCCGGCGCACTACGGCGAGGGACGCTACGCCATGGGACATGATCGGGTGGGGCCGCTCAAGCCCGAGGGCCGCGATTTGATCAGGGAAATGGACAGGCTTGGCATGATCCTCGATGTTACCCACCTCAGCGACGACTGCTTCTGGGAAGCTCTCGAGCTTTTCTCCGGCCCGGTCTGGGCGAGCCACTCCAACTGCCGCGCCCTGGTGCCCGATGTCCGCCAGTTCACCGACGAACAACTCAAGGCGCTGATTGATCGCGACGCCGTCATCGGCGCGGTATTCGACGCTTGGATGGTGGTGCCCGGCTGGATACGCGGGGATACTCTGCCAGAAAACTCCGGCGCCACCATCGACCGGGTGGTGGATCACATCGACCACGTCTGTCAACTGGCCGGCAACACCAGGCACGCGGGCATCGGGACCGATCTCGACGGCGGCTTCGGCACGGAACAATGCCCGATGGATCTCGACACCATCGCCGATGTGGCCACCGTGGCGGATCGGCTGAAGGACCGTGGATACACCGATGCCGAGATCACCGGCATCATGAGCGGGAACTACCTCCGCTTCCTCGAAGCGGCCTGGGGCGCCTGAGGAGAAGCCATCAATGATGGTGGGCGTGCCCGGAAGCCGCGCTCTTGCGGGTGAACACGACCACCGCGCCAGCCACGAAGACCAGCGCGAAGACCAGTTTCACCAGACCCAGGCCGATGGACCCGGCGACAAAGGTCTGTGCGGTGAAGATCACCAGCACCAGCGCCAGCACCACGGCGGTGATGCTGCCGAATTTCTCCACCGATGCGTCTGAGAGGCGGATGCAGCCCAACACCGAGAAAACCACCACAAAGGCCAGCGTGAAAAGGATCAGCGGCAGGAAACTGCCAGCCACCGCGAGGAGACAGCACTCGGTCAGCGCCCAGCCAAAACCGAGCGTGTAGAGAAATCCGTTGGACATCGAATTCATGGCGCGGAATAAGCAGCCGACCGGCCGGGGAATCAAGGGCGAAAGTTCACCCGGCTCAAAAGCTCCCCACACGCGCCGAATCGAAAGCGGCACCCAGCATTTCCGCCACCATCCCCGCCGACAGCGACTCGGACGACGCGATCCCGCGCGCCAGGGCGCACTCCGCCGCGCGACCGATCAGCCAGCTCCCGGCCGACGCCGCCTCGAATGGTGACACGCCCTGGGCGATCAACGCCGCGCAGAGCCCGGTCAACACATCCCCCACCCCTCCCGTCGCCATGCCCGGATGACCGGTGGAATTGATGGCCACCGGATGCCCGCGCTCGGCCACGACGGAGCGCGCTCCTTTGAATAGCAAGGTGATCGGACTGTCCATCACCACCCGCCTCGCGGTCTCGATCCGGTCGGACCCGTCCGGCAAACGCTCCCCAAGCAAGCGCGCCAGCTCACCCGGATGAGGGGTCAACAGCCGGGGCCCTCGCGGAGAAAATCGCGCCACTGCCCCGGTCTCGCGACTCAGCAGATTCAGGGCGTCGGCATCGATGACCATGGGCCGGGTGTCAGCGCCCATCATGCGCGACAGGGTCGCCGCGTCGTGCGGCTCGGCCCCGAGTCCGGGTCCCATGGCCACGACGTCGGCGGCGAAATGTTCGAGTTCATCCCACGAACTCGCCGGCCGGACCATCACCTCCGGCGGCGCCGAGGCCGCCACGATTTCGTAGATCGTCTTGTGGACGAACAGTGTCACCAACCCCGCCCCACCATGCAGCGCCCCGAGCGCACACAAACGCGCGGCCCCCGTGAGACCGACCGAGCCCGCCACGATCACCACCCGACCCGCCCGACCTTTGTGCCAGGAAAAGGCCCTTCGGGGCAGACGATTCGCGACCCAGGAGGCGTCAATGACAAAGGCGCTTTCATCCCGGTCCTCGATCACCGCCGCGATCTCCGGCATCGGGATTCGCGCCAACCTCCCCACATGATCGATGGCCCCGTCGGCCACCAGCCCGGATTTCACCGCCGTGATCGTGAGCGTCACATCCGCCACCACCGCGCCCGGATGCGCCTCGCCACTGTCTCCCTCCAGGCCCGAGGGAAGGTCGATGGCAAAGGTCGTCGCGTGTTCCTGTTCACGAAACGCGTTCAACTCCTCCGCCAGTTCCCTGATACTCCCCCGCAGCGGTCCCCGCGCGCCGATGCCGAGCAGCCCATCCACCGCGATCACCGGTCCCGACCAGGCGTCGGCGCCGCCGGAAAACTCGTCCTCCGCGTCGAACTCCGCCAACTTGCGAGCCGCCAGCTCCGTCATGTCCCCGGGCTCGCCCGCCAGACGCGCCCGCACATGCCAACCCCAGCGACGCAGATGACGCCCCACCACCAGGGCGTCACCACCGTTGTTCCCTTTCCCGACAAAGAGCACCGCCAGACCCGGACGCGGAAAGAACTGGCGGATGGCCCCCGCGCACCCCCAGCCCGCCTCCTCCATCAGCAGCTCCGCCTCGGTTCCAGCATCGAAAAGCCGACGCTCGGCATCCTGGACAGCTTGGCAAGTCACGATCATGCCCGCAGCATACCCCCCCTCGCCCGACGCGCCAATTCCGCTTGTTCGCCTCCCGCCGCGCCCGTAGTTTGGCGCCCATCATGAGTGACACCAAAAACAACGCCGGCTGCCTGATCGGAGCCATCGCGGGCGCGGCGGCGACCATCCTTTCGGGAGTGGGCCTCCTGGTCCTGCTCGTCGTCATCGCCTCTTTCCAGTCCGGCGGCACCGGCGGCCCCGCCCCTTCCGGGCCAAAGATCGCCCACATCGATCTCGAGGGCCTCATCACCAGCGCCGGCGACTTCGGCTTTGGCGGCACCGGTCAGTCCATGGTCGAGCGCCTCAAAGCGGAGCTGAAACAAGCCGTCGAGGAAGACGAGGTCAAAGCCATCGTCCTGCGCATCAACTCTCCCGGCGGCGAAGTCACCGCCTCGGACACCATCTACCACGCCATCCAGCGGGCCAACGCGCGGAAACCCGTCGTCGTGTTCATGGATTCCGTCGCCGCCTCCGGAGGCTACTACGCCGCCTGTGGCGCCACCGAGATTTTCGCCAACGAGACCACCATGACCGGCAGCATCGGGGTCATCATCTCCACCATCAGCTACCACAAACTGATGGGCAAAGTCGGCGTCGAACCCCAGGTATTCAAAAGCGGCAAGTTCAAGGATCTCCTCAGCGGCAGTCGCGAGATGAATCCCGAGGAGGCCGCCCTGGTGCAGGACATGGTCATGGAGACCTATGACAAATTCGTCGGCATCGTGGCCGCGGCGCGCGAGATACCCGAGGACAAACTCCGCGCCGACATCGCCGACGGCCGCATCTTCAGCGGCGCCAAAGCCCGGGAGGTTGGACTCGTCGACTCCACCGGCTACCTCGAGGACGCCTACGACCGCGCCCGCGAGCTGGCCAAGTCTCCCAAAGCCGAGATCTGGAAAATCCGCACCCCGATCAGTTTCTTCGACGCCTTCGGCATGGTGAAAAGCCGCGCCGCCACCGGAAACCGCGTCGAAATCGATCTCGCCGACCGCCTCTGGCCGCGTCTCCAGCCCGGCATGGTCTACCTGTTGCCCGCCAACTGGGCCTCGCATTGAGGGTGCCGAACGCGCGCCCGACTCTCCCGTTCCCCACCCTCCGGCATGCCCACCGACCCGGCCCAGGCCGTCCTCCGGGACTTCGAGAACGTCATCTGGCTGACGATCCTCGTGGGACTGGTACTGGTCGGCGCCTGGCGATTTTTCTTCCCCCGGCACGACGAATTCGCCCCCGCCGAGGCATCCGCCGACGCGCCCGCCGCCCCGGTCGCGGGCGTTCCCGTGGCTCACTTTACCTGGGCAGACCTGGTCTTTCTGCCCCTGGTGCTGGTAAAATACTCCGTCACCCTCCAGTTGGCCGCCGGCGCCCTCTTCGCCTACCCCGGACAAGCCGCCCAAAAAGCCGGGCTCCTCGAGAACGCTCCCGACGCCGCCCAACTCACCGAACCGGTACAGATGGAGATGTCGTCCCTGCTGATCATCGTCGACATGTCGATCAATATCTTTCTCATCGGCATCATCCTGCTCATGATCCAATGGGTCGGGCGACGCCGGCTCGAGGAGGTCTTCGGCCTCGACCGCTTCGGGGGGAATCCGGTCAAGCCCCTCCTCTGGATCATCGGCGGTTCCCTCCTCGCCACCCCCGCCATCCTCATCACCAGCAACTACATGCCCCAGCTCTTCGAGGGCCTCTTCGGAGAGGGCATGGAGGAGCAGGCCGCCGTCCAGTCGATGCGCGAATCTTCCGACCTCTTCCTGCGCGTGCTCCTCATCGTCAACGCCTGCCTCATGGCGCCCGTCGTCGAGGAACTCGTCTTTCGCGGCTATTTCTACGGCATCATGAAACGCCGCACTGGCGCCATGTTCGCCGCCTTCGTCACCGGCGCCATCTTCGCCGTCGCCCATCAGAGCCTCCTCGCCCTGCTGCCCCTGTGGGGATTCGCCCTTTTCCTCACCCTCTTCTACGAAGCCAGCCGCAGCCTCTGGGTGCCCATCGGCATCCACGCGGTGTTCAACGCCGTCAATGTCAGCTTCATCCTGCTCGGCATCGGCGGGGATGGCGGCGCCGGCTGATCCGATCTTCACCGATATCCCCCCACCCCGATGCACCCGATCCGGCTCCGCGACATCGGCGAAGACGCCCTCATCGAGCGACTCACCGCCGGGCTTCCGCTCGGGTCCGAAATCGTCGTCGGCGCCGGAGACGATTGCGCCGTGCTGGAAAGCGCCGATCCCGAGACCTACTCCCTGCTCAAGACCGATTGCCTCGTCGAGGGCGTGCACTTTTCCCGCGATAGCGATCCCGAACAGGTCGGGTGGAAAGCCCTCTGCCGCTCCCTCTCCGACATCGCCGCCATGGCCGGCACCCCCCGCGCCGCCCTCGTGACCCTCGCCGCTCCCCCCCACCACGAGATCGCCACCATCGAGGGCTGGTACCGGGGACTGCGCCACGCCGCCGAGCGGTATCAAGTTTCCATCGTCGGCGGCGAGACCTCCTCACTGCCCGACGGCACGGACACCGCCCTGCTGTCAATCATGCTCACCGGCGACGTGCCGCGCGACCGCTGCCTGTTTCGCCACGGCGCCCGAGTGGGCGACCGCATCGCCGTCACCGGCCGACTCGGCGGCTCCCTCGCCAGTGGGCGACACCTCGATTTCAGCCCCCGGCTCGACGAAGCCCGATGGCTCTCCGACACCCTGCGCCCCACCGCCATGATGGATCTCAGCGACGGACTCGCCAAAGACCTGCCCCGGCTCGCCAAAGCCGGCGGCGACCTCGGCTGGCGCGTCGATCTCGACTCCCTACCCCGCCACGCCGACTGCGATGCCGCCGCCGCCCTCGGCGATGGCGAGGACTACGAACTGCTCCTCACCCTCGACTCCACCTTCATCGGGGAACAAATCGCCCAGTGGGTCGCCGCTTTTCCTGAGCTGCCCCTGACCCTCATCGGAGAGATCACTCCCACCATCGAGACACCGCTCACCGGCGGATGGGAACACTTTGCCAAGCCATGAAAGTCCTCGACAGCGAAGCCGCCATGATCGCCCATGGAGCCGAGATCGCCGCCGGCCTCGCCGCCGGGGACGTCCTCGCCCTCGTCGGTCAGCTCGGGGCCGGAAAGACCCACTTTTCCAAAGGCATCGTCGCCGGACTCGGCGGCGATCCCGACACCGTCACCAGCCCCACCTTCACCCTCGTCCACGAGTATGCCCGCGGCTGTCAGCTGCCGGTGTATCACTTCGACTTCTACCGACTCGACACCCCCGCCGAAGTTCTCGGCATCGGGTGGGAAGACTATCTCGACGAAGCCGAGGGCGTGCTCCTCGTCGAATGGGCCGACAAATTCCCCGAACTGCTTCCCGCCGGGACGCGTTGGTTTCAATTCGAAATCGCCGAAAACAACGCCCGGCGCGTGACAGAAACCCACTCATGATCCTCGCCATCGAAAGTTCCGTGCCCGAAGCCGGTCTCGCTCTCTATGATCGCGGGAAAGACGCCGTCGTCTGGAACCGCCGCTTCACCTCCCAGCGCGCCCATAATGCCGTCATCTTCGAGCCGCTCACGGAAGCGCTCGCCGTGTGCGGTCGCTCCCTCGAACTCATCGTCATCGGCCGCGGCCCCGGCTCCTACGGCGGGGTGCGGGTCGGCATCGCGGTGGCCAACGGGCTCAGCCTCGCCCTCGGCGCGCCCGTCATCGGCATCTCCACGCTCGAGGCCATGGACACCGACGCGGAAACCTACGCCGTCATCGGCGACGCGCGGCGGCAGTCCTTTTTCGTGGCCCGGATCGAGTCCGGTCGTCTCGCCGCCGAACCCGACCTCGTGACCAAAGAGGGTCTGGTCGCCGACCTGACCCTCTTGAGTGAGCGTCGGATCCCGGTGTTCACCGCCGACCGCGCCCTGGCGGACGCTCACCCGACCGTGAGCCACACCCTCCCCACCGCCGACCGGCTGGCCGCCCGCGCCGCGCGGCTCGACCCCGCCGCCATCGGCCGCCTCGCGAGCGAACCGCTGGAGCCCCACTACCTCCGGGCACCCTACATCACCGAGCCGCGGGCCTGACTGCTGACGCGTCGCGCGATAGGGTGTTTTTTTGAACAACTTCTTGCGTTTTAGGATGGGATAGGCGATATGGCCGTATGAAAGTCGCCCACAGCGCGCGCCAGATTGATTTCTGGAATCCCCAAGACATCACTCAGTCATTTGAGCATGGCGTCTCTGAAGCTTTGGACATCCCCGAGGAGCGAGGTCTTTGGCGGGATCAGTTCGGGGTAGCTCTGCGGGCTTGGCAGGAGGAACGTTTGCGCGACAAACCTCGCGTCTTGAGCTTGTTTTCAGGAGCTGGCGGTCTGGACATTGGCTTTCATGACACGGGTTTTGAGATCATTGAAATGGTTGAATTAGAGGAGGATTTCGTGTCCTCTCTGCGGGCGAACATTGGTGAGGGGCGATACTTCCAAACTGGCAATCCCCGATGCATCGATATTCGGGATTACCGTGCCTCATTTTCGAAAGTTGACTTCATCATAGGCGGTCCACCCTGTCAGACCTTTTCGGCCGCTGGTCGCCGCGCTTTGGGAGTGGAAGGCACCAACGAAGCCCGCGGAATGCTCTTTCAGGAGTATGCCCGGCTCCTCGGGGATTTGCGTCCGAAAGGCTTTTTGTTTGAGAATGTTTATGGAATGACTGGGGCGGAGAACGGGAAATCGATGGCCATGGTTATCGAAGCGTTCGAACAGATCGGGTATAGCCTTCAATATCGCGTTCTTGACGCCGCCGACTACGGAGTGCCGCAACACCGCGAACGACTTATCTTGGTTGGCTTGCGTGAGGGTGAGTTTCGGTTTCCCACCCCAACTCATGGACCCGACTCACCCGGGTCGGCGCCTTTCTGCACGGCTGGCGAGGCGTTGTCCGGCTGCGAGCCGGATGAGTCGGAATCCTTGGATGTCAATGGGCGGCACGGCCATTTGCTGGGAGAAATTCCGCCGGGATTGAACTACAGCTTTTTCACCGAAAAACTCGGACACCCGCGCCCCATATTCGCTTGGCGGTCAAAATTCTCGGATTATCTCTACAAGGCCGACCCCGATGAGCCGGTGCGAACCATCAAAGCGCAAGGCGGTCAATACACTGGCCCCTTCCATTGGTCGGGCAGACGATTTTCGCTCAGTGAAATCAAGAGGCTACAGAGCTTTCCGGATGGTTACCGTTTCCACGGGGGTAGGCAACGAGTCATCCAGCAGATCGGCAACTCAGTCCCACCACAACTCTCGCGCCTACTGGCCTGTGCGATTCTGAAGCAGGTGTTCGGCGGGGATCTTCCCTTTGAGTTACCGACTTTGGCACAGGACGCCAAACTGGGCTTCCGCCAACGCAAACGCACTCGCACAGCCTCCTACCAAAGGATCGCCCAACAGCACATTCAGAAATCGCCACCAGTCGCTACCGGGAAAGCACGCTCTCATGTGGAAGAGACCATCACCACTTATGGAACTCGCACGTCCGGTTACGACTTCAATTTCTCAGATACACGACAACGTGGAGATTATCGACTATCCGCACGGCTTGGCCGCTCAAAGTGGACCGTGGAAATTTTGTCTTCTGAGCAGATAACCTCTTCCAAGTGGTCCCTGCGAGCCAAGGCCAATCGCTCCGAGGGAAACGCGCTTGTGGACTCATTTGAGCTGATAGGCGATTTTTTCACTCTTGCGCAACTGGCTTGTTCCTGGCGCTTTCTCGAGAATCTCATGGCGAAGCGAGGTCTGAAGGATGACCTGATACAACTCTTCGGCTACTACCAGTATCGTCCTCGATACGAACTGAGCATCGAGTTTTCATCTTCCGTCCCAGATCGTCCCATGTCGAGATTGATCGACGAGTTAGCCACTGGCAACATCGTTCGGCGAACTATGCCCGAGACTGAGCTGCGCGAGATACTGGGAGTGAACCTCAAAAAAATGCGCGGACTTTTGATGGAAGCACGGCGGGAAGGCTTTGACATCCGCACCCGGAAAACCAATCCGCAGATACCGGAAGGGCATCTTTTGATACCCTACCCGTTTCCCACACTCAATGGCATGAGTGTGACAGGGCGGAAACCGATTTTCTGAATATCCCTCGCTGTTTCTCCAATTCCTCCGGGACTGGCGATCATCCATCCCGCGATTCTAGGCAGTGTATCCCAGTCTTCATCCTATTGACACGACGCTTGATGAAATTACCCCCGGAAATCACCACATCCGATCAGGCTCAAGCACTTCGCGAGATTCTTGATCGCGCATATGAACAGGCCGAGCGCATCATTATCACCGAAAAAGCCACCCCTGTCGCCGTGCTTGACGCCGAACTCGCTCAAGCACTGGATGAACTGGCTTCAATCAATCATGCCGGCAGAGGCGTCGCACTCACCTTGATCGCCTGCAAGGCGATCATGCCCTGCCAGGATATAAGGGCGCATAAAGAGGAAATGGAGGGAGGTTTTTCCGCGCGATCATTCGACACAAAAGTCACAGTGCCATTTCTCTTAGAGAAAGATCTTCCCCGTAGCGTGGAAACCCACTGGCTGACTCAGACTTTCTCATTTGCCGGTAAATTGGTCGATGATCTGGTATTGAAAACCACTCCGAAAAAAGTGGGCCCCTTGGTGGTTGGCGTCGTCTCCGCGATTGAAAAAGCCAACTCTCGCCAAGTTACGGAGGCCGCTGTGATCGCTATCATCAGACGCCTGATTCTCATACGGAATCAGGGACGGGTGCAACTCACCGTTCCCAAGAGCCTTCCCATAGCCAGCGTGTTGAGTCTGCTCAGGAACCACATCAATCGCCGCTACACGAAAAATGCTCCACGACTCCCGCAGTGCGCGATCTACGCCGTATATCAATGCCTCGGCAGAGAAGTCAGCAAGTATCAAGCTCTAGAGCTGCAAACTCTCGGGCGAATGAAGTCCGCAGATCGAAAAGCGGGCACCGTTGGCGACATAGAACTGCACTGTGATGGCATCCCTTTCGAGGCGGTCGAAATCAAACTCGGCATCCCCATCAATATTTCCCATGTTCGCGAGGCTTGCGAGAAAGTCAAATCGCTCACCACACGTCGATATTACCTGCTATCCACCGTCGGTGTCGCGCCGACAGACACTCAGGAAATCTCATCGACGAAAGAATCATTTCATCGGAGCAACGGCTGCGAATTGATCGTCAACGGTGTCTTTGAAACACTGTCTTACTATTTGCGTCTCCTACGCACAACGGAGTCATTCCTCGATGCTTATGTTTCCCTGTTAAATGAGGATCCCGACGTCACCTATGAACACAAAATCGCGTGGAATGAGATCTGTGATGACCGGGGAGGAATCCGAGAGTAGTCGCGGTGCGCCCCCTTCGATATCTCAGACTCGGCAAAGTAAGATCGTCGGATGACCCGTGAAACTCCATTCGATATCCCCCCAAAGTCCTTGCAAGGACTCGGGGTTGCGGACACGGTTAGCGCCCGCTAGCCCACCGCCCGGACCGGTCCGGCGGCGGCCTGGACATTCCCCCCCGCCGTGGTCTTCAGCTCCCACATCTTCCTATTCTATTTCCTGCCCCTGGCGCTGCTGCTCTACTACGCCTCGCCGCGGGCGCTGAAGCATTTGATGCTGACCCTGGTCAGCTACGTGTTCTACGGCTGGTGGAATCCCTGGTTCACCCTGCTGATGCTGGGCTCGACGGTGATCGACTACGCCTGCGGCAGGATGATCACCGCCCCTGGCGCGTCACCACGACAGCGCAAGACGGGCATGATCCTCTCCGTGGTGTCGAATCTCTCCATCCTCGCCTTTTTCAAATACACCGCCTTCATCGCCGGAAATGTCAGCGTGGCCTCGGAGGTACTCGGCTTCGGCACCGTGGCTTTGCCGGAATTTTTCTACCACATCGTCCTGCCGGTGGGGATCTCGTTCTACACCTTCCAGTCGATGAGCTACTCCATCGACCTCTACCGCGGCCACGCGGTGCCGGCGCGGAATTTCATCGATTTCGCCTGCTACGTGTCGATGTTCCCCCAACTCGTGGCCGGTCCCATCGTGCGCTACGGCAGCGTGGCGGATCAGCTCCGCGAGCGGGAGCACACCGTGGAGGGCTTCGTGGCCGGGTTCACCCGGTTCAATGTCGGCTTCGCCAAAAAGATCATCCTCGCCAATCCCATGGGCGCCATCGCCGATCATTGCTTCGGAGCGGGCGAGGGCGTGCTGACCACGCCGATGGCCTGGCTGGGGGTGACGGCCTACGCGTTCCAGATCTACTACGACTTCTCCGCCTATTCCGACATGGCGATCGGCCTGGGGCGGATGTTCGGCTTCCACTTTCCGGAAAATTTCAATTCCCCCTACCAATCGAAAAGCATCACCGAATTCTGGCGCCGCTGGCACATCTCGCTGTCGAGTTTCCTCCGCGACTACCTCTACATACCGCTCGGCGGCAACCGCAAGGGTCCGGCCCGGACTTACGTGAATCTGATGCTGGTGATGCTGATCGGCGGCTTCTGGCACGGGGCGCAGTGGACCTTCGTGGTTTGGGGCGCGATCCATGGCGGGATGCTGGCGCTGGAAAGACTGTGGGGGAAAAAATCCTTCATCGCCCGGCTGCCGGGCCCGCTTCGAGTGGCGCTGACCTTTGTCATCGTGCTCATCGCCTGGGTGTTTTTCCGGGCGGAAAACTTCGAGGTCGCGGCGCGCTATCTCGGCGCCATGTTCGGCCAGAGCGGTGACGCCCCCGCCGCCGCCATCCTCACCGGCTACCTGACCCGACCGGCGAACCTCGTCTACCTCGCCCTCTGCGCCCTCATCTGCTGGGGATCGCCCCGGAGTGCGGAGCTGTTGGAAAAGATCACTCCGCTGAAGGCGGTCATCGCCCTCGCGCTGCTCGTGTTCAGCGTGGCACTGATGTACACGCAGGGTTTCAATCCCTTTCTCTACTTCCAGTTCTGATCCCGCCCATGCCCGAGCCCCTGCCCAACCCCTACGAAAAATTCGACGCGCACCGCAGCGAGGTGCGCGTGGGGCACGGCGTGTCGTGGGCGCTGACCTGCGTCTTCCTCCTGCTTTGCGCGGCGCCGCCTTTCTGGAGAAATGTGAACGAATACCTCCTCGGCCCCAACGGCTGGACCCCGGTGATCGCCCTGTTCCAGCCCTCGGCCGAGTCCGGCACCCTGCGCGAGCACCTGCGAATGGCGGAGGAGAAGATCGAGGACGCCTCCTTCACCGAGGCCCCCCGGCGCGGGATGCAGGGGCTGCTCACCGCCACACTGCGCGAGGGCAATCGCAAAACCGCCATCGGCGCCGACGGGTGGCTCTATTTCCGCCCCGCCATCAGCGCCCTCACCGGCTACGGACCGCTGAAACCAGAGCCCGACACCGTGGCCAAAGACCCCAACCGGCAACCCTGGAACGGACCGCTGGAGACCATCGTCCGATTCAACGAGCAACTGGACGATTACGGTGTCGAACTCATCCTCATGCCCATCCCGGTGAAGCCGATGATCCTCACCGAGCCGCTCACCGGCCGAGCAGGCGACGGACCGGTACGGCATCGCGACACGGAAGCTTTCTACGATCTCCTGCGCGGCGCGGGTGTGGAGATACTCGACGTCTCGGACGAGTGGCACGCCGCGCTCAAAGAGGGCGAGGCCGTCTTTCTGAAACAGGACACCCACTGGACTCCCGCCACCATGCGGGCCACGGCGCGGCGCGTTGCGGCTTACCTGAGACAGCAACCATGGTTCGACGAATCCTGGGTCGACGCGGACCGCTTCACCTCCGGCGACCCGCGTCAGGTCAGCGCCCCCGGCGATCTGGTGGACAATCTCGACCTCCCCGAAGGCAGCCGCGCTTTCTCCGAGGAAACCGCCGAGATCATCCCGGTGCATGAGGACGGTGCCATGTCGATCTACGATCAGGACTCGCCCCTCGTGCTGCTGGGCGACAGCTTCACCAACATCTTCCACCAGGAGGACATGGGATGGGGCACCGACGCGGGCTTCGCCGAGCATCTTTCCCGCGAGTTGGGCCTGTCCCTCGACACCATCGCCCAAAACGGCCAGGCCTCCTCCGGCGTGCGTCGCAACCTGGCCACCCGACCCGGCGCGGTGAGTTTGCTGGGTAAAAAGAAAGCCGTCATCTGGGCCATCGCCGCGCGCGACCTGTTTCTCTCCGAGACCGTCGCCCGGGAGGAGGGCGTCACCTGGGAAGAGGTCGAGTTTAAAGACACTCCCTTGCTCGCCACCGCCGGGGAGGTACGCCTCCGCGGCAAGCTGGTGAAAAAGTCGAGCTTCCAGGATCCGGCCACCGCCCCCTACGCCTCCTCGTTGTTCGCGGCGGAATACGAAGTCGTGGAAGTGCTCGAGGGCGACTACCCCGCCGACACGGCGCTGGTGTTTCACTGGGCTTTCCGCGACCGGAGGCCCGACCCGGCGGCGGACTATCCGCTGGGGACCACACGCGAACTCACCCTGATCCCGCTCTCGGCGAAAGCCGATCTGCAGGGGATCAACCAGGCGAACGAGAGCGACCGCTTCGACCTGACGCCCCTGTGGGCCGAGCAAGTGGACGCGCCCCCGCCCGCCGAAGACGCCAGGGAGCGCGCCGCCCGCGTCTCCTCGCTGGCGACGGCGCTTTTCTGCCTTCTCTTCGGCGGCACCCTCCTCCTGGTCTACCGGAAAAAGCGCGCCCTGCGGGCTTCGCGCGGCGGCTGATCAATCCTCGAGAAAACTCGCCTCCAGCAGACGCGCCAGTGTTTCCGCCGCCTGAAGTCCGGTGGCCAGCACCTCCTCGTGACTGAGCGCGTCGGGCGTCATGCCCGCGCCATAGTTCGTCAGGCAGGAAAATCCCGCCACCTCGACCCCCAACGCGCGGGCCTGGATGGCCTCCGGCACCGTCGACATGCCGACCGCGTCGGCCCCGAGCGCGCGCAGCATGCGGATCTCGGCGGGCGTCTCGTATTGCGGCCCCGGCATCCAGGCATAGACCCCGGAGGGCAGGGGAATGCCGAGACGGTCGGCCTGATCGTGAAACAAGTGCCGCAGCGAACGGGAATACACCTGGGTCTGATCGATGAAGTGCGGCCCACCCGTCAGCGGACTCTGGCCCGTGAAATTGAGGTGATCGGCGATCTGCATCCACTGCCCCGGATGAAAGCGGTCGTTCACGATGCCGGCGGCGTTGGTGAGAATGAGTTTATCGATTCCCAACGCCGCCATCGCCCGCACCCCGGCGGCGACTTCGGCGGCCGTCCAACCCTCGTAGAGATGCACTCGTCCCTGAGCGACGACGACCTCGATCTCGCGGATACGGCCAAAGACAAAGCGCCCCGCATGCCCCGGCACCGCGCTCACCGGCAGGCCCTCGATGTCGCTGAAGGGGACGATGTGGCTCACCGCGACCCGATCAACAAATCGCCCCAGCCCCGAGCCCAGCACCAGGCCGACGCGGGGTCGGGCCTCGCGGACGGAGGCGGGAAAACGGGCGCGGGTGAACTCGTTGGGAATCATGTCGGGATGCGGTCGGGTTGGCCGAGCCCCAGGTTCGGGTCGATGTCCTGATTCAACAGGGTTGGGTCGGCGGCTTGACCCTGTTTGATGGCGGCGGCCCAGGCGATCATGGCGGCATTGTCGGTGGCGTGGGCGGGATCGGCGATGCGGAGATCGAGCCCGCGCGCGGCGCAGGCGGCGGTCATCGCTTCCCGGAGGCGCCGGTTGCAACTGACCCCGCCACTGAGGCCAATGATGCGCTCCCCGGTCGCGGCGGCGGCGGCGAGGGTTTTCGACACGAGCACGTCGATGACGGCTTCCTGAAACGAGGCGCAGAGATCCTTGATCGCCCGCTCGTCGGGTGGGGCGGCGATTTTTTTCAGCTGATAATAGACGGCGGTCTTGAGTCCGCTGAAGCTGAACTGGAAATCGCCGCTATCGATCATGCCGCGGGGAAAGTCGTGGGCGGCACGGTCGCCGTCGCGGGCGCGGTGATCGATCTCCGGTCCGCCGGGATAGGGCAGGCCGAGCATTTTCCCGACTTTGTCAAAGGCCTCGCCGGCGGCGTCGTCGCGGGTGGAGCCGAGTACCTGGTAGTCGCCGGGGCCCCGGACCCGGACCAGCAGGGTGTGACCCCCGCTGACCACCAGGCCGATGCTCGCCGGGACGGCGGCTTCGCCGATGAAGGGGGAAAGCAAGTGGCCCTCGAGATGATTGATGGCGTAAAACGGTTTTCTCAGCGCGAGGGCGAGGGCTTTGGCGGTGGTGTTGCCGATGAGCAGGGAGCTGGCCAGTCCGGGGCCGGCGGTGGCGGCGACGGCGTCGATCTCTCCGATGGCGGCACCCGCCGCGCGCAGGGTGTGCTCGATGAGCGGGCGCAGGGTGAGGTTGTGATTTCGCGACGCCAGTTCTGGCACCACGCCGCCATAGGGCTGGTGCAGGGCGATCTGGGAGGAGACTTCGCTGGCGAGGATCTCCCCGTCGCCACGGGCGATGGCCACGGCGGTCTCGTCGCAGGAAGTCTCGATCGCGAGAACGAGCGCGTCAGGGCGGGCAGGCGGCACGGTGGGTGGCTATTCCTCCGGCTTGTCCTCGGGGGTGTCCGACTTCGCCGGCGCGTCCCCGGCATTCTGGCGGGTGTAGACGAGGGCGCCTTTCATGGCGTCGACGGCGCGGGTGAGCTGGAGATCCTGAAACTGTTCCAGTTTTTTCCGCTCCTCGGGATTGGCCGACTCACGATCAAACCAGCGGGCGAGCTGTTCCTCCTCCTTCGGCGTCAGGGAGGCGACGATGTTGGGAACGATGCCGTTCTCGTGGATGGTGCGATGGCTGGGGGTGTAGTATTTCGCGGTGGTGAGGCGGAGGGCTTTGCCGTCGGTGCCGTCGAGGGGCAGGATGGACTGGACGGAACCCTTGCCGAAGGAGGTCTCGCCCACCACGATGGCGCGGCGCATGTCCTGCAGGGCGCCGGCGACGACTTCGGCGCCGCTGGCGCTGGCGTAGTTCATGAGGATGGCGATGGGATACTCGCGATCCCGCCGTTTCCGGGCGGCGAGGGTGCGGTAGGGTCGGATCTCCCCGGAGCCGGGTTTGCCCTCGGTGGTCAGCACGGGTGAACCGGCCGGGACGAATTCGCCGATGACGTCGATGGCGCTGTTGAGGAGGCCACCGGGATTGTTCCGCATGTCGAGCACGAAGGCCTCCATGCCCTGGCGCTCGAGATCGTCGAGGGCGTCGGCCAGTTCGTCGGCGGTGGGGTCGCTGAACTGGAGGATGCGGGCGTAACCGATCTTGTAGGGCTCGGTGAGTTTGGCGTCGAGGAGCGCGACGTCCTTGACGGTGGATTGCTTGATGATCTCGCGGACCATCTCGACTTCGATGAGTTCCTTGGTGGCGGGACGCCGGAGGGTGAGCTTGAGCTTTTCCCCGGGTTTGCCTTTGAGCAGTTGGACGGCTTCGGTGAGGCCGACATCCTCGGTGAGGAGGTTGTTGATTTTCAAAATCTGATCGCCGGGCAGCACGCCGGCGCGGGCGGCGGGCCCATCCTCGCGCACGGTGACGATGGAGAGGGTGTCGCCGCGAATGGAGATGGTGATACCGACGCCCTCGTAGGTGCTGCCGGTGTTCTGCTGGAGCTGCTGGAAGACTTTCGGCTGCATGAACTGGCAATGCGGGTCCAGCTCGGCGAGCATGCCGGTCAGGGCGCTGTTGACGAGTTTCTCGTAGGTGACTTTCTCGGGATCGACGTAGTTCTGCCGGACGATCTCCAGCACGCGGGTGAACAGCTCGATCTGTTCGAAGGCCTCGGCGTCGGGTCCGGGCTCGTCGGCCTCCCCCTTCACCTCTTCCGTTTCCGCGGCATCGGCCGCCTCCGGCTCCTCCTGGGCGAAAACCGGCGCCATCAAGAAAGTCGCAAAAGTCGCCAGCATGCCGAGACGGATCGGCATCGGGGGCCACAGGTTCGGGATTCTCATGGGGGGAGTCTCCGGGCAATGGCGGGGAAATTCAAGCACCGTCGTCAAGGCCCGACACCGGGTCGGCGGGATGGAAAAGCGCCAGCCAGACCGTGTCGGTGTCGGGATCAGTGGCCTCGACCCGATGACGGCAGCGGGCGGGCAGACGCAGCCAGTCTCCCGGCACGAGATCGACGACCCCGGGATCCTGGTCCGCCAACCGCAGCCTGGCCGATCCAGAGATCAGGACGACCCACTCGTCCTCGTCCTGATCATACCAATAGCCCTCGGGCGAGCGGTGACCGCGGGAAACGATGCGCTCGACACGGAGCCCGCCTCGGCCGCGCAGCAAAACCTGGCTAAGTTCTTCGGGTAGTTCGGTGGGAATGTCGGCGTGGAGATTGCCGCGTGAGATGGGTGGACTCATGGGAGGGAGGAACCCTCGCCCGGAGGGAGCGGGTGGGAAAGGACAGGATTTGCGCGGGAAACAAAGCCGCCGCATGCTGGGGAATGCCGCGCCTCCGCCGCCCGTCCCGCCGCTGTCCGCTCGCGCCCGCCTGCCTGGCGGCGGGGCTGATGATCGTGGCGCAATCCGCCCGGGCGCAGCTCGACACGGCGGCGGCGGTGCGATCCCTCAGCGCCGAGGAGGCGGAGGCGGGCATGGCGGTGGACCTGTCGGCGGTGGTGATTTTTTCCGATCCACCGAACACGATATTCATTCAGGACGAGACGGCGGGCACCTTCTTCCGTCCCGGCAATCACCCGCCGCCGCGCCCGGGCGACGCGGTGAGGGTGCGTGGGATCACACAGCCGGGGCTCTACCTGCCGGGCATCGAGGAGACCACCTTCGAGATCCTCGGCCATCCCGGCATTCCCGAGGCGGTGGAGGTGACATTCGACGACCTCATGTCCGGACGCTTCCACTATCAGCGGGTGGCGATCGAGGGAGTGGTGCGGACGCTGTCGACGGAGGAGGAAGGCGCGAGCCTGGCGACGGTAGCGCTGGGCTCCCGTATCGTGGAGATCCGGGTGGACCAGCTCCTGCCGGAAGACGCCGAATGGATCGATAGCCGGGTGCGGGTATCGGGTCTGGCGGCAGGCCACATCAATGCCCGGCGCCAACTGGTGGCCCCCTACCTGCGCTGCGCGGACTGGTCGGCATTCACCCGCCTGACGCCGGGCCGGGATCCGGAACTGACGCCGACGCTCTCCTCGGAGCAGTTGCTGAATTTCGACATCGACGGCCAGGGAGGGCATCGGGTGCGGGTGCGGGGGACGGTACTGGCCGCTTTCGCGAGGGGCGAGATTTTCCTCCGCGACGAGGAGTCGGCCATCGCGGTGAAATTGAGGGCCAATCTCCCGGCGCCCTCGGTCGGGGACGAGGTCGAGGTCATTGGTTTCCCACAGATGGATCGTTTCAGCGCCTCGTTGGCGGACGCGGAGATCCTGACCAGGATGCCCGGCGCGGAGGAGACGGTCGAGGCCCTGCCGATGGCGGTGGCGGATCTCATGGATGGCGCTGAGGACGGCAATCTGGTCGTCGTCGAGGCCACGCTCATCGACCGGTTCCGCACCGACACCGGCGCGGTGCTCGTGGTGCAGCAGGGCGAGAGCGCCCTCCGGGTCCACGCACCCTCCGCGCCCGAGGATCTCGCCACCGGCTCCCTGCTGCGCGTCGCCGGCATCTGCCTGGTGGAGTCGATCCGAGGCACGGAGTATCGCTCCACCCCCGAGTCGGTGTCGCTGCGGCTGCGCTCGCTCGCCGACCTCCTGGTGTTGCGCGCCCCGAGCTGGTGGACTTCCCGCCGCCTCGGCGGACTGCTGGTATTCCTGCTGGTGGCGATGGCGATGGCAGCACTGTGGATCGTGATGTTGCGCCGTCAGGTGACCCGACAGACCGTGGCCCTGCGCTACCGGATCGAGCATGAGGCGGCTCTGGAGGAACGCCAACGCATCGCGCGGGAATTTCACGACACTCTGGAGCAGGAGCTGGCCGGTCTCTCCCTCCGGCTCGACGCGGCGCTGGCGCGCGGCGCGGAAGGGAAGCTACGGGGGCTGCTCGACGGCTCGCGTAGCCTCGTTTCCCGCATCCAGACCGAAACCCGCAACCTGGTGTCGGATCTGCGCGACGTCGATGAAGACAGCCCCAGCCTTGAGGCGGCTCTGGGCGAGTTGGCCTCCCGACAACCCGCCGATCTGAAGCCCGCGATCCGCTTCGAATCAGCATCTCCCGCTCCGCTCTCACAGTTGCCGCCGCGAACGGTACACCATCTCAAGATGATCGCCCGCGAAGCGGTGGCCAACGCGCTCAAGCACGCGGGAGCGCAACGCGTCGACCTCATCCTCGACGCGGACGACGAGGGACTGCTGATGAAAATCGCGGACGACGGGCGTGGATTCGACGTGGATGGTGAGACCCGGGGGAAAACGGGACATTTCGGCTGCATGGGCATCCGCGAGCGTTGCTCCCGCCTCGGCGCCACCGTTACCTGGCGCAGTCAGCCGGGACGGGGCACCACGGTGGAAGTCCGCTTGCCATCATCGGTCGCCTGAGACGAGTTTGCCGTTCTTTTCGTACCATGACCCCGCCCTCGCCCATCACCGTGCTGCTCGTGGATGATCACTTCGTGGTCCGCAGCGGACTGGCGGCATCGCTGGACCTCGAGGACGATATCGAAGTCGTGGCCGAAGCCGAGCGTGGCGAAGAAGCCCTCACACTCTACGAGAGTCATCGACCCCGGGTGGTGGTGATGGACTTGCAACTACCCGGACTCAACGGCATCGAGACGACCGAGCGATTGCGTGAGATCGATCCCGGCGCGCGGGTTTTGATTTTCTCCACCTTTGCCCGGGACGACGAGATCCAGGCCGCGCTCGACGCGGGAGCGGCGGGCTATTTGCAAAAATCCGCTGGACGGGACGAACTCATCGAAGCCCTGCGCACCGTGGCCGCCGGGACGCGGTACCTGCCCGCCGGCCTCGACGATCATCTCGCCGGACTGCAACTGGGCCCCACCATCACCGCCCGAGAGCGCGAGATCCTGTCTCGTATCGCCCGCGGCCGCGCCAACAAGGAGATCGCCGCCGATCTCGGTATCGCCGAGGACACGGTGAAACGGCACATCAGCAATGTGTTTCAGAAGCTGGACGTCAACGACCGCGCCCAGGCCACCGCGGAAGCCATCCGCCGGGGCATCATCCGGGTCGAGGAATGAACCCGCGCGGGGACGCGATGCCGCCACCCCGAAAGTGGTACGTCGCGGAGCGTGCGTTTCGGGCGGGTTTTCGTCTAAGGTAGGGTCATGATGCGATCATCCCTTTCCCGCCTCACCCCCGTCGCCCTGGCACTGGGTCTCTCCGTCGTGGCGCACGCCGCCGGGGACGCCGTGGTGCTCGAGTGGAATTTCGACGGGCAGAAAACCGAGCCCGGCGAGTGGGCCGGCAAAGCCAAGCCCGCTCCGGACGCCGGGGTGCCGGGTCCGCGCGCTCCCCGCTATCCCGACTTTGCCGAGGACAACGGCGCGGCTTACTTCCCGGGACAGGACGGATGGCTGCTGGTGCACGACCGGGAAAAAGGCGGCGACACCGACATCCGCTTCCGCTCGGGCGACACCCTCACCATCGAGGCCTGGGTGAAGGTGAAATCCATCGGCAAAGGCCACGCGGCTTATCTCATCGGTAAGGGAAGGCACGGCGAGCGCGGGCAGAATCTCGGCGAGAAAAACCAGAACTACGCCATCCGCCTCCAGGGCACCGGCGGCGGCGCGCAGCTGGGCTTTCTGTTCACCAGCGAGCATCCCGAGACCAAGGCGCGCGAGTGGCACCGCTGGTGGAGCAACGCCGAAGTGCCCTCCGCGGGCTGGCACCACATCGCCGTGGTCTACACCTTCGGTAAGGCGGACAGCCTGCGGGCCTACATCGATGGCCAGCCCACCGACGGCGTCTGGGACATGGGCGGCGCCACCGATCTGCCCCCGGTGAACGACGCCGACGACCTCGTCATCGGCACCGGCTACACCCGAAGCGCGGGTACCTCGTTCAACGGCTGGATGGACCGGCTCGTCATCCGCCGCGCCGCGGTGACGCCCGCGGAAATGGCCACCCGCTACACCCACATCCCGCCGCCACCCCCGGTCACCCCCGACATGGTGCCCGCGGGCGAAGTGCTGGTGCAGATCAGCGAGCAAGGCGTGCCCGAGGCCAACAGTTGGCCCGAGGAACCCGAGGTCACGGAAAGCTATCACGAACGGGCTTTCGGATTTTTCGAAACCCCGCAGAAATACATCAGCACCGGGGTGCGGGCGGATCGGGCGAATCCCCACCTCTTCCGCGCCGCCGCCAGGGTAACCCTGCCGCCGGGCACCCACCGGCTCCTGCTGCGCGGACGCGGCGCCGCCCGCCTCCATATCGACGGAAAGAAAATTCTCGAGACCCCCTTCCGCCCCGGCGACACCGGCGGCCATGGTGTGGTCGCATCGCAGGATGACTACCTCGATCTCGGTCCCGATTTTCGCTTCGCCCCTCCCGGCAATCGCGAGCAGTGGGTCGAATTCTCCACCGACGGCGGCGAACATTTCTTCATCATGGAGACGATGGTCGGCGCCGTTTCCGGTAAGAACAAACTCCGCCCCGAGCTGGGCGAAACCGTGGTCGCCGTCTCCCTGGAGGGCGAGGATAGCTGGTCGCTGCTGACTCCCGGCGAGCGCCGGATTCCCTACACCGACGCGGGTTGGGCCGCCCATGAGGCCGAACGACGCGACTGGCTGGCCGGGATCAACGCCGAGGCCCGCGCCGCGAAACGCGCCGAACACGCCACCTACTGGGCACAACGCCGGGACGCCGCCGCTCAATGGCTGGCGGAAGCCGAACCCGTCTCCGTGCCCGCCCTGCCGGAGGGCTATCCGGCTCACAACGAGATCGACCACTTCATCGGCGACCGCATCGCCAGAGTCGCGGCGGAATCGAGCGATGCCCGCGGTGGCGGAGTCGACTATTTCAAGGACGTGCAGCCCATCCTCGAGGCCCGCTGCTACGACTGCCACCAGGGCGGCAAGGCCAAGGGAGATCTGCGTCTCGACCGCCACGCCGACGCCCTCAGGGGTGGCGAGGCCGATGGACCCGCCGTGGTCCCCGGCGATGCCGCGGGCAGCTCACTGATCTGGCGCGTCACCCCGGAGGAGGCCCAGGACGACATCATGCCGCCCAAGGGCGAACCGCTGACGAAAGAGCAGATCGCCACCCTGACCCGATGGGTCGAGGAGGGCGCCGCCTGGCCGCAGTTCGCGGTGGAGAATTTCACCCTCACTCCATTGGCCGACGACCTGGATTTCCTGCGCCGGGTATTCCTCGACACCGTGGGCGTGCCCCCGACCGAGGCCGAGATCGAGACTTTCCTCGCCTCCGATGAAATGACCCGCCGCGGCGCAGTCATCGATCGTCTGCTGGAGGATCCGCGCTGGGCCGATCACTGGATGGGCTATTGGCAGGATGTCCTCGCGGAAAATCCCAACATCATCAACCCGACCCTCAACAACACCGGTCCCTTCCGCTGGTGGTTGCACGAGTCGCTCCTCGACAACAAGCCCGCCGACCTCTTCGTCACCGAGTTGCTCCGCATGGAAGGCAGCGAACGCTTCGGCGGACCCGCCGGCTTCGCCACCGCCTCGCAGAACGATGTCCCCATGGCGGCGAAAGGCATCATCGTCAGCTCGGCTTTCCTCGGCGTGGAGATGAAATGCGCCCGCTGCCATGACTCGCCTTCCGGTGTCTCCAAACAGGAAGACCTTTTCCAACTCGCCGCCATGCTCCGGGAAGCGCCCATCGAAGTGCCCAAAACCAGCAGCGTGCCCATGGATCGCATCCATCAGCAGGGCCGCAAGCCGCTCATCGAGGTGACCCTGGCGCCCGGCGCCAAGGTCGAACCCGCCTGGCCTTTCGACCGCTACACCGACGAGGCCACCGCCTCGAAACTGGCGGAACATCCCGAGGATCCCCGCGACCGCCTCGCCGCCCTCATCACCGCTCCGCAGAATGAGCGCTTCGCCCAGGTCATGGTCAACCGGCTATGGCAGCGCATCATGGGACGCGGCATCGTGGCGACTCTGTCGGATTGGGAAAAAGAGGAACCCTCCCACCCGGATCTCCTGCGCTGGCTGGGCCACCGCTTCGTCGAATCCGGTTACGACATGAAGGCCGTCGCCCGACTCATCCTCAATTCCCACGCCTACCAGCGCGCCGTCGATCCCGACGCCACCGAGACCGGCCCCCTCTACCTCGCTCCCGCGCCACGCCGACTCAGCGCGGAGCAGATCGTCGATTCCCTTTTCAGCGCCACCGGCAAACCGTTCCAGGTCGAGGAAGTCAGCCTCGATCTCGACAGCGTCCGCACCATCAGCAACTCCATCACCCTGGGCAAACCAAGCCGCGCCTGGATGCTCGCCTCCACCTCCAACGAACGCGACCGCCCCAGCCTCTCGCTGCCCCGCATCCAGGCCGTGGCCAGCGTCATGGAGACCTTCGGGTGGCGCGGCGCGCGGCAGGACCCGGTGAGCCTCCGCGACACCGAGTCCAATGTCCTCCAGCCCGCCATCCTCGCGAACGGCACCATGGGGATCTGGCTGACCCGCCTCAGCGACGACCACGGCATCACCCAACTGGCGCTGGAGGACCAGCCGGTGGAGCGGCTCGTCGAGCGGCTCTACCTCCGACTGCTCACCCGTGAGCCCGGTGACGAGGAACGCGCCCACCACACCCGCATCCTCAGCGACGGCTACGAAGAACGCGTCGTCCCCCCGGCCGAGCGGAAGAGCGCGGCGGAGACCGGCCCTCGCGCGCCCGTGCGCTGGGTGAGTTGGTCCAACCACCTCGACGGCCCCGCCAATACCCTCGCCCAGGAGAAAGAGGCCGCCGCCCGCCAGGGCGATCCACCCACCACCGCGCTGAGGGACGACTGGCGCCTCCGCCTCGAGGATGTCCTCTGGGCCATGCTCAACGCCCCGGAATGGATTTACACCCCGTAATGTCTCATCATACCCTCTCTGCTCTCCGACCCAACCCTCTTCAGTCATGAATCGCCGAAACTTTCTCAGACACTCCTCGGGTCTCCTCGCCGCGGGCGCGGCCATGGATCCCGCGTCCCTGCTGGCCAACGCCTCCGCCATCTCCATGCCCAAGGGCAAGGCCGAACACTGCATCTTCATCTGGCTCGGCGGCGGCATGGCGCAGATCGACACCTTCGACCCGAAAAAGCGCGGCAATCCCAAGGCCTCGCCCAAGGTCGCCGGATCGGACTACGACTCCGTCGAGACGGCCGTGCCCGGAGTCCGGTTCTGCGAACACCTCGGCCGCACCGCCAAACTGGCAGAACGCCTCACCGTGGTGCGCACCGTGAACCACCACGTCATCGACGAACACGCCTTCGCCACCAATCTCGTCCACACCGGACGCATGATCAGCGGCAGCGTCACCTACCCCTCCATCGGCTCCATCGTGGCCCACGAACGCGGCGCCGCCAGCTCGGACGTGCCGGCCTACATGCTCATCGGCTACCCGAACGTGAGCCGTGGCCCGGGATTCCTCGGCGCCAAGGCGGGCTTCGTCTACCTGACGGACACCGAAAGCGGACCGGCCGGTTTTTCCCGCCCCACCGATGTCGATGCCGAGCGCGCCGCCCGGCGCCAGGCCCTGCTCCAGCCCCTGCAGCGGCGGGCGGCCGGAGATTCCGTCATCGCCCAGTACCGCGAAGCCCAGAGCGAAGCCCTGCGTCTGGCGGGGCCCGACTTCATGCGGCATTTCAATCTCAAGGAAGAATCCGCCGATCTGCGCAACGCCTACGGGGGAGAGTTCGGACAGCGCTGCCTGCTCGCGCGCCGACTCGTGCAGGCCGGGGTGCGATTCATCGAGGTGTCGCACAACCTGAACTTCATCAACGGCACCGGCTGGGACACCCACAACGAGGGACAGCTCAACCAGCACGTGCTCATCCAGGAACTGGACATCGCCCTTTCCGCCCTCATCACCGACCTGGAGAACCAAGGCATCCTCGACCAGACCCTCATCGCCGTCGGCACGGAGTTCGGTCGTCCCGCCACCTTTGACGGACGCGGCGGTCGCGGTCACCAGGGCACCTGCTTCAGCCTCGTGCTGGCGGGCGGGGGTCTCAATCACCGGGGCGCCCATGGCGTGACCGATGAGCTGAGCAAGGAAATTCTGGATGACCCGGTTTCCATCCCCGACTTCCACGCCACCATCCACGCCGCGCTCGGCATCGATCCCTCGAAGGAGCTCTTCGACGGCTCCCGCCCGGTCCCGATCACCGACCAGGGCCAGCCTATCGCCAGGCTGTTCGCCTGAGGAGACAGTCACCGGTCAGAAAATCGCAACTCCCGCGCTGACAAGCCGGGGGCGCCCGTGAGAGGATGTCAGGCGTTGGAAACTCACAGGAACCCCCATGAAAACAAATACTGTCGGTAACCGGGTCGCGCTCGCGGCATTCGCGATTGTCATTCTGTCCTCCTCCTGCGGCAAGGAGGCGCGAATGGCGAAAGGATTTCGACTCCCGGAGGGCGACGCCGCCGCCGGACGGGTCGCCTTTTCCGAGCTGAAGTGCACGCTCTGTCATTCGGTCGCCGGTGAGGAGTTCGCCGAGATCAAATCAGGCGCCGGATTCGTGCTCGGCGGCGAGGTGCGCAAGATCAAGACCTACGGGGAACTGGTGACCGCGGTCATCGATCCCAAGCGTCATGTGGCCCCCGGCTACGCCGCCAAGCAGGAGGTGCCGGAGGGCGGCCAGCCGACCACGCCGATGCCGACCTTCAACTCCATCATGACGGTGAAGCAACTCTCGGACATCGTGACCTTCCTCCACGGACGCTATCGCGAGACGGGGCCGGAGTTTCCCGACTACCCGATGATGATGCCGTGAAGCGGGGGCAAGAGGAATGGCACTCGGTTAAAGACTCTCTTCGACGGTGGCACTCGCATCTTGCCGGTGATCCACGGGCTGGAAGTCCATTGGCCTCAGGATAAGGAAGGGCGATTGGGGTGCGTTGGGCTGCCAGCAGTATTCGGTGAGTTCGACGCGTAGCGCTTCGCCGCTGAGTAATTCGAAAGCCCCCTTGCAGGCGCAGCCCCGCGCCTTGATGAGCTTTCTGCATGCTACTGGCGGGGAACTCTCCAGCCAACAGATCGGGGAGATCGATCTTGGAGGAGTCCTCCACGATGATAGGCTTGATGCCGGACGGCGCGGTCCCCGCGGGGGCCGCGAAGCCTCTGGATTTCAACAGATCCTCAAGAATGAGTTTGAAATAATCCATGGAGCTCACATCGACTCTTTCCCAGAGCGCTTGCTTGGAAAGGGTGTCGCAGGCGGGCGCTGGCCCTGTCTGTCCAGAGTTCGAAACCTGAGGCGGGCGCAGCTGACCGGCGGTGGCCAATAGACGAAAGAGGCGTCGCCCTTGCAAACGGCCAAGAGGATTTCGTGGACGAAATCGATGGGGTGGAGTTTTTCACGGCCCGCTGTATGCAGCGGGATTTGCGGTCCAGGCTTTCAAGCCGGACACGGCTGTTGAGAATGGTTCCTTTAGTAAGGTGTAGAGCGATGAGGATTTCATCTTCAACACGCAAAGCCGGCGGTGGAGGCAATTTAAATTATCTTAAATCATTATTCTTCTATGATTTATATGAAAATATTCTGACGCCAATGGGCTTGGAAGCGCATGCTACACTTTTGCTTCCAGCGTCCGGCTGTAGACGACAAGACGCTCCATGGCTCGGGTCAGACCCACGTAGATCTGGCGGGTGTGGTCTCTCACCAGATCTCGCTGTTCGTCCGCATCGAGCCCGGGGTTTCGTTCCTTGGTGAACAAATCGTCGATACCCAGCAGGAATACCACCGGACGCTCCAGGCCGGTGCCGGCCATGAGGTGGGCGACTCCGAGGGCGGACTCGGGGAGGTCCTCTTTTTTCACCTCTCCCACGAATCGGGCGCCGAGCTGCCCCGCGAGCCGTTTGGCGACGTAGCCGGATTTCAGTTTTTGCCCCGCCACCAACACGAGGACATCGGCCAGATCTCCACCGCCGTCACGGAAGGCGAGCAGCTCGGCGATAAGATCCCTCATCTGTTCCTCGCCCGTCGGAACCGGCTTCACCACCGGCTCAGTCCCGGCGGGAATGCTCTCCAACCAGGCGGGCGATGGGAGGTTGAGTGGTTCGTCATCGTCAGGCAGGCGTCGGCGATAGAATCGCTCGGCGAACTCCAGGATGGCGCGGGTGCTACGGTAGGGACGCTCCAGCCGATGTGACCGATTGCGCACGTCGATGCCCAACCCGGCCCAGGACTGGCGCCGTTTCAGAAAACCCTGGGTAGGATCCGCGCAAAGAAACAGGTGACCGCCGGGCCGCAGCACCCGGCGAAGCAGATCGAACCAGACCGGAGCGAAGAATTGGGCCTCGTCGATAAGGATGTGATCATATTGTCGAGGAGCGATGGCGCGAGTTTCCCAGGATTCCAACGCCGTCAGCGGCCACTCGCTCCAGTCGGAGAGTTCGTGGTTCCGCAGATGCTCCCGGTAGGCCGTGGCCAGGGCCAGCACCGCCCGCCGTTGCGATTCCTGCAAGGCCACGCCGCGACCGCGACGCTCGACATTCAGGTAGGCTTCGCCGAAATGTCCGTGGTCGAATATCCAGGCGATTTCCTCGGCCAGCCAGGTCGCCGAGTATTTCTCGATGGGTGCAAAGGCGATCTCTCGGCGATACCTCTCGATCCAATCCGCCACTTGATATGACTTCAAGAGCGTTCCATCGCCTCGCTTCGGCGCCACGGTTTCCAACCACTTGGCAAACGTCCGACACTCGATCCATCCCCGCTGGGTCTGTCGCCAGCGTCGCAACCGTCGATCAAGGTCGGCGATCAGGGGGCGGTTGTGACTCACCAGGAGCACCCTCGCTTTGGGAAAATGCCGCATCAGCAAGGCGGCCCGGTGAAGCAGCAGCAGGGTCTTGCCGCAACCCGCGACGCCGGTCACGAGTCGCACCCGGAAATCGCGGGCCAGTTCATCGAGTTCGATGACCGGTTCCAGATCGAGACGGGCGCAACGTTCCTGATCGTAATCGAGCAACAGCGGCGCCGCCGGTTGCGATTCGGGCCGGAGCCTTCGTCGGCGTTCCACGTGAGCGGGAGTCTCGATCCGCACCTCGGGAACGGCGGCCGCCCGCCATTGGTCGAGCGTTTGCTGATCGAATCGTCCATTCGGCGCGTCGTCCTTCGCGATCGCCTCCGCCATGCGAGCGGCCTTCGCGCAGGCCCATTGCCCCAGCACCCTGACTGCCCGCGAGGCGGAAGCGAAGCGGTGCCCCTCCCGGAAGGCTATGTCTTCCAACGACGGCGCGAGAATCAGCAGGGGCGGTCGCGAAGAAGAATCACCGCTTCTCTCGTCGCGCCACCGCGAGAGTCTCTCGATCATTTCCTCGAGCGGAACCGCCGGAACATCCGTCGCCGCTCCGTCGTCGAAAAGTCGTGGCTGCAACGAGTCGCCCGCCCAGAGTTTCACCAGCCAGGCCTTCCCCTCAGTGTCGGTGACGAAGGCGTCCGGTTCCCCGGGCTCGCGATCCCATCCGGTGGCGCGCGAAACCTCCATCCCGTGCTCGCCAAGACGGGCGAGCGTTTCCACGCATTTGATCTGAATGAAATTCGGCTTGAGACAGGCTGGTTTCACCGCCGAGTGCCGAGGCACCAGACCGTTCGTCAATTCGTCGGATGGCAGTGAGATCAATCGAGCGGTCTCGCGCAGCGAACGAAACAGGGCCACGTCCTCGGCCAGGTCGGTGTCGTGGGGATCGAACTCAAGCAGATGACGCGACGCCAGAATCACCGTTTTTTTCCGTGCCCGTGTCACCGACACGTTGAGCCGTCGTTCGTCGAAGAAAAATTCTGCCTGCCGGCGCAGAAAATCCGGGTCCGAGGCACAGAGCGACACCACCACCACATCGCGCTCCTGGCCCTGCATCCGCTCCACGGTATCGATGACACACTTCCACTTTCCCGGTCTCAAGGTCTCCAAACGCCTGCAAATCTCGCGACCCTGGCGGCGGTAGGGAGCGACGACGGCGATCTCGTCGGGATCGACCCCGCCGCGCTCCAGCGCGGCGACCAGTTCGGCGGCAAAATTCGCCTCCTCGGTCGAAGTCACTCTTGCGTCGGCATGATCGAACTCGACCCAGACCAGCGGAGCCTCCGGATCCAGCGCGGTCCCGATCCATCGGTCGCCCCGCGCCGCATCACGGCGCCACTCCAGCTTTCGGCTCGCCGCCGAGGGGGCCGACTCCAGTTCGCCGTGGTAGAACTTTTCCGAAGGCCATATCGACAGGGCTCCGTTCAGCCGGTAGGTCACGTCGAGCATCGTCCCCTCCTTTGCCCGTCTCTGAAGCCGATGGAAAATGCCGAGCTCTCCGATCTCGCGTCGCGACCTGCTCTGGATCACGGGACCGAGTTGGCACTGGTCACCGAAGAGCAGGTATTTCCGGCCCGCCAACATGGCCATGATCGCCAGCGGCACGGTCAACTGGCTGGCTTCGTCCAGCACCACCGCGTCGAATTCCACCCCGGGCAAACGGCTCCGCAAGGCGAAGGGTGTCGCCGCCGCCACCCAACCGCCGACCAGGTTTGGCAGAGGGCTGTCGGAAAAATTCTCGAACCGATCAAAGGGCTCCGCCCGCCGGTGGACCGGTGCCGAAAAGCGCGCCACCCGCTGTCCGTCCTCCAGGCGCTCCGCCGTCGCCGCGAGGGCGTGATCGATGGCCCGGTGGGTGAAACCCGAGATCAGCACCCGCTCGCCCCGCTCCACCAACTGACGCACAACCTCTGCCAGCACCCGGGTTTTTCCCGTGCCCGGAGGCCCCTGCACCAGGTAACACCAGTCCTCGGCCAAGCAGGCGGCGATGGCCTGTCCCTGGGCTTCCTCCCAGGCGCGCGGCTCTTTTTCCAAGTCGGCAAGCGCGGCGGCGAACTCCTTTTCATCGAAGGCGGGCGCCGCTTCGTCGGCCAGCAGCGGGAGGATGCGTTCCTGTCCGATCTCGGTTTCCAGCACTTGGTCGAGGGCGAAGAGATAATGGCCTTCCAGATCGACGAACGATTCGTCCGCGTACCATGGCTCGGGCTTCAGCCGAAATGGGCGCTCATCCGGATCCCCATCGAACCCAAGCCAAACCCGGTCGCCTTCCTCGCGAAAGACCCAGGCATCGAGCGACTCGGCCAGGTCCGATCCGGCGCTGAGTCGGACGAGGTCGCCCTCGCGAAGCCGGGAGTCGTTTCCCTCGTGAGAAAATACCCAGCGCCCCGGGGACTCCACTGCTTCGAAACGCAGGGGACCGAGGCAGTGGCCAGACTCGATCCGGTCGCTCACCGGTTTTGCCATCCGTTCAGTAAAGGCCTCTCGCTGCGCGCGAAACTCGCCGCGTACGAAACGCCTCAGCTCATCGACGCGTCCCGCGATTCCGTTGGCAAACGACTCCATGGCAAACGGAAACCCCTCGCGCCGATCCGCCCGTCCCGCAAGAGAAGGCGGCGAAGCGCCCCGCGTTCACCCGGATCGGAAAACCAGGGTCTCGAAGGGGCCGAGGCGGTCTGGTTCGCCGTTTTCAGATCGCCAGATCAGCGTGGAATCCGCGGTCAGCCAGGATTCGGTGGAAATGTCGGCCTCGCCGAGGTGATGGATGACGGTCAGTCCGTCGCCGCGCGTCACCCGCAGCAGCTTGTGGTCGAGGGCGATCTCTCTCCGCGCGCCGGTTTCCCGCAGACCTGGTTCGCGTTTCCGCAGGGCGATGAGGTCGCGATACAGTTCCCGCAATCGCCGCCGGTCATCGTGAGACCAGTCCCAGCTCAGGCGGCTTTCCAGAAATGTCCGCTCGCTCTGGGGGTCGGGCACTTCACCGGTCAGCCCGTAGTCGCGCCGACGGCCGCGGCGGACGCCCTCGATGAGGCGGGCATCGCCGAATTCGCAGAAAAAAAGAAAGGGCCGGGTCTCCCCATATTCCTCACCCATGAAAAGCATCGGCAGGAAGGGCGAGAGCAGGGTGAGGCAGGCGCCCAGGCGCAGGCGGGCCCCGTCGACCAGGGTGGACAGCCGGTCGCCGCGGGCCCGGTTGCCGATGTGGTCGTGATCCTGCAGGGCGATGATGAACCGATCCCCGCCCGTCTCACCGGCGGGCTTTCCCCATGGTCCGCCGTGGTAACGGCTATGCTTTCCATCGAGATAAAAGCTGTCGCGAAACACGGTGGCGATCTTTTCGACCTCCCCGTAGTCGATGTATTTCGCGTGCCGTTCCCCGGTCATCCACGCGGCGACGGCGTGATGAAAATCGTCGTTCCACTCCGCGTCGAAGCCGTGGCCGCCCCGCCCGACCGGCGTCACCATGACCACGTCGTTGAGCAGACTTTCCGCGATCATCAGCGTCCGCCCGCCCCGCGCTTCGGCCGCCTTGGCGGCGGTCTGGTTGATCTCCACCAGCAGGTGGGGCGTGGACGCGTCGTGGATGGCGTGGACGGCGTCGAGCCGCAGCCCGTCGAGCCGGAAGTCGTGGATCCATTGCCAGACGCAGTCGAGCACCCAGTCGCGGACCGGGCGGGAGTCGGGCCCGTCGAAGTTGAATGCCGGCCCCCAGGGCGTGGGGTAGCGGTCCGTGAAATAGGGGCCGAACTCGTTGAGGTAGTTTCCCTCCGGCCCGAGGTGGTTGAACACCACGTCGAGGATCACGGCCAGGCCACGGCCGTGGGCGGCGTAGATGAACCGCTGAAAGGCCTCCGGCCCGCCGTAACTGTGCTGGGTGGCGAAGGGGAGGACGCCATCGTAGCCCCAGCCGCGTGACCCGGGAAACTGAGCCACGGGCATCACCTCGATGGCGTTGATGCCCAGATCGACGAGGTCGTCCAGCCGTCCGATGGCGGCGTCGAAGGTGCCGGCATCGGTGAAAGTGCCGGGGTGCAGCTCGTAGAGAATCAGGTCGGCGCGTTCGATCACGGGGTTGGCGTGCCGCCAGACGAAGTCTTCGGGGAAACACAGCGCCGAGAGCTCGTGAACGCCGTCGGGTTGGTGTCTGGAGCGGGGATCGGGCCGCGGCGGACCCCCGTCGAGGGAGTAGCCATAACGATCCCCGGCTTTCGCGCCGCGGATTTCCGCGGAAAACCAGCCGTCGCTTTCCGCCGTCATCGGCATCCGTTCATCGGCGAGCACCAGCTCCACCCGCCCGGCGCGGGGCGCCCAGACGCGGCAGACGACTGATTCGGGACGGCGGGAAATCGGGGAAACGAGGCGGGTGTCTGACATGGAGGGCAAGGTTTGACGAAACGCCGCGAGAGCAAGCGGCACTTTCCCCTCCGGTCGACTCCGCTGACATCGTGCCGGGAGGGGCGACGAATTTTTCGCGGCGTTGGCGGATTCCCGAATTCTCGGCCAGAATGCGGAAACGCACGCCTGATGAAATCCTTCCTCGCCATCGCCCTCCTCCTCGCCTCCTGTCTCACCGGCGCCGCCCGTGCCCAGGAATCCGCGCCGCGTCTGGAATACAGCGGCATCTATCCGCACCTCGCCTTTTTCAACAACGAGGGCGAATGCGGCACCGGGGCCGTGGTGCCGTGGGCGGGTCGGCTGTGGGTGGTGACCTACGCGCCGCACCAGCCGCGGGGATCTTCCGATAAACTCTACGAGATCACCCCCGGTCTCGATCTCATCGTGCGGCCGGAATCGATCGGCGGCACTCCCGCCAACCGGATGATCCACCGGGAGTCCGGCCAGCTTTTCATCGGTCCCTACGCCATCGACGCGACGGGGAAGGTTCGCGTCATTCCCTACGCCGAGATGTTCGGACGCCCGACCGCCAACGCCCGCCACCTCGCCGATCCCGGTGGAAAAATCTACTGCGCCTCGATGGAGGAGGCGCTCTACGAGATCGATGTCGATACCTTGAAAGTAAGCCCGATTTTCCATGACGAGGCCGATCAGGGGAAGGAGCCGAAGGCCAACCTGCCCGGCTACCACGGCAAGGGCCTGTATTCCACCCAGGGCCGGCTCGTGTATGCCAACAACGGCGAGCACGGCGGCGAGGCTCTGCGGAATCCTTTCGTCGAATCCGGCGTGCTCGCCCAATGGACGGGTGAGGGAGATTGGGAAATCGTGCGGCGCAACCAGTTCACCGAGGTCACCGGACCGGGCGGGATTTTCGGGAATGACCATCCCGAGACCGATCCTCTCTGGGCGGTGGGTTGGGACGCGAAATCGCTGATCCTGATGCTGCTGGACGGTGGGGAGTGGCACCGTTTCCGATTGCCGAAAGCCAGCCACAGCTACGACGGCGCCCACGGGTGGAACACCGAATGGCCCCGCATCCGGGAGATCGGCGAGGGCGACGACCTGCTCATGACGATGCACGGGATGTTCTGGAAATTTCCAAAAACCTTCCGCGCCGCGGACACGGGAGGGATCGTCCCGCGCTCGACCTACCTCAAGGTGATCGGTGACTTCTGCCGCTGGGATGACCGCGTCGTCTTCGGCTGCGACGACACCGCCCGCAACGAGTTCCTCAACAAGCGCAAGGCCAAGGGCGAGATACCCGGGCCGCAATCGCAGTCCAATCTCTGGTTCGTCGCCCCGGAGCGGATCGACCGGCTCGGCCCTGTCATCGGGCGTGGCGCCGTCTGGCTCGAGGAAAAGATCGTCGCCGGGGAGCCGTCCGACCCCTTCCTCATTTCCGGCTTCACCAGGCGAGGCGTTCATCTGTCGGCGGATCAACCGGCCACCTTCACCTTCGAGGTGGATCGTGAGGGCGGAGGAGTCTGGGAAACCCTCGAGTCGGTCGAGGTGGATGGTGATGTCTGGCACGGCTTCGCTCCTTCCGTCGCGGCGAGCTGGATCCGTGTCACTTCCTCGGTCGATCTCGGGAAAGCCTCGGCCTGGTTCGCCTTCTCGGGTGGTGACGGTCGCGAAGTCCTCCCCCAGCCGGAGAAATTCGCCGGTTGGGCCGCGCCCGGCGCGACCGCTGTCACCGGAGGCGTCCTGCGTCCCCGAGGCGAGAACAAGCGCACCCTCCACTACGCCGCCATCGGCGCGGGTGGCGAGCAGATCGGGTATTACGAACTCGACGCCGACATGCGGCTGCGGCGTGTAGAGGACACCGCCGCCTGGCGCTGGCTGCGGGAGAATGCCGCCATTCCTTCGCGTGCCGGTGTCATCGAGGTGGACGCGGCCTCGGTCATCTACACCGACGACGCGGGCGGACGATTTCGTCTGCCGAAGCACGACGCCTTCACCGAACCCGGGCCTCTCGGCTTTCCCCGGCTCTGCCGCGAGGTGGCGACCGAGCGCGACCTCTTCAACTGTCACGGCACCTTCTACGAACTCCCCGCCGAAAACGCCGGCGGCTTTGGCCGGGTGCGTCCGGTGTCGACCCATCATCGGATGATCTCCGACTACGGCAGCTACCGGGGACTCTTCGTGGTTTCGGGACTGGATCTCGCGGCGGCGGGCGACAATCGCCGCGTGATACGCTCCGACGACGGCAAGACCGCCCTCTGGGTCGGCGCCATCGACGATATCTGGGAACTCGGAAAGCCCGTCGGGGAGGGCGGCCCATGGAAGGACACATCCGTCGAGGCGGGTGCCGTGTCCGATCCCTATCTCATGACCGGCTACGACCGGAAATCACTGAGCCTCGCCACCGACGCCGCTACGGATGTCAGCATCGAGCTCGACATCACCGGAGCCGGGAACTGGCGCGCCTGGAAAACGGTGAAACTCGCCGCCGGCGAACATTTCGCGGAAACCTTCCCCGACGCGTTCCAAGCCTGCTGGATCCGATTTCGTTCCGCGGGACCGGCGACCCTGACCGCTTGGTTGAGCTACCAGTGACGCGGAATGGTGCGGCCTCATCACTCCTCGTGGAGATACCGCTCCAGACTCGCCCTATCCTCGACCTTGAGCAGCCGATACCCGGCGTTGCGCAGACCCGTGGCGGCTTCGGGATCCTCGACCGACTGATTCTCCGCCTTGGCCAGCAAGGCCGCCACCGCGTCGGCTTTGCCGGTTTGCACCTCCTTCACCAGATGGCGCACCACGCGGTCGCCATCATAGTAGATCCGCTGCTCGCGCCCCGTGTCAATGGTCACGCCTTCGCCACCTTTGGGATCGAAGGACCAGTAGCTCTGGGATTGGTAGATGAAATAAAGCTCGCCATCCTTGAAATAGAAGTAATCCGTCGCCCCGCCATGATCGCCTCCGGAGACGAAAACCATCTTCACGATCTTCCCCGCCAGATCGCGGTATTTGGTTAACTTGGGAAGCTCGCCGCCGTCATCGAGGGAGATTTCCCGCGCGGTCAGCTCCGCGTTCTCGGTGGCGCGATATTCGGCGCGAATCGATTGGATCCGGTCCTCGGCATCATCCGCGATCAGCGACGAAACCGGGGCGCACAGGGCGAGGGCGGCGAGGAGTAGGCATTTCATGGGCATGGGAATCGTGGGCGGGAAAACATAGGACGTCCGGGTCACAGGGAACAGGGCAAAGAAAAACCCGGCGGCATGTTTTTTTGCGGAATCGACAGCGACCCCGGGATCGCGATAGTGGTGGGCGAGGCGCGCATTCAACCCTGTCATGTCCATGACTCAACCCTCTTACATCCCTTGTTTGTTATTTCTGGTTTGCCTGAGTTACGTCGTCGTCACAACGGGCGCGGCGGCGGGGGAAAAACCCAACATCCTGTTCATTCTCACCGACGATCAGGGCTGGTCGACGCTGGGTTGTTACGGAAACGGGCGGGTGGCGACCCCGCATCTCGACGGGCTCGCGGCGAGCGGGATGCGATTCACCGCCGCCTACGTGACGCCGCAGTGCACGCCGACGCGGGCATCGCTCCTGACGGGTCAGCACACGGCGAGGAACGGCATGTGGCACGTGATCCCCTGGTATGGGACGCCATGGGGGCCGATGGGCGAGCCGCCTTTTGTGGAGTCCTTGCCCCGGGAGAGTTTCACCCTGGCGAAAGGGCTGAAGGCGGCGGGATACGCGACGACGTGTCTCGGCAAGTGGCATCTCACCGACGCGGAGAGTGGCAACTACGTGGCGCTGAAGCCGGAGGCGGCACCGGCCTACGGTTTCGACGAGGCGCCGGTGCCGCCGGATTGGCAATACCACAAGCAGGGTGACAAGGGGGTGGGATGGCTCGGTGAGCGGGCGCTGGATTTCATTGCGCGGCATCGGGACGAGCCCTGGTTTGTCTATCTGGCCCACCACACCATTCACGGTCCGGTGGTGGCTCCCGAGGAGACGGTGCGGAAATACCGCGACCTCGGCGCGCCGGAGACCGGGCTCCACAACGCGACCTATCTGGCGGCCATCGAGACGCTGGATACCGGGGTGGGGCGCTTGCTGGAGGGGCTGGAGGCGCTGGGCGAACGCGAAGACACGTTGATCGTGTTTCTTTCCGACAACGGCGGCATCGACACGCTCCACGACGCCTCGCAGTTCACCGAGGGCGACGGCAGGATCGAGCGCTTGCGGGTGCGCGAGCGGCAGTTCAGCAACGCGCCGCTGCGGGCGGGCAAGGGAAGCCCCCACGAGGGCGGCATCCGGGTTCCCTGCCTGGTAAGCTGGCCCGGCGGGGTTGAGGCGGGGTCGGTCTGTGAAACACCGGTGCATGTGACGGACTGGTTGCCCACGTTGCTCGACCTCGCGGGGACGGGGGCGCCCGACGGCTGGCCGGTCGATGGTGTCAGCCTGGCGCCGTTGCTGAAGGGGGGCGGCCTGCGGGAGCGTCCGCTTTTCTGGTATCTCCCGTTTTACGAGCTGCGCTGGGGCGCGACGCCGTGCGCGGTGATGCGGGAGGGCGACTGGAAGCTGATCGACTATTTCGGCGACTGGTTCGATCCCGACGGTCGTTATGTGCCGGGAGCGCGGGTGGAGTTGTTTCATCTCGGCCGGGATCTCGGCGAAACCAGAAATCTGGCCGAAACCGAGCCGGACCGGGCGGAGGCGATGCGGGGGCGTCTCCACGATTGGATGCGATCACTCGAGGCCGGGATTCCCGGACCGAATCCGCACCACGATCCCGGGCGGCCGCTGAAAGAGACGAAGGAGAAACCGGTTTGGTATTCTTCCCGGTGACGGGCGGGCGGTCTCTGTGGTAAATTGCCGGTCTTTTTCCCAATCACCCATTGCATGAACCGTCGTCACTTTCTCCGCACCACCCTCGCCACCTCGCTGGCGTTGCCTTTTTCCCTCCGGGCTCTGGAGGCCGACAATCCCTATCGCAAGAACATCGGCATCCAGCTCTACACGCTGCGCAACCAGATCAAGGAGGATCTGGCGGGAACGATCAAGGCGGTGGCCGACGCTGGCTACCGACAGGTGGAGCCCTACGGATTTCCCGACGGCACCGCGCGGGAACTGATCAAAGCCGCCCGCGACCACGGCATGGAGGCGAACTCGTCGCACTTCGCCTGGGAGTCGGTCACCAACCCCGAGAAGGCTGGCGTGCCGGAGTTCAAAGCCATTCTCGACCAGGCGAAGGAGGCGGGCTTGTCGCACCTCGTCATCCCCTATCTCCACGACGACAACCGCAAAACGCTCGACGACTGGCGGCGTCTCGCGGATCGCTGCAACGCAGCGGCCACGGCGGCAAAACAGGCGGGCATCCAGCTTTCCTATCACAACCACGCCTTCGAGTTTCAGCCGCTCAATAACGCGGGGAGGACGGGCTTCGATGTGTTCACGGAGTTCTTCGCTCCCGAGATGCAGTTCGAGGTCGATGTCTTCTGGGTGAAGGTGGGCGGGGTCGAGCCGGTCGATCTGATCGCTAAGCTCAGCGGCCGCATTTCCCAGCTGCATCTGAAGGATCTGAAGTCGGGCATCGCCCTGCCGGAATTCGGCTCGTTGCCGCCCGACGCCTTCCAGGAGCTGGGTGACGGCATCATCCCGATGGAGCCCATCATTCTGGCCGCGGCGGAAGCCAACGTCGCGCACTGCCATGTGGAGCAGGATCAGTCGCCAGATCCCATCGCGAGCATCGGGCAGAGCATGCGACATCTGCGGTCGCTGTGAGGGGAAAGTGCCTTCACCCCAAGGCGATCTCCACCAGCGGTCGCACCGGGATGCCGTGGGCGGCGAGGTAGTCCTTGGCCTGGGCGACGGTGTATTCGCCGAAGTGGAAGATGCTGGCGGCGAGGACGGCGTCGGCCTTGCCGCGTTGCAGGACTTCCACGAGATGGTCGAGATTTCCGGCGCCTCCGCTGGCGATGACGGGAATGCCAACCGCGTCGCTGACGGCGGCGGTCAGCTCGATATCGTAGCCGTCCTTGGTGCCGTCGGCGTCCATGCTGGTGAGCAGGATCTCTCCCGCGCCGCGTCGATCCATGTCGGCGGCCCAGGCGACGGCGTCGATGCCGGTCGGTTTGCGGCCGCCATGGGTGTAGACTTCCCAGCCGGAGCCGTCCGCCTTCCGCTTGGCGTCGATGGCGACCACGATGCATTGGCGGCCGAAGGCGTCGGCGCCCGCGGTGACGAGATCGGGATGGGCGACAGCGGCCGAGTTGACCCCGACCTTGTCCGCGCCGGCCATGAGCATGTTGCGCATGTCGTCCACGCCGCGGATGCCCCCGCCCACGGTCACGGGCATGAAGCAGCGCTCGGCCGTCTCCCGGACCACGTCGGCCATGGTTTTTCGTTCGTGATGGGTGGCGGTGATGTCGAGAAAGACCAGTTCGTCGGCGCCCTGATGATTGTATTCGACCGCGCAGTCCACCGGATCGCCGGCGTCGCGCAGGTTCATGAAATTCGTCCCTTTCACCACGCGACCGTCGGTGACGTCGAGACAGGGGATGATGCGTTTGGTCAGCATGTCGCCTGATCACTACCCCACGCGCCATCGGGCGTCAAAATCCCCGTGGTGAGCGGTCCCGAGAAAATAAATTAGTCAAGAAAGCTGAATTTTCTGGAATTACTGATAAAATAGTGATAATAGCCGTATCTCTCCCTACTGCCGAACCATGAATCCACTGGCCCACTCACTCGACGAAATGCTTCCCGAAAGCTACCGCGACGGATCCTTCGACCTGGTCGTTCGCGACGCCCATTCGGTCGCCATCTACTGGGATCTCGCCCGGACCGCCGAGCCGCCGCACGAGGGGTCCCGCCTCTGCCTGCGCTACACCAATGCCGCCGGGGAGACGGACACGTTGATCCTGCATCATCAGGCGGGTCATGTGCTGGTGCCGCTGCCGGGCGAGGGTCGTTGGTACAAGTTCACCCTCGGTTGGCTGGACTCCGAAAAATTTCTCCGCATTGCCGCGACCACCGCGGAGTTGCCGCCGGTGATCGGTTCCCGTCGGGTGAAGCGCGCGGCCAAGCCCCGGCCGACGAGCTCGAATTTCAATCACCGCGGCTCGATCTTTCTCCCGCTGGCGATGCCGGTGGAGCGCCGCGGATTTTCTCCGCCTTCGCGCTACTGAGAGGGAGGAGGGATGCCGAGGCCCGCGCGATCACGATTGGACCGGGAGAGCGGGGCCGGTCACCGGACAGGGGAGGCGGCGGATTCGCTGGTCGAGGAATTCCTCGAATACCTGTCGGTGGAGAAAAACGTCTCCCACCGCACCCTGGCCAACTATTCCCACGCGCTGAGTCTGTGCGGCGCGACTCTGGGCGGGGCGCCGGATTGGCGGGCGCTGACGCCGGATGATTTCCGTCGCTACCTGTTCACCTGCATGAAGGGCGATTGGTCGCGGGCCACCATTCGCCTCCACTTCGCGGCCTTGCGCAGTTTCTACAAGTTTCTCTGTCATCGCCGGGGCCTGGCCCGGAATCCGCTGGCCGACGTCCAACTGCCGAAGGCGGAGAAGAAGTTGCCGGAGGTGCTGACCCTGGCGCAGGTGGAGACCCTGCTCGACATGCCCTTCAAGGCGCCCCTGGAAAAACAGGCGCCGGAATGGCTGCCCTTTCGCGACGCGGCGATTCTGGAGCTGTTTTACAGCAGCGGAGTGCGCTTGGCGGAGCTGGCGGCGCTGGACGTGCGGGACTTCGACTTTTTCAACGAGACCGTCCGCGTGTTCGGCAAGGGTTCGAAAGAGCGCGTCTGCCCGCTGGGCAAACCGGCGGTGGACGCCATCCATCGCTACCGCCAGCAGGCCAAGGTGATGGAGGGTCCGCTGTTCATCAGCAAATTGCGGAAGCGCCTCTCGACTCGCGGGGTCTCCGACGTGGTGAAGAAGTACCATGGTCTGGCCGGCATACCCGTGAACATCAGCCCGCACAAGCTGCGCCACAGTTTCGCCACCCACCTGCTCGACCATGGCGCCGACTTGCGCAGTGTCCAGACTCTGCTCGGCCACGCCAGCCTCTCGACCACCCAGATCTACACCCACGTCTCCATCGAGCGGATGAAGAAGGTCTATGACGAGGCCCATCCGCGCGCGTAGCCGACGGGGGCGGCCGACCACGCGACGCGTTGGGAAAATGGTCACCACGTCACGGGTAACGGTCGCAAGCCCCGGGGATTCGGATCGGATTGGATCTTCTGCTTCGTTTCGACCAGAAGCGCGAGACTGGGTGCGAGGCTCTTTGCTTCCGGATGTTCCCGCAGGTCGGCCTCGAGTCGCTCGAGCCGCGGCAGCAGGTGCTTCGCGGCGCCGCCGTAGATCTGCAGGGCCTTGAGGCAGCCGGCGATCCGGTTCTGCTTGCCCCAGCGTTCGATCTCCATGACCTCGAGACAGAGAGGCACGCCTTCGGCGATGCGGTGACGGGCGAGAATCTCGAGTCCACTGACGCGGACACCGTCGGCGAACATTTCACCGCTGGGCGCGGCATCGACCACGGCGCGGTGGATCGCGGGGAGGAGCGGCTCGATTTCGTCGCCCGAAAGCCTAGCGTAGAAGTTGCCGATGGTGGAGCGAGCCCGGCCGTCCTCGTTCTGGAGTCCCGCCCGCACCGCTTGGTAGAGCGATTCGCGATCAACCCCGTCGAGAGAGCGCTTGAGGAGTCCGTCGCGGCGATCAAAGAGGGCGAAGGCGAGATAGCGTTGCCGCATGCCGCGGGGGTCGGCTTCGGGGTTCCGTTCCGCGAGCAGCGCGAGGAGATCGGGCACCGCCACCATGGCCGGATCGCCGATGGAGGCGAGAGCTTCTGCTGCCTTGATGCTGATCCAGAGGTCGTCGGCGAGGAGAGTCTTCCGGAGCGCGGGTACGGCAGGGGCACCAATTTTCCCGAGCGCGGTGAGTGCCTGGCAGGCGCCGAGGATGGCGAAAGTCTCGCCGCTAGCCAGCATCCGCGTCAGCTCCGCCACGGGATCGCCATCTCGTTCGGCAAGCGCGAGAGCGGACCGCTCCCTCACGACAGGAGACCAGCTCGCCAGTCCGGCGAGGAGTACCGCCTTGTCGCGCTCGGCATAGCCCTCCAGCTTGCTGCGCGGGCTCCAGCCCCGCCCGTCTTCGACGAAGCCCACCGCAGCCGCGGCATCAACCTGGGGCGCGAGGCTGGCGCGCTTGCCGGTGAGGTGGATCTTCGCGAGAGGCTGGGCGTAGGCGAGGAGGAGCGCTCCGGTGGCGTCCCAGTTTCCGTAGCTGTCGGGGCGCTCCTGCGGCGGGCGCTGGTGGGCGAAGCTGCCGTCCCAGCGCCGCGCCAGATCGAAGAACCAGCCGAACTCCCCGAGCCAGGCGCCGCTGGCGTGCGGTCCCGAGAGGGCGACGCCGGGCATGGCCCAGAGCAGATTGAAGAAGTTCCCGGTGTGCCCGCAGTCGCGCTCGGCTCCGTGCGAGGCGACGCTCATGCGGGAGAAGAAGGTGGCCGCCTCCGCATCCCCGAGGAGGTTGAACAACACCGCGGCCATCCCGTTCTTCCCGTTGTCGTCGTGGGTCTCGATCCAAGGATGGTGGTCGCCATAGGGGATGCTACCCTTGCCTACATAGAAGCGGAGGAGACGGACGCTTTTCGCGATGGCCTCGTCGAGCTTCGGAGACCGGACGCCGGCCTCACGGGCGAGGACCAGCGAGAGGGTCAGGGGGATACCGGGGGAGTTCATCATCCCGTAGCCTTGCAGGCGGCTGTCTCCCGGAATGGCGAAGCGGTGACCCCATGAGCCCACACCGCTCTGTCCGTCGACGATTTCTCCGGTCATCCGGGCCAGCTCGGACTCGAAGGTCCGGTCGCCGGTCGCGAGGGTGTATTCGGCGACGAGCAGGTTCACATAGCCGTAGGTCCACGAGTGCAGATCGCGCCGCTGCGGGTCCGAGTAGCGGGCGAGGAGCTCGACCTGCTCTCGGACGAGAGGCAGGTAGTCAGGATCGCCGCTGGCGAGGAGGGCGAGGGTGTTGAGCGAGCGGACGATTCGGTGGCCTTCCTCCGGCTTCTCCGTCATTCGCTTGGCGAGCGCCTCGCAGCCGCGCTCGAGGAGGCGTTTCGACTTTTCGCACTGAAAGGGGGCGGTCGGGGCATAGGCGCCGAGCGAGTCGATGCGGAGCGGAACTGTTTCCGTCTTCCCGTTCCGCCAACGCAGAAGCCCGAGGGAACCGTCGCCAGCTTCGGCGGCGGTGAGGGCCTGGCCGAGTTCGGTCCGGGGATCGTGGGAGAAAGGCTGACCGTTCACACCGAGGAGGACGTCGCCCTTCTCCAGCGCGCCGTCGGCTGGCGACCCCGGTTCGACCCGGGTCACGTAGATCTGGCGGGCCTCGCTGGTCTCCAGCTTGCGCGAGTGCATCCATCCCCGAGCACCGGTGGGCCCGAGATTCCAGTCGTGGGTCGCCTTTTCCGGAATGCTCTCGCCGCGGGTAAAGTCGGGCGGCGGGGCGTCGCTGCCCGGACCGGCGGCGATCACGGAAACGGGAAGGATGATTAGTACCGTGGTGGCGGCGACTAGAGAGGCAATGCGGGGGTTCATGGGCGGGAGGGGGAAAGGTTGCGGAGTTCGGCCATCGCTTCGGCGAAACCCTTGCCGATGCCGCCGAGGATCTTGGCCGAGCCAAGGTAGTGGAATTCGAGGTTGGAGACACCCTTCTCGAGGACAAGGCGCTCGCGTTCCGTGAGCCCTTCGGCGCGCAGTTCCTCGGCCAGGGCGCGCTCACCGGCGGGATTCAGGCCGCGTACCTTCGCGAGTTTCTTCGCTTCCTCCTTCAGGTTGGCCTCCTTGGCGCGGGCCCGGGTCAATTCGCGATCCCAGTATTTCTCCGTCAGCACGGCGGCGACGTTGCCCCGGAATTCCGGGAGCTTCGCGGGCGCTGCCATCGCGGCGCGGAAGTTTTCGTGGGTTGATCGGTAGCGTTGTTGCTCGGGCCCGTATTCCGAGGTGGGGCCTCCGACCCCGAGCACGCTGATGACGAAAGGCAGACCGGGAGCGCCCAGATCGCGCCGCACGTCGCGGATGAAGTGCGCCATCACCTCGCCGTAGGCGTCGTAGCCGCCGGGGTTGGCGCGGTCCGGGTAGGTGCCCGCGTCCACCATGTCGTTCCATCCCTGGAACCAGACGAAACCCGCCAGCTCGTGCCCGTGGGCGAGATGGCGCTCCGGCACGACGCGGCCGAGGTCGGCCAGCACGGCCTTCGCATGGTCGATCATCCGGCGGTAGTAGACGCCCGTCGCCGCCTCCTTCTCCGCCCGGATGGCGGAGAGGTCCTTGCCCTGCTTCTCGAAGTTCGCGAGCTGCGCCTCGTGGAAGACATAGGGGCCGGCGGAGGGCGGGCGGAAATCGGTGTGCAGGCTCTTGCCGCCCCACGAGGTCTTGATGAGGAGGACGGGCGCGTCGGCGAACTCCTCCAGGTAGAGGCCGAAGGTGAACTCCGGTCCGATCTTCGGTCCTCCGTTCGAGGCCCCGAAGCCGACGGTGAGCTGGCCGGTCTGCTCGGCCAGTTCGTCGGACCCGCAACCGATCGAGGAGATCCAGACCCGTTCGCAGACCTTCGGCGTGCCGTCGGGATTCTGCATCTTCTCCAGCATGGGCTTGGTCGCGGGGTCCATGGCGAGGTGTTCGAAGGTGGCCACCTTCGCGTGTCCCTGCATGTTCGACTGTCCGGCGAGGATATAGACCTGGAGGGGTTTCTGGTCGGCGGCCAGGAGATTGGCGCACAAAAGCGCCGACAGCGCCGACAGCGCCACGCAGGATAGCGGGAATAGAAGGGTACTTTTCATGGGTTTGAAGAGAGGGGGGTGATGATTCACTGACAGCCGCAGGTGCCGCAATCTCCGCTTTTCGCGGCGGCGAGTCTGCGCTCGATTGCCAGCGAGGTGGGAGTAATGGCCAAGCCACCCAATGAGGTGCAGCGGTGTTCGCGTGGCATCATGGCGGCGACGCTCTTTGCCGCGTCGATGACTTCATCAAGCGGGATGAGTGGATCGAAGTTCGCCAGGGCAAGGTTGGCACAGGAGAGAGCGTTGGCCGCGGCCATGACATTTTTCCCGAGGCAGGGTGCCTCGACGCGGTTGGCGATGGGGTCGCAGATGAGCCCGAGCATGGATTGGAAGGCCATCGAAGCGGCGGCGACGGCCTGGTCACGCGTGCCTCCGGCGAGGGTGACGAGCGCGGCGGCGCCCATGCAGGCGGCCGCACCTCCCTCGGCTTGGCAACCGCCAACTTCGGCGGCGAAGGTCCAGCGAGTGGCGATGAAGACGCCGATCAAACCGGCGGCGAGCATGGCTTTGGCCATCGCCTCCTCGTTCTGGCCCATCGTTTCAGCCATCGCGATCACCGCGCCAGGGAGGGCGGCGCAGGCCCCGGCGGTGGGTGCGGCGACGATGACGCCCATGCTGCTCTTGACCTCCATCAGAGCGGTGACATAGAGGATAATGCGGTTGAGAACGCCCGCGTCGAGCAAGCGGCCCTCGTGCATCGCCTGCCGGAACCCTCCGCTCTGATGAGGAAGCACACGGTCCTCGTGGCTGGTCCCGGCGATACCACCAGCGATGGAATTACGCAGGATGCGGATGATGGCGGCCATTTTTTCGACGACCTCGATCTCGGTGAAGTTGCCACGCGCGCACTCGTATTTGACCGCGAGCCGCCAGAGCGGCGTGTTTTGGCTACCGTCATGTTCGAGCATCTCGGCGCAGCTCGAGAAGGGGAGACGGATGTCCTTGCGCGAGGGCACGGGGAGGACCGGGTAGAGGTGTCTGACCATAGACGCGGCAGATTGTTCGCATTGCCCGGGTCTGCCTGATTCCTCGGACTGAATCTGGATGAGACGGAAGTCCGCATCACCCTGTTCCCATATAAGCGTCTCGTGCCAGCCGCCATCCATGCTCACTGGCGTGCCGTCAATCTCCACCACTTCGATCATGCCGCCGCCGGTGGAGATGGCGACGAGGGTGTGGGATTCCCGGCTGTTCTTGAGCGTGAGCCGATAGGTGTTCGGGTGGGGATCGTCGGCATCGACGATCTCGAATCGCAGCCTGATCCCGGCCCCGGCGAGGGCTGTTGCCGAATCCGGGAGTCGCTCGTCGTCCGCATCCCAGCCCAACAGCCCGCCGAACAGCCCCATGTCGCTTCCCTGACTCTCGTGTGTCGTTGGGAGCGATCCCGCCCGGTCGAATTCGACGAGCACTTCGGTGAGCTCGCCGTCCATGAGATCGCGGGCGAGCCGGCCGATGCGGAGAGCGGCGGCACAGTGCGAGCTCGACGGCCCGCGCATCACGGGACCGATGACGTCGTTGAAGATGGACACGGGTGTCATGACGCGGGCGGGATTGATGATATCCCCTAACCTAGGCTGCCGAGCCTTCCCATTGGTGCCACCAGGCGCGAAACTGGCTCCACTGGGCGTGGAGATGACCGCGCTGGCTTTCGCTAAGGCGGTCGCCGGGATGGAGATGGCGCGAGTAGGCGGAGTGGCCCTCGAGTACCATCAGCTCCTTATAGTAGAGGACGAGGTCCGGCCCCTCGTCGTAGGTGGAGAGCACGCGGAGGGCTTCGTCGAGCTCAGCCGCGAGACGGCGGGCGGCGGGATCACCGGCGGCGGCGGCCTCGCAGAGCGCGACGAGGCGGAGAACCTCGCGCGGGAGAGCGTTGCCCACGCCGGTGATGGCACCGGCGGCTCCGCAGCGGATGAATCCGTGGAAGACCTGGGTGTCGACACCGACCATCAGGATGAGACCGGGATCACCGCTGGTGATGTGTTCGGCAGCGTAGGTCAGGGAGGCGGCGCCGCCGAATTCCTTGAAGCCGACAAGATTGGGATGATCGCTCCGCAGATCGAAGAAGAGATCGGCCTTGGTCTCGAACCCATAGTAGGGGCTGTTGTAGATCACGGCCGGGAGGTCACCGCCCGCCCGGAGAATGTCGGAAAAATGCGCACGCTGGGCGGTGGGCGAGGTGCCCCGGGAAAGGACACGGGGAATCACCATCAGGCCACCAGCGCCCACCTCGCTGGCGTGGGCGGCGTGGGCGGCGGCCTGCGCCGGATTCTGAGCCCCGGTTCCGACGACCACGGGGATGCCGGCCGCGACGAGCCGACTCACGCCTTCCTGCCGTTGGGCGTCGGTCAATAAGGGCCAGTCGCCCATCGAGCCGCAGTAAACGACGGCCCTCATGCCGGTCTCAATGAGTCCGGCGGCGGTGGTTACGAGGGTATCGAAGTCGGGGCGGCCCGACACGTCACAGGGAGTCATGAGGGCGGGGATGCAGCCGCGGAAAATGTGGCATGGGGGTTCTTTCATGAGCTGGCTAGCAGCCTGTCGGACTTGAGTCCATTATTTCGCCGATTTGTCGGCGTT
>CAYTNL010000002.1:0-152683 GCA_964439145.1 uncultured Verrucomicrobiales bacterium
AGACAGTGGGCCAAGAGCCAGCGCCAGGACTGAATGGTCCGAGTGAGACGTTTACCACTTAACGCCTGACCAAAAATTTGGATCTTTGCTTGAACTCCTCGGGGAGATTGACTGCCTTCCTCCCTTTGATCCAGATCGTTTCGAGACGACAGACGGCTTGGATAATCCGAACTGCGACAACCGTGATAGGGTACAATTCGCAATCGCCGCTCTCCAGACCTTTCAGGGGGCTTGCGACATGCATGAGGAATTTGATGTCGCGGTGGGCGATCTCATCTGTGACCTACTTCACCTTTGCCATGCGTCTGGATACAAGCTGCAAAGCGTGATCGAAACCGCGCTAAATAGCTTTATTGCTGAAGCCGCCTATTGATAACACCCACTTTCTAAGTCCTTTATGGCGTCCATATTGCGGAGAGCGCTTCCCGTTTCCTTCGCTACCAGCCCCACAATAGCAGCGGCTAGGCAGTGCCATGGGCGTGGGCATTGACGAGGTCTGCTCGGTACTTTTTTGCTCGACGAGGACTTTGCCGGAACAGAAGAGGTCGATCTCGGCCCATGTGCCGGAGAGTTTTCACCGATTCCTCGAAGGAGGCGATGATGCCACGGCGGACGCCTCGGCGAGGCGTCCCTACCTGCCGTCTCTGCCGTCGAGCTACTGCCCGAAGCAATCCGGTAGGGACGCACCGCCGGGGCGTCCGCATCGCACGCACAGGGCGGACGCCTCGGCGAGGCGTCCCTACCCTCGGGGACATACTGGCGGACGCCTCGGCGTGGCGTCCCTACCCGCGGTCCCCCGCCGCGCGGGGCGGGACGCCTCACGTTTCCCCGTCCCATTCCGGGCTTGGTACGCGGGCGATTTCCGGATACAAACAACGTCCATGTCTCATCCGATTCTCCGCCTCTCCCTGCTGCTGGCATCCGGGCTGGTGATCCAGCCCGCGAGAGCCGCCGATTTCTCCGCCATCCCCACCCCGCCAAAGCCGGGCGACGCGATGATCGGCGAGTTTTTCGATCTGGAAACCCGGCGCATCGCGAACCGCAACCTCGCCAACATCGAGACGAGGGAGGATTGGGAAAAGGTGCGCGACAATTACCGGCGTCAGCTTTTTGAAATGCTGGGTCTGCAACCGCTGCCGGCCCGCTCGCCGCTGGAGGCGCGGATCACGGGCACCACCGAGCACGAGGACATCATCGTGGAAAACGTGGTCTTCGAATCCCGCCCCGGTCTCTACGTGACGGGCAATTTCTATCGTCCCAAAACCCAGGACGGTCCCCTCCCCGCCATCCTCTACGTCTGCGGCCACGGCGGGGTGAAGATCGACGGGGTCAGCTACGGGAACAAGACGCACTACCAGCATCACGGCGCCTGGTTCGCCCGCAACGGCTATGTCTGTCTGACCATCGACACGCTGCAGCTGGGCGAGATCGAGGGCGTCCACCACGGCACCCACCATCTCGGGCGCTGGTGGTGGAACTCCCGCGGCTACACCTCCGCCGGGGTGGAGGCGTGGAACTGCATCCGCGCTCTGGATTATCTCGAAACCCGCGAGGAGGTCGACGCGAAGAAGTTCGGAGTCACGGGCCGCTCCGGCGGCGGAGCCTACAGCTGGTGGGTGGCGGCGCTGGACGAGCGCATCCAGGCGGCGGTGCCTGTGGCCGGGATCACCAACATGCACAACCACGTCATCGATGGCTGTGTGGAGGGACACTGCGATTGCATGTATCAGGTAAACACCTACCGCTGGGACTTTCCCACCATCGCCGCCCTGGTGGCGCCGCGCGCGCTCCTGATCGCCAACACGGACAAGGACCGCATCTTTCCGCTCGACGGAGTGGTGGATGTCTACCAGAAAGCGCACCGGATCTACGAGCTCAATGGCGCCGGGGACAGGATCGGCATCGCGCTCTACGAGGGCGGCCACGCGGACACCCAGCCGCTGCGGGTGCCGGCGTTTCACTGGTTCGAGCGTTTCCTGAAGGGACGCGAAGTGTCCGAAGAGATGGCGGACACCACCGCGCCGAAGCCCTTCGATCCCAAGGAGCTCAAGGTGCTGGAGAGCATCCCCGGGGACGAGCGCAACACGAGCATCGACGAGTATTTCACCCGCCGCTATCCCCGCCGGGCCAAGGCGCCCGAGTCCGCCGAGGACTGGCGCGCCTCGCGGGACGCGTGGCGGAGTCGTCTCCAGATCCGGAGTTTCCGCGCCTGGCCCGCCAGAGCGGAGGCCATCGTCACCGCCGAGGCCGCCGCCGTCACCCGCGACGGACTCCGGTTCTCCGCGCACGATTTCATCAGTCAGGACAACATCCTCCTGCGGCTCTACCTGGTGCATCGCGAGGGGCTGAAGCCGGCCGATCTCGACCTCACGGTGCTCAACGTGCTCGACGACGACACCTGGCCGGAATTTCTCACCGGTGTCGGGGCGGCCTTTCCCGAGGCGTTCTCCGGGGTATCGCTCCCGCCCATCGATCCCGATGCTTTCGAGCGGGAAAAGAAAATGCATCAGTCGCAGAAATGGGCCATGGCCTACGTGGCGCCTCGCGGGGTCGGCCCCACGGCGTGGACCGATGACGAGAAGGAGCGCACCCACATCCGCCGTCGTTTTCAATTGCTCGGGATGACGCTCGACAGCGCGCGTGTCTGGGACATCCGCCGCGGCATTCAGGCACTGCGAACGGTCGATGGCATGGGCGAGACCCAGCTCTGGCTGCAATCCCACGGGGACATGGCGGCCAACAGTCTCTATGCCTCCCTCTTCGAGCCCGGCGTTCACCGGCTCGATCTCCACGACCTCCCCGCCAGCCACATGGAGGGTCCCGACTATCTCAATGTGCTGAGATTTCTCGACCTCCCCCAGGCCGCCGCCATGGCCGCGGAACGCTCGCGCCTGGTGATCTACACCGACGCTCCCAAAGCCTGGAAATACGTCACTGACACCGCCGCACTCCTGCAATGGGATGCCAAACAGTTTCAAGTCCGGGAATCAATGACCGATTCCAAACCCCACTGAAAAAAAACCGCTATCATCCCCCCTCGATGAAAATCTCCGCCATCCTCCCCCTGCTCGCCCTCGCCCTCAGCACCGCGGCGCCCCTCTCTGGAGCCGACTCCGCCAGTTCCTATTTCAAAAAACCGGAGTCCTCCGGTCTCGAGCTGAAATCGGTCGGCAAGATCGCTTTCGGCCCCGCCGGCATGCTCTTGATTTCCGATCCCCGCACCGCGTCCGTCGTGGCCGTCGATACCGGCGACACCGGCCCCGTCGCGAAACTGACCAAGCGTGTCGAAGCCATCGAGCCCGCCCTCGCCACCGCCGCGGCGGCGGAAAAGATCACCATCATCGACATGGCGGTGAACCCCGCCTCGGGAAAGATCTATTTTGCCGTGAACGTCCAGCCCGGCAACGCGCCCGCCATCCTCGCCCTCGGAGCGGAAGGGAATGTCGCGCCTGTCGATCTCTCGAAGTCCGCCCACGTCCGCATGACGCTGCCCACGGCGGAGAACGCCCAGTTGCGCAACGTGACCGACCTCGCCTGGGGCGACCACTCCGTGATCGTCGCGGGTCAATCCTCCGAAGAGTTCGCCAACAAGATCTACCAGATTCCCATTCCCCTTGAGCATGGGGTGAACGCCCAGTTCTACTCCGCCGAGACCTACCATGTCGCCCACCGCAAATGGGAAACCAAGGCCCCCATCCAGAGCTTCATTCCCTGGGAGGATGACGGCGAATTCTACGTGGTGGGAGCCTTCGCCTGCACTCCGATCGCCAAGTTCCCCATCAGCGACCTCGAGGACGGCGACCAGATCAAGGGCACCAGCGTCATCGAACTCGGCAGCGGCAACCGCCCGCGCGACATGTTCACCTATGAGAAGGACGGCGAGCAGTGGCTGGTGACCAACACCCAGCGTTTCAAGGACAACCTCTTCGGCCCCAGCAAATATTGGGCCGCCCGCGTGAAGATGGACTACCTCGACGCCGAAACGCCGGAGGAGACCAACGAGAACGCCGCTAGGCGCGACGTCAACGCCCCCTCGGGGCCCGACGCCAAGGGCATCGAAGTGGTGGAGCCGCTCTTCGGCGCCGTCATCGTGAGCCAGCTCGACAATGCCGAAGTGGTCGTGCTGCGGGAGACCGACCCCGCCAACGAGGAAGCGCCCCACGCGGTGGAGTTGATCACCCTGCCATGAGAGGTCCGTGGCTCATCGCCGCCCTCCTGGCCGGGACCGGGCACGTGGAATCGGGGGAGCCTGAAAGGAATCCCCCGGCGCCGCTCGTCGTCTCTCCCGACTACCCGATCGTCCCCGCCAATCACCTCAAATTCTACCTCCAATTCGCCGAGCCGATGGCGCGGGGCGAAGTGTTTCGTTATCTGCGTCTGGTCGAGACCGACATCGAAGGCCGGGAACTGGCCGAAGTGCCCGAGCCCTTCCGCGAGGTGGAGCTGTGGGATGAAACCTTCACCCGCATGACGCTCTGGTTTCATCCCGGACGCCAGAAACCGGGCGTGAACCTCAATGTCGATATCGGCCCCATCCTGGAAACCTGGAAACGCTATCGGCTGGAGATTTCCGGAAAATGGAGGACCGAGTCCGGCGTCGCTCTCAGCAAACGCATCGACCACACCTTTCTCGCCGGACCGCCCGACGACCATCAGCCGCTACCCGAGCGGTGGCGCGTCGTCGATGGCCCGATACCGGAGATCCTGACCGACGACCTCGTCGATCCCGTCAGCTCCCGGGGATCGATCACCATCCAGGACGCCACCGGAGCGACCATGGAGAATGTCCACCTGACTTTTTTCCCGATCGGTGGGATGGGGGCGACAGGGATCGGCATCCGGCTGACCGCCCAACCCGCGTGGAAACCGGGAAAGTATCGGGCCATCATTCACCCGAAACTCGAGGACCTCGCCGGCAACAGCATCGCCCGCCCATTCAATCTGGATCTGGAGGAACACCCCCGCTTTGTCGAGCGCACCACCCCGTTCGTGATGCCATTCTCCGTGGAATAAAAAACGGCGCGCCTCGCGACGCGCCGTACGGTGGCTCGAAATAGCGAGCGTCACCCGACTCACTTCACCGTGCCATTCATTCCCTCGGCGCGGAGAGCTGCCAGGACGGCGCTGGCGGTGATGCCCTCGCCCTTGATGGTGAAAGATTCCGCGTTTTTCGAGGCGTCGTGCCCCGTGGCGCCCTTCACCGCGGCCACCACATCGTCGATGGCGCTGACGCATTTGCCGCAGCAGAGATGCACCGCCGAGACCGTCACCGAATCCGTGGCCTCGTCCCCGGCTTTCCCGGCCCCGATCATCACCGCCTCGTTGTCGGACTCTCCGTAGAAACCCGCCGCCGCGATGGCGTCGAGCGCCTTCTGGACGTCGCCGCCGCTCTTGCCCTTTACCGTGATGTTGCTACCGCTCATGCTCAGCTCGATATCATCCATCCCGGCGATGGCTTTCTCCACCCCGCTCTTGCAGCCGCCGCAGCACAGGTGCGCGCCGGCGAGGGTCACCTCCGTCTCGCCCTTGGGCGTTTCCGGCTTGGCTTTGGCGTCCGGTGAACCCGCCGCCGCCTGTTCCTTGATGAAGGCCTGATCTTCCGCAGACAGCGCCGTCACCGGCACCTCCACCGTCGCGCCACCGGCGCGGGCGATGTAGACGGTGTTCGCGTCCTTCATGCGGACAAACTCGCCCTCGATCTTCGCCCCGTCGGACGCGCGAGTCCAAGTCCGGGCCGAGGCCGACACGGAAGACGCCGCGATGAACACGGCCACCAACAACCCGATCTGTTTCATTTTCATGGTGGCGCGAGATTAGCGATTCGCCTGTTCGCCGTCAAAGCCGCCGCTCAGCGGATTCGCGCCATCGGGCGCGCAAGTCGGCGAACGCGATCTTGCCCAAGCCGGTGCGGGGCAACTCCGGGAGGCATTGCCACCCCTCGATCCGTTCCAGGGCCTCGTGACGAGCATTGTGGCGTTCCAGCGCCTCCGAGATCTCCGCCCCGGCGGACTCGTGGCCCTCGATCACCGCCACCAGTCGATGCCCCGCCCGCGCGTCGGGCAGCGCCAGCACCGTGCCGAACATGCCCAGCTCGCGGAGCGTCTCCCCCAAGCGCTCCCGGATCCGGTCCAACGAAACCAACTCCCCCAGCCGCTTCACCAGATCATCCATCCGTCCCAGAAACTTCAATTCCCGCGCGCCTGTCGCCGTCTCCCGCAGTTCTCCGCGATCCGTGGTCTCGAACCAGTCCGCGATCTCCTCAAAACGCCAGCCCCCCGATTCCGTTCGTCGCAACCGGCCCGAACAGAGCGCGTCACCCCGAATCCTCAGCCGCCCATCCTCACCGACACCGATCTCCCAGCCCGGCAACACCGGCAGCCACTCCCCCGAGTAGGGCGACTCCAGCGCGGCGAGCGCCTCGGTCGCGATCTGCGAGCCGGCCTCGGTCATGCCATAGCTGGCCAGCACCGGCCAACCCAGCTCCCTGGCTTGTCGCCCCAGCTCAGTGGTCAAGCGCCCGCCCCCCACCACCACCGCCCGCAGTCGGTCCGGCGCCGGGAGGTTCTCCGCCACCAGATCGTGCACCTGGGTCGGCGTCAGCGAGGTCAGCGTGGCGCCGGCATTCGCGCAGTATGCCGCAAACTCCCGCGCCCGTCCGCGCCAACGACCCGGAAAGGTCGTCACCGCGATCCCCGCCGCGAAGGCGCGCGCGTGGACACCGAGGCCGCCCACGTGAAAATCCGGCAGCGCGCACAGCCAGTGATCCCCCTCCCCGACCGCCAGATATGCATTGACCGCCCGGGCCGAGGCCAGCAAAGCCTCTTTGGTCAGCACCACCCAGGCGGGTTCACCACCGCTCCCCGAAGTCGCCACCAGCACCCGTCCGCGGAACTCGGGACGGCTCGCGATCCACCCCATCATACCCTCTTGAGTCGCCGACCCGACAGGGTTGCATCGGAGATCCGGCGTCTCATCGGCCCAGTAGGCGGCCTGGCTCAACAAAGTGGTTTCCACGGCAGCGTTTCCAGAAGTTCGTCAAAACCCAGCCCGGTGCCCGGCGGCGGCGTCAGGACGGCGCCCCGGTGGCCGAGTTGTTCAAAGAAGGGATCGGGTTCGAAGAGCGGGTGGGTGATGAGTCCGCAATCACCGAGCCGCGATCCCATCACGGCGGCGCATTCCGCCGCCCGCCAGGCGGCGTGGAGTTGACCGATGGCATGGTCGAGATAGCTGGTGAAGGCGAGCCGCTGACCGGAGCGAAAGGCCCGCTCGGCGGGTTCGATGGCGTTGATTACCGCCGGTTTCACGATGAGCCAGTCCGCCTCCGCCGCGCGGGTCATCACGTCGCGATCCGCCGCCAGCGGGGCGCCCAGTTCCTCCCGCAGGCGGCGCCAGACACCGGGATGCCACGGGCAGGGATCTTCCACAAAATCCACCGCCGCCCGCGCCTGGTCGCCGAGAGCCCGCCAGAATTCGGCAAACTCTGTCTCCGTGAGGGTATCGTTGAAATCGAGCCGGAGCCGAAAGCCCGCCGCCGCCCAGTGTCGCGCCCGCTCCCCCGCCCCGTCGATGCCGGGGCCGAGCTTCAGTTTCACCGAGCGAAACCCGTTCGCCCCGACCCCTTCCGCATCGTCATCCTCCGCCGCCGTCCAATGGCTGACCGGCACGGACAGCGGCGCGAAGAGGTTGCGCCCCTGGCGTCGGGCCAGCCCATCGGCCTCGGCGCACAGCAGCGACTGATGACCGAGCGCGGTGGGACGATCCGAGGCGATGGCGGCGAGTTGTTCGTCCAGGGGCGCGTCGCCGAGCGTGGGCCAGGGATGCACGCAGCCGACTCCGCCGCCGAAATCCCGGATCAGCGCGCCCGCGTGCTCCCGCGCCGGATTCCGGGCGCTGAGCCGTCCCCGCGAGCGGAGCGTGTAGCGCCAGTGCCAGAGTCGTGTGCCGGACATGACGCGGGAAAGTCAGCGGGCGAACGCCAGGGCGACGGTGAGGAGGATGGCGTAGCCGATGAGTTGCAGCGCGCCCAGGCCCAGGTAGCGATTGTGGGCGGGACCGGGCTCGGCGCGCCGGATTTTGCCGGCAATGCTCAGCCCGAGGGGCAGCGTGCCCGCCGCCAGCGCGATCCAGGGATGGATGAGCCATGCCCCCAGCAGTGAGAGCAGGACGGGAGCGAGGCAGAAGACCGCGATCTCGGCGCGGGCGAAGTTTTTCCCGAATCGGACCGCGAGGGTGTGTTTCCGTGATTGGCGGTCCTCATCGATGTCGCGGAGATTGTTGATGGCGATGAGGACGGAGGAGTAGAGCCCGGCCTGGAGACCGGTGATCCATTGCAGCGCGCCGGGCGCCTCGCCGGACTGGACGTACCACGATCCGCAGACGGCGACAAAGCCGAAGAACAGGATCACGAAGAGCTCGCCGAGGCCGCGATAGGCGAGCGGAAACGGTCCCCCGGTGTAGGCGTAGGCCATCAGCAGGGACACGCTGCCGATGGCGACGATGGGCCAACCGCGCGCCTGGATGAGGGGAATGGCGATGAGGGCTGCCACGATGCAGACGATGAAAGCGCCGAGCATGACGGCACGCGCCGAGAGCAGACCGGAGGCGGTGACTCGAATCGGGCCAAGCCGCCTCTCGGTGTCGGCACCTTTCCGGGAATCGATGGCATCATTGAACAGATTCGTCGCGATCTGAATGCCCAGACAACTGGCGAGAGTCGCCAGGAAGAGCAGCGGGGAAAAGCGATCCACGAACACCGCCGGGGCGCTACCCACCCACACCGGCACGATGGCCGCCGGCAGGGTCTTCGGACGCGCGGCAAGGAGCCAGGGCTTGAGGGCGTGGGGCATGGAGCGAGGGGCTCTTGGCTGATGGTCCCGGTATCAGGGCAGCCGGGGAAACTTCGAAAAATCCGGGGCCCGCTTTTCTTTGAAGGCGTCCCGGCCTTCCTGGGCCTCCTCGCTCATGTAGTAGAGGAGGGTGGCGTTGCCAGCGAGATCGAGCAGGCCCATCTGGCCGTCGCAATCGGCGTTGAGCGCGGCCTTGAGACAGCGGAGCGCCAGGGGGGAATGCTGGAGCATTTCGCGACACCATTTCACGGTCTCCGCCTCGAGTTGATCCAGGGGCACCACGGTATTCACCAGTCCCATTTCGAGGGCCTGTTGGGCGTCGTATTGTCGGCAGAGATACCAGATCTCGCGGGCTTTTTTCTGTCCCACGATGCGGGCGAGGTAGCTGGAGCCGAGTCCGCCGTCGAAGGAGCCGACTTTGGGACCAGTCTGGCCGAATCGGGCATTATCCGCGGCGATGGTGAGATCGCAGACGACGTGCAGCACATGCCCGCCGCCGATGGCGTAGCCGGCGACCATGGCCACGACCGGTTTCGGCAGGCCGCGTATCTGTTTCTGCACATCGAGGATATTGAGACGAGGCACGCCGTCGTCGCCAACGTAACCGGCATCGCCACGGATTTTCTGGTCTCCCCCGGAACAGAACGCGAGATCGCCCTCTCCGGTGAGGATGATGACGCCCACTTCGCCGTCCTCGCGCGCGAGGTGAAAGGCCTGGGCAAGCTCGTTGACCGTCAGCGGCCGGAAGGCGTTCCGCACTTCGGGTCGGTTGATGGTGATCTTGGCGATGGCTCCGTCTTCCGATTTCTCGTAGCGGATGTCTTCAAAGGCGCGGGCGGATATCCAAGTGGTCATCTTCGGGAATGATTACGCCGCCATCGTTGCACCACGATGCCCGGCGACGCCACCGCGTTTTGCGCCGACCGGTCTCACCAGCCCTCGGGCAGATCCGTGAGGGTGTCGCGGAGGATCTCGCGGATGGCGGTCTTCTCGGCGTTCGACAAGTGGGCGAAGTCGGCGCCGCCGGTCCGGGGATCCAGCGCCTCGCCGAGCCGGCGATAGACGTGGTTTTTGAAAACCGGCGGGAGCGACTGAAAGGCTTCGCTGTAGATCAGGTAGCTACACCGGTATTCGAAGATCCGGTCCTTGAGATTCAGATCCCGCAGCGAGCGTCCCTTGGCATCGGGCCGACGCTTTTCCGTAAAATCGGCGGCGTAGGCGGGATCGCCCGGGATGCCTGCCTTGGGAAACTCGGCCTCGTCGGTAAAAAGAAGATAACGCACGAGCTGATCGGCCTGCTCCTTGAGCAGATCGATGTGGACCCGGTTGGTGAGCGAGCCACGCCCCTCGTGCAGGTAGTGACGCGCCCGGTAGGCGGCCTCGAAGAGCCGGTTGGCGAAGCCCGCCTGATGCTCGTGGATGAGCTGGGGCAGCACGTCGCTGGTCCGCACCGGATAGTTGTCCCAGTTGAAATTGCGCCCCGGCTCCAGCGGTGTGGTCGTCATTTCCCCCATGCTCAAGCGACCGGTGAGATTCCCCCAATGTTTGCCCAGCGTCTCCGCGCCGGTGAGATGCCAGCCGCCGAAACGATCGGAGAACGGGATGTGATGCCCGGTGTCTTCCCGGCGGAAGGAGTCGAGCGATCCCCCGCTGGGACCCGGCACCACGGAGCGTATCACGATACCCGGCACTTGGCGGGTATCGTCGTCGGAGTGGCAGTTCATGCAGCGGCGGGAGCGCTCGGTCACCGGCGGCTTGCCATCGAGCAGGATGTCGAAGATGTAGAAAATGCCGCCGATCTCGGGATCCATGGACACGATCTCGATCTTCCCGCCCGGCATCCATCCGAGGTAGAGATCCTCGTTGAAAAATAGCGCCCGCGGATTGCGTGGAGAGATCAACCGGAGCTGCAGACTGGTGGTGGAAAAGACCAGCATCTGGGAGGTGGCGGGAATGTCCAGCACCTTGAGCAGGCTGATGACGTAGGCTTTTTCCGAACTGTAGTCGAGGGGCAATTTGCCGGTTTCGAGATCATCCTTCAGCCGGGTGAAGCGATCCTTGAGCGGTCGATTCCAGTAGTCGTGGGCTGGAGACTCCAGATCGGCCCAGGCATCCTCCGCCGCCGCCTCTCCGGAGGCGGACGCGACACCCGCCACCGCGAGGACGAGCGGAATCAGCATCACGATGCGCGGGATCATGGCGGACGCGGTGAGGGGGCGCGGAGTCAGTTCCCGGTCTCGCGGAAAGGCCACTCGGGGCTGCCGGGAGGATCCACCGCGACGGGAGATTTGCCGAGGCCGAAATCGGCCGGCTTCAGGTTGCGACCCGGCCAGAAGGCGGGGTCTTTGATGAAGCCGAAGAAGCTCGGGTAATACGGATCGACATAGCCGACATCGGCCTTTTCAGGAACGTCGAGACCGGTGAGATGATAGGCGGCGTTCACCACCAGACGACGCAGGTCTTCGCTGACGAGATCGACCGCCGCGCCGGCGGTGGTGCAGAAGGCCCGACCCTTGGCGCTGCCGTTGGGGGCGGTGTATTCGCGCAGCCAGGCCAGCGCCTGGAGCGGATCGTTCTTTTCTCCCGCGATGGGCTTGGATGCCGGGTCGAGCGTCTCGGTCACCGCCCCGCGCAGCAGCAGGGTCTCGTCGCCGGTGAGATTCTTGACCGTGTAGACATCCGATGGGGCGAAGACATCCTTCACGCTGTTGAGCACCGGATGATTGGCGTTCTCCTCCACGATGACTCCGCGGGCGCCTTCGACCTTGTGCTTGCCGTGGTGCGCGACCCAGGTCTCGCCGAGGATCTTCATCCCGAAGCCGCCCTTCTGCCAGTCGCCGTAGGTCCAGTCGCCCGCGGCCATCTTGCCGTTGAAGGCGTGGGTCGAGGTGCGCAGACCGATGACCGGCTTGCCCGCGTTCAGGAAATCGGTGATCGGCTTCGTCTGCTCCGGCGGCAGGTCGCGAAAGCGCAGCGATAGGATCATGAGATCCGCGTCGGCCAGCGCCTCGGTGCCGGGAATGTTCTTCTGTTGATTGGGATCGATGTGCCCTTGCTCCGGATCGAGGGAATGCAGGACGACGCAATCGAAGCCGTGCTTCTGGCTGAGGATCTTGGCCAGCATCGGAAGGGCTTCCTCGGAACGGTATTCCTCGTCACCGGCGAGCAGAACGATCTTCATCCCCTTCCCCGGCCCTTCCTTGCCGGAAAAATGGAGACCGGGCTCGGCGGCGGCGGCCGAGAGGGAAAAGGCCGAGGCCGTCAGTCCGAGGCCGAGAGACAGGAGAAAACGTCGCGACAGGGAGATCATGGATAGGAGCGCAATGAGGGTTTACTATGGGGATGGGGCAAACCATGACCGGAAAAGCCGGGAATTGCCATGGCGAAATCGTGGAAAGGAGGGGCGACAATCCTGTCGCCCTGGGTCCGGCAAGGGCGACAAGATTGTCGCCCCTCCCTTCATCGCTCCAGCAGATACCCCAGCAGATCCCGGAACTCCGCCTCGCCGAGCAGTTCCCCGAAGGTCGGCGGCATCAGGGAGAGCGGGCTGATCACCGTCTCAGTCACGTCGTCTTTCACCATGAGGTGCTCCCGCCCGGCGGCGTCGAGCAGCCGCAGCAGCCGATCCGTCTCGCTGATGACAAAACCACCCGCCGAGGAACCATCCTTCAAGGTCAGCGAATGGAGGTGGAAATGCGCGTCCACATTGCGGTTCGGATCGAGAATGTCCTCGCAGAGGCGCTCGACCCCGCGTTTTCCGATGCCGTCGAGTTGGGGACCGATCAGGCCTCCCTCACCGCCGACCTGATGACAGGCGGCGCAGTGTAGTCGGAAAATTTCTCCGCCCTGCCCGGGATCGGGCGACGACTTCCCGAACTCAGTCGCCCGTGCCGCGATGAGCCGATCCAGCTCCGCGCGCCGCTCCGGCGATACCGGAATCGGGGCCGACGCGGGAACGGGCGGCGCCCATTCCGCGAGCCTGTCGCGCAGGTCCATCGGCGCCAGCGGGCGCAGCATTCCCGCCAGAAATCCCAGGGCACCGCCCAGCCTGGCGGAGCTAGCAAAATCATCCACGGAAATCGTCGCCTCCGCTGGTTCGATGCGGGTGATTCCCAGCCAGGCATAGGCTTTTCCCGCGTCTCCGTCGACGATTTCGAGCCGAACCTGTTTTCCCGCAATTCGTGTTAAATCCCATTCAACCTTTTGCGCCACATCGCCTCGTGGCGGAAACGCTTTTTCGATGATCTCCCCTTCCGGCTCCTCTGACACCAGCCGAACCCGATTTCGTTGGTGCGCCTCCTCCTGGGGAAATCCCCGGTGTCCGCAAATCCAGAATCGCAGTGTCTTCGGTGCCGGAAACGGGCGACTGCGGAGAATGCCGGTTCGTTGCTCGGCCCCGCGTTCCCCCTTGTGCAAACTCGACAGGACCATCGCCTCGGTGCCATCGGCGCACTGCCGGGGCTGCATCGTCCACGGCGACTGCGTCGCCTTCGGATACTCCGGATGCGGCTGCCCGGTCCAGGTGATCCCGCCGGAGGTGGACGCCTCTTTCAGAAGCGTTTCCGCCAATCTGGAAGCCCAGGCCACGATCTCGGGTGTGGTTGCCGATCCGTGCCGCTCCAACCGTCCCTCGTGCCAAGATCGCATCGCCCCGGCCCGCGCGACAGAGTCGTGCGGCCACTGATCGTCTATCCAACTCGTGACACGTGGCGTCAGCGAATCATCCGCATGATGGCCGAGGTGAGCCAGCGCCGCCGCTTGTCTATCCGCCTCCATGACTCCGTTTTCCAACGCGCGGAGCAGGAACGCCGCGGCCTCGCCCGTCGGAACGGCCAAAGCGATCGCGAACAGATCGGATTTCGCTTTGGTCAGTTCAGAGAAACGGTCAAAGGCTTCCGGTAGCTTGAGATGCTCCCGAATGGCGAGTTTGAGGACGTGCCGCAGGTGGGTGTCCTCGGCGGGCGTTTCATCGAGTGCCTTCACCAGGGCCGGCAAGGCTTCGAGATCGGGCCGCGCGTGAAGTATCTCCGCGGCCTGGCGTCGATGCCAGGGCGACTCGTGGCCCAGCGACCAGACGAGGTCAGGAGAGGGCGGTGTTCTTGGAAACTTCACCGTCGGCGGCGGGGTGATCTCGCCGACCGTTTTCACGATGCGCCAGATCCTCCCCCGCTCCCGGTCGCGTCCCGGATGATCCAGCGGTACCTCGTAGTGCCCGATGATGCGATTGTAGAAATCGGCCACATAGAGCGCGCCATCGGGACCGATCCGCAGATCCACCGGCCGAAACCACGGGTCCTCGCTGACCACGAAGTCGGGTTGCTCGATGGCCATCGGTGTGGTGCCCCGCCACTCGATGCGGTCGAGGTTCACCCGCGAAGTGACCACGTTGCCGATGAGCACATGATCATTCCAGATTTCCCCCCAGGTCCCGGCATCCACGAAAGCGATCCCGCAAATGCCGGTCGAGCCGTGGGTGTGCTCGATCATGGCCGGACCGAATCCGAGTCCGTCGTGAGGTTTTCCGAAGCTGGGATAATGGGCGCCCCGCAGCAGTTGATAGACCGGGGCACTGTGGCAATCGGCACTGTAGAGATTTCCCCGCCGGTCGAAGGCGAGTCCGAAGGGGTTCACCTGGCCCCACGACCAGATCTCGATCCGCGAACCATCGGGGAGAAAGCGATAGACATTGCCCGAGTGCAACGCCAGTTCCGTTCCGGGATCGCCCGGCTTCACTCCGGCGGGGAGATTTTCCTCCCGCACCCGAAAATGACTGGTGTTGTTGAACCCGTGAGTCCCGTATACCCAACCATCCGCCCCGAGCCGGAAGCTGCTGCACATGCCGTGGGTATCTTTCTCATAGCCGAGCGGTCCGAAGAGGACCTCGCGATGATCGCATTTCCCGTCGCCGTCGGTATCGGCAAAGTACCAGATATTGGGAATGCTCCAGGCGATGCATCCGTCGGCGTGTTCCGGAAGATGCCAAGGCAGCACACCGGTGGGAATGTTAAGCCCGTCGGCGAAATCCGTGACCGTGTCGGCGCGGCCATCGCCGTCGGTGTCCTCGAGAATCTTGATCGCGTCCCGGCTGCCACGCACCCGCGACCCTTCCGCGTCCTCCCAACGCTCTTTGCCCGCCGCGTAGGGATACTCGACCGTCGATGACACCCATAGCCGGCCGCGGTCATCGAAGGCGAGGTTGATCGGCTTGTTGATCATCGGCTCCGCCGCGAAGAGCTGGATCTCAAAGCCCTCGGGCACTTTCAGCATCGCGCGCTGTTTCTCCGGCGCGAGCGGCTCCGTCTCGCGCACCAGGCGGGTGTCGGCGGTCTGTTGAGCGATCCCCAAACCTGACGGACTCGCCCACAGGCAGGCAAACAGGAGGTGGTGGAGAAATCTTGAGCGCGTCATGAATCCGATAGTCGTGGTGGTCGAGAAAGCGACATCCATAGCAAACTATCCCATGACCGGAAAAGCCCCGATCCACGTCCGGGCACCCCTGATCGCGGCAGCGCGGGCCTGATTTACCACAAATGTGATGACGAAAACGTGAAACACCGATTCAAAGCATCGAATTTCGTTAGTATTCGTTGACGCGATCCCGAATCTCGGGTCGAATGGGACGTGATGGTCACTTGGCATTCATCCCAGCCCGCGGAGAGTCACTCCCCACAGGTCCCCAATCAGGCACGACCGGAGGCTAACGGATGTGGGATCACATTTGGTAGGAGAGCCCCATTGCCCTGGAAGCGCCACCGATCGGAAATTATCAGCCGGGCGGCTTGCCTCATCTGCCTTTGCATGCTCGCCGCGGAAGCCATGGCCCAGACCGCGCCGTTTTCCCGATTCACCTGCGAAACAGGCACTTTCATCGACGGGATCGAGCTGTCCATAACGCCCAGCAGTTCACTGGGTGACGGCGGACATTATGTCGGGGGAGCGGCAAGACGGGGGATTTCGGGAAATTCGGCCACCGCCGTGGTAGTGGTGGCGCCGAATGGCACGGCCTCATTCGTCATACAAAGCGGCCAAACCGTGGGCGCCGAGGACGCCACTTTCGGCGCCTTTGTCACCAATCCCATCGTCGACGCCAACGGCGGGGTGGCTTTTCTCGCTCAACTCAATTTCGGCGATGGACGCACGAACAATCAGGCGCTCATCGTGGGAAGTGCCGGCGGAGCTTCCGCGCTGCTGTGGGAAGGACAAAGCCCGGCTCCCGGATTCGGCGCCACCTCGACGGTCACGGATGTCTCCTTTGTCCGCTTGAATGCGGGCGGCAGCGTCGCCGCCCGAGCCACGGTCACGGAATCGGGCCAGCCCAACCGAACCGTGATCTATATGGGTGGCTCGGGAGGGGTCACCCCGGCCTTGATCACCAGCACTGTGTATCCGGAGTTACCACCAGGCGTCACGTTTTCGGGCTTCTTTTCACAGGATCCGGGTTTCCTGCTGGGACAGGACGACAGCCTACTGGTGCGCGCCACCCTGTTCCGCACCGCGGGGGTGACGACGGCCTCGGATGATGGCATCTGGTTGTGGAAAGGCGGTGCCCTCACTGAAGTGGCTCGGGAGGGACAGCCCGTGGCCGGTGCCTCCGGCGTGTGGGAGGCCACCATGGGACTGGCTTCGCATACCAGTGAGGGAGCCCTCGCGTTGACCGGTCGCATCGGCGGGAACGACATGATTTTTGCGGGAGGCGTGGGCGCTCTCAGTCTGGTCATGCAGAAAGGCGCCTCGGCCCCGGGCGTGGGCGCGCCCTTCTTCGGGGGACGCTTCGGGATTGCCGCCGATGGCACCGGCGTGCTGCTCGGCACTCTCGACACCACCGCGGCGGGGGTCGATTTCGACAACAACGAGGGTCTGTGGGCTTGGAATGGCGCTTCGCTTTCACTACTGATACGTAAAGGCCAGAGCGTTCCGGGATATCCCAGTGCGACCTTCTTTTCCTTTTTCCCGGCGCTGGGACCGGCGGGCGAACTGGGCTTCATTTCCGAGAACAGCGGGCAGGGTCCCGGTTTCAACAATCCCTGGAACAGCATCTGGAAAGTCGAGAGCGGAGGTGGACTCAATCTGATCCTGGCCGAGAACCGGGACCGCGCCGATTTCCCGAATGACGGTCCTCAGTTCCTGTCCACGGTCGACTTTCCCACATACAGCTTCGGAGCCTCCATTCCCAACGGACGCGACGGACAGCGCTCATTTCTTAACGGCAGACAGGAAGTGCTGACCCGAATTCACTCGGCATTCACCCCGCGATGCACCGCGGTCTTGTCGACGCTGGATCCCTTCGCACCCGGCAGCATCACGGGACGGGTGCGCTTCGACATCGATGGTGACGGTGACCCGGCGGACGCCGACAACGGAATTCCGGACCTGACCGTGGAGCTGTTCCTCGATAATGGCCTCGGCGTCTCGGATGGGCCCGCCATCGCCGAAACGACCACAGCCAGCGACGGGAGCGGGAGCTTTTCTTTCCCGAGCGTCAATCCCGGCAACTACCTGATTCAGGTTTCCTCCAGCGAAGCCATGCAAACTGCCAACCACCTCTGGACTCTGCCCGAGGGACTGCCAGCGGGGGTCATCGCTCTGGTGACAGTCGAGCCAGGTCTGGCCGCGCCTCCGGTGGAGATACTTTCGACCAATCCCGTCGAGGTGAACGGAATCGTCAAAGAAGACACCAACGGCGACAGCCTGGGCGACCTCCCATTGTCCGGCGTGCCCGTCGAACTGGTCCGGGTCGAAGACGAACAGGTGGTCGCTCTGGTGGTCACGGGAGAGAACGGTATCTTTCATTTCCCCCTCGTTCGCCCCGGCCTCTATGCGCTTCGGGAAACCGATCTTCCCAATTACATCTCCATTGAAGACAGCGAAGGCGCAGCGACCGACAACTTGGTGTTCATCTCACTGACCTCGGGCGTCACTTTCCCGCAGCAGGAGTTTGTCGACCGCAATGATTCCAACTTTCTCGTGAGTTTGCGTGGACTGGATTCCTACCCGGACACGAGGACCGTCACTCAAAGTTCATTCAGCCTGGGGGCGGATGACCCTGGGCTTCCTTTGATCCTCAGACCCAACCACAACCTGCTCGATCTTACACAGATCATCGCAAAGGGCTTGATCGCCGACGGTGTCACTCCCCTCTTGATCGGGCTGAAATCCCAGATACCACTGGGTGAAGACAGGACCCTCGAATGGCGGGTCGAGGTCTCCGGCGGCGATATTGCCGGGGGCATCTATCCCAAAATGCAGGTGTGGGAATCGGGAACATTCTGGCGACCCGCCGTGGTCCCCACTCCCGAGACACCAAACACCATCACGTTGACTCAAGGACCCGCCGACCGGAGTGTTTTCCTGCAAATCGAAGCCCTGCAACCATGGGATCTGGTGTTTGCCGGCACAACGGAATTGCGCCTGAACCTGAGTTTCTTCGAAATCGGAGGCACTGTGCCCGTGACCTCGCGCACGATTCTTATTCGGAGGCCGCCCATTGGGATCATTCCCGACCTCGGAGCAGGCGAGATCGGAACCGAGTTTGTGGGGCAACTGGAGCATGGCCGCCCCCCTGAATTCATCATTGTCCTCGATTCAGCAGAGGTGGGTCGCCAGAGTTTCGACCGCTTCCGGTTTGATTGGAGTTTTGTGCAGGGAGATATCATCGGCCACGGCAGAGGCGGCATCCTGGCCCTGCTAGCCCACGGCCAAGGTGTCATCAATTTCAACCGTGGTGAATTCCGTCGCATGGTGGGGGTCGGAGTGCCTCACAATGGGAGTTTGCTACATACCTATCTGGGTCTGATGGAGGGGCGCTTGCGGGGCCTCGACTTTGGAAGTCCTGCGCTGCGCTATCTGCCCGCGAGCATCTCCCAAGCGGCCCTCTGGGATGATCTGCGGAGTCAAGGCGACGACGCGCACGCGCTACTCACTCTCGATCCATTAAGTCCGTTTTTTCAAGAGAAGCCGTTTGCGAGTGTACCGAGATCCCAAGCCTCATTGACCGGCTTCAACCCAATTTCTGTGCATCACATCGCCACCCGAATCGACCCGGAGCAATCACCCGCCCTCCGCCAAATCGGTCTCGGGCACTTCACCGCCCATCCCTCCGCCGCCACCGGCCTCCACAAATTCATCGCCACGTCGGACGGTTTGATTGATCTCGCCAGCCAGAGCGCCGGGATACGGAACTCGGGAGAAAGTGACTTTCTTACCCCCCGCCCATACAACACGCGCCTGTCCGAAATGATCACCGATCATCCCGCCCACGGGGCACCCGCCAATGTATTCGGAGGAGCCACCACCCAACTGCAATCTGAAGAAGTGGCTCGCCGCTCTCTGGAGTGGTTGGACACCCCGCTCTCAAATAGGGCTGACGGCATCTACCGGGCCCCATCGCCCCTGTCAGCGAACGTCATCGATACTATCGCGGTTCTGATCAGCCAGCGGACCTTCAATGACATCATCGAGATATTTTCCCTGCCTCCCCCGTCCGGTTTCAAAGCCGGCCCACTCAACCAGGGCGCGGCCCCGCTCGGCGTCACGGAGTATCGCTATGAGATTCAGCCTCCCGTGGAAGCTCCCGCCACCGGTTCCGTCAACTGGTTCGCGGAAATTCACGGCCCCGACGGCCCCGGCACTCTCGGCGTCAGTGTCGTCCCGGACACCGATGATCCCTTGAAGGTCACCGTCTCCGTCGCCGAAGGTCTGGTCGGCGATGTGGTGGTCTATGTCTCCTACGAAACCACCAATGACCAGATCGTTTACGGCCGGCCGGATATCGTCGTGTCACTGCCTCCCGATGGCGAAACTCTCACCGGGATCGATCTCCAACCGGAAACCCTGAACCTGTCGATCGGGCGGGTGATCGAACCCGACATCATGGCCGTCTACAGCCAGGGAACCCGGATCCGACGGGTCGTCACCCCATCGGACCTGGGTGCCGTATCCAGTTCCGCCCCCGCAATCCTCGACGTCAGCGATCCTTTGAACTGGCGCGCGCTTGCCGAGGGCACCGCCACCGTGACCCTCACCGCATTCGGTTTCACCGACACCGCCACCATCACCGTGATCGATCCCTTCCCCCGGCAGTCGCTGGCGGAGTGGAAAGCGGACCGCTACTCGCCCGAAGATCTGCTCGACCCGCTGATCTCTGGCAACGATGTCGACAGGGACGGCGACGGCCTGGATGTGCTGCTCGAGTATCTCACCGGCGGTGATGATCGCGATACCGACTTCGCTTTTGTGCCAAGACTGAGAGTTACCGAGCCTTCCGAGCCGGATCCCGGTCGCCTGGTTTACACAGTCCGTGTGTCCAACACTCTGGAGGCGGTGACGGACTTCGAACTGCGCTCCTCTCTCGACCTGACCCAATGGACGCCCTGGTTCGACCTTCTCACGGACCCCATCGACCTCGCTGATCCGCGGATTATCGACTACCGGAACTTCGGCACCTTCACCGAAGTGGATTTTGCGCTGCCAGCCTCGGGCGATCCCGAGTTCCTCCATCTCGAAGGCAATCTCTGATCAGTCAGCCGCCTCCAGCAACACCTGGCCGGATAGGATGGGCGTGTTGCGCGGGTTTTGCGGAGGATCGGACGCCGGGATCGGGATTTGCCCCAGCAGGAAATAGCCGACGCCCATCTCCAGGCTCGGCCGCAGCATTCCCAGATAGGCCACCGGGCGCCGGAGGGGTCTTCCCGTCACCGGATCGGTATCCTGAAGCAGAAAAGACCCGCGAAACAGCCCGGTACGCCGATTGACCGTGAAAACCGTTCTCGCCGGATTCTCCACCGTGCCGGGACGGGGCACGATACCGCGGGCACCCGCGTTGACGGTGAAAGTCAGGTCGGGATTCGTCAAGGAGTCCCCCATTCCGCCCTCGGTGAATGACACCCGGACGTTGTTATCGACGGCCGGAAGGCCGAGGAGAATCTCCCCGCGCGCCGGTGCCGAATAGCGCTCGCCCTCCACCAGTTGGACGACCGAAGCCGCCACGCCGAATCCGTCGCGGTATACCCTCTGGCGCGGGTTGGCCTGAGGACGTTTCATCCAATCCCATTGCCCATCGACGGCATTGTCGGCGAAATCTCCGTCGTTCCCGGGATCGCTGACCACAGCGCCGCTGCCGATGATGGACCCGGTGTTGCCGTAGAGACCGCGCCAGACACAGTATTCCCCGTTCGGTCCCAGAAATCCCGCCGACGCCAGAGGCGATCCATCCGCGAGCCTGCCCACCCATCGCGCGGTGCCGTTGGCCGGCACGGTCAGGCCCAGGTAACCATTCCCCTGAGGCACCGCCACCACACCCTCCAGTCCCTGCGTGGCGTCGAGATCCATCCACGCCGTGTAGTAGCCCTCGTAGGCCGCGGGACGATTCAGGCGCGGATGCCAGACATGGCGGAACCCCTCCACCCCGGCCGATTCGCCCGCGTCATCCACCCTGCCCAGAATGCTTTGACTGTCCAAATCGAAGGACAGATCCAGAAAAAGTGGGTCCATTCCCCGGCGAGGGATGGTGACCAAAGCGCCGGTATCCGCGGGGACGCCGGAGACGATCTCCGCGTCCAAGTCTCCCCGAAATCCGTAACTGCGACGTCCCAGTGTGAGGCGTCCCGACAGTTGTCCATTGGGGGCGGTCCTCAGCGCCAGCTTTCCGCCCAGTGATTCGTTGACCGCCTCGTCCCGAGCCACCAGACCCTGAAAATTCCCGATGACCTCAGCCGGCAAGGACGCCACCTCCATTCCCACCAGCAGCGGACCACTGGTGCCCGCGCTGTTGCGCATCGATACTTTGAGCTGAAAGGTTCCCGCCTTCCTCAGCCGACCGGAGATCAGACCGGTCCGGGGATCGAGTCGCAGCCCGGGCGGCAGGCCCCGGACAATGTAGAGACTGGGATTCCCCGTGCCTTCCAGTTGCAGTTCGAGTCGCTTACCCACGATCAAATCCGGACTATCCTCCACCGCCATCAGCGGGGTGGCCGGCAGCAGCCCGGTGAAGTCCGCCCCGCCGCCCAGCGCCGGCTCCAGCACACCCAGCGAGTAGCTTCCGCCATCTTCGGGCAGGGTGAAATCCATGTTCCCAATGAGCTGTCCCGCCTGTTCGGTGCGGAAGGAGACAAAGGTCTCGCCCGAACGAATCTCGCTACCCGGCGCGCGTCCCGGAAAGGCGTAGAAGATCAGCGCCTGTCCCTCGACCACACCCAACGCCGCGTAATCGAGCGGCCCGACGAACTCGGCAAAACCGCCCCCGCCGGTGAAGGGATCGCCCGCCGTGATGGGGAACACGGAAATAATCCGGTCATTACCCGCTCCCATCGGGTTTCCCGCGGTTAGCACCGTGCCCGCCGCCTGATTCGGCGAGGTGAATCCATCGGCACCGGTATCCGCCACGATCACTCCCAATGAATTCCCGGGAATGGGAACCGCTCCCAACTGAAACTCGAAAGTCACCGAAGCCCGCCCCGATTGCGGCGCCAGGACTATCGCGAGCGCCAACAGCGAGAAAGCGCGTTTGAGCAGGAGGGAGGCGAGCCGCTTCATTGTTTGATCAACCGTGTTGAATTCCTGTTCCCCAGTCACCACATTCAATAACGCGGCGTGTTCACCCATACCGCCACCGCGCCATCCACCGTGGCCGCCTTGCGAATCATGAGACCCGCGCCGGGAGCGATCAGCGTCTCGTCGGCGTTCGGAAAAGTCTCCGCCTCGTCATCCTCCACCCACTGACCCGCCACCCGGAAGAAAACCGCCGAGGCCCGCCGGTTCACCGCCGCCTCCACGCTGTCGAAGACATGGAGTTCATCGCCCCTATCCTGCCCAGCCGTCGAGGCGCTGGCGAGAAAAGCCGGAGCCTCCAGATCCAATTCCCGCAGCCTGGTCGGTACCGGTCTCACCGAGGCAAGATGATTGTCCCGGCTCCCCTGGGTCGAGGTCAACAGCGGATAGGCCTTCACCTCATCGTCCACATATTGATAAGCCACGAAAGCGGTGTCCCCGGCGGAGGCGGGATGGCGAATGACAAAGCTCGTTCCCGGCGGAATGATCACCGCTCCCGCGTCGGGAAATCCCCTCGTCGCCTCCCGCCAACCCGCCGCGATGCGAAAAAATTTCCGGCTCGGGGCAAGATTGATCGCGGCCGAGCCGGTGTCGAAAAACAGGATCTCCGTGCCCCGCTCATGGAGCAGCAAGCCGGCCGACTCGTGAATCGTGGCATTGTCCGCCGGGAACAGCGTATCCAAAGTCCAATAGGGAATCAGCTCGAAGTCGTCGCCCGTCGTCAGCCCCGGCGACTCCAGATCACCAAGCTCGATGCCCAAAGTCGCGCCATCCTGGGTCACCACCGGAAAATGCCGCCCCTCCGCCGATGATCCGTCGCGAAACACCAGATAATGCGGCACACTGGTGAAATCCCCGGACAATGTCGTCGGAGTCAAGGTGGTGAGGCCTCCCGCCAGCGTCGGTTCCGCGTCCAGCGTGCCCCGGAACACCACCTCCCGACGAAAGGGAGCCGAAGCAATGGTGTCGGACCCCGAGCGGCAGGTGATCGTGAAATACCCCACCGGCTGGGTGACAAATGACTCGGCTCGCAGGCCGCCCATAGACAGCCCAGCCACACCGACCATCAGGCAGAGCTTTCCCGTCAGGAAATTCGACACAGTGGTGGAAAATTGAGAACGCATCATCTGTCCAGCTCTACCGGCAGCAGCGATCATCACCCTCACGGCTTGGCGAAGCAAGCTCGGAATTGCCTAACTTTCCCTGAAATCGCGGGCCTGGAAACCGCCCGCCTCGGACACCCACATCGCCTGAACAGGGTCGAGTCCGCGACTCAACCCTCTTTGATGGTGATAGCGCGTTCAGGCCAAGGCTTTTGACGTGACCCGCATCAGACTAAACGGTTAAGGTTCTCAAAGCGTTTCGTCACCCGCCATGTCACTCAACCGCCGCTCCTTCCTCGTCGCCTCCACCGCCGGCTGGGCCGGGTATCGTTTCGGGCCGGGTTTCGCCGATGCCGCCGCTCCCCTGCCCGCCGCGCGCGGTTCGGCGAAATCGACGATTCTCTTTTTCCTCTGCGGCGGCGCCTCGCACGTCGATACCTGGGACCTGAAACCCGACGCGCCCTCGGCCTATCGGACACCTTTCCGTCCCATCTCCACCAGCGCGGACGGCATCCAAGTCTGTGAATACCTGCCGATGACGGCCAAAGTGATGGACCGCGTCAGCGTGGTCCGCTCCGTGGCCGATGGCGGGCGCGCCACCGGTGATCACCATGCCGGTTATTACTACAACCTCACCGGACACGCGCCGGACCTCACCTTCCGCACCCAGGGGAATGATCGCAAACCGCTCGCGACCGACTGGCCCTTCATGGGGAGCGTCGTGACCTCGCGTCGCGAACCGCATCCGACCCTGCCCTCCGCCATCACCCTGCCCCACAAGCCGAGCCGCCTGCCCTACACCCGCCCCGGACAGTTCGCCGGGAAACTGGGCATCGAGCACGATCCCTTCTATCTCGACGGCGATCCGGAGAATCCCATCCGTTTCCGCGCGCCCTCACTGACTCTCGACGGCCCGGGTGATCGCGACCGGCTGGCGGATCGCAAATCCCTGCTCGCCTCGCTCGACGACGCGCGCCGGGAGTTCGAGCGCAACATCGAGATGGATCCGCATGCCAAGCAACAGGAGAAGGCCTTTTCCCTGCTCGCCTCCGCCACCACCGCCGAGGCGTTCGCCGTGGCCGACGAGCCGCTCGCGGTGCGTGAACGCTACGGCCAGTCGATCAACGGCATGAGCCTGCTGATGGCGCGCCGCCTGGTCGAAGCCGAGGTGCCTTTCATTACTGTTTTCTGGAAGGGCGACATGGCGAGACTCGCCAAGAAATGTCGCAGCGCCGGGAGCTGGGACACGCATGGGAACAACTTTGGCTGCCTGAAGGAGGATCTCCTGCCCGAGTTCGACCGCGCCTACTCGGCGCTGATCGAGGATCTGAGCGAGCGCGGTCTGCTCGATTCGACCCTGGTGCTGGTATCCAGCGAGATGGGACGGAAACCGCTTATCGGGGATCGTCGTTCCGGCGGCGTGACCGGCGCCGGGCGCGATCATTGGACGGCCTGCATGAGCGTGCTCATGGCCGGCGGCGGCATTCGCGGGGGCGAGGCTTACGGAAAAACGGATCGTTTCGGCGAATACCCGGAGGAAAAGGCGCTGAGCCCGTCGGATATCACCCGCACCGTCTATCACGCAATGGGGATCGACGATCTCGGCGCGGTGGATCGCGAAGGACGACCCTTCCAATTGCTCGACGAGGGGCGGGTGCTTTCGGAGTTGTTCTGAGCGACGGTTGAGTGGGGTGAGAAGGACGGGCTGCAAAGCTGCGAGCAAGCGAGCAAGGTCGCTTTTTCTCAAGAAAAGTCTGGCACCCCTGCCGGGGTGCGGGATGGGGGGGTGAACGTATTCCGGTGGTGTCGCTTCGCTCAACCACCGGCTACCGTATGGGAAGCCTCCGGCTTCATATCGATCCATGACGTTGCGCCCGGGGATGGGCAAGGTAACGACATCAAATCAGTGTATTTGGATTCCTTACCCATAAACCGCGATTTAATCAAATCCAATCCCCCGCCACAACCCGCATGCCTGAGAGATGCCCAGATTGATCGGTGGTCGATTGAGGCACGAACAACACCATCGGACACTCGCCCCCGTCCCGCCGCATCCCGGAGGGATGCCAAAGGGTAGCCGGTGGTTGAGCGAGGCACGAGCGACACCACCGGACATCCATCCCCCCCCGAACCGCATCCCGGAGGGATGCCAGAGGTACTCATCTCCGGGAAACGGGTGGAGCGTGATGCGGCTGGACTTCGTCCCCGCATCACTTGCTCACGCATTCGCGCGGGACGGATTTCCCGGCAGGAGGCGGGCTTTCGGCGTATTGGTCAATAGGGCTGAAGCTTTCGTGCGCTTCCGCCTTCCTCTCCTCCCCCTTATCATGAAACGCATGCACTCCCTTTCGTGGCGACTGGCGATGACTGCGGCGTCCCTCGCGGGCGTGGCCGTTCCCGGCTATTCCGAAACGGCGCTTCCCGGTCCCGATCACCCGGGCGCGAAGATTTACCAGAAACTCTGCGTCGAATGCCACGCGAAGAACGGTGAGGGCGTCGAGGGCAAGGCGGACGATCCTCTCTACGGGAATCGCGACATCGAATCACTCGCCGGGCGCATCGAGCGCACCATGCCGGAGGACGAGGAACACCTCTGCGTGGGCGAGGAGGCCAAAGCGGTCGCGGAATACATCTACCACGCCTTCTACTCCGAGGAAGCCCGCGCCCGCAACACGCCGGCGCGCATCGATGTGGTGCGCCTGACCGAGCCCCAGTTCCGTACTTCGGTGGCCGATCTCATTCAGGGATTCCGTGGCGACGTTGGCTACGGCAAGGACCATGGACTGCGCGCCTATTACTACGGCGGATTCAAATTCAACGAACGCGAGGAATTCCGGAAGGAAAAGAAGACGGACCGCTTCGAGACACGCGACAACCTGGTCCGCTTCGATTTCGGCGAAGGGATTCCCCGGCGCGAGGAAGCGAAGGAATTCTCCGCCGAAGGATTCTCGATTCGTTGGGAAGGCGTCCTCCTGCCCGAGGAAACCGGCACCCACGAGTTCGTCATCCGCACCCGCAACGGTGCCACGTTGTGGGTCAATGAAAACGACCACGGCGAGGACGGCGACAAAACCATCGACGCCTGGGTCGCGCCCAACAACGAGATCCGCGAGGAAACCGGGAGCGTTTTCCTGATCGGGGGGCGTCCCTACCCGATTCGGCTCGAATTTTTCAAATACAAGGAGAAGGCGGCCCACATCGAGCTGCTGTGGAAACCCCCGCACGGGGTCGCCCAGACCATCCCGAGCCACAACCTGACGCCCGACTGGGTGCACGAGAGTTTCGTGACCTCCAATCCTTTCCCGGCCGATGACCGCAGCGTCGGCTATGAGCGAGGCACCTCGGTGTCGAAGGCCTGGTTCGACGCCGTCACCACCGGCGCTCTCGACGCGGCCCAGTACGTGTCCGATCATGTCGACCAATTGGCTAAGACCAAGCCGGATGACGCGGAACGGGCGAAGAAAATCGGCGAGTTCGCCGTCCAGTTCGCCGAACGGGCCTTCCGACGTCCCCTTTCCGAGGAGGAACGGAAGCGCTTCGTCGACCGGCATTTCGACCAGTCCGAGCGACTGGAGGAGGCGGTCAAGAAAACGGTGCTGCAGGCGCTTTCCTCGCCGCAATTTCTCTATCCCGGCCTGCCCGACGGCGAGCCGGATCAGTGGGACGTGGCCGCGAAGCTGGCCCTGGCGCTGTGGGATTCCGTGCCCGACCGCCGCTTGCGCGAGACGGCGGCCAAGGGGGAACTGGCGAAGCCGGAGCGGATCGACCAGGAGGCCGGACGCATGGTCTGGGACTGGCGCACGAAAGCAAAGCTGCGCGGCTTTTTCCACCACTGGCTTGAATTGGAGCGCGCCGCGGAACTCGCCAAGGATGAGAAGGTCTATCCCGAGTTCGACGATGCCGTCCTCGCCGATCTGCGCACCTCGCTCGATCTCTTTCTCGAAGAGGCGGTCTGGGGCGAGGGCGGCAACTACCGCCAACTCCTGCTAGCCGATTACCTCTTTCTCAACGAGCGGCTCGGCAATCTCTACGGCAAGCCCGACATCAAGGGCGGATTCCAGAAGGTGTCGATGGATCCGAGTCGCCGCACCGGCATCGTCACCCACCCATTTCTGCTGTCGTCGCTGGCCTACCACAACGCCACCTCGCCCATTCATCGCGGCGTTTTCCTGACCCGCAACATCGTGGGAATGACCCTGAAATCACCGCCCATGGCCAACGAGTTCAAGGAGGGCAAGTTTGATCCCAGCCTGACGATGCGGGAAAAAGTCACCGAAATGACCCGGGCCAAGGCCTGCATGGCCTGCCACGTGACCATCAACCCGCTCGGATTCAGCCTCGAGCACTACGACGGCATCGGGCGCTGGCAGACGACCGACAAGGACAAGCCGGTTGACGCGACTTCCGAATTCAAGACCGGCGACGGGGAAACCATCAAGCTCACAGGAGCCCGCGACGTCGCCGAGTTCGCCGCCAACGCTCCCTCGGCTCATCGCGCTTTCATCCAGCAGATCTTCCACCACCTCGTGAAACAACCCGTCCTCGCCTATGGTCCCGACACCATGGATGAAATGCGCGACGAATTCGAGAAAACCGGTTTCAATGTGCCCGAACTGCTCAAGCGGGTCGCCCTCACCAGCGCCCTGCATCGCTCCGAAAATTCCAACGGCCCCGCCCTCAGCAGCGCCAGCCGCTGATGCTTCGACTGAATGCTTTTCCATCCCCACCTCGTCTCACTTCACAAGCCATGAGCCTTCCCCGCACTCCCTCCCGCCGCCAGTTTCTGCGCGACCTCGGTGTTTCCGCCGCCGCGCTTCCTTTCCTCTCCGGATTGCCGGGGCTCAACGCCGCCGAAGGAGCGAAGAAGCAGCGGGTGATCATCATGTTTTCCCCCAACGGAACCATCCCGTGGGAGTTCTGGCCCGATGGCGAGGGCAAGGAATTTCAGCTGAAACGGATTCTCGAACCACTCAAGCCGTTCCAGGACCAGATGCTGATGCTGCGCGGAGTTCACAACAAGATCCAGGGCGACGGCGACCGGCACATGCGCGGCATGAGCTGCCTGCTCACCGGCACCGAGTTGTTTCCCGGAAACATCCAGGGCGGCTCCGACACGCCCGCCGGCTGGGCCAGCGGCATTTCCATCGACCAGGAACTGAAGAATTTCCTGCAATCCCGGGAGGAAACCCGCACCCGCTTCGGCTCGCTCGAGTTCGGCGTCGCCGTGCCCAATCGCGCCGATCCCTGGACCCGGATGAGCTACGCCGGCCCCAACAAGCCGGTAGCCCCCATCGATGATCCCGAGCAGATGCTGGGAAAACTCTACGGTCAGGTGAAGGACAGGGAAAGCCTCACCAGCATGCTGGATGGTATCCGCGACGATCTCGCCAAAGTCTCGCAGAAACTCGGCGCCGACGACCGGGTCCGGCTCGAGGAACACCTCACACTCGTCCGCGAGATGGAAGCCGAACTCCAGCGTGGCGACGAGGATACCGAGCTGGCCCACCCGGTTCCCGAGATCGATCCCAATATCGAGCTGGTCAACGAAAACACGCCAAAGATCAGCCGGATGCAGATCGACCTGCTGGTCAACGCCATGGCCAACGACATGACCCGCATCGCCACCCTGCAGTTCATGCGCTCCGTCGGTCAGGCGCGGATGAACTGGCTCGGAATCGAGGACGGTCACCACAGCCTCTCCCACGAGCCCGACAAGAACGAGGATGCCGTCGAAAAACTCGTCAAGATCAACACCTGGTTCGCCGGAGAGCTGGCCTATCTGACGAAGAAGCTGGCCGACACGCCCGAACCCGGCGCCGACGGCAGCATGCTCGATCACACCCTCATCGTGTGGCTGAACGAGCTCGGTAAAGGCAACAGCCACACCCTTGAGGACATCCCCTTCGTGCTGCTGGGGGGCAAAGCCCACGGATTCCAGATGGGTCGCAATCTCACCCTCGACAAAGTCGCCCACAACCGCCTCTGGCTGGCGGTCGCCCAGTCGATGGGCCACGAGATCACGAGCTTCGGCACCTCGAAATACTGCGAAGGCGGGGCTCTAAGCCTGGGGTGAGGTGGTTCGGGGAAATTTGCGCCCGAGGCATCCCGTGTACCCTCACAAGTAGGGTCGATTTGCCCCCTACCTCACCACCTCCTCGATCACGATATCGCGGTAACTCACCGCGGTGTGATCGCCTTGCAGCAGGATCGGCCCCGGCCGGGTGTCATCGGCGGATATGCCCCCTCCCGTGCAGCCCTCCAGCGGCTCATTGTCGATCACGACTTTGCCGTTCAGTTCCACCGTCACATGCCGATCGACCAGGGTGAGCACGTAACGATTCCACTCCCCGCCCGGGTTTCCGGCGTTCACCAAGGGAGCGATACGCCCGAAGATGGCGCCCGGCCCCTGGATACCCCGCATCGGGCTGTCGCGGTCAACCACCTGGGCCTCATACATGCCCCGCAGATACACCCCACTGTTTCCGCCCGGCGGCACCCGGTATTCCAGCGATAGCCGAAAATCGCTGAACACCGCCTCGGTCACCAGGTTGCCGTATTCCCCGTAGGCCGAAAAATCCGTCTTCGGCGTTTCGTTGATCAGGAGTCCGTCCTCCGCGCGCCACCCGTTTTTCTTGCCCGGATGGGACAGTTTCCATCCCGTGAGATCCCGACCGTTGAACAGCGTCAGGGGATCCGAAAACACCACCCGCGACAGATCCGGTCGCTGGGGCATCGGGGGCATCTTCTTCCCCCGCAGCACCAGAGTCCGCCGCTCAGCCGGCCTGCTCTCGAGAGATTGCTCCACCGTCAGCTCCAGCATTTCCGGGCTCTTCAGCGCACCCCGGAACGGGCCCTCGATCACCCATACCTCATCGGCTTTCCCCCCCGGTCTCCACTTCAGGGGGCGAAAAAATTCCATCCTCCGCCCCTCTGATAGTTTCAACTCCCTCACCGGCCTCGCACTGCCCACGCTCCAGAGCAACGCGCCCTCCGGTCCGCTCTCACCCTCGCCCACCCTCAGCCAGGCGGGATAGCCATCGGGCAGTTCGAAAGCCCAGTTGCCGTACAGCTCCGACGCGTCCACCCGGGCTCCCCCCGTACAGACACTCCCCACCAAGGCCAGAAAACCTCCGACCCATCGCGCCGAACCCCTCAATGCTCTCATCCTCACGTATTCCGATCTTTTACTCCAAAACCCTGTGATCAAAGGGAAAAATTCCCGACTTTCTCATCCGAGCCCGGTGACTCACTGGCCCCGGCGGATCTCGGAACCGGGAAACGTGAGAATGAATCGCCATACCGTCTTTTCCCGGGTCTCGATCTCCCAGGTCTCGGGGTTGACCCGCTTGGGCACATCGTAGCGCCGGATATCGATGACGATGTGGTAGCCGCGATCCGAGAAAATGTCGATGATCATGGCCAGCACCTGGGGATTCTCCAGAAAGGAGCTCTCCGAGTTGATGTAGGCCTTGCCCGAGATCGCGTGCTTGCGGACGATGGGCATGAACTTTTCATCGATCAACGCCACCGTCTCCCGGAACAGCTCCGGGAAGTCCGCATCATAGGAATCCAGCCGCTTCACCAGCTCCTGCCGGGCGTGGACACTGAGACTCCGCGCCACCGGGATGCGGGAGATGACGTCGAAAGTACTCTGGTCCAACTCCAGCGAACTCTGATAGCGCAGCTCGTCGCGGATGCGCCGCTGCACTTCGTCGATGGTACCGTGGGCGTTGATGTAGTGGTAGAAAAAGACCTCCCGCAGTGTCTTCAGCGACTCGTAGGTCACCTCCTTGAAAGTCCGGTAGCGATTCCTCGACGTCTCCTCGGAGAGGTCGGTCGCGCGGATCTCGATCATCTCGCCCACCCCCGAGGCCTCCACCTCCGCGTTGTGTTCACGGGCTTTCTCGCCCCGGAGTATCTGGCGACGCACCGATTCCGCCTCGTCCACGAAGAGTACCACGATGTGGAACATCGGCTTGCGGAACTGGCTCGCCAGGGGCGTGTCGACATATTCCCGCCGCAGGGCGTTGAGCTTGTCATGGAGCAGTTTCAGGCAGATCACCTGGACCTTGGTGCGCGGGTAGCCGTCCACCACCACCCCCGTCTGGTTCTCCGGCCGGAGCAGGGCGCGGAACACCAGGCTGGTCACCTCCCGGTCCCCCACCATCATGCCGGCGTCGATCAGCTTCTGGGCCTCCGGACTCTGCAGCAGCGCGCTCACCACCACCGGCGGCGCCGTGAGCCCGCGGTAGTCCTGAATAAAGCGGGTCTGCGTGCCCTTCCCCGCCCCGGGCGCGCCGTTCAGCCATATCACCTCGTTGGGAAACCTGAGATTATCCAGGCCGTACTCCTCCACCAGTTCCTGCCAGACGGAATTGAAGATCAGATTGGCGTCCTTGACCTCCAGATCGACAGCCGCGCGGCTGCCTGACTTCTTCGTGGTCGCTGGCGTGGGTTCGGAATCGGGAGGCATGGCGGCCCGAAGATGGTACCGTCCTCCCGAAAGCTCAACGAGTTTTCGGCCCGGGATTCGCGCCATGGCGGCGCCCGCGTTGCATTCCCCCACACCTGACAGGGTTGGGTCCGTGACCCAACAGGGTATCATGCGCGCGCGTGCCGACGAAGATCGCCCTCCGCCCCGGTCTCCTCCGGCCCCGGACGGGGCTACTCCACCACCATCACCCCATTCATCACCATCCAGTGTCCGGGAAAGGTGCAGAGGTAGGGATACTCGCCGGGTTGGTCGGGCGCGTCGAAGTGGATGGTCTCGGAATTGGCCGGCATCAACAGGCTGGTGTGAAACAGGACGCTCTCGGACCGGGGCACGTAGTGCGTCGTGATCGCTTCGGGATCGCTCATGAGGCGATTGGCCAATTCGCCGAGCGCGGGCAGCGAAGCCGGCGCGCCGATGACCAGGTTGTGCGGCACGGTGTCGGGATTGTCGAAGGTGAGGCTGATGCGCTCGCCGCGTTTCACGGTGAACTTCCTGGTCTCGTATTGCAGCCCGAGAGCGGCGCGAATGACGATGGGGCGTCCGGCGGGACCCGTGAGCCAGGGATTGGGCGCGGCGGCCGTCTCGGTGGCGGGTCCGTTCGTCATCGCCTCTTTCGGGATGACCCGGTAGCCGGGGAAATCGGTGAACGGCTCGCCGAGCCGGTGAATGGTGGCGAACAGCTCGATCCTCGGGGAAAAGTCGCCATGCAGGTGCAACTGATGCACGGGCCGCAGTTGAGGCATTTCAATGAAGAGCCGCGTCCCGCCATCGAGACGGCGCACCGAGCGGATCTCGACGGGGTCGTGGCCGGTGAGGGCGGGTTTTGTGACTGAATATTCCGGGGAGCCGTAGGCGGGGCCATAGCGGTAATTCCATTGCTGGGCAAACCAGCGGGCGGGATCGGCGAGGGCCTCGGGCACGGGATCGGCAAAGGTGAGCAGCACCCCGTTGTCCCGGGTCTCGTGACGCACGGGGTAGGGAAAGGGAGCGCCGTCCGGCTGATACCTGACCCGCTGGAGTGATCCATCGGCGGTGCCGTAGTTGCCCCACCCCTGCGCGCCGACCACGTAGAGCTGGCCATCGTGGGGGGAGAATCTGGCCCGGTGGGCGCCGGAGAGGAATTCGCCGGGCAAGGCGACGGCCGCGGCCTGGGAACCTCCCTCGAAGGCCTCGCGCAACACCAGAAAGGCGGTGCAGAATCCGCCGGAGAAATGGAGCCAGTTTCCCCGCACCGGGCCCCAGCGATCACTGTCGATCCAAGCGGGACCGCCGCTGGAGTTGTCCACGCCGCGCGGCAGGTAAAGCATGGGCCGTACCAGCCCCAGTGGGCCATCTTTGGGACCGCCGGCTCCGTGATGTCCGCCCCGGCTGGCCTCGTGGAGAGCGCTGGCGGGTGTCCAATCGCCCTCCTGCACGGTGGTCAGCACCACGCCGCCGTCCGGGGTGATGCCCAGGCCGTTGGGATTGCGAAAGCCGCTCGCGAGAATGTCGAGTTTCCGCCCATCGGGCGAGACGCGGCAGAGACCCTGATTGCCGGAGGCAAAATACCAGCGACCCGATGCGTCGCGCTCGAGCCCGGTGATGAAGTCGTGCCCGCCGGGCGAGGTCGCATGGACGGAGGCCGCATTCTCGTAGAAATCGGCCTCGTCATCGCCGTTGAGATCGTGCAGGGCGGTGATCTGGTCGCGGGTCATGACGTGGATGATACCGTCGCTGACTTTGAGTCCCAGTGGTTGATGCAATCCGGCGGCAAAGCGTTTCCACGTCAGTTGGCCCGGGTCCGCCTCGCCCGTTTGGCAGAGCCAGACATCGCCGTGAATGGTGCAGATGGCGATGCGTCCGTCGGGAAGAAAATCGACGCCACTGACGAAGAACAGCGCTTTCCACGGATTGTCGTAAGGCAGAGCGAGGGTGTCGATGGCATAGGGATGTCCCCGGCCCGAGATGATGGTGGTCACGAGTCGCTCGGGCCATCGGGCCGGGCCGCCGCGGGTGAGATCGGCCAGACGCATCGGAGTCTCCAGTTCGCCGAGAACGATCTGAGCGCTATCGGACTCCCGCACCCGCGTCAGCCTTTCCCCCGTCGCCGAGGCTCGGTCCAGCCAGCGCACACCGCCGCTTTCGTAGCTAAAGATCACATCGTCCCCATGACGGTAGTGTCCGAGGTAGCGGCCGGGCGCGGCCGGGACCTCCGGCGCGGTGATGTCGGACTCGATCACCTCCCCTCCCATGGGCGTGCCCTGCATGAATCCCCGCCGCACATCGGACCATTTCACCATCTCGCCGCGCCAGACGACCTCGAAATTCCGTTTCTCCTGATCGAAGACCGCGTGATAGCCATCGCCCAGGGCCACGGTGGTGCCGCGCGGTATGGTCTTCCCCGCCCCGCGAAAGACGCCGCTGACGGCGGGGCCGTGATCCATCTCCCGCACCCGTCCATCTTTCCAGGTGTCCTGATCATTCTGATTGCCCCAGTGCCCCTGCTTTCCCCCGTCGATGCCGGGAAACTGGGGCAGGATGGCGGGCAGCTCGGCGAAGGGTTTCCCTCCGTGGCGCCGGGCCTGCTTGGCGTAGAAATCGTAGAGGCGATCCCGATTGATGGGCGCGCGCCAGTGGGGATTGGCGTCGGGCTCCAGCGGGGCGCGGTCAAAGTCCTCGGTCCCGGCCAGATCATCGAAATTCCAGTAACCCAGCATCGTGGGCAGATCCGCGCTGAGCGGGGTCGGGCTGACGCGCCCGAGGTCGTCGCGCAGGCCGCGGGTGATCCTGACCTCGTCGATGGCTCCATCGCATCCGATGCCCCCCTCCACCAATCGTCCGAAGGCGAGATCGCCGGGCACTTCATTTCCGCCCGATTTTTTCGTGATCGGCTGATCGGCGACCACCGTCCCATCGACCCACAGGCGGACCCGGTCGGGGGCATACTGCATCGCCACCGCGTGCCAGCGTCCGTCGGCGAGATCGAAGTCGGAGCGGACGTGATCGGGCGTCATTCCCGGGAGATAAGCCGTGAGTCGGCCGTTACCGTTCATGGTGAAGATCTCCCAATGCGCCGACGACGCCTTGGGATCGCTGGCCACGAGGATGTGGTAGCCCTTTTTCGAATCGACGCGCGCCCGGCATTCGACCGTGATCGGCGGTGATCGGTAGCCCGCCATGCCCGGCACCACCAGGCCGCCGGAGAGCGCGGCGCCGAACTCCGGCCCCAGCGATGCCGTGCCCGCGGGCCGGGCATTGGCCGCCGGAGCCGTGGCGATCACCGGAGCGCGGGGCGTGGGCCTGGGACCGGCGGAGCCCGGCTGCGCGATCTCTTTCAACAGCCAGGCCAGCCCGTCGAGATTGTCGCGCAGGGTCAGCTCCGTGTCCGTCTCGGAGCGATGATCGAGAATACCGATGGGCCCGTCGTAGCCGCTGTCGATCACGGTCCGGATCATGGCGAATTCCTGGTCCCCCTGGGCGAGGGGCAGGATTTTTTTCCCGACCTTGTCGCCGCCCCTGACCATGCCGTTGAGATTCAGGCACAGCAGGTGGGGCCGCATCAGGGGAAACACTATGGCCCAGTCATCGATGCGGTCGTGGGCGTGGTGGAAATTGTAGACGATGCCCACGTGGGGGTGACCACGGCGGCGCATTTCCTCGCAAACGGCCACCAGGTTCTCCGGTTCCCCGCCCCAGCCACCGTGATTGTAGAGGCCGAGTTTCAGGCCCAGCCCGGCGGTCTCCCGGGCCAGGGCATCGAGCTGGTTCGCCGCGTCGATGACCCTCTCGGCCTCGGTGTTTCCCTGTCCGGCACGCAAAGTCTGCCAGATCTGCGGGCGCAGTCCGTGTTTGCCGAACAGCGCGAAGGCCTCCTCGTGCCGTCCCCAGAAGGCGAAGAACTCGACGCCATGCTCCCGGTATCCGATGATCTCGCGCTCGAAGGTGGGCACGTGTTCCTGTCGCCAATCATAAGCCGAACGTTTCAGCCCCAGCCTTTCGAGCATCGCCGACCGCTCCTCCGGCCCGCGTTTGGCGGCGTCGAAGGGCACGATGCACCAGGCGACGAGGTTCTCCGGTCGAAAATTGGCGGGCGGCTCGGCTGTCCGCGCCCTCTCGGCGGGGAGAGTGATCCAGGCGATGGTGAGCAGGAGACAAAAGTGCGATTTCATCGGTTTCGTCAGTCGGGTGATTCGGAAGTCCCTCAACCGTCGACCGTGACCCGGGTAGCGATCCTCGGCGCCAACGTTCCCGCTTTCAACACCCCTCCCTGGAAGACGCCGAGCAATCGGGAGCGATCCTCCAGGATGGCGATGTCATCGACGACGTCGCCATCAACCACGAGCACATCCGCCAGCTTGCCGACCTCGAGCGTGCCCACCTCCTCATCGAAGCCCGCGATCTCCGCGCCGGTTCTGGTGGCGCACGTGAGAGTTTCCAGCGGACTGAAACCCACCTCTTTCGTGAAGAAGGTCAACTCCCGGGCGTAGTCGCCGTGGGGATTCCAGCCGAAGCCGTAGTCCCCGCCCATCCCGACCCTGCCGCCTTCCCGCAGTATCCGCAGGGCGCTCTCGGCACCGCCCTCCAGCGTCTCCTGATGTCCGTCGATCACCCGCTGGGAAAGACCGAATTCACGCCCCCGCTCCACGCTGGCCTTCTCGAAATAGAGCGCCGGTATCACCGGCACATCCCGCGCCAGCAGCAGATCCATCGCCTCGTCGTCCATGAAAGTGCCGTGCTCCAGCGTGTCGTATCCGGCGCGCAGGGCATTCTTGATCCCCTCGGTGGCGCGGCAATGCCCGGTCACTTTCAGCCCATGGTTGTGCGCGGTCGCCACCACCGCGTTCATTTCCTCGAAGGTCATGCAGAGAGTGTGATGATCGTTGGTGTCGGGAGCGGCCGCATCTCCGGTGGGGTAGGTCTTCACCCAGGCGACGCCGTCCTTTACCAGGCTCCGCACCGCCTTGCGGGCATCCTCCACTCCGTTGATGATGAAGACCAGCCCCTCCATGCCGATCTTGCGATACTCCGGGTTCCAATCCATCAAGCCCCCGGCAGAGCAGATCTCGCGTCCCGAAGGCGACAATCTCGGGCCGGGGATCAGGTCGCTGTCGATCGCCCGCTGCAACCAGACATCGACATTGAACAGGCAACCACCCGATCTTGCCGAGGTGTAGCCGCATTCCAGGGCGAGCCGACAGTTCACCGAAGCCAGCAGCGAGACGTATTCGACCGGATACTTGATATCCAGATCCTCGAGCGCGCGGATGTTGAAGTAGGTCGCGTGAAAGTGGGCCTCCACCAGTCCCGGCATGATGGTGCCGCCTCCGGCATCGATGCGCCGCGCGTCGGGACCGATCTCGGGCGCGGACTCGCGCGGCCCGGCATGCACGATCCGACCATCGGTGAAGACCAGCGCCGCGTCGGGGATCGCCGCCCCTCCGCGTCCATCGATCAGTTGGCCATTGGTGATGAGAGTGGTGCCGGGTTCTGTTTTCACCCGGTCACCTTACCCGCGGGCGTGTCCGAAGTCTTGACTGAGAGCCGCTTTTTATGGAACAGAAACGGCGCCTCCCTTCCCGATCACGACGCGTCCGACGCCTCAACTCCCCCGCCCCGTCCGGCCGTGATGCCGCAGGCGCCAGACCTTGGGAGTCACGCCAAAAGCCGCGCGAAATTCGCGCGTGAAATGCGCCTGATCGCTGAATCCCTCACTGAGGGCGATCTCCGCCAGCGCGCGCTCCGATTGAACCAGAGCGGCGGCTGCCCGCGACAAGCGGAGACGCTTCAGGAATCGCATCGGGGTGATCTGCAGATGCCCGCGGAATTTCCGCTCGAAGGCGCTGACGGAGAGACCGGAGCGGCGGGCCAGCTCCCGGTTGGACCAGGGAAAGGCGGAGTCGGCTTCCATGGCCGCCAGGGCCGGAGCCAGTTCGGGCACGGGAAACTCCGGAGCCTGGAGCCCGGGCAGACGCCGCGTGATCCCCGCCGTCCCGGCGATCCGGCCCTCACGATCCTGGACCGGAATCTTGGAGGTCCGGTACCAGGCCGCCGCCCCGTCGAATCTCCCCACCAACTCCACCCGCCCGATGATTCGCGCCCCGCGCAACACCCGTTCATCATCCCTGACGAACTGTTCCGCGAGATAGGCGGGAGAGAGGTCGAAATCCGTCAAACCCAACACATCAGCCGCGCGCGCCAGCGAATAGTTCAACTGAAAGGCCCGATTGATCCGCAGGTAGCGCCCCGCCGCGTCCTTGATCCAGAACTGGGTGTGATCCAGAAAATCGAAGAGGTCCTCGATCTGCTCGTGACGCAGTCCGGACAAGCTCACGGCGGGATCAAAATCGGGCCCGCTCACGGCTCGGACTTCTCCTCGCCGCTCTTGACATCCGCCTCCCCCGCCGGTTTCGGCGGCCCACCGGCGGCGGCTTTGGCGATGGCCTTGATGTCATCCTGATCGGACTCGCTCAGCTCCGCCAGCGGGTAATCGATCGGCTCCTTCCCCGAGACCAGCAGGAAGCGGACCTTGCCCTCACGGATGACCTCGACCGCACCGATCTCACCCTCCGCCGGGGCGGAGAAAGCCAGCAAGCGGGCCTGGATTTCCTTGCCGGACGCGTTCCTCCACCCCCGCACCGGGGAGACGGCGACATAATGGATGACGACGGGCGGCGCGGGTTCCCGGGGCCTGACGCCGACGTCGGCCCCGCCGCCGCTCTCGCCGAGTTTCCTCTGGGTGACCTGGCTCGGATTCGGCGGCACCGAAAGCTGGGCCCGGGCCTCGATACCGGAGGCGAAGAGCCAGAGACAGATCGCGAGACGACTTATCAGCGGAGATTTCATGAGCTAGACGACAGCGTAGCGAAACACTGCGCGTCCGTCGAAGCCGAATCCACACGGAACTCAAAAACGCAACCGCTTTCCTCGGGCCACAGTACGCCGTCCCTCGCAACAGCGACGCCAGAAATCCCTTGAAACCAAGCCCTCTCCCGTCTCCCTTACCGGTCATGTCTACTTTTGCTGAACTGGGCCTTTCCCGCCCCATCCTGCGTGCCGTCGTCAAAGCGGGCTACGTGAATCCCACGCCCATCCAGGCCCAGGCCATTCCCACCGCCCTGAATGGACGGGACATCATCGGGGCCTCGCAGACGGGAACCGGGAAAACCGCCGCCTTCTCCCTGCCCATCCTGTCCCAGATGGTCCCCGACACCCAGCCGCAATGTCTCGTGCTGGAGCCCACCCGCGAGCTGGCCGCTCAAGTGGAGGATCAGATGAATCTCTTCTCCCACTACCTGCCGGCCAATGTCGTCCTCATCCACGGAGGAGTCGGCTACGGGAAACAGCTCGACGCCATGGAGAACAATCCCGATGTCGTCATCGCCACCCCCGGACGACTCCTCGATCACATGGCGCGCGGCACCATCAAGCTCGACAAGGTGAAATACCTCGTCCTCGACGAGGTGGATCGCATGCTCGACATGGGATTCCTCCCCGACGTGCGCCGCATCATCGACCAGTGTCCCAAAGACCGTCAGACCCTCTTTTTCTCCGCCACCATGCCCGGCCAGATCGAGACCCTGGCCAACTGGGTGCTGCGCGACCCCGTGGAAATCGAGGTCGGTGGCCGACGCACCCCGGCCGAGACCGTGACCCACGCCTTCTATCCCGTGGCCATGGATCAGCGCGACGCCCTGCTGCTCGCCCTCGTCGATCATACCCATTTCGACAGCCTCATGATCTTTACCCGGACCAAGAAAGAGGCCGACACCCTCGCCGCCACGCTCAAAGCCAGCACCACCGAGGCCAATGTGGCCGTGCTCCACAGCGACATCCGGCAGAGTGATCGTACCAAAGCGCTGGCTGGCTTCCGCTCCGGCGAGTTCGACGTCATCATCGCCACCGACATCGCCGCCCGCGGGCTCGACATCTCCGGGGTGACCCACGTCATCAACTACCGCGTGCCGGAAAATCCCGAAGACTACGTCCACCGCATCGGCCGGACCGGGCGTGCCCAGCAGGAGGGCGACGCCTTCACCATTCTTTCCGCCGACGAGGCCGACTTCGCCAAAGCGGTCGAAAACTACATCGGCCAGAAGATCGAGCGGAGAAAGCTCGAGGGCTTCGACTACATCTACACCGCCCTGCTCGATGACTCCCCGCCCCGTCCCATTCGGGTCAAGCGCGGAGGTGGCGGAAAGCGGAGACGGCGATAGTTCTCAGTGGTTGGTGAGTAGTTCGTGGTGATGAGTTCATTGAGTATTTCTCCACCAATGACTCATCGCTGATCCACTCATCACTCATTACTGGAAAATGCGTGTCCTCGCGATCGACCCCGCCCTGCGCAACACCGGCTACGCCGTGATCGAGCAGGAGCGGCCGCCCGAGGGTCAACGCGGGAAAGTCCTCTACCGGGCGCTGGCCTACGGGACCATCAAGAATCCCCCCCGGCTCCGACAATCGGGCTGCCTGGTGAGGATACGCGAGCAGATCCACGACCTCATCACCGCCCACCGGCCGGAGGTTTGCGCGGTCGAAGGCGTGATCTTCGTCCAGAGCTTCAAGACCGCCATCACCCTCGGCGCCGCCCGCGGCGCCGCCCTACTCGCCGCCGCCGAGCACGGCCTGGAGATCTACGAATACGCCCCCAAACGCGTGAAACAGGCCGTCGTCGGACGCGGCGCCGCCGACAAGCAACAGGTCGCCTTCATGATGCGCGCCCTCCTCGGCCTTACCGAGACCCCCGAACCCGACGCCGCCGACGCGCTCGCCATCGGACTCGCCCACTGCTACGCTCATGAGCCGGGACGTCCCCAGATCGGGGAAAAACCCGCCCCCATCTGAGCCAGTCTCCTAACGATGAAAAAAATCTACGAGCACCTCGAGTTCGCCCGCGTCGGTCATTTCCAAGCCATCCTGGAATCGGAGGGCATCGCCACACTGATCAAAAACCAGAGCGCCCAGGTCGGCTCGGGCGAGATCCCCTTTACCGAGGTCTTTCCCGAACTATGGGTCGTTGACGAGGGCGACTATGAGCGCGCCCTGAAACTGCTCGAGGAATACCGCCCCCCCGACACCGCCACCCTCACCGACTGGACCTGCCAGAACTGCGGCGAGTTTGTGGAAAAAGAATTCGGCGAATGCTGGAATTGCGGCACCATGCGACCCGGCAACGCCCTTGATTCCGAGCGGGAACCGGACCCCGGCGAGACCTGAACCGGGCCCGAGTTTCCCCTTGCCATCAGGCCCATCCGGGCGAGTATAGCCGTTCTCTTCGCCCGAGTCGCAGGCGCCCCGAGGACTCGGATCCACATGGGGCAATCGTCGGCAGGCCGAATCAACCAAACAACCCAACCCTAACCCAAGACATATCATGGCAGTAGCCATCCAATCCACCAACCCCGCTCTCTCCCAGCTCATCGAGAGCAACTTCCGCAGCTATCGCGAGAATTCGATCGTCAACGGGACGATCCTCGAGATCAAGAAGCAGTACGTCATCGTCGACATCGGCGCGAAGTCCGAGGGCATCATCCCCATCTCGGAATTCGAGGACGAAGAATTCGCCGTCGGCGACGAAGTCGAGGTCCTGCTCGAAAAACTCGAAAACGACGAGGGCATGGTCATCCTTTCCAAGGAAAAAGCCGCCCACAAACAGAACTGGGACAAGATCGTCGGCGTCTTCAACGAGGGTGGCCTCGTCAAGGGCAAGGTCAAATCCGTCGTCAAGGGCGGCCTCATGGTCAACGTCGGCGTGGAGGCCTTCCTCCCCGGCTCCCAGATCGACATCATTCCGCCCAAGGATCTCAACGAATACGTCGGCAACATCTACGAGTTCAAGATCGTCAAGATCAACGACGATCGCAAGAACGTGGTCCTCAGCCGCCGCGAAGTCATCGAGGCCGAGCGCGCCGAGCAGCGGGCCCAGTTCCTCGACAGCGTCAAGATCGGTGACACCGTCGAAGGCCAGGTCAAGAACCTCACCGACTTCGGCGCCTTCATCGACCTCCAGGGCATGGACGGTCTCCTGCACATCACCGACATGAGCTGGGGCCGCATCAACCACCCCAGCGAGATGCTCGTCATCGGTCAGACACTCACCGTCCAGATCCTCGACGTCGACAAGGAAAAGGAGCGCGTCTCCCTCGGCCTCAAGCAACTCCAGAACAACCCCTGGGAAAACATCGACGCCAAATACCCCATGGGTTCCACCGTCAAGGGCAAGATCACCAAGCTGGTCCCCTACGGCGCTTTTGTGGAACTCGAACAGGGAGTCGAAGGCCTCATCCACGTCTCCGAACTCTCCTGGACCAAGCGCATCACCCGCCCCAGCGACGTGCTCAACCTCGATCAGGAAGTCGAAGCCGTCGTCCTCGCCGTCAGCAAGGAGGAGCAGAAAATCTCCCTCGGCGTGCGCCAGCTCGATCCCAACCCGTGGGACGACGTCGACGCCCGCTACCCCATCGGCAGCACCATCAAGGGCGAGATCCGCAACCTCACCGCCTACGGCGCCTTCGTGGAACTGGAGGATGGCATCGACGGCATGATCCACGTGTCCGACCTCAGTTGGACCCGCAAGATCAACCACCCCAGCGAAATGCTCAAGAAGGGCGAGGAGATCGAAGCCCAGGTCATCGACATCGACAAGACCAACCAACGCATCAGCCTCGGTATCAAGCAGCTCGAGACCGATCCCTGGGACGCCATCGACGGCCGCTTCAAAGTCGGCGATCTCGTCAAGGGCACCGTCGCCAAGATCGCCAGCTTCGGCGCCTTCATCCAGCTCGAGGACGATATCGACGGTCTCGTTCACATCTCGCTGCTCAGCGAAGACCACGTGGCCAAGGTCAAGGATGTCCTCAAAGTCGGCGACGAGGTGGAAGCCCGCGTCATCAAAGTCGACCGTGTCGAGCGCCGCATCGGCCTCTCCATCAAAGCCGCCGAATACAGCGAGGAAGAGCTCAAGAAGGAGACCGCCGCTTTCGAAGCCCTGCGTCCCAGCTCCGACCTCGTCGGACTCGAGCAGGCCTTCAACATCGCCCAGGAAGAGTGGCGTCCCGGCGAATCCACCCCGGACGAGGAGTGATCGCCCCCTCATTCAACATGGGTAGGGTCGGCGACCCAACCCTGTTGACTCACCTCTCTACAAAAGACCGGCTCGGGAATCCCCCGGGCCGGTTTTTTTTTGCCCCCACCACACGACGAGCGGTCGGGTCAGCTGGCCAGCATCACGGCGTCGGCGTCGACCGGTGCGCGATCCGTGTCGGCCTCGAAGCGGAGTTGGGGCAGATTCCGGGCAATGACTCCGAACAGTTCCTCACTCCGGAAAGGCTTCGCCAGGAAATCCGAGCAACCCGCCTCGATAGCCGCGCTGCGGCTCTGATCCAGCGCGAAAGCCGTCAGTGCCACGATCACCGGCAGGGCTCCGCCGGCTCCGGCTTCCTCGATGGCATCCTCGCTGGCGGCCTCGTCGATGATGGCCCGGGTGGCTTCACGTCCGGTGAGGTGGGGCATCTGTTCATCCATGAGAATGAGGTGGGGATGCCACTCGCGCCAACGATCCACCGCCGCCGCCCCGTCCTCCGCTTCGCGCAGAGTGAAGCCGGCCGGCTCGAGGAGTTTTCTGAGGAGCAGACGATTGGGCATCTGGTCCTCGGCGATGAGAATACGCACCTCGGGATGTCCCGCGGCCAGACGCCTGACCCGGGGCGTGTGATCGGGAGAATCCCGGCGACCGAAACCACCGCGGGAATCCGTCTCGACGAGGGCGGCTTCCTTCGCGTCCATCACCACCTCATCGCAGGAAATGGAAAGCCGGAAAGTGGTGCCCTCGCCCAACTCGCTGCGCACCTCGATCCGCCCGCCCAGCAGCTCGGCGAAGGCCTTGGCAATCGTCAGCCCGAGTCCGGTGCTGTCAGCCGCGCCTTTGCCCGACTCCGTCTGGGTGTACTGATCGAAGAGCGAATCGATCTCGTCGGCGGCGATGCCTTTCCCGGTGTCGCTCACCTCGAAAAACACCCGCACGGGCCGCCTTTTCGACCCATCCACCACCGTCACCCCACCGGCCGCCTCGGCCCAGGCGGCGAGACGGATCGTCCCGCTGTCGGTGAACTTGATGGCATTGCCCAACAGATTGATCAGGATCTGGCGCACTTTGCCCTTGTCCGTCTCGACCGCTCTGGGCAGGGCTGTCAGCAGCTCTAGCGGAAAGGCCAGCCCCTTCGACCGGGCCCGCAGACTAAGCATCTTGTGCAGGGAACGCAGCATGCGCTCCAAATCGAATCGGACCGGATACAGCTCGATCTTCCCGGCCTCGATTTTGGCGAGGTCGAGCACCCCGTTGATGACTTCGTGGAGGTGCTCTCCGCTGTTGTTGATGATGGCCATGACCTCCCGCTGACGATCATTCAACTCCGGGTCCTCGTTCATCACCTCGGAGAATCCCAGAATCGCGTTGAGGGGGGTGCGCAACTCGTGGGTCATCTTCGCGAGGAAGTCGCTCTTCGCCTGGTTCGCGGATTCGGCCGATTTCCGCGCCGCCTCCAACACGCCGCGATGGACGCGTTCTTTCTCCGCGATGCGCCACTGGGCAATGGCGGTGCCGATCTGCCGCGAAAGGGCGCTCAGCATCTGGTGGTTCGTTTCCCCGGCCACGCTCTTCGCCGACCCGGCCGGTGGCGGAGGCGTCCGGAGCAGGATGACTCCGTTCACCTCATCGAGGAAAGAGGTCCGGTGGACAATGATCTCGCCGTCGCCCACCCAATGCTCCCGTAGCACCCGCCCGGCGGGAGAGTTGGCCGCGTCGTCGATGCGGCAGATCTCGTGATCACGAATCAGCTCCCACAGCGCGACGCTGACCTCCTCGGGTGGCGCCTCCTTACCCGTCGCTTCAGGACTCGAAGCCAGCCAGCGGATGGCCGACACCTCCGTCCCGGCCTCGTCCTCGCGCAGGCAGGAAAGGATGGCGCAGTGATCCGCGCCGAACTGGCGCGCGACCAAACGCACGGCGCTGCCAAAGATCCCCACTCCGTCGCGATCACGTCCGATCTCCCGTCCCGCCTGCTCCAGCAGCAGGCCCTGCTGCAACTGACGCGCCAGCTCGGCCTCGGCACGGTCGCGTTGCTGTTCCGCCTTCTCCCGCATCCGGCGTTGATATTGCAACCGGGCCCGGTTGAACCAGGTGGAACTGAGCCAGACGAGCAAACCGGCTCCGACACCGAACAAGCCCCACGCCCACCAGGTGCGATACCACGGAGGGAGAATCACCAGCGAGAGCGTGGCCGTGTCCTCGCTCCACTTTCTGCCATCGAGGGATGTCTGGGCGAGAAAACGATATCTGCCCGGACCCAACCCGGTATAGATCGCCTGGGGATCGCTGTCCGCGATCGACCAGTGCATTTCCTGACCCTCCAGGCGAAAGCGGTAGTGAAAGCGGTCCTCGCTGATGATTCCCGACGGCGCGAGACGAATCGAGAGGCGGCTTTGGGAGTCGAAAGGCAGGCGGACTTCCTCCGTCCGTGACAGAGGCGCCCGCAACGGCCCTCCCGGTCGGGGAGTGAGCGGCTCTCCGGAAATGGTGAGTCCGGCAAGGATCGGCGCCTCGGGGAGAGTCTCGGCGGGCAGGCGCCCGGGCTGAATGATGTTGAAACCGCTGGCTCCGCCCATGAGCAGGTCGCCTGATCGCAGACGCGACACGGCGCCGGGATGGAAAGCGCCGCGTTGGATCCCATCGGATTCTCCGAAACTCCTCGCCTCGCCGGTCTCCGGATCGAGACGCGCCAGGCCACGCCCGGTGCTCGCCCAGATGTATCCCCGCTCATCGACGAGGATGCCCGCGATCCGGTCACTCGGCAGCCCGTGATCCTGCCGGGTATAGCGCGCCACCTGGCCAGTGGCGGGATCGAGCCGGTTCAGCCCGCTGTTCACCGTGCCGATCCAGAGATAGCCCCGGGCATCGCCATCCAGACTCAACAGGCCCTCACTGCTGAGATTCTCCGGGCTGGGAGAAAGCGCCCGATAGTGGGTCAGACGTCCCGGCGAGCGGTCCAGCAAAAACAGCCCTTCCCAACTCGCCACCCAGGTACGACCGGCCGCGTCGCGAGTGATGGCGGTGACGTGACGGCATTCGGGCAGATCGGAGAGTTCCTCGACGGCGTTCCCCCCTTCGGTTGCCATGGGATGCTCCGTGATGGCCGAGAGAAAGGACACCTCACCGCCCACCTCCACACAGCGCACCACGCCGCCGCCCATGGTACCGATCCAGAGATGACCGTCGACATCCTCGTGGAGGACCGTCACCGAGTCGTGGGGCAATCCCGCCGCTTTGCCGGATTGATGCGAGAGCCGCGACACCGATCCGTCGAGATTGGCCCGCAACAGTCCCTCACCACGGGTGCCCATCCAAATCCGTCCCAGTCCGTCTTCCCAGACAGCCTGGACAAAAGGCTCGCTCTCGCCACCGGGAAAATTCTCTTCGGTCACCGCCGCCCTGCCCGACTCTCCCTGCCAGCCACTCAGAGGATGCCAGCGTTTCAGGCCCGACTCCGTCCCCACCCAGACCGATCCATCGTGCCTCTCACGAAATGCCCAGATGGCCGAATGGGCCAGGCGACCGGTGTCTGGGGAACGCAGATTCACCTGGGCAAATCCGAAACGATCCAGTTCGAGGCGGCTGATGCCCCCCCCGTCGGTGGCAAGCCATAGAATGGACCGCGAGTCTTCCCAAAGAGCGTTGATCAGGTTTCCCGATAGACTGCCGATGTCCAGCGGATCGGTGCGATAGAAGGCGGATCGTCTCGTGGCCCGATCCAGTCGCGCCAGCCCCTGGGGAGTCGCCACCCACAGATGCCCCCGCCGGTCACAGTGCAATCCGGTCACCACTTTTCCCGGCACCTGCGCCGGGGTCAGTCCCGCCTGGAAGCCAGGCAAGACGCGGACTTCCTCCTCATCCCACGACAAACGGAACAAGCCCGTCCCTTGAGTTCCGATCCAGAGCGCCTCGTGTTGATCGATGGTCAGCGCGGTGATCGCGGTGGTCGCGCGCCATTTCAGTCCCAGGCGATTCTGGTCGGCATCCCAGTGAAAAAGACGTCCATCGAGCATCCCCGCCCACAGATCGCCATTCGACATGGCTTTCAACACCGAAACGCGCACCCCCGAAGCCGCGCCGGAGAATCGTGTCACCCGCTGATCCGAGAATCGGATCCGCGCCAAGCCTTCCCCGGTGCCCACCCACAGATGCTCACCCGCGTGATCCACCGCCAAAGCCACGATCTCATTGCTCGGCAAGCCCTCGGATCCGGAAAACCTCACATTCTGCTCCGTTACCGGATCGAAACGATTGAGCCCGCCGTTGCTGGTGCCCACCCAGATCTCGCCCTCGGGACCGCGGACCAGTGCCGAGACATGGTCGCTGCTCAGGCTCTCCAGATCACGATTGTCCCAGTGAATCACCCTCAACTCCGACCCGTCGTAGCGACAAAGTCCAGAATCGGTGCCCAGCCATACGCCCCCCTCGGCGTCATCGACCACACAAGTGACCGCGGACGATGGCAATCCGTCCTCGGTGCCAAGGCGATGAAACTGAACATTCTGCAAATCAGGCAAGCGCGCGGAGTCGTCCGCGGTCGCCCACGAGTGGGACCAGCCCAGCACGAGCATCACGTACCACAGGAGGCCATCAGGCCAAAGCCACGGTTTACGACTCACCACTCAGAATTTCAGGGAAAACATTCTCTTAATTATAAATTTTATTGTTTTTAAATTCAATTATAAAACACAGATCAGGCGAATTCTTTGGCTGATCGCTATCTCCACCTGATTTCGTCAACGCCCTGAGATAAACTCCCGCCATGATGTGGCTCTGGATTTCCCTCTCCGTGTTTCTGGTGACCCTCCTCGCCCTGCTGGTGTGGGATATCACCCAAAGAAAACACGCCATCCTTCACAACTTCCCCATCATCGGGCACTTCCGGTATCTCCTCGAAACCATCGGTCCGGAGCTGCGTCAGTATATCGTCACCGACAACGACGAGGAACGGCCCTTTTCACGCGATCAGCGCCGGTGGGTCTATGCATCATCGAAAAAGGAGAACAATTATTTCGGATTCGGCACCGACAACGATCTCGAGAACTCCTCCAACTATCTCATCGTCAAGCACGCCGCTTTCCCCCTCAACCACCCCCATCCCGGGGAGCCCGGCCACGATCCCGAATATCGCCTGCCCTGCGCCAAGATCCTCGGCGCCCATCGGGGACGCGCGAAGGCATTCCGACCCGTATCCATGGTCTACGTCTCGGGCATGAGCTATGGCTCGCTCGGCTCCGCCGCCGTCGAGGCGATCAATCGCGGCTGCCAGTTGGCCGGAGCTTTGCAGAATACCGGCGAGGGAGGCCTGTCGCGGCATCATCTCCACGGCGGCGAGCTCATTCTCCAGATCGGCACCGCCTATTTCGGGGTTCGCGACGACGCTGGTCGCTTCGATCTCCAAAAACTGGTCGCCACGGTGGAAGCCCAACCCGGTATCCGCGCCATCGAAATCAAACTGAGCCAGGGAGGAAAGGCGGGCATCGGCGGATTGCTGCCGGGAGAAAAGGTGACTCGCGACATCGCCGACGCCAGGGGCATCCCTGTCGGCGTCACCTGCGCGAGCCCGGCCGGTCACACCGCTTTTCACAATGTCGACGGCCTGCTCGACTTCATCGAAACGATTGCCGCGGCCACCGGACTCCCTGTGGGAATCAAGTCGGCCGTGGGCGAGGCGGCCTTCTGGACCGAACTCGCCCACCTTTCCGCGACCACCGATCGCGCTCCCGACTTCATCACCATCGATGGCGGCGAGGGCGGCACCGGCGCCGGGCCCCTTTCCTACACCGACCATGTCGCCCTGCCTTTCAAGGTGGGTTTCACCCGCGTCTATCGCGAGTTTCTCCGCCACGATCTCCAGGACAAGATCGTCTTCATCGGTTCGGGGAAACTCGGCTTTCCCATCGACGCCCTGCTGGCCTGCGCGCTCGGCTGCGACATGATCGCCGTCGCCCGCGAAGCCATGCTCGCCATCGGCTGCATCCAGGCCCAGCGCTGCCACACCGGCCATTGCCCCGCCGGCATCGCCACGCATCATCCCTGGCTCATGGCGGGCCTCGACCCGACGCTGAAATCCGCGCGCCTGGCCAACTACCTCGTCACCCTCAGAATGGAGCTGCTCAAACTCAGCCACAGCTGCGGAGTCGAACATCCGCACCTCGTCACCCCCGATCATTTCGAGATCCTCGACGACCGATTCGGGTCGGCCTCGCTGGAAACGGTGTTCGGCTACGAGCAGTCCGTCCCGCGTCCCGGCTCCGACGAGCGCGACCGACTTCGGGAGCTGATGAGTCGATCCTGAGTGTTTCCTTAAGCGATCCAGTCGCGGATCACCTTGCCACCGACGTCGGTGAGCCGGAAGTCGCGTCCCTGGAAGCGATAGGTCAGCTTGAGGTGATCGAGTCCGAACTGATGCAGCATGGTGGCGTGGAGATCGTTGATGTGCACCGGCTTGTCGACCACGTTCCAGCCGATCTCGTCAGTCTCGCCGTAAACCATCCCGCCTTTCAGCCCCCCACCGGCCATCAGTGTGGTGAAGCAAAAGGGGTGATGATCCCGCCCCGTGTTCGAGTCGCGTCCCGGTCGGTTTTCGCCCAGCGGTGTGCGGCCAAATTCCGCGCCCCAGACCACCATCGTCGAGTCCAGCAGCCCGCGCTGTTTCAGGTCCTTGATCAGAGCCGCGATGGGCTGATCGACCGCCCCGGCGTTGTAGCCGTGATTCTTGTCCAGTTCGGAGTGTTGGTCCCAGCTCGCGTGAATGATGTTGATGAAGCGCACCCCGCGCTCGACGAGTCGGCGCGCCAGCAGGCAGTTCCGGGCGAAAGTGTCGTAGGTCCGCAGCCCCGGTAGCGATCCCCGGAAATTCGAACCTTCCGGTTCGGGCCGGTCCACACCGTAGGCTTCCAATGTCCTCCGCGATTCACTGGACAGATCGACCAGTTCGGGCGCGGCCGTCTGCATGCGATTGGCCAGTTCGTAGTTGGCGATGCGGCTCGCGATCTCGGGATCGTGTACTTCCTGGTAGCGACGCTGATTGAGATCGCGGATCGCGTCCAACCCGGCCCGTTGCAGCTCCGGGGGCAGCCCGTCGGGATTCTTCAGGTTCAGCACCGGCTCACCCTGGTTGCGAAACAGCACGCCGGCATAATTCGAGGGCAGGAAGCCCGATTGCCACAGCGTCGAGCCGCCCGAAGATCCCCGACCGGCCGTCAGCACGACATAGCCCGGCAGATTCTTCGACTCCGAGCCCAGCCCGTAGTTGAGCCACGATCCCATCGTCGGCATCCCGAATCGCGATACCCCGCACTGCATCATGAGTTGGCCGGGATGATGGTTGAACTCCTCGCTGTGCAGCGAGCGAACCATCAAGAGATCGTCCGCGCAGCTTCCCAGGTTCGGCAGCAGGTCGGAAAACTCCATCCCGCTCTCGCCATGTTTCGTGAACTTTCGCGGCGAGCCCATCAGGGTAGCCGTATCCGGCTTGATGAAAGCGAAGCGCGCCTTGTCGAGTATCTCCTTGGGCAGCTTCTGCCCGTGCAGCTCGTTGAGCTTCGGCTTGGGATCGAACAGGTCGATGTGCGACGGCGCCCCGGCCATGAAAATGAAGATGCAGGCCTTCGCCCTGGCATCGTGATGCGGCTTCAATCGGGCGAACTCCGCCGGATCCTTGGCGGTCGCGGCATTGAGCAAACCGTCCTGGGCCAGCATGGATCCGAGTGCGATGCCTCCCAATCCACTGGCCGAGGTGGTGAGAAATTCCCGCCGCGAGCGGGCGATGTGGGATTGCAAAGGGGACATATCAGATCAATGGGTAAGTGTGAGCGGAAAACGGAGAGAAGGCTGGCAATCCGGCAACGGCAGTGCCAGCGAACAGACTCGGGACAATCGCGAGGCCTATGCGCGGATGACTCCCGCCGAACGACTTTCCCTGGTCCAACATCTGAAGGAGATTTTCTATGGAGAAGAAGCAACTGCCTCCGGACTTCAGGGATTTCTTCGAGATCCTCAATCGCAACCAGGTGAGATATTTGGTTACCGGAAGCTGGGCGCTGGCGGTGCACGGTTGGCCGAGAGCGACGCGGGACGTCGATATCTGGGTCGCAGTCGATCGGACGAACGCTGATCGAATCCGACGGGCCCTGGCCGAATTCGGTGCACCCGGACCCATCGCGGACGACTTCTTCGCACCCGACAAGAACATTTTCTGGATGGGGCGGGAACCGAACCGCATCGAGCTGGTATCGAATATCGACGGCGTCGAGTTCGATGACTGCTTCGACAAAAGGAAACTGGTGGTCTGGGATGGCATCGAACTTCCTTTCCTTGGTTACGAGGACTACGTCAAAAACAAGCGGGCAAGTGGTCGTTTGAAAGATCTCGCCGACTTGGAAAGCCTGGGCGAGGATCCCTTTGCCTGATCAACTACGGGTCAGAAATTCATCGAGGTTCAGCACCACGCGCAGAGTGGCGATCCAGGCGGCGGTTTCCACGGGAGACGCCGACTCGACCGCATAATTGCCGATGAAGGTCTTGGCCGCCTCGGGGTTCTGACGATACCAGGCCCGCGAGGTTTCCAGCAGGCTCCCGAGCCGATCCGTCTCCGTCGGTTCGGGAGCGCGGGACAGACAGAGTCGGAAGGCGTGATCGAGTCGCGCGCGGTCGTCCGCGGCGGGTAGGTCTGTAAGCACCCGCTTCGCCAAGGCCTGAGACGCCTCCACGAAGGTCTCGTTGTTCAGCGTGATCAGCGCCGCCAGCGGGGTGTTCGATCTCGTGCGTTGAACCGTGGTCACATTCGAGTCCGGACAGTCGAAGGTCATCAGGTTCGGGTGCGGTGCCGTCCGTTTGAAAAAGGTGTACATGCCGCGCCGATAGCGATCCTCGCCGGGACTAACGTTCCACTTGAACGCCGAGTTGTAGTTCACATCGGCCACGCCCGGCGGAATCGGGGGAAACACGCTCGGACCGCCGATCTTGTCCGAAAGCAACCCCGCCGCCGACAGCGAAAAATCTCGCACGATCTCGGCGTCGACCCGGAATCGATTCTGCCGCGCCAGCAGGTGATTCTTGGGATCGATGTCCGTCAGTTCCGGCCGGTGATCCGAACTCTGTCGGTAGGTGTTCGACAGCGTGATCGTCTTGATCAGTTTCTTTCGCGACCAGCCGTTGCCAACGAACTCCGCGGCGATCCAGTCGAGCAGTTCCGGATGCGTGGGCCGATCCCCGCGCACCCCGAAATCGTTAAGCGTGGCCACGATGCCCTCGCCGAACAAATTCGCCCAGATCTCATTGGCCACGACGCGGGGCGGCAGCGGATTTTCCCCACTCACCAGCCAGCGTGCCAGATCGAGCCGGTCCCCCGCCCCGCCGCGATGCTCGACCGGCGGCAACACAGAGAGCGTCCCGGCTTCGACGGCATCCGCGGGCTGCTTGAACTCGCCCCGGTGCAGCACATGCGTCATCCGGCGATCACCCGAGCGTTCCCTGATGACGCGCACATCCATCTCCGGCTTGCGGGGCAGTTTGGCTTCGATGGCTTTCACCTCGGCCAGGAGCGGAGCCGTCTTCTCGTCGATGCGCGCGAACCACGCCAGCAAAGCGGCCTGTTCCTCGGTAGTGCGCTGGTCGGGCGCCTTCTGTAAAGTGTGCCGTTGCGCCTTCGGAATCACCATCTCTGTCGGCGTGGTCATCGCCGAAATCCGGAACTTCCCGAGGGTGTGCTGTCCGCCGTAGTTCTGATCGAGCACGAGAGTGAACTCGGTGGGCTCCTTCAAGACCACCGGCTGCGCCAGGGCGAAAACCGCCTCGTGGGGCTTTCCCTGCTCCGGCGACACCGCCCAGCCTTTGCGATCCTTCCCCTGGGTCGAGTCCGGAGAAATGACGAGATTCGGATCGAAACCACCCTGCGCGAAGCCGGCCTTCGCCTCCGAGAAGACAAGCGGATTGTAGGCATAGCCCTTCACGGAGAGCGTGAGCTTTCCGAGCACGAAGTTTCCCCGAGCCATCCTTCCCGGCCCCTTTCCACCAAGCGAATCGTCCGTCAGGGCTTCCAGCCGAATCCCGGTGACGGTTCCAGCCGGCAGTTTTCCCGTCAGCGTGTAGGTGGCCTCGTCGGGATTGTCCCCGCCGACCAGCACTGCTCCGTCATCTTCGATCGAAAAGTTCACCCCTTTCGGCCCCTCCACCTTGGCCGGCTGGATCGCCGCGAATTCCGGAGACTTGACCGCGTTGCCTTCCGCGATCCAGGACTGCGCCCGCGCCTCCCAGTCGAGCATGCGATTCTCGAGATCTCTTCTCGCCGCCGCCGCCGCCGCGCGCGCCTTTTCCAGGTGTTCCCGGTGCGCCTTCATGGCCGTCTCGTATTTCGCCCAGGCCTCCTCGGACTCGATCACCTTGGCGCTGGTCTCGTCGCCGTTGTTGAAGTAGGCGAACAGTTGGTAGTACTCGTCCTGCGTGATCTCGTCGTACTTGTGGGTGTGGCAACGGGCGCAAGTCAGGGTCAGCCCCATCCACACCGCGCCCATCGTCTCGACGCGATCCATCACCGCCGCCACCCGCCACTGTTCCTTGTCGGTGCCGCCCTCGGTGTTGGTCAGGGTCTGCCGATTGAACGCCGTCGCCAACACCTGCTCGGGATCGGCATCGGGCAACAGGTCCCCGGCGAACTGCTCGATGGTGAAACGGTCGAAGGGCAGGTCGTCGTTGATGGCGTCGATCACCCAGTCGCGGTAGCGCCAGGCATCGGGCCGGTTGTTGTCCTTCTCGTAGCCATCGCTGTCGGCGTAGCGCGCCTTGTCCAGCCAATGACGCCCCCAGCGCTCGCCGAAACGATCACTGGCGAGGAGATCATCGATCAATTGGGAAACCGCCGTATCGCCTCCGGTTTCCAGGTCTTTCCGGTAACGCTCCACCTCTTCCGGCGTCGGCGGCAACCCGATCAGGTCCACGTAGAGCCGACGAATCAGGGAAACGGCATCCGCGGGCGGCGACGGCTTGATCCCCTTCTTCTCCAGCCCCGCGAGTACGAAGGCATCGATGGGATTCTTCACCCAGTCGGCCTGATTCACCGCCGGCGGTTCCGGTTTTTCGAGATCCGTGTAGGCCCAGTGCTTCGGCCACTCGGCACCCTCGGCGATCCAGCGGCGAAGGGTGTCCTTTTCCTGGGCGGTCAGCGGCTCGGCCTTGTCAGGCGGCGGCATGACTTCGTCCGGGTCCTCGGCATGAATGCGGTCGATCACCGCGCTGGCCTCCGGTTTTCCCGGCACGATACCGTGGACGCCCGAGTCGAGTTCCCGCGCGGCAAAATCGATCCCGGTGAGGCGCAGGCCGCCCTTCTCGTCATCCGGACCGTGGCAGAGCAGGCACTTCTCCGCGAGGATGGGGCGCACCTCGGTCTCGAAATCGACCTCGGCGAAAGCGGACGGGATCACGCTCGTCCCGGCCAGGACGAGGACCCCGACGAAGTGGGCTGGAGATTTCGTCATCGGTCCCGAAACTGTCCCCGGATCGCCCTGCCCGGTCAAGCACGCGCCTGCGCCCCCGCCGTTTCACCCAACAGGGTCACGTCACCGACCCAACCCTGTTGAATCCTGTCCCACCCTTCACAGTCCGCCTTTCATCACCTCGACGGCTCCATTGTCGAAGGTGATCGTCAGTGCCGCTTCGCCGGCGGCGTTCACCGCCTGCCCGAGCCCCTTCCCTCCGGCGCCGGTGCGATCAGTGTTGGGTTGGAAAGTGAGGCCGCGAATCGCGGTGATCGCGTTGAGTCCGGAACTGTATTTCACGCCTTTCCGCAACGCCACATAGGGCAGGCGCAGCGCGGGCTCGGTCTGGAGACCGTCTCCCGCCAGAAGAGCCTGGTTGGTCGCGGCGGAAACTCCGGTCAGGGAGCAGGCTAAGAGGTAGCGACCGCCGTCGCCCACGGTGACGCGCTGGATCACGCCGACGCGCGCTCCGTCGCCGCCACCGACCGCGTCTCCCTCGCGCAACAGGCGCGCCAGAGTTCCCGCGGTCGCATCCCAGCGATAGAAGGCACAGTCGTTGGCGGCGGTGATTCCGGGTCCCGCCAGTTTGAGGAGCAGGAAGACGTCGGACGATTCTGAGGTCCAGAATCCGAGAATACGCGCCGCCTTCACCCCCGGTTCGTTGGCGGGATCCAGGATCTCACCGCGTTGCACGACCTTGGCGCCGCCTCCGGACTCGGACCAGAGGCCTTCGCGGAGCGGCCCCGGCAGCCCCGGTCCGGTGAGCGCGGCTCGCCAGACGAGGAAATCGCCCCCATCGACCGTTTCTCCGAGGAAACCGCGGACCGTTGCCGGTCCCGCCCCACCCACGGCACCCGGAGCCGCATCTCCCTGAGTGGGACCTCCCACGGGATCGCTGAAGATATCATCGACGAACAGTTGCTGGCGTGACGATCCGTCGAGCCCCGACACCACGAAAGCGCCGAAGCCACGGGCGGTCGTGCCCCGCGACTGGGCGACGCGTCCGAAGAACTGCCCGAACGTGTCGAGACCGCCCGGAGGAATCACTCTGCCCTCACCCGTGTCGGTGCCGAAGACGCTGCCAATCGGATCCACGCTCAAGATGCCGGAGTCATTTCCCCAAAAAACCGCGCCCGTGCCCACTCGCATCTGGTAAGCCACGGCCGCCAAATCGAAAAGCCGAGCCTGGGCCAGATCATTGAAACGAAGAATCTCCTCGGCCCCGGCCCCGCCGAACGCCAACGTGGGACCGGTTCGCAAGGCCACCACGGTGATGCCCGCACCAAAGCTGGCGATCATGCCGTTGTTCCGCATCGTCACTCCCGCGCCTCGCAGAGTGCCAAGAGCGAACCCGGTCGCGGCGCGATTGAAAGTGGTGCGCTGAATGCCGGCCACGGAAACGCCCGGCAGGAAGATAGTCGTGAGATCCTCGCCGCTCAGGGCGTTCTTCACCAACAAAGGAGGCGCCACAAAGGAAGGATTCTCCGCCCAGATTCCCTGGGTCTTTCCTCCAGCGGTGCCGGGTCCCGCCAGATTGGCCAACAGCGACACCTTGCCGTTGGGGTTGATGAATACCTCACGGAAATTTCCAAAGGTGGCGTCGACCACCCCGTCGGCAAGGCCCCGACGTCGGGCCACGAAGTCCAGCGGCAATCCACCCGCCAAATCCTGAACCAGATAGGCTGCCCCCATGTTGATCCCGCCATCAAAGGCCCGAGCCCCGATCAGCGCGCGATTGCCGCACAGCGCGACGCTTTCTCCGTAGGCGAATCCGAACTGACCCACCTCGAGAGGACGCAGGTTCACCACTTGAGAGAGATCGGTCTCATCTCCCGATAAATCGTAAAGGAGAACCAGATTCTTGTCGGTAGCCACCAGGGCGAGGCTCCCCGAAATCGCCACTCTTCGACCGAGAAGATCGACTCCGGTGACACCATCGGGCACCAGTTTCTTGATTTGATTGCCCGTAGTCACATCAAAGACATAAGCCGCGCCAAGATCCGGTCCGAACTCGTCCCTACCGGGCGCCCCGATGACCGCATAACGCCCGTCCAAAGCCACACTCGCGCCGAACAGGTCGTTGACGATGCTATCCGCCGCCGGCAAATCCCCAAACTCCGTCACCACGGCCCCACCGGCGTCCCTTACCTCGAAGAGGTAGGCGTTACCCGAAAAAGCGTCGCCCCCGCTCGCGCCGGAAGCTCCCACGAGCCCCCAGCCTCCGCATATCGCCACCGATGAGCCGAACCGATCCCCGGCGGCACGGAGACCGGGAGTGATCTGCCATTCCGCAAGCAGGGTTCCCGACCGAGCGTGGAAAAGAAAAGCCGTCCCGGTGAACCCATCCTTGACCGGCGAACCGACCACCACATGGTCGCCGTGAATGGCGACCGAATCGCCGAAGCGGGCGCCGACTTGACCGGCCGGATCGATCAGCTTGGCGATCTGGCGCCCCGTCCGGAGATCGAACACGTAGGCAGCCCCGGACTGAGCCGCGACTCCGTCGCCGAAGGTCGCACCGGCGACCAGGAGCGGACCCGAGATGGCGACGGAGGTGAAGAGGCGTTGATTGGGCGCGGCATCGCCGGCCACGAGATTCCGCAGGAAGCGGCCGGTGCGAGCGTCGAAAATCTGGACCGCTCCGGCGTTGATGGCCGCCACGTCGTTTCCAGGATCGGCCACCGCGAGAAAGCGATCACTAAGCGCGACCGCGGTGCCGAACTCGCGTTGCACGAGATCTCCTCCCCGGGGAGTCAGCCTCGTGAACTGGGGGCCAAATCCCTGGGCACGAGCCGAAATCTTCGGCAGAGAAACCACCGAGATGCTGGTCAGGATGAGGACAAACAGAAGACGAACCGGACGAGGGGAAAGCGTTTTCATGGGTGAAGGGTGGAACGATGGAATGACCGAGTTGGGATTGCCGGACTCTCGACTGCTGAGAGAGGCCAAAATCTAGCGGTTTTGGAAAAATTTTCGAACCGAATCGACCACTGCTCCGACTGATTCCCGGCCTTGCTCCGCCACCTATATGGCTCCTAATATGCCCCAGTGAATCGGCTCCTGTTTTCCCTGCTACTCCTCGGCTCCATCGCGGCCCATGCCGACGAAAGGCCCAACATCCTCCTGATCGTTTCCGACGACCAGGGTTACCACGACCTCGGCGCCATCAACGACGAGATCCTCACGCCGAACCTCGATCGGCTGGCTCGCGAAGGCACCCGGCTCACGAATTTCTACGTCGCCTGGCCGGCCTGCACGCCGTCGCGAGCCGCCTTTCTCACCGGTCGCTACCCGCAACGCAACGGAATCTACGACATGATCCGCAACGAGGCGCCGGACTACGGACACAAATACGATCCCGAGGAATACGCGAACAGTTGGGAACGCATCGGCGGCATGGACACGCGCGAAGTGATCCTGCCCGCGATGCTGAAGTCCGCCGGCTACAGGAGCGGCATCTACGGAAAATGGGACCTCGGCATTCATCGCCGATTTCTCCCCACCTCGCGCGGCTTCGACGATTTCTACGGGCTGGTGAACACCGGCATCGACTACTACACCCACGAGCGCTACGGCGTGCCCAGCATGTTCCGCAACGACGCGCTCACCGAGGAGGACAAGGGCATCTACTGCACCTATCTGTTCGAACGCGAGGCGCTCCGCTTCCTCGAAAACCATGCCGGCAAGGAGCCCTTCTTCCTCTACGTTCCCTTCAACGCGCCGCACAGTTCCTCGGCGCTCGATCCCAAGATCCGCGGTACCGTCCAGGCACCGCCGGAGTTCGAGGCGATGTATCCGCCGGTGGAGAAGGATTTTCAAAAGGGAAAGAAATATGGCGAGGAAGTGCTCGTCCCGACCAGGGAGAAGCGCTATCGCGATTACCGCGCCGCCGTCACCTGCATGGACGCCTCGATCGGGAAAATGCTCGACGTCCTCGATGAAAAGGGAATCGCGGACAACACCATTGTCATCTTTTTCAGCGACAACGGCGGCAGCGGTGGCGCCGACAACGGTCCCTTGCGCGGTCACAAGTCGCAGACCTGGGAGGGCGGCGTCCGCGTTCTCAGCCTGGTCCGCTGGAAGGCGGGAGGCGTTCGCGCCGGGGTGGAAAACGACGCCTTTCTCAGCAGCCTGGAAATTTTCCCCAGTCTCGCCGCCGCCACCGACGCCACGCTGCCCGAGGGCGTCGTGCTCGACGGCCACGACTGGTGGCCCACCCTGCGCGGCGAAGCGGAAAGCCCACGCACGGAAATGTTCTGGAAACGCCGCGATCAGCGAGCGGCCCGGGTCGGAAACTGGAAGTGGACCGACATGGGAGCGGGCGGCGGCGGGCTCTTCGATCTTTCCCAGGACATCGGGGAGCAAAACGATCTCTCGAAAGAAAAGCCCGAGATTCTCGAGCGGGTCAAGACGCGCTACGATGCCTGGTATCGCGAGACCATGATCGAGGCGGAGCCTCGCGGGCCATTCAAGGATTTCTGACTTTCCGCCCGCCGGATTGTTCCAAGTCCCGCCGCAATTGCCTGATCAACTCGGCCTGCTCCCGGACGAGCCTTTCCAGTTGATCCTGATTCTTGAGTTCCTCGAGTTTCACCACGGTCCCGAGATCGCCGCGCAACACCGCCTCGACGCGCAGGAGGTCCAACTCGAGTCGTTCGGCCTCGTCATTCTCGCCGCGAAGGCGATGGTAGCGGATATTGTGTCGCAAGGCCTCGTGACAGGCTCTCTCATCCAGCGCCCCACAGCGTATCCTCTCCACCAGCGCGTTCCTAGCGTCGAGACGGCGCCGATAATGCGGCATATCGTAGGCGTAGCCCGGCGAATACGGGGAGGGAGGCAGCACCATCGGTATCTGGCTGACCCAGAAACGTTTCACCTCCACGGGTCTGATCACGCGCCAGGCATTCGGCACCGGCGGCAACGAGGAGTCGCAGAACTCCGGCATCTCCCGTCCGCCCCGATCCTGCGCGGAGGTGTTCACCGACAGGAAAAACAACATCGCGGAAACCACCGCTAAAGCGAGCTTGCCGGAATCATGAATACTCCCCATTTTCATGGGTGTCCGACGAAGCACCCCGGGCGATCAGTCAACTTTTCCCCCGCCAGCTTCACCGATACCACTCCCCTCTCACCTGGGCGACGAGGGAGTCCGGAAATAGCGCCGACGACATGCCCGACGCCGCCGGTTCGATCTCTCTGAAGGAAGGCAGATCGCTCATCGCGATGTTGGCCGCGGCGGCGAAATCCTTCTCGATATTGTGCACTTTCAACGGGCCGTCCGGCTCGCGCATCAGGGACTCCCGGCTGGCTTCCGTGATCTCGTCGATGAATGTCTTCTGCTTGGCCAGAGCGTTCATGGCGCGAGGGGGAGCCTTGCGCGCCAGATCATCCATCAGCCACTGGGCGCGAACGAGATATTGATAGGAAGTGGCATAGTCGAGTCGGTACCGGCTCTTGGCGCCGACCCGCGAGGTTTCGATCACATCCTCGTAGAGCATGGCCAAGTCGTGTTCTCCAGAGTCGATGGACTCCGCAGCTTCCCGCAGGCGGGTTTTCAATTCCTCTCGGCGATAGCCAACCAGTTCAGTCTGAAAATTAGGGTAGTCGCCCGACAGCTTATCGAACTCTTCCAACGAGGCCGCGTAATTCGCCATCGCCAGGCCCCACAGCTCTTCTTCCGCGAGTTGATTGCCGGTCTGGGCGAGCACATAGGCATGTAGCCAGCGGCTCTCCGGATCGTCCACCGCCCGGACTCCGCCGACGAAACCGATCAGCGGAAATACCAGTATCAGGACAAAAAATCGCGAGTGACGACTCATGGATCACACAATCAGGAAACTTCTCCAACGTAAGCCCAAGCGAACTCCGCGGCAACTCCGTCACACGGGCGCCTCCATGGATTCGGCCCCGCTCTCAGTCGCCGCATCAAATCGCCCACCGCAGCCCGTATCTTGGCCTCGGCTTCGATCTCCAGCAGGCTGGAACGCGCCGGCCAGGTCTCGTAGCCTCCCCACTCGAATTGTTTCGCCGTCGGCAGATAGCCGAAGTAGCCGTTCGCCAGTTCGATGGTGAAGGTCGATCCGGCAAAAGGACTGTCCGCCTTGATCGCGAGCCCGGTCTCGGCAAAGACTTCGCAAGGCAGCTGCGCCACCGCCAGCTCACCAATGCGGAAGACCTGGATGGGCAGCGAAACCGTGTCGGGATAGCCCGCCAGGTGCCTCGTCTCACGCGCGTATACCTGCCCCCGCGACAGACGCTTGCCCGGCTCCGCTTTCGCCAGCATTTCCTCCGCCCAGGCGCGTCGTTTCTCGTCCGGCTTTCGCACGCGTAGCTCCAGTTCGGTCGTCGCCGCCGCCAGGATCGGGGCTACCTCAGGATGATCGATCCCCGAAACAATCCCTACCGTCTGGCGCGCCAGTTCGCCGCCCACATGCGTCATTCTCTCGTAGGGTTCAAAGCTCTCGCGAGGCCGGGTCAGGTCGTTCGCGTTGATGTCGCCACTGGTTCCGTTGGCCATCATTCCCACGAATCCCTCGGCATTCAGCGCCTCCTTCAGCCGACGGGCATAGACCCCGTAGTAGTCCGCGCTCACCTCACCGGCCGGCACCCCGCCCACGTAGTGCAGGCCGTAGGCCGACAACACCGCCAGTGGAGCGCCCGATTCTTTCTCCCGCAGCGACAACACGAAAACCTCCGCGTCCACCGGTCCGGCCGGATTCAAGAGACCTTCACGGCCGGGATTCATCTTCACGATCTCGCCCCGCTCGCCGAAGGGGTTCACGTTCATCGCCCGGAGATCCTCCGCCAGCACCCAGCGGCGGTTGTGAACGAATCGCGGCTCCTGGAAACTGCCCCACCCGAGGGTGGCTGAACGCATCCGCCCGGCGGCCCCGACCGCCGCCTCCACGATCCGTGTGACGAGCGTCTCCAGATAGTCCCGATGGCTCTCATCATCGACCATGCCGATCACCCCCCGCGGGGTCGAGTGCGTGTGCGTGGCGGCGACACAGACATGCGAGGGGGGAATGCCGGTGCGCTCCTCGATCCCGGCTTTGGCCCGATCAATCAGTTCGCGACTAATCATGGTATTGTCCACGATCACAAACGCCAAACGCGTGCCCCCGTCGCCCAGCACCAGGCACCGCGCGTGGAGGTCATCGTGGATGGCTTTCACCGGCGGATTCTGCGAGATCGCGCCATCCATCGGAACGCCGATTCCGGGATTGATCTTCACCGCCGCCGCCCCCGCCTCCAGGTCTGCTCGGGCGTCTCCGGAGATGGCGGACAGTGCCAGACCTATCGAGATGAAGAGACGGAAACTCATCCCCCCACCATGACGGGTCCCGCGCCTCACGGCAACGACTCGGGTTGGCGCGAACAGGCGCCTCAGGGCTCCCGATCTAACAGGGTATCGTCGGCGACCCTACCCTCTTCAGTGCGCTTCCGCGCCTCCAGATAACGCCGCTCATGGCGCCACGCATCCGGGACGACGGCTAACAGGCGGGGCAACACCAGGTCGAGCAGGCGCCAGACCGCGTCCCCCGCCACGCCACGCTCGATGCCAAGTCGCCCGGCCAGCGGACCCGGCAGATACTCGACCGTCAGCGCCCGGATCAGCGGTGACAGCAGTCGCATGCCCCGGGGGGCGTCGGGCCGGATGACCGCCCGGGCCACTTCACCACAAAGCGGATCCGAGCCGAGCAACGGCCCATCCATCATCGATTCCCAGTATGCGAGGAAGGCGGCCCAGTCCGGCGGCAGGCTCTCGGGCGCCAAACCGAAGACCTCGCCAAAACGCCGATTCTCCGCGATGAGCCGGGTTTTTTCCCCGTCGCTCAGGGGAGCCACGAAACGCTCATACATCGAGACGCTCCCCATGATGAGGGTCGACATCACCCACCGCTGCGCCTCCGGATCAAAGGCCGAATAGCCCGGACCGCGCACCGGGGCGTGGGCGCGGGCGACGCCCTCCCTCACTCGCCCGACCTCTTCCGCGGTGCCGAAAGCCACGGTATAGACCGCATCCAAGGTGCGCCGCAAACGTCCGGCGGAGTCCGAGCGGAATCGACTGTGACCGGCCACGCCTCGCGCCACTACCGGGTGGGACGCCTGCAGCACCGCCGCGAGAGGTCCCGCGAGCAACACCACGCGCTCGCGATTGACTCGCCACATCATGGAGTCGGCCCGAAAAGGGACAAACTCGGCGGCTTTGGGATGGGTAGGGGTCGCCATGGACGGGGGCTTGCCAATAAGCCGCATTCGCCCCCACACCGAAAACGGTTTTTCCATTCCCGGCTTGCGCGAGCGGATCGCGGGATGCCAGTATCGGGGCATGAGAATCGGTCATTGCCAATACGAGTCGTGGAGCGGCGAGTTCGACCGCAACTTGAAGCGCTTCGACGAGGGATTGACGCGGGCCGATGAGGCCGGCGTCGCCATTGTCAGTTTTCCGGAATGTTTTCTCAGTGGCTATCCGGACACCGAAATCGAGGCGCGGCGCGGGGCCTTTTCCCTGGACTCCGACCGCGCGATGCGGGTGCTCGATGTGACCAGTCGTCACGAGGCCATGGCCATCGTGGGCTTCAACGAGATCCGGGGGGAAGCCCTCCACAACACGGTGATGGTCGCCCAACGCGGCCATCTGGAGGGCACCTACCGAAAATGCTCCGCCTACCAGAAATTCCACACCCAGGGGCGGGAGTTTCCCGTGTGGAAGCATGAGGGCGTCACCTTCGGGGTGCTCATCTGCTCGGACGGCGGCTACATCGAGCCCGCGCGCATCCTGGCCGCGAAGGGGGCGAGGATCGTGTTCGCCCCCCATTTCAACTACATCCGGCCCGACGGAGCCATCCGCCATTTCATGAAAGTGCGAGCGGACCACACCGCCCGCGCCATTGAGAACGGCATCCATTTTGTGCGGGGCAACAATGTGGTCCTCGATCCGGCCAAGAGCGGCATGTCGCGTCTCGACGGTGTCGGCTACGGCGACAGCTATGTGATCGATCCGGCTGGGGAGATTCTCGCGCGGACGCGGCGGCATCAGGAAGATTTCCTGTTCATCGACGTGGACCTGACGCGCGGGCCGGATCAGTATCGGGGACTTTCGAAATCCGCCTGGAGCCACCGGGAGTTCGGTCCCTATCTCGACGAGGCGTTGCAGCGGGCCGCTGCGCGTTGACTTTGGGGAGATGGGCAATTTTTCGTGGGATTCCCCGGTTTTCCGCGTTTTCTTTGCGGACATTTCCTATTTCCCCTCACAATCCCATGAAATCGCTCTTCCCCCGCCTCGTCGTTCTCCCTCTGCTCATGCTCGTCTCGTCGTGCGGCGAGCGGCAAAACGCTCCCACGGAATCCGCCGAGGGCGGCAAGCCGGTGGTGCACGCGGTGAACTATCCCCTCGCCTACTTCGCCCAGCGTATCGGGGGGGATCTGGTGGATCTCCGCTATCTGCCCGGTGAGCACGACGGTGACCCGGCTTTCTGGGAACCGGGCGAGAGCGACATCGCCGCGATGCAATCGGCCGATCTCATCCTGCTCAACGGCGCCACCTACGCCAAATGGCGGGATACCGTCAGCCTGCCCGAGTCCGCGCTGGTGGACACCTCGAAGGCATTCGCCGGGGAATACATCGCCACCGAGGATGGCGTGACTCACAGCCACGGAGCCGACGGCGAACACTCGCATGGCGGCGTCGCCTTCACCACCTGGATGGATCTCCAACAAGCCATCTGGCAGGCCGAAGCGGTGCGCGATGCCTTCATCGACCGGCTCCCCGATGAAAAGGCCGCCCTGGAGAGCCGTTTCGAGGCTCTGGCCACCGATCTCGATCAGTTGCACGCGGATTTCCGCGCCCTCGGCACCGCCATCGGATCCCAACCGCTGGTGGCGTCCCACCCGGTCTATCAATACTTCGCCCGCCGCTACCAGTTGGAAATCAAAGCCGTCCTCTGGGAGCCGGAGACGGTACCCGACGCGGCGGCGCTGGAGGAGTTGAAAACCCTCCTGGCCGGGCATCCGGCCCAGTGGATGATCTGGGAGGGCGAACCGGCCGCGGAATCCGTCAGTTTGCTCGGCGAGCTGGGTGTGCGGAGCGTGGTCGTCGATCCGTGTGGCAATCGTCCGGAGGCCGGCGACTGGCTCTCGGTGATGCGCGGGAATGTCGAGAACCTGCGCGGGCTGATAGCGAAGCCGGGCGAGTGACCGGGGCGCCTTGGGGCGCTCATGGTGCGCGGTACAGGATTTGAACCTGTGACCCCATCGGTGTGAACGATGTGCTCTACCACTGAGCTAACCGCGCCTTTATTGAGCGTGGCCCCCTTCGGAGCGAGGCGAACAGTAGCGGACGACGGCGCGAAATCAACCGGAAGCTTTCCGGAAAATTTCCCGCCGTCACGCCGAATCCGGGTCAATCGCGCTTCGCCGCCGCGATGCCGCGCTCGATGTCCTCGATGATGTCGTCGATGTGTTCGAGGCCCACGGAAAGCCGGATCAGTTCCGGGGTGATGCCCCCCGCCCTCTGGGCCTCCTCGCTGAGCTGGGAGTGGGTGGTGGTCGCCGGATGGATGGCCAGCGACTTGGCGTCGCCGACATTGGCGAGGTGGGAAAACAGCTCCAGCCCCTCGATGAAATGCTTGCCGGCTTCGGCGCCGCCCCTGATGCCGAACACGACCATGGAGCCGCCTTTGCCCTTGAGATACTTCTGGTTCTTGGCGTATTCGGGATCGTCCTCGAGACCGGGGAAACGGACCCACTCGACATCGGGATGCGATTTGAGGTGACGCGCCACGGCGAGGGCGTTTTCACAATGACGCTCCATGCGCAAGGGCAGCGTCTCGATTCCCTGGAGCAGGAACCAGGAGTTGTCCGGCGAGATACAGGCGCCGAGATTTCGCAGCGGGACCGTGCGCATGCGGAGGATATAGGCGAGAGGAGCCAGCATGTCGGGCAGGTCGTGTCCCCAGCGGAGACCGTGATAGGAGTGGTCGGGCTCGTCGAAGAGCGGATGTTTTCCCGCCGCCCAGTTGAATCGGCCGGAATCGACCACCACCCCGCCGATGCTGGTGCCGTGACCGCCGAACCATTTGGTGAGGGAATGCACCACGATATCGGCCCCGTGAGCCAGAGGTCGGGTGAGATACGGGGTGGAAAAAGTGGAATCGACGATGAGAGGGATGCCGTGGGCCTTCGCCACCTCGGCGACGGCTTCCAGATCGGTCACCTCCAGAGCCGGATTCGAGACCGTCTCGCAGAAAAGCGCGCGGGTGTTATCATCGATGGCGTCGGCGAACTGCTGAGGATCCTGGGAATCGACGAATTTCACGTTGATGCCCAGCGCCGGCAGGATGTCGTTGAACTGGGTGTAGGTGCCGCCGTAGAGATTGCGGGCGGAGACGATGTTGTCCCCCGCCTTCGCGAGGTTGATGATGGAGTAGAACACGGCCGAGGTACCGGAGGCCAGTCCGAGACCGGCCATTTCATGCGCTCCTTCCAGGAGGGCGACGCGTTTTTCGAGCACGTCGGTGGTGGGGTTCATGAGCCGGGTGTAGATGTTGCCCAGCTCTTTGAGCGCGAACAGATTGGCGGCGTGCTCGGCGGAGTTGAACACGTAGGACGCCGTGCGGTAAACGGGCAGGGCGCGGGAGTTGGTGGTGGGATCGGGCTTTTGCCCGCCGTGGAGGCAGAGGGTCTCGTGCTTCATGGGAGAGGTTTTCCGGTTATTGGTTATCGGTTTTCTGGTGGGACCGCTTGACAGGGTAGAGTGCGGGACTCAACCCTGTCGGGTCAGTTGATGGCGGCGGCTTTGACCTGATCCCAGACGGCGTTGTATTTGGCGTTCCCCTCGGGACCGAGGTCATCGATCATCTCGCTTTTGCCCAGCACGGCGGGATCCATGAAGATGGCCGGCTCGCCCTTGATGTCATCGCTCATCAGCTCGTAGGCGGCCTTGTTGGGGGCTAGGTAGTAGATGTATTCGGTATTCTCGGCGGCGACCTGGGCGTCACAGAGAAAGTTGATGAAGGCGTGGGCGAGATCGGGATTGGGCGAATCGATGGGGATGACGAGGTCGTCGCAAGCGATGGAGGTGCCCTCGCGCGGAACGACGATGGAGACATTCTCGTTCTCCTCCTGAGCTTGGAAGAGATCGCCCGAGTATCCGTGCACGATGAGGAACTCCTCGGAGGCGATCCCGGCGTTGGCCTGCTCACTCTCGAATTTGGCGATGTTCTGTTTCCACTGGATGACCAGGTTCTTCGCCTCCTCGAGCTGGGCGTCGTCGAGGGTGTTGATGCTGTGGCCCAGGGTCTTGAGGGCGGCGCCGATGGTCTCGCGAGCGTCGTTGAGCAGGGTGATGCGTCCTTTGAGTTCGGGCCTTTCGAAGAGGCGCCAACTGGGCTCGGGATTTTCGACCTTGCCCTCGATGTAGCCGATCACGGTGGGGGCATACATGTAGGGGACACTGACTTTCATCTCCTTGTCGAAGGCGGTGTCCCTGAGGTAGACGTCGTCCACGTTGGCCAGGTTGGGGATCTTGGAATGGTCGAGCGGCTGGATCATGTTCTCGCGCTCGAGGACTTTCACCATGTAGGAACTGGGCACAAGGATGTCGTAGCCCGAGGCGCCGGCCTTGAGTTTGGCCAGCATGGCCTCATTGGAGTCGAAGGTGTCGAGGACGAGCTGGCAATCGTTCTCCGCCTCGAAACGGGTCACGAGTTCCGGCTTGATATAGTCGTCCCAGGTGAAGACGTGAAGGACGGTCTTTTTCTCGCCGCAACCGGTCAGAGCGGCGGTGAGGATAGTGAGGCCGGCGAAGATCAGGAATCGGATGGTCATGGTCGGGCTGGGTGAGACAGTGGATTCAGGATGTGGAGACTTTCTTGGCGCGGGTCAGGCGCTGTATCCACCAGACACTGGCGAAAGTGAAGGTCAACAGCAAGGTGGAAAGCGCGTTGATGACGGGCATTTCCTTGGTGTGTTTGGTCATGCTGTAGATTTTCAGCGGCAGGGTGTCGGAGCCGACGCCCTTGACGAAGAAGGTGATGACGAAGTCGTCGATGGACAGAGTGAAGGCGAGCAGTCCCCCGGCGAGAATGCCGGGCGCGAGCAGGGGCACGATAACCCGCCACGTCGCCTGCCAGCGGCTGGCGCCGAGATCGCGGGCGGCATCGACGATGGAGCCGTCAAAATCCTGCAGGCGAGCCAGCACCGCGAGTGCCACGTAGCTGATGCAGAAGGTGATGTGTGCCGCGGTGATGGCCGCGATGTTGCGCTCCACGTCGAGGGTGACGAAGAAGATGGCCAGGCTGATGCCCATGAGGATGTCCGGCGCGACGATGGGCAGATAGATGAGGCCGAAATGGGCCTGCTGAAGCCGGGAGCGATAGCGATTGAGCACCCAGGCGGCGAGGGTGCCGAGCACCATGGATACCACGCTGGCGGCGGCCCCGATGATGAGCGAGCGCTCAAGGGCGTCCCAGATATCACGGCTGCGTCCGCTGAAGAGCAGTTGATACCAGCGCAGAGACCAGCCCTCCCAGGTGGCGCCGTAGCGCGAGGCGTTGAAGGAATTCAACACCAGCACGAGGATGGGAAAATAGAGAAAGAGCAGCGCCACGGCAGTGGCGAGGATCGAGAACGGGTGCCGGGATCGCAGCAGGGAATTCATGATGGCGAGTCCCCTCCTTTCCGGGCGGCGGCCGGGGCGGCGTCGCGCTTTCCCTGGAGGAAGGCGAACAGCACCGGCAACAGGGTCACGATCATCAACAGCGTCGCCAGGGCGGCGGCGTGCGGCCAGTTGCGGTCGATGAAGACCCGTTGCGCGATCTTGTTGCCCACCATCTCGCCGGCGGGGCCACCGACCATGTCGGGGATGATGTAGCTGCCGAGCGCGGGGATCAGCACCATGACCACGGCGGCCAGCACCCCGCGGCTCACGCCGGGCACAAAGACCAGCCAGAAGGCGCGGACCGAAGAGGCGCCCAGATCGCGCGCGGCATCGAGCAGGGCGAAGTCGAATTTCTCCGCCGCGGCGTAGATGGGCAGGATGGCGAAGGGCACGTAGGCGTAAACCATCACGAGCAACACGGCCCACTCATTGTAGAGCAGCAGGGTATTTTCCCCGATGAGACCGAGCCCGACGAGCGTCTCACGCAGGTAGCCGGACGGATGAAGCAGCACCTTCCACGCGTAGACGCGGATGAGAAAATTCGTCCAGAAAGGCACCACCACCAGGAGGAGCAAAATGGCGCGGGTGCGGGCGTCGGCGCGCCCCAGAAGAAAGCCCACCGGGAGGCCGAGTCCCACACAGATGAGGGTGGTGAGCACACTGAGCCAGAGGGTGCGCCAGACGATGGACGGGTAGCTGGGATGCGCCATGTCGATCCAGGCCTTGAGCGTCCAGCCGTCCGCGAATCCCCCGTAGGGTCCGGCGGGACGAAAGGACATCACCACGATCAGCAATGTGGGTATGGCGAAAAAGACCAGCAGCCAGCCCGCGGAGGGCAGGGTGAGCCACCATTCGCCACGGCGCTGTGCGGACTTCGGCTTCATGTCGCGGGACTCCTCATTCGGCGCTCTCGCCATCGGGGGGCAATGACAACAACTCGGCGTCCTCCGGGGTGTAGTCGGCGAGGAGGCAGCCGTCATCCGCCCGCCAGGAGATCCAGACCTTGTCCCCCCAACTGGGCAGGGACTCGTCCAGCAGGTAACGGGCGTGCTGTCTTTCAATGGCGATACGCTGGTCCCCCACCCTGACCCAGTAGCGGGTCAGGGAACCAAGGTAGATCACGTCCTCGACGATGCCCGCCACGGAGTTGAGTCCGGAGTCGGCGGGCGGAGCATGCGCCTCGATCCGGATCTTCTCCGGTCGCAGACTCAGGGCGATGTCGTCCCCGCTCTTGAGAGGGCGATCATTGTAGAGCCGGATCTCGCCGACGCCCTCGATATCCGCGTGGCTGTATTCCCGATCCGTGGCCTCAACGACCCGACCGCGGAGGAAATTGGTATCCCCGATGAAGGCGGCGACGAAGCTGTTTACCGGCGCCTCATAGATCTCCGCCGGGGTGCCGATCTGCTCCAACCTGCCGCGTTGCATCACCGCGATGCGATCACTGATCGCCATGGCCTCGGTCTGGTCGTGCGTCACATAAAGGAAGGTAATGCCGACCTCGTCATGGATGCCGTCGAGTTCCACCAGCAGTCGCTGTCGCAGCTTGAGGTCGAGCGCGGCGAGCGGCTCGTCGAGCAGGAGCACGCGCGGTTTGTTGACCAGGGCCCGGGCGATGGCGACGCGCTGTTTTTGACCGCCACTGATGCGGTCCGGCTTTTTGTCGCCATGTTCCGTCAAGTCGACCAGATCGAGCATGCGGTCCACTTCGCTGTCGATCTCGGATTTCGGGCGTTTCGCCATCTTCAGGCCGAAACCGATGTTGTCCCGGATGGTGAGGTGGGGAAACAGGGCGTAACTTTGGAACACTGTGTTCACCGGGCGCCGCTCTGGAGGGAGTTTCGAGACGTCCTCGCCCTCGATGAGGATGCGGCCCTCGTCGGGTTCGATGAATCCGGCCAACATGCGCAGCAGGGTGGTCTTGCCACAGCCGCTCGGCCCCAGCAGGGCGAAAATTTCCCCTTTCTTGATCGAGAAGGAGGCGTCGCGCACCGCGACGAAATCTCCGAAGCGCTTGGTGACTCCGTCGAATACCAGAAAATCTGTCATGAAGTGGTTCGCTTTGTTCCCTTGGGAAAGCGGCGATTGTGCCATGTCCGCCCGGAATCACAATCGCGAAATCGCGCCGGAACGAATCGCCAGGGAGACGCGCGGGCCGCGTTTCCCGCTGGCGGTCGGGCGAATCCGGGGCTTGATTCCACGCACTTGAACGATTTCACCACATCGCCGGTCGCCGGTCCCGAATTCCGCTGGCTGGGTCGCGTCGCCTACGCGGAGGCGCTCGCCTTGCAGGACTCGCTGGTGGAGCGGCGTCAAGCCGGGGCGATCAGCGATACCGTGCTGCTGTTGGAACACGATCCGGTCTACACGATAGGCCGTACCCGGGACCGCTCCAGCCTGAAGGATCTGGACAGTTTGCCCCACCCCGTCATGGAGATCAATCGTGGCGGTCAAGCGACGTTTCACGGACCGGGACAACTGGTCGGCTATCCCATTCTCGACCTCCACCACCACGGACGCGATTTGCATCACTACCTTCGCACCCTGGAGGAGACGATCATCATGTTCCTGCGCCGGGAAGGTGTCGATGGAGCCGGTCGACGCGAGGGGTTGACGGGGGTGTGGGTCGAGAACCGCAAGATCGCCAGCATCGGGGTCGGCGTGCGTCGGTGGGTGACTATGCACGGCTTTGCCCTCAATGTGAGCCGGGATCTCAGCGGCTTTGAAGCCATCGTCCCTTGCGGAATCGCCGAAGTGGAAATGACTTCAGTGGAGCGGGAATCCGGCCGCGACTGGACCGTGGAGGAGGTGGCGACGGAGCTGCGCGCGGATCTGGGGCGGGCGTTCTCCATCCCCGCCGCATCTCAGGCGCCGGATTCCGCCCGGTAGGCCTCGGCGAGCAGGCTCACCGGATGCCTGACGGGGACACTCTCGCCGAGACCGTTCTGAATCTGAAGATGACAGCCCGGATTGGCGGTGGCGACCAGATCCGCTCCGGTGGCCACGATGTGCGCGACCTTTTCGCGCTGTAGTTTTCCGGCCTGCTCGGGCTGGGTGATGTTGTAAATGCCGGCGCTGCCGCAGCAATGGGTGGCGTCGGTCAACTCCACCAGCTCCAGTCCCGGCACCGCCCGCAACAGCTCGCGGGGCTGTGCGGAGATGCCCTGACCGTGACAGAGATGGCAGGCTTCGTGATAGGTGACCCGCCTTGAGGCTGAGGTCCCGGTATCGACGGGTTTACGGAAGCCGATCTCCGCGAGCCATTGCGAGACATCCCTCGCCTTGCGGTCCCAGGTCATCGCTTTGGCCGCGTAGTCGGGATCGTCCTTCAAGAGCGGCCCGAAATGCTTGAGGTGTGAACCGCAACCCGCGGCATTGGTGATGACGGCGTCGAGCGAGTCCAGATCAAAGAGATCGATCAACGCCCGCGCGCGTTCCCTCGCCGACTCGAGATCCCCGTTGTGGGCGTGGAGCGATCCGCAGCAGCCCTGCTCGCGGGGAGTGACCACGGTGCAGCCGTTGGCCAGCAGGACGTCGACAGTGTCGCGATTGACATCGGAGAACACCAGGTCCTGCACGCAGCCGGTCAGCATGCCGACGCGATACCGAGCGTCGGGCGTCTTCTCGGTGGCGTGGATGAGTTCATCGGAAAATCGCGCCCGCACCCGGGGCGTGGTCGGCTCGAGTGCGCGAAGGTTCTCCGGCAGCAAAGCGGTGAGTCTCAGCTTGCGCGTCAACGCGCACAATCCGCTGGCCTGATAGAGCCAGAGACCGCGACCCAGCAAGCGGAGCAGCCACGGCTTGGCGAAGAGCTGACGCAAGGTGAGCCAGCGCCAGAATTTCCGCCGGGGATTGTCCAGCACGCCCGAGTCCTCCACCTCGGCGCGGGCATACTCGAAGAGCCTGGGATAATCGACCCCCGCGGGGCAGGCGGTGGCGCAGGCGAGACAACCGAGACAGTAGTACATCTCCTCGCCAAAAGCCTTGGTCACCTCCAGTTCGCCATCCGCGATCGAGCGCATCAGGGCGATACGGCCACGAGGGCTGTTCCGTTCGCGCTTCGTCTCCAGATAGGTGGGGCAGGTCGGCAGGCACATGCCGCAGTGCATGCACTGCTGCACCACGGAGTAGTCGAGTTCCCCGAGATGACGCAACGGCCTGACCGATGATCCGGGCGATTCCTGGCTGGTGGGGATCGAACTCAAGGTAAAAAAGGAAAAGTGGTGGCGACGATCAGCGGTTCAATCAAAGATCTTCCCGGGATTGAGCAACCCGTCAGGATCGAGTGATCGCTTCACCATTCGCATCAAGGCCATGCTGCCCTCGTCGAACTGGTCGGGAAGGAAGCGCTTCTTCGCCAGGCCGACTCCGTGCTCGCCGGTGATGGTGCCACCGAGCTGGATCGTGTGTTCAAAGATGGCCTCCATGGCGGCCTCCACCTTCACCATCTCGGCCTCGTCACGCTCATTGGTGAGGAATGTCGGATGCACATTGCCGTCGCCGAAATGCCCGAAGGTCGCGATCTCTAGCTGATGTTCCTCGGCCATGCGCTCGATGAATCTGACGATGTCGGGCAGTTTGCTGCGCGGCACGGTGACATCCTCCAAAATCGTCGTCGGCCGTATCCTCGCCAACGCCGCGAAGGCGCTGCGCCGCGCCGAAGCCAATCTCAACGCGTGGGCCTCGTCCCGAGCCACTTCGACGGCGAGCGCCCCGTTTTCACGGGCGATCTCGGCCATGCGCGCGCCCTCTTCCTCGACCACCGCCGGGTGCCCGTCGGTCTCCATCAGCACCACCGCGGCGGCCTCGGTGGGCAGTCCCACTTTGGCGAAATCCTCCACGCAACGACAGGTGCGCCGATCCAGAAACTCCAGGGTGCAGGGGATGATCTGGCTCTCGATGATATTCGATACCGTCCGGGCCGCGTTCTCCATGGAGTCGAAGGTCGCCAGGAGCGTCTTTTTTGCCTTGGGCCGCGGCAGCAAGCGGAGCAGGACCTTGGTGATGATGCCCAGGGTGCCCTCCGATCCGATGAACAGGTCCTTCATCGAATAGCCCGCCACATCCTTGACGCACTTCGAGCCCAGCCAGCAGACCTCGCCATCCGCGAGCACCACCTCCAGGCCCATGACGTAGTCGCGGGTGACGCCATACTTCAGCCCCCGCAGGCCGCCGGAGTTGTTGGCCACGTTGCCTCCGATGGTGGAAATTTTCATCGATCCTGGATCGGGCGGATAGAACAAGCCAAGCGGAGACACCGCGTCGTCGATCGCCTTGGTGATCACGCCCGGTTCGCAGAGCAGGGTCAGGTTGGCCGCGTCGATCTCCAGGATTTTTTCCATCCTCACCAGACAGAGGACGATCCCCTCCGGCACCGGCACGCTCCCGCCGGAGAGCCCGGTGCCCGAGCCGCGGGTCACCACCGGCACTCCGCGGCTCCGCGCCAGCTTCAACACCGCCGATATCTCCCCGGTAGACGAGGCAAATACCACGCAAGCCGCCGACTCCTTGATCGCCGCCGTGCCGTCGAAGCCGTAGGGCAGCAGATCCTCCCTCTCGGTGAGAACATTGTCGGCGCCGACAATGCGCCGGAGTTCATCGGTCATCTCCGTGTTCATGGTCTCAGAGCTTGTGTCCGCACATTTTGCAATATTGCGCCTTCGGGTCGTGGCCGAGCAATCCGCAATCGGCACAACGGCGCCGATCCATCTTCACCGCTTCCAACTCCTGGTGCAGATCCGCCACCACCACACCGGTCGGCACCGCGATGATGGCGAAACCGGTCAGCATCATCACCGAGGCCAGCATCTTACCCGCCACCGTCACCGGGGCGATATCACCGTAGCCCACGGTGGTGATGGTGACGATGCCCCAATAGACCGCCTGGGGGATGCTGGTAAATCCCGAACCCTCGATCCCTCCCTCGATGAGATACATCAGCGTGCCCTCGATGCAGACGATGGACATGACCCCGAAAAGGAACACCGCGATCTTGGGCCGACTACGCCGCAACGCGTTTACCAGAACACTGGCGTCGGACATGTGCTGCACCATCTTCAATACCCTGAACATCCGGAGGAGCCTGAGTATGCGGATGATGATGAAATGCCCGGACCCCGCCACAAACAACTCCAGATAGGTGGGTAGAATGGAGAGCAGATCGACGAGACCAAAGAAGCTGAACACGTAGCGCAGCTTTTTCCTGACCACCCAGACCCTCATGAGATACTCGATCGTGAAGAGAACCGTAAACACCCACTCCAGCGTGTGCAGCAAGTCGCCATGGCGGCTCTCGACGGACTTCACGCTCTCCAGCATGACCACCAGCACGCTCCCGGCGATGAGCCAGAGCAGCACGATGTCGAAAGACCTCGCCGCCCCGGAATCGGCGAGAAAGATCACGCGCCACAGCCGCTCTTTCAGCGAATCGCCCTGGTGATCGGAAGCTCTCTCGGCGGGGTTGTCCATTTAGATCGAAAACGTCGGACCCCCATTAATCACGAAACACCCGCCCCGTCAAAGCATCGCGCGGGCGGATGGGCGGGGAAATCCGCGCTTGCGTCCGGCGGAGCGCCCCGGACTCGGAATTCACCACCCTTCCCACGCCCGAAACCCGGGCCAATGCTCCCGATCAACGTTTCACGCCGCCAGCAGCGATACCTTTTCACCGGGATAACCGCCGGGCAGATAGCGCAGCAGACATCCAAAGCCCCCCAGACCTCCGAGAAGCGCGTTGCCTTTGACCGTCTCGACGGGGACATCGTGTTTCGACGCGCGCCGCACCAGATCCTCTCGCTGAGCGCTCTCCGGATGATCCTGATCCACCAGCAGCAAATCGGCATACCCGCCCGCGAGGGCCGCACGGCACGCGTCATAGCCGATGACCGCCAAGCCGTCGGTGTGGAGAGCCCGCTGGAGGTCGTCCACTCTCTGATGGCTCTCGTGGTTCTCCGCTTCCACAAAGGAGTGGATCGCCTCCCGGATGATGGGACTGAGCCCGTCACGCGGATTCGTGGATGCGGTGCTGACGACTTTCTCTCGCAGCCGCTTGGGCAAGGCCTTTTTCAACCGGGCCACCATCTTGGGACTGCCAACGATGATGAGATGATTGTGCCCCCTGCGGCTCATCAGTTCATCGAGGACACGGATTTTTTCCCTGACGAATTGTTCCTCGCGTTCGCGCTTGTGATTCTGGTAATGACCGCGCGTCCATTCACGCCCGAATCGCTCCCTCAGGTCGGCTCTCTCACTGAGGATTTCCTCGGTGACTTCCCCGAGAGTCGTTTCCAGGATTCGGGCCTCGTGCTCGGTGGTGATGACGATGACGAAACGATGATAGACATCCTTCAATTCGATCAGGGGATAGATCTCCGGTCGTTCGCCGAGACTGAGACGATTCTCGAGCGGGACACCGAATCGCCTCACCAATCGCACCGGCTTGTCGCCCCAGCGATGGTAGTAGGCCGCGCCGCGCGTCCCGGCATCCATGGGCTCGTTGAGGAAATCCCTGAACGCACTCATGGCCCCGTCGAAACCCGACCGTAGATTGGTGGGCAAAGTCTGACGCAACAACCGCGCGCGCCCCTCGATTTCCCCCAAAGTGGCCAACCGGGGTTGTTCCAGATCGAGAAACACGCTCAGGACGGGAATCGGATCGGGGTCGATCTCCACCAGAGTCTTGATCAGGGCGCGCAGAGTTTCGTTTTTCATGGGGTATCGGGTTGTTATCAATGATCTGTCGGGTTTCTTTTCTTAGCCACTAACGTCAGAAACTCGCGAGCATTTCGACGCTCCCTCGCCGGGTCTCCCGGGTAGTCGCGGACACTTCCCGCAATCCCGCGACCACGCTCAACCACCGCCACCTGAGACCGTGGGAGAGATCGCAGCACTGCTCCGCGAGCAGCTCCAGCTGATTCGCCAGCGTCGGATGGTCGTGCTCGGTCTTCAGCCGCAGGATCATCTCACGCAGCCACAGCGCCGCGTCTTCCATACGCTCCGCAGTTTCACGCAATTCCCGAGGCGTCGGCTCGCGGTGTGTGGGCAGCTCACTTTCCAGCGCGCAGAACAGACAGATCAAACCGATCTCAATCTCTTCGGACAGGGCGAAGATCTCGGTCGAGTCCGTCTCCCGGGAAGTGAACAGATCCAGACCGCGTCCCACCATCTCGTAACTGCATCGGAGATCCTCCAGAGCGGACGGCAGCCAAGCCGTGTCAACGGCATCATGAATATTCGGGGAAATGGTGAATGTGTGCATCTTTTTACGTGAATTTGGTTTCGTGTTTTGACGCGATGCACCCAGCGCTATTCAAAATATTGCGTCGAAAAATTCGATTCTCGGCAATCGCCTGATTTTCAGGCTTCCGGAGTCGCGAAAAAAATCCCTCTCCCCCGCCCTGTCCCGAGTCGATCTCCACAAGATTGGTCGACAAACCGCTCCCTTTGGTGCTGTATTCCCGCCGAAACACTCCGCGAACAGTCTCTGAAAATTCCACCCTCGATTTCGCGAACCGCGGCCCTGGTGCCGCTCCTGGTCCTGGCTATCGGCGCCGGCGGCTGTCTCAGCACGGACAGCGGCGGCGCGGGCGGCAAACTTGACCCCGCCTTGACCGGGCAGATCCCGGCCCATTGGACCTCCGCCCGCATCGCCGTGCCGGATATCGCCGCCACCGGCTGGCTTGATGACTTCGACAGCCCACGGCTGAAATCGCTCGTCCGCGAAGCCGTGGAGCAAAACCACGATCTCGCCGCCGCCGCCGCGCGCGTCCGCCAGGCCCACGCCCGTCTCCGCATCGCCGGAGCCGATCGACTGCCGCAGGCGGGCCTCGATCTCGACATCGCCCGCTCCCAGAATCTTCGCGGCGCCGCTTTCCAGACCGTCCGGGCCAATACATTCAATCTGGGACTCGACGTCAGTTGGGAGGCCGATCTTTGGGGCCGCCTGGCCAATCTCCGGAGGGCCGCCGCCGCCGAACTCGACGCCTCCTCGGCCGATTACCGCGCCGCCCGCCTCTCCCTGGCCGCCAACACCGCGAAGACCCTCCTCGAACTGGTCGAGTCCCACCTCCAGATCGCCCTGTCCGGGGAGAACCTCAAGAGTCTCGAGACCAACCTCACCATCCTCGACCGCAAACTCGAGGCCGGCGACGCCGACGACCGCACCGCTCTGGAGATCAGCCTCAGCCGCGCCGACATCGCCCGCGCCCGCGCCACCATCGCCCAGCAGCAACGCGAGGCCGACGCCTCCCGTCGTCTGCTGGAAACCCTCGTCGGCGACTATCCCCGGGGCGACATCGAGGGCCTCCGCGATCTGCCCCGGGTGCGCCGCCTCGTCCCCGCCGGCCTGCCGAGCGAACTACTGCTCCGACGCCCCGATCTCGTCGCCGCCGAGCGCCGAGTCGATGCCCGGCTTGAGGATCTCGCCGCCGCCCGCAAAGCCCTGCTGCCCGCCTTCCGCCTCACCGGCGGCGCCGGTACCAGCACCACCCAGGAATTCACCGACCTGCTCAACATCCAGAACCTCGTCTGGAACATTGGCGGAAATCTCGCCCAACCACTCCTCGAAGGCGGTCGTCTCCGCGCCCAGATTTCCCTCTCCGAGGCGGAACGCGACGAGATCGCCGCAGAATACGCCGAGACCGCGCTCAACGCCTTCCGCGAAGTCGAGACAGCCCTCGCCGCCGAGGGACACCTCCAGCGTCAACAGGCCGCCCTCGAGGAAGCCGTCACCGAGGCGGTCCGCGCCGAACAACTCAGTCTGAGCCAGTACGAAAACGGCCTCGTCGACATCATCACTCTCCTCGAGAGCCAGCGACGCTCCTTCGACGCCCGCAGTGCGCTCATCACTCTCAAACGCCAGCGACTCGCCAATCGCGTCGACCTGCACCTCGCGCTCGGGGGTGACTTCGACGCGGAACCCGCCATCGAGCAAGCTCCCCCAGCCCCGGAACCCGAGACAAAACGTCCGCCCGCCTCCCGAGCCGGCCGCCGCTGATTACTCATCCCGTGGTGGAGCCGCTACCGTATCCCTGATTCGTTGTTTCATCCGTTCGTCTCACCCCACCGACATGAAGCTCGCCGCCAAGATCCTCCTCCCCCTGCTCGTGCTAGGCGCCGCGGGCTGGCTGACGTGGTGGCTCATCGCCTCCAAACCCGAGCCCCCCCAGCGAAAAAAGCCGCCCGTGGTCACCCGGGTCGAGGCCACCCGTCTGGCGCCCAGTCGCTACGATGTCATCCTCGAGAGCCGCGGCGTGGTCAGGCCGCGCACCGAGACCACCCTGATCCCCGAAGTGTCGGGACGCATCGTCGAGATCGGGGACAACTTCCGCGAAGGAAGCTTCTTCGAGGAGGGCGAACTCCTGCTCCAGATCGATCCCGTCAACTACGAGACCGCCATCGTCATCGCGGAGAGCAACGTCGCCCAGGCCCGCACCGCCCTGGAGGAGGAAAAAGCCCGAAGCGAACAGGCGTTGGAAAACTGGAAACGGCTCGGAAAAACCGGCGCGCCAGGCGATCTCGTCCTCCGCAAACCCCAACTCGCCGAGATGGAGGCCCGCCTCGCCGCCGCCGGGGCGGAACTGGAGCGCGCCCGTCGCGATCTCGAGCGCACCCGCATCCGCGCCCCCTACGCCGGCCGCATCCTGGAACAGCGGGTGGACCTCGGCCAGTTTGTCTCCACCGGCACCGAATTGGCGCGGCTCTACGCCATCGACCACGTGGAAGTGCGCCTGCCACTGACCAATCGACAGCTGGCTTTCGTGAATCTGCCGGAACTCTACCGGGGCAACGTCGCCGAGTCCGCCGACACCGCCGCCGCCCCCGAAGTCATGCTCCGTGCCGACATCGGCGGCGAATCCGCCACCTGGAAAGGCCGGCTCATCCGCGTCGAGGGCGCCATCGACGAGCGCACCCGTCAGCTCTTCGTCGTCGCCCAGGTCGATGATCCCTACGAGTGGAAAGAAGACGGTGGCCCGCCCCTGAAGATCGGCCTTTTCACCGACGCTCTCATCGAGGGGCGCACCCTGGATGACGTCTTCGTCCTGCCCCGCTCAGCCGTCCGCGCCGGAGAGGAAGTCATCGTCATCGACGGGGAAAACCGCATCCAGCGGCGCCAGATCCAGACCTTGTGGAGTTCCCGCGACCACATCGTGATTCCGGTGAAGGATGGCGGACTGGCACCCGGCGAGATCGTCTGCCTCACTCCCCTCGCCTTCCCCGCCGACGGCGCCCGCGTCCTTCCCACCATCGATGGCGTGGCCCCGGCCATCGAATTCAGCGGCCCCCGCGACGGCGGGAAAAAACCCGCCACGGGGGCGACCAAAGAGGGTTGAGTCACCGACCCGACAGGGTCAGGTCGGACGCTGTTTCCGCGCCCGTCTCAGGGGGCCGAAAATGATCTCCGCCCCGTCGGTTTTCACCTGGCAAACGAAGTCCATCAACTCCCCGAGACGACCGGAGGGAAAGCCCCCGCCCCGGTCGCGGAACCATTGCAGATACTCCAGCGGCAGATCGTAGAGATGACGCTTCTGGTAGCGGCCGAATGGCATCCGCCAGGTGGCGAGATCCGCGAGATAGTCGGCGAGGTCCGCCCGCATGTCCTCGGGACGGAATTCGGCGGGCTGCTCGTCCTCGCTCATCGCCGGGGAAAGTCGTGCACACACTCGGCACCCACCCGCCCCTCGGCATCGAAGCGCACCCCCTCGGCTTCCAGCAGGCGACGTTTTTTTTCGATCGTTTCCCCCTCCCGTTTTCCGGAGAATCCCCCCAGTGAGAGATCGCTCTGGACCACCCGATGGCAAGGCACCTCCGGGGCGAAGGGATTGCGCTTCAGCGCCTGGCCCACCGCCTGCGAGGAGCCGCAGCCCAGCGCCGTGCCGAGCCGACCGTAGGTGGTGACCTTGCCGCGCGGCACCCGACGGGTGGCCTCGTAGACGCGGGTCTCGAATGCGGTGGGCGGTCGTCCGGGGTCCGTCATGACGACGCGAGAATCCGCGCGGAACCGGGGCATTTCAAGCCGCTTTCGCCCACGCATGACACCCGAATTTCTGGCGCGGGTAAAATCGCGGCTTATGGTCACGGCGGTGATCGATCTCCTCCAACCACTGATGCCGGGTGTGAATCTTCCGGTGATGCTTGTGTTCCTCCTCATCCTCGGGGTGGCCCTCGCGTTTTTTCGCGAATGGGGCAGCCCGGATGTGGTCGCACTCTCGGCGCTGGGTTTCATCATCCTGTTCGGACTGCTGCCCCTCAGCGACCGCGTCGAGGACGGCGAGGTCGTCGCGAGGGGCCTGCTCAGCGTATTCAGCAACGGGGCGCCCATCACCGTCGCCGCCATGTTCATCCTCAGCGCCGGCCTGGAGCGCACCGGCGCCATCGACGCCATGGGCAAGATCTTCACCCGCCTGGCGGGAAAGTCCGAGCTGCGGGCGCTCCTGACGCTGATGTTCATCGCCGCGCTGCTCTCGGCCTTCATCAACAACACGCCCATCGTCGTCGTATTCCTGCCCATCGTGCTCGCCCACGCGAGGGCGACGGGACTGAGGGCCTCGAAGTTGCTCATCCCCCTGTCCTTCGCCTCCATCCTCGGCGGCACCTGCACGCTGACGGGCACCTCGACCAATCTGATCGTCGACGGCGTGGCCCAGGATTACGGCCAGACGCCGTTCACCATGTTCGAGATGAGCAAGCTGGGGCTCGTTTACGCGCTCATCGGTTTCGTCTATCTGGCCACCATCGGGAGACGCCTGCTGCCGCACCGCAGTTCCCTGGCGGAGCTGATCTCGCCCCAGCCCGACCGGGATTTCCTGACCCAGTTCATCGTGGAAAAGGATTCCTCCCTGATCGGCAAGCCGCTCACCGAGACTTTGCTGAAGGAATTTCCCGGCAGCCATGTCCTCGAGGTGCGGCGGCGGGGCCGGAATCTCAAGACACCGCTCAACGAACTGGAAATCCGCGAGATGGATCGTCTGCTCCTGACCCTGCACGGCTCCAGCATCCGGCTGCTGAACGAGACCGACGGGGTGAGATTCCTGGCCCAGGCCCATCTCCGGGAACTGGAAACCCGCGAACTGAAGATGATCGAGGGCATCATCGGCCCGCGCTCCAACCTCATCGGCCGGACCCTGCGGGAGATCGGCTTCCGGCGCAACTACGGGGTCAACGTGCTGGCCCTGCACCGCCAGGGAGTGAATTTGAACCGGGAGTTCGACCAGGTGCGGCTCGCGTTTGGCGACACTCTGCTGATGGAGGGCCCTGCGGAATCGATCAACCAACTGCAACAGACGGGCAACTTCGTCACCATCACCGAGCCCAAAGAGGTGACCATCCTGCCGGGTAAACTGCGCATCGGCGTGGCCATCGTGGCGGCCTTCATCCTCGGGGCTTCCTTCCAGATTTTGCCCATCCCGGCCCTGGCCCTGCTGGCGGCCCTGGCCATGATCCTGACCCGCTGTCTCACCGCTCCCCAGGCCTACGAGGCGGTGCAGTGGAATATCGTGTTCCTCATTTTCGGCATGCTGGCGTTGGGCCTGGCGATGGATCAAACGGGCGCGGCCATGCTGATGGTGGAGGGCATCATGCGGCTTTGCGGCGATTTTTCGCCCTTCGTGGTGCTGGCGGTGGTCTACCTGCTCAGCTCGACCCTGACCGAACTGATCAGCAACAACGCCGTGGCCGCGCTCCTGACTCCCATCGTCATCGGCATCGCGCGAGGCCTGGAGTATGCCGGGGAAGTGGGCGTGGATCCCCGCCCCTTCATCGTGGCGCTGATGTTCGGCTGCAGCGCCAGCTTCGCCACGCCCATCGGCTACCAGACCAACACCTACGTCTATGGCGCCGGCGGTTACCGCTTCAACGATTTCCCCCGTGTCGGCGTGCCCTTGAATCTCATCCTCTGGGTGGTGGCCTCGATCCTGATCCCCCTGATGTGGCCGTTCCGGTGAGGCTGGCGGGATAGGGGCGGACAAGTAGACGCTCGGATTCTCCGCGGGCGATTGAAAATCGCCCCTCCTTGCCCTCTTCCGATCTTCTCGCGGCCCACCTCGGGTGCGGCGCTCAGGCAATCCGTGGGCTTTCTGAATCTGCGGGACCATCCGGATGATCACAAAAGCTGATGACGGCAGGTATGATTCAATGCGGTTGTCCTCGGGACGTCGGTCGTTATAATCCCTTCAAAGCCCCCCCCAAAAAGACCATGAAACCGAAATTGAGCAGGATCCTAAGTTCCGACTATATCGCACTACTCTCTCTCATTGCTCCCATCGTCATAGCCCTGATTTACCTGCTCATCGTGACGGGAATCATCGGATACATTCCGCTGAGGAAATTTCAAAATGTCGCGGACGATCCAGAGGCGGCGACTGTGTTTCTCTGGATGCTGTTGGGTAGCTTGTTGGTGTTCATGCCCTTGTTCGGCTACCGTGTTGCGGACATTTTTGAAAGATTTGAACATGCAAGACCGGTGGATGGACAGATTGTCGATGTGATCCGGTTTCGGGATCGGGGCAAAATTGTGTTTACATTTGCTTACTGCGGCATGGAATACACGGTCAACAACGCGGTCCATTTCTCAAAAACCGCCAAAGCCTTGCGGCCCGGACAAATCGTCATGATCGCGGTTCCGCCGGAGAACCCAAGAAAGGCACTCCTGACGGAACTGTATTGCGAAGACAAACCGTCGATAAACCAGGAACGCGACGCCTAGCCACCATACCCAGCCAGTTCAATCGTGAAGCTCATCGCGCCCAACAAGACCGTCGCGTCTCTGCTGATCGGCTTCGCCTTCGCGGTCTGGCTGATCGGCATGAGTCTTGCCGGTCTCCGGGACGATTTCTCTCCCTCCCTGGCTTATCTGGCAGGAGCCGCGTCATTCTTCCTGGTCGCCTGTTTCCTGCCGGAAACGCGGAATATCACCTTCCACAGCAGGAAATCCGCTCTTGGGCTGGTTGGCTTGTTCGCCGGGCTGGCCTCGGCGGCGCTTCATTCCGACCACCAAGGCTCTGGCGACATCGGCGCGCTCCCGATGTTCGACGCGACGTCAGGGGGCGTTCACCTTGTGATCGGCCTCGGCAGCTATTGGCTGGCTCTCTTCGTCATCAGGGGATTCAGGGCCCCAGCCGAATCCCCCGCCCATGACGAACCGGGCGACGGCGGGAATTGAGCCGGCACCGCCTGGCATTTGAGCCGTCCGCCGAGAGCGACGGACAGCACTGCCGCGACTTGCGCACGGTCGCCCCCTGCCCTATTCTCCCGGCTTTTCCCCTTTTCCCTTTCCATGATCATCCGCTCCCAGTCCTACGCCCGCGCGGGCCTGATCGGCAATCCCTCGGATGGTTACTATGGAAAGACGATCTCTTTCATCGTCCGCAACTATGTGGCAGAGGTGGAGCTGTGGGAGTCGCCGGAGGTGGAGATCCTCCCCGCGGCACGGGATCACTCGGTGTTCCCCAGCCTGGCCGCGCTTCGACAGGACGTGGCGTGGTTCGGCTACTACGGGGGCGTCCGTCTGCTCAAGGCGACGGTGAAACGCTTCTACGACTACTGCGTGGATCAGGGCATCACCTTGGCGGATCGAAATTTCACCCTGCGCTACCAGAGCGATGTCCCCTCCCAGGTCGGCATGGCCGGCTCCAGTGCCATCATCACCGCCGCGCTCCGCGCGTTGATGACATTTTACGAAGTCTCCATTCCCAAGCCCATCCAGGCGCGGTTGATCCTGTCGGTGGAGAATGACGAACTGAACATCCCCGCCGGCCTTCAGGACCGGGTCATCCAGGCTTACGAGGGGGTGGTATTCATGGACTTTGATCGCGATGCCATGGAGCGCCAGGGACACGGCAACTACGAGGAGCTGTCCCCCGCCCTGCTCCCGCCGCTCTACGTGGCCTTTCACACCCAGTTGTCCGAGGGCACGGAAGTCTTTCACAACGACATCCGGGGCCGATTCAATCGCGGGGATCGCGAGGTCATCGACGCCATGCAGACCTGGGCGGGGCTGGCCCAACAGGCGCGCGATCTCCTGGTGGCGGGTCGCGGGAGCGAGATCGGCCCGCTGCTTGACGCCAACTTTGATCTGCGGCGAAAGCTCTACCGCATCAGCGACGGCAACCTCCGCATGGTCGAGACCGCGCGCGGCGTCGGCGCCACGGCGAAATTCACCGGCTCCGGCGGCGCCATCGTCGGCACCTACGAGGACGACGCCATGTACGAGCGGCTCCGGGAAGCCCTCGGCGCCCTTGGCATGAAGGTGATCCGTCCGCGCATCGATCCGGACCCCGTCCCCTAATTTTCCACCTCATGAGAGTTCGCAAAGCCGTCATTCCCGCCGCCGGTTTCGGCACCCGCTTCCTCCCGGCGACCAAATCGCAGCCCAAGGAGATGCTGCCCATCGTGGACACTCCGGTGATCCAGTATGTGATCGAGGAATGCGTCGCCTCCGGCATCACCGACATCCTCATGGTGATCGGGAAATCGAAGCGCGCCATCGAGGAGCATTTCGACCGGAACTTCGAGTTGGAGAGCGAGCTGGAGGCGAAAAACAAGACCGACCTGCTCCGGGAGATCCGCGCCATCTCCAGCATGGCGAACATCCATTTCATCTGGCAGAAAGAACTCAATGGCCTCGGCGACGCCGTCCGCTACGGGCGCACCTTTGTGGGCAACGAACCCTTCGCCCTCCTGCTCGGCGACACTCTGCTCGGGACCAACGACGAACTGGGGCGCCCCGTCACCCGCCAGCTCATCGAAATCTGCGAGCGCTTCGAGAGCTCGGTGGTCGCGCTCGAATCGGTGCCCGAGGACAAAGTGGAGCGCTACGGCATCGGCGGTGGCGACGAGATCGAGCCCGGCATCCTCCGCCTCAACCAATTGGTCGAAAAACCGCGCCGCGAGGAGGCTCCGTCGAATCTCGCCATCGCGGGACGCTACGTGTTCACCCCGGAGATTTTCGACTACCTCGCCGAGACAAAGCCGGGAAAAAACAACGAGATCCAACTCACCGACGCCATGGCGCGAATGCTGGCGGATCGCGGCATGCACGGTCTGCGATTCGACGGCAAGCGCTACGACATCGGCAACAAGCTCGACTTTCTGAAAACGAACATCGAGTTTGCCCTGAAGCGCGACGATGTCGGCCCCGGTCTCGCGGAATTCCTCAAGGAGATCGTCAAAGATCTCTGAGCGGTGGCTTGCCACCCAACCCTGTTGAGTCCCCGACCCAAGAGGGTCAAGTCCGGTGTGGCAATCCCCGGTGGCCTGTTGCAGAGTTGGTCCCGTGTTCGCCATGAAAAGTCCCCTACTCCCGTGTCTCATCAGCCTTCTCGGCTGCTCGATTTTCCACCTCCAGGCGGAGGACGCCGTGATCACCGCTCGCTCGGGATTTGAGAATTTCCGCTATCGCGCGGCGGTGGAAAAGAAAGCGCGAGTCGCCTTCCTCGGCGGATCGATCACACAAAATACCAAGGGTCACACGGCGATGCTGCCCGCCTGGCTGGGCGAGCAGTTTCCCGACATGGCATTCTCGGTCAGCAACGCCGGCCTGAGTTCGACCTGCTCGGTCACGGGGGCCTTTCGCGTCGCGGACGAGCTGCTGGCGGAGGGAGCGGTGGATCTGTTGGTGGTCGAATTCGCGGTCAACGACGATCAGGACGCCGCCCACGACCGCGTCACGGCGATCCGCGGCATGGAGGGCATCATCCGCCAGGTCCGCGCCCGGCATCCGGCTTGCGACATTCTGATGGTGCATTTCATCAATCCCGATCTGCTGGCCAAAGCCGAGTCCGGCGAAAGATCGGTCAGCATCGACGCCCACGAGGCGGTGGCCGAGCACTGGGGCATCACGTCGGTGAATCTGCCGGTGGCCCTCGCGAATGCGACGGCGGCGGGCACCATGGACTGGGAGCGCTACGGCGGAGTGCATCCCAATCAGGAGGGCTACCGCTGGGCGACCGATTTCCTCATCGAGGCGCTGCGCGGCGGATGGTCGGAAACCGCGCCCGCCCCGGTGATGGCGCATCCCGCGCCCGAGACACCGCTCGACCCGGCTTCCTACGGCCAAGTGCGGAGTCTCGATCTGGCGGAGGCGGCCATGCTGGGCGGCTGGACGCTGGGAAAAGTGGGCAAGGAGCTGATGCCCGAGGGTGCCATCCGCGGTGATTACCTGGAGCGTCCCCTGCTCCGCGCCACGGAACCCGGCTCGACGCTCTATGTGGATTTTTCCGGAAAAGCGCTCGCGGCTTTCGTGCTGGCTGGTCCGGACGCGGGCGTGCTGGAGATCAGCATCGACGGCGGATCCTGGAGGGAAGTGGGATTGTTTCATCACCACAGCAAAGGGCTGAACTATCCGCGCAGCGTGATCCTCGCCGATGATCTCGCCGCGGCCTATCACCAGGCGGCAATCCGACTCTCGGAGAAGCGGCCCGAGGGCGGCACCGGACACGCGGCGTCGATTCTCAAGTTCAGCGTCAACGAGTGATGGACCCGCACCGGCTCAGACGCTCGCGGGCGCTCACGCTGGTCTTTCCCCTGGCGCTGTTCGTCATCGGCCTGCTCGCGATCATCCTGCCGGTGTGGCGCGCGATGGAGGCGCGGCGGTTTGAGGCGACGAGCAAGGTGACGCTGCTGGAGATACAGCGCGCGCTGCAGGATTACCACGTCGCCGAGGAGATCTATCCGCGCCGCAGCCCGATGACCGGCGCCCAGTTGGTGGCGTTTCTCATCGACTCCGGACATCTCGAAGCGCCGCCGACGAATCCCTGGACCCGTCGCCCCTACCGGATAGAAGATCCCGAGCAACCCGACGGCATCACCTATCGCACCGACGAGCTGGCCGAGACCTACGCGCTGGAGTCGCGATCGCTGAATCCGGCGCATGAGTCCATCGCCTGGCAGTTGGACAGCAACGAGCATCATTCCCTCGAATAACCGATTTACTATGAAACGCTACCCGGTTCATCGCGCCGACGCCGCCCGCCTCGATTGGGAGAAGGCCACCGTGCTCACCGACTTCACCTTTCCCTGGGAGGACAGACCGCCCTCGCCGACCGAGTTTCGGGCGCTGTGGACGGAGACCTCGCTCCATTTCCGTTTTGACTGTGTCGATGACGATCTGGTGCTGGCCGACGGCGCGGATGATGGGGAGAAAGTGAAGGGCTCCGACCGGGTGGAGATTTTTCTGGCTCCCGACCTGGGTCTGCGCCCCTATTTCGGCCTGGAGATGGACCCGCGAGGCGCGGTGCTTTCCTATGCGGCGCGTTATCATCGCGAGTTCGACTGGGACTGGCGCTGCGAAGGGCTGAAACTGGAGACGGAGATCGCGGCCCCCCGCTATCAGGTGTGTGGCTCCATCCCCCTGGCGACGCTGTTGGCTCTGGGAGTGCTGAAAGCGGAGGTGGGCGAATTCTTTGCCGGCGTCTACCGGGCGGATTTTTCCCGTCGGGAGGATGGCGAGATACACCAGGGCTGGATGGCCTGGGTGCCTCCGGCGACCGAGACGCCGGATTTTCATGTGCCGGGATCATTCGGGGTGTTTGAGTTGCGGTGAGGGCGCGCGCGTTTGACTCGCCGCCCGGTCTGCCTGATTACTGCCCCTCCCGCCCGCGTTGCCTCCGATGTCCCGAAAGCCTGTTGTCGCCAGCTACTGCACCACGTTCCTGAAACCGGAGATGCTTCACATCTATCGGCAGGTGACGGGTCTGCGGAACTTCGAGACTTTCGTGGTCTGCAAGGAGCGGCTGGAGGAGGCGCGTTTCCCCTTCCCCGACGTGCGGGTGCATCCGAAAGTGCGGTCGAATTTCCTGCGCCGTTTCTGGCTGAAGTATGTCAGGAAGGAGCCCCCCATCGTCTATCGTGGCGAATACGGCGCGCTGCTGAAGATCCTGGAACGGACGGAGGTGGACCTGATGCATGTGTATTTCGGTCACACGGGTGTCCACCTGCTGCCGATCATCCAGCGCTGGCCGAAACCGGTGGTGGTGAGTTTTCACGGGATGGATGTGCAGCCGCGCGAAGACAAACCGGGCTACCTCGACAACCTGCGGGAATTGCTGCGAACGGTGCCGCTGGTGATGGTGAGATCGGACAGCCTGAAACGGCGACTGCTGGATCTGGGCTGTCCCGAGGAGAAGATTCGCATGAACCGGACATCCATCCCCACGGAAGATTTTCCCCGGATCGAAAGATTACCTCCCGCCGACGGCGGCTGGCATCTGGTGCAGGCCTGTCGTCTGATCGAGAAAAAAGGGCTGGACCTGACCCTGCGAGTATTCGCGACATTCCGGAAGGATCATCCGGTAGCGCGCCTGACGATCGCGGGAGAGGGACCGCTGGAGGACGATCTGAGGAGGCGGGCGGCGGATCTGGGAATCGCGGATCGGGTGACCTTCGCCGGATTTCTGAAAAGCACGGAGCTGCGCGACCTCTATCACGACGCGCACCTGTTCCTACACCCGAGCCGACTGACGGCGGATCAGAATCAAGAGGGCGTGCCGAATTCCATGCTGGAGGCGATGGCCACCGGCTTGCCGGTCCTGGCAACGCGCCACGGCGGGATTCCCGAAGCGGTCGAGGAAGGCGAGACGGGGCTGTTGTGCGATGAGGACGACGAGGACGCGCTGCTGGCGAACCTGCGGGCGATCACGGCCGATCCCGCGCGGTGGCGAGCGCTGGGAGACGCGGCGGCGGCGAGTGTGCGGGAGAATTTTGATCGCGAGCGTGGAATCGAGAAACTGGAGGCGGTCTACGCGGAGGCTTTGGATTGGGCGAAGCGATGAGCGGTTCGGAGTCACAGCATCCCGAGAAGGCGGAGAAAGGTCCCCTGGTGGCGAGCCTCTGCGGGACGTATTTGAAAAAGGAGATGCAGAGTCTCTATCGGCAGATCGCGAATTTGTCGGAGTTTCGGAACGTGGTGCTGGCGGAGCAGGTGCGGAATCTCGACCAGTTCCCCTTCGAGTCGGTCATCGAGATGGAAAAACGGAAGGAGCCGCGCTACCGGGGGAATTTTCTGAAGCGATTCTGGTACAAGCATGTGCTGAAACAGTGGCCGCCGCCGACGCCGATCGGGCATGTGGGGAATGCGGGACAGTATTACCATCCCTACGATCTGGTGGACCGGCTGGCGGAGTTGAAGCCGGATCTGGTCCATGTCTACTACGGTCACAAGGCGGTGAAATATCGGCGGATGCTGGAGGCGGCGGGCATTCCCTGGCTGGTGTCGTTTCACGGGGTCGATGTGGTGAAGTTCATGGACGACCCCGAATATGTGGCGGGGCTGAAACGAGTCTTTGCCGAGGCGCGGCTGGTGCTGGGGCGAAGCGACTCCCTGCTGGATCGGCTGCGTGAACTCGGGTGCCCGGAGGAAAAGCTGAGGATTAACCGCACGCCTGTGCCGATGGATACGATCACCTATCAGCAACGCGCGGCTCCGGAGGATGGCGAATGGCGGCTCTTTCAGGCTTGCCGGTTGATTCCCAAGAAGGGGCTGTTCACCACCCTGAAGGCTCTGCCGGCCGTGGTGGAGCAGTGGCCGAAGCTGAAATTCGTGATCGCGGGAACGGGGCCGGACGAGAAGCGACTGGGAGAGGCGGTCGCGGCAGCGGGATTGGAGACGAACGTCGAGTTGCTCGGCTGGATTGATCAGGACCAACTGCGTGAGGAGCTGGCGCGGGCGCATGTCTTTCTGCATCCGAGCGAGCTGACCGACACCGAGGACCAGGAAGGCGTGCCGAACTCGATGGTGGAAGCGATGGCGGCGGGTTTACCGGTGATCGGGACGACGCACGGGGGCATTCCGGAGGCAGTCACTGATGGTATCGACGGCTACCTGGTTCCCGAAAAAGATCCGGACGCCCTGGCGGCGGCGATCCTGAGACTGCTGGGAGATCCGGAGACATTGTCACGATTTTCCGCACAGTCTCACCGCACGGTGCGGGAGAAATTCGGTTTTACCCAACAGATCGCGGCCTTGGAAGCGTGTTACCGGGAAGCGATGGAGGGATAGGGCGAGGTCTGGCCCGCCGGTTTTCCGCCTACTCGGTGATCATCCGAAACTGAAATTCGATCTCATCGTTGACGAGATGCCCCGCGAGTCGGCGGAAGAATTTTCCCGATCCGTAGATCACTCCCCATCGGGTGCGATCAATGGTGAAACTGCCCTGCGCGGCCGCCCTGCCATCGGGGGTAATGCCGGCGACCATCGCAAACTCCACCGGCGCCGTCACGCCACGAAGTGTGAGGTTGCCCACTACCCGATGATTGGGCGCTCCCAGGCCAGCGCTGGCGATGGGAGTGACGGCGGCAAGTTCGAATACCGCTTTCGGATAGCGGGTGACGTCGAAGAAATCATCGCTCTGCAGATGGGTCACCAGCACATCATGCAAGGCGTCTCCACGCAGGTCGGCGCAGCGGATATCGGTCATATCGACGCTCAATCTCCCCGAGACAATACGACCTCCCTGCACGCGGATCACTCCGTTGCGCAGCCCGATCTCCCCGAAGTGCTTGTTGAGCAGATTGCGTCCCAGCCATTCCAGTCGGGACTTGCGGAGATCGATCGGGTGTTCCCCATCCCTCATCGGCGGCGCCGTGATCAGCGGCGTGGCGGCGACAACCGGACGTCCCGCGGCTTTCCAGCCCTGAATCCCGTCGCGAAAATCGAGCACGTGACGATAGCCCTCGCGGCTCAATTTCTCGGCCGCTACCCGGGATTCGTGACTGTCACTGGCCGCGCCATAGACACACACGGGTAGCGATGTATCCGGAGCAAGCTGCCGCACACGATCCGTGAATTCGATCTCGAAGACACAGTTCGACTGCGCTCCGGCGATACGCTCAGACTCAAAATCCTCGACAAGCCTGACATCGAGAAGGATCACTTCCCGTCGCTCCAGCAAATGCGCGAGGTCTTGAGCGTTGATTTGCTCCGCCTCTATCATGGTTCCGTCACTAGGATAGGGAACTCACCGGGTTACGCAAAGAGTGATTGCCCCGGATGCGACATTTAACGAAAAGCTGGGCATCACACAGCCGGTGAGAGCTCACGATTGCCAAGTGATCCGGATGCTGCGAGGATGAAACCATGAAGGCGACGCACCTGTTTATTGCCTGGTTGACGGCAATCGTCCCCGCTTTCATGCCGGCGCCACTTTCCGCCCAGGAGATGGCTCGGCAGAAACTCACCACCGGTCATGTGGCCATCGAGGTGCTGCGACCCGCGCTGGAGAAGGCGCTCTCAGCGGAGGGCCGCTTTGTCATTCTCCCCGGTAAAGGCGAGATCCTGGTGATCGACCATCCGGAAAACATTCAGGCCGCCCGACTGGCCATCGCCACCATGGAGGCGCCCGCACCCGAAGTGGCGCTGGACTTCGCGTTCAAGACCAACGTCGCGGCGGGCGCGGCGGGTCCCCAACCGGTGGAAAGCTTCGGAGAGTTCCCCTTCCCGCTCCGTTGGGACGGCCCCCGGATCATCCAGCAGGGCAACGTGGTCACGGTGATCCCGGCCCATCCGCGAAATTTCCGTCGTCGCGCGGTAGGGAACATTCTCGAGACCACGCCGACGGTGAATCCCGACGGCAGCGTAACTTTGGACATCAACGCGGAACACACCGAATTCGAGGGATTCATCAATTACGGCTCCGGAATTTTCCGCTCCGGCACTCCCGGCATTGTTCCGGTGGTGAACGGAGTCGCCAATCCCGGATTTTTCAGCCCCTACCTCACGGAATCGAAGATCCTGGTCCCGCTTTTTTCCACCACTCGCGTCAGCACCCAGATCCTGGTGAAACCGGAGGTGGTCCGCAATCAGGTGCGCCTGGACATCGTGCCCCAACTGGAGATCGAAACCGAGGAGCCCGGCGCCGAAGCCCTCCGAGTGCCCCTGCCCAATTACCGGACCACCATTGACGTGGCCAACGGCGGAGTCGGCAAGATCAACGGATTCACCGGCGCGAGCGCGGCTTTCAATCGGCATTTTCTCGGATCGAAAGAGGAGGACGAGGGCGGCACCGCGATCCTGATCCGTCCCACCATCCGCCCCGGTGATGCCGAGGTGCCCCCGTCGGAAAATTGATCCCGTCCGGCGTTTTTTGCGTTTCCGCCCCGAGACTCGGGGGCTAATCTGGGGCGTGCATCTCGATCAAGCTCCCATGTCACCCCCCATGAAATCCCGTCATCTCATTGTCCTGCTCGCCATCTGCGCCCTGCTCCCCCCGCTCTGCTGGGCGGCGGACAATCTCCCCGCGATCATCGACCCGGCCGAGGCCGCGAAAGATCCGGCCTTCGCGCTGCAGGGCGAATATCTCGGCGAGGTGAATGGCAAAAAGGTTGGCGTGCAGGTGATCGCTCTCGGCAAGGGGGAATATGAGGCCGTGCTCTGTCCCGGGGGCCTGCCGGGCGAAGGCTGGAACGGGGAGAAACCCCGCGACCGCGTCACCGCGAAGATCGCCGACGACGGCTCCGTCACTTTCACGAAGGAGGAATGGACCGGAGTGCTGAAAGACGGCAGCATTGTCGCGACCCACGCGAGCGACACCTCTCTCAACACCACCCTGAATCGGGTCGAGCGCGAGAGCCCCACGCTCGGGGCCGGGGCACCGGAGGGAGCGGTGGTCCTCTTCGACGGAACGGCGGAAACCGCCGCCAAGCATTGGAAGAACGCCAAACTCGATGGCGATCTCCTGACCCAAGGAGCGCTCTCGAAAACCGAGTTCAGCGATTTCACCCTGCACCTCGAGTTTCTCCTCCCCTGGAAACCCGAGGCTCGCGGCCAGGCCCGCGGCAACAGTGGTCTCTACGTGACCGGTCGCTACGAGGTCCAGATGCTCGACAGCTTCGGACTCGCGGGCAAGGACAACGAATGCGGCGGCATCTACAAAGTGGCCGAACCGAATCAGAACCTCTGCTACCCGCCCCTGCGCTGGCAGACCTACGATGTCGACTTCACCTCAGCCAGGTTCGACGCCCTCGGCAACAAAACCGCCAACGCCAGATTGACGGTCAAACACAACGGTTACCCCATTCACGAGAACCTGGAGATTCCCGGCCCCACCGGCGGCGCCCGCAACAAGGATGAGAACGGCCCCGGCCCGATTTTTCTCCAGGACCACGGCAATCCGGTACGCTATCGCAACATCTGGGTGGTGGAGAAAAAGTGATCCGCCACCGCTTTCCCCGCGCGAATGCGCTCATCCCCGGCGTTGCCTTTACCGCTCTTTTCCGCCTCCAGTAGTCCATGTTCAAAACCCACACACCCCTGATCGTGGGTCTGGCCCTTCTCGCCGGCCCGGCCCTCGCCGATCCCCAAGCTCCCGAGGGATTCACCGCCATCTTCGACGGCAAGACGCTCACCGGCTGGCACGGCGACAATCCCCACACCACCAACAAGGCTGAGGATCGTGAGAAATCGCTCGCCGGTCAGCAGGAGGAATTCCAGACCCACTGGTCGATCGAGAACGGGGAACTGGTCAACGATGGCCACGGTCCCTACGCCACCACGGACCGGGACTACGGGGATATCGAGTTTCACATCGACTACCGGACCGTGCCGCTCGCCGACAGCGGGATCTACCTGCGCGGCACGCCGCAGGTACAGATCTGGGATTACACCGAGGAGAAAAAATTCAAACTCGGCGCCGACCTCGGCTCGGGTGGTCTCTGGAACAACAGCGCCGGCGCGACGGGCAAAGATCCCCTGGTCCGGGCGGACAAGGCCTTCGGCGAATGGAACGCCTTCCGCATCCGCCAGATCGGCGCCCGCACCTGGGTGTGGCTGAATGACCAGTTGGTGGTCGAAAACGCCATCATGGAAAATTTCTGGGACCGAGCCAAACCGCTCCCGGCCACCGGCCCCATCCACCTGCAGACCCACGGTGGCGAGATTCGCTGGCGGAACCTGTTCCTGCGGGAAATCCCGGCCGATGAAGCCACCGCGATGTTGCGGGGCGATGACGGGGGATTTGTCTCCCTGTTCAATGGCCGGGACCTCGCCGGATGGACCGGAGCCGTGGAGAACTACGAAATCGTCGATGGCGCCATTCGCTGCAAGGAGGGCAAAGGCGGCGTGCTGCACACGGAGGAAAACTATGGCGACTTCGTAGTTCGCCTCGAATTCAAGGTTCCCGCCGGAGGCAACAACGGCCTCGCCATCCGCTATCCCGGCCAAGGGGATCCCGCCTACTCCGCGATGTGCGAGTTGCAGGTGCTGGACAACACCGCCGAGAAATATCAGAAACTCGACGAGCGACAATTCCACGGCAGCGCCTACGGCATGAGCGCCGCCCACCGCGGTTATCAGCGTCCGGTCGGCGAGTGGAATTACCAGGAAGTCACGGTGAAAGGCTCCACCATCAGGGTCGAACTGAACGGCACCGTGATCCTCGACACCGATCTCGCCCAAGTCACCGAATACATGGGCAAGAAGGCCCACCCCGGCAAGGAATTGAAAGAGGGCGCCTTCGGCTTCGCCGGTCACAATGATCCGGTGATGTTCCGTAACATCGCCATCAAGCGCCTCTGAGCCCGGCCGCGCCGCCGCGCCCTCATTCGGCGTACTGCGGATCCTGCTGCATCTTTTCGATCAAGGCCTCCAGGTGGGCGATATAGCCCTCGGCATCGACGCTGGCCGCCTCCGGCTCGCCGCGCACCGCGTAGAGCCAGCCGTCGGTGTAGGTGGCGTTGCGCACCACACAGGCGTCGATGTCCAGCGCCGGGTTTCCCCCGGCGAAGGCCCCCTCCATCACACAATACAGATCGCTGGCGGCCTTGAAACCCTCGACATAACCGATTTGCTGTCCTGAAACCACCGCGTCACCCTCCCGCACCTCATACTGGGCCTCCACCAGTTCCCCCAGCATCCGAGTGGCGAATTTGGTGAAACCCACGCGCCACAAGCCCGGTTCCGACTCATCCTCGGCCATCCAGTAGTGGCTGAGTGAATAGCGGAATCCGGCCGGGAAGCGGGCCGAAAAGCGGGCGTGTTTGAAACGGACAAATTCCATGAAGGGGGTGGGATGAAGACGGGAGCCTTCAACACTTGCGCCGACGAACCATTCGCGCAACTCTTGAGACGATGACCGCTCACCCCGCCCATCGTCCCGATGTTCGCCCCCCGCTTGCCGGGCCGCTACTCGCCACCCTGTGGCTGCTCTACGGATGCGCTCCGTCGCCCCTGCCGGAGCCGGAAGTGAGTCTCGGCCAGCTTTCCGCCCTGACCTACGGTCCCGCGGTGGAGCACTACGACGAGCGGGCCGCCGTGAAAGCAAGCGTCTCCGCCGCCAGGCTCGATGAGCACTGGGTGGTGGTGCGCGGTGTTTTCACCCCCGAGGAGGCCGGATATCATCTCTACAGCAAGGATCTACCCAAGGAAGGCATCCAGGAAACCGGTCGCCCCACCCTCATCGAGATCGCGAATGGGGCCAGTCAGAGCGGCGTGCTGTTGGCTGATCAAAGCCCGCACGATTTCACCCAGTACGGTGTGACCATTCCCGTCTATCCCGAGGGACCGGTGACGCTCTACCGGCTGGCGCGGCCGAAAGGCGGCGCGACCTCCCTGTCGGCGGCACTGACCTACATGTCGTGCAGCACGGAATTGTGCAATCTGCCGGTGGAGGGCGAGATCGTGGAGGTGCCCCTGCCCTGACGGCGGGGCGGGGATTTCCGGTTTACGCGGGCGGGGAATCTCTCTACAACAGGGGAGTATCCGCTCGACAATCGTTCACCTCAGCCCCCCATGCACACCCCCGACTTCGACTTTCCCGAAGGACACGAAATGCGCCGCGGGCGCCTCACCGCATCCGGCATCATATTCGGCCTGATGGGCGCGCTCTGCCTGCTCTTCACCGCCCTGATTGTGTTCTCCATGAGCATGATGAGTTTCGCGTCATCCAGCGCGGGATCGACCAGCGTTCCCGAGATACAGGAAATGCAGCAGATGCAGGAGATGATCTATAAAGGCAACCTCCTCAACCTGCTGTTCTACGGCGCGGCCGCCGTCTTTCTGATCGCCATCGCCTACGGGTCGATTTTCATGCGCCGCTGGTCCCGCCCCCTCGCGCTGACGACCTCCTGTCTGGTTCTCTACATGGGAGTGGTCTCGCTGGCGTCTCTCTTCTGGATGGCTCCGACGATGAAAGAGGCCATGTCCATCCCTCCGCCGACTCTGCCGCCGACGGGAGGCACGCCTCCGGCCACTCCGCCGCCAGTCGCGATGGACGGCGTTTACTCAGTGATCATGGTGGTGATGATCACCTTCGTTTTTGTCTTCATGGTCCTGCTGCCGGCCCTGCTGCTCTGGCTGAACTGGCATCGTGATGTGCGTGTCACCCTGGAGTTCGCCGACCGCAAGCCTCGCTGGACGGATCGCGGTCCCGTTCCCGTCGTGGCGATCTCCATCGTCGCCATGCTGGGTGCCGTATCCATGTCGGCCATGTTCATCATTCCCTGGATGCCCTTCTTCGGCAGCATGCTCACGGGCAACGCCGCCCGACTGCTGGTCGGCGTGGTGATCCTCTGGCTACTTTTCATCGCCATGACCGCCTATCGCGCGAAGATGTCGGGTTGGATCGCGGCCTTCGTTCTGATCTTGGCGGGGGGCATTTCTTATTGGCTCTCCCTCCCCAACATGGACCTCAGCCAAATGTATATCGAGATGGGAATGCCCGCCGATGCTGTGGAAGAGATCATGGGGGAAGACAACCCCACCGGCATGCTGCTCAAACAAACCACTTCCATGCAGGCTCTCATGATTTTGGGTTTCGCCCCTTTTCTCGCCTATCTCGTGTGGGCCTTTCGCTACTTCCGCCCCACCCCCGCCCCCGACACTGCCGCCGCGGGTGTCGAGTAATCCGCGCATTTTATCCATCGTGTTTACTAGCAATAGTGCGGGCTATCTCCGCGGATGGCTACTCGTGGCGGCGACGCTCATCGCCGCATCTGTTGAGTCGCGGGCGGCCCCCCAGAAAAACATCCTCCTTATCGCCGTCGACGATCTCGCCAGCGCGCTGGGATGCTACGGCGACGAGGTCGCGGTGACGCCGCACATCGACGCCCTCGCGGCGAAGGGGGTGCGCTTCGACCGCGCCTACAACCAGTGCCCGCTCTGCAACCCGAGCCGGGCCTCACTGCTCACCGGACTGCGGCCGGACCAGATCCGCGTCTACGATCTCGACGCCCACTTCCGCGACACCATCCCGAACGCGGTCACCCTGCCCCAGCATTTCAGGAACCACGGCTGGTTCACAGCCCGCGTCGGCAAGCTATATCATTACAACGTGCCAGCCTCCATCGGTACCGACGGGCACGACGATCCGCCATCATGGCGGCAGGTCGTCAATCCCAAAGGCCGCGATGTGACCGAGGAGTCCCTCATCTTCAATGCCGAACCCCACCGTAAAATCAGCGCCGCTCTCAGTTGGTTGGCGGCCGACGGGACCGATGAGGAGCAGACAGACGGCATGGTCGCCACCGAAGCCATCCGGATCATGGAGGAGAGGAAAGACGAGCCCTTCTTTCTCGGCGTCGGTTTCTTCCGTCCCCACACCCCCTACGTCGCGCCCAAGAAATACTTTGATCTCTATCCGGTGGAAAAAATGAAAATTCCTCCCGCGCCGGCCAGTGATCGCGAGGACATTCCGCCGGCCGCCTTCGCCCACAACAACCCGGTGCCGCACTACAATCTGCCCGTCGAGACCTGCCTACGGGCCAAGCAAGCCTACTACGCCTGCGTCTCCTTCGTCGATGCCCAGGTCGGTCGCCTGATGACTGCGCTCGATGAACTCGGACTCGCCGACAATACCATTGTCGTCCTTTGGAGCGATCACGGCTATCATCTCGGCGAACATCAGGGCATCTGGCAGAAACGCACCCTGTTCGAGGAAAGCGCGGGGCAACCTTTTGTCATCCATGATCCCGGCGCCGCCGGAAACGGGACCGCCTGCCGACGCGTGGTGGAATTCGTCGATCTCTACCCCACTCTCATGGATCTCTGCGGACTGGAGCCTCCCGAGTCCATGCCCCTGACCGGCCGGAGCCTGACGCCCCTGTTGAGAAACCCCGAATCGGAATGGGATGGCCACGCCGTCAGCCAGGTGCTGCGCCCCGCCGACAACCGTCTCCCCACCCCGGTCATGGGACGCAGTATCCGCACCGAACGCTGGCGCTACACCGAGTGGAACGGTGGCGACTCCGGCGCCGAACTCTATGATCACGACAACGATCCGCACGAATTCACCAACCTCGCCATCGATCCTCGTGAAGACGCGAAAGCGGTGATCGGGAAACTGAAGCCTCTGCTGGAAGAGAAAGCACAGGCCCTCCCCCCAAAGTCGCCGGTGAACCCGGCGCGACTGTGAGGCCCGGGATCACACCAGCATCCCCGGTCGCGTCAGGTCGAGCAGTTGCGGGAGGCATTCCGGTAGTCCGGGTTTCCATCTTACGCGCGATTTTCCGGCCCGAATACGCCCCCTGACCAGCCGGGCGGGACGGCGTATCTTTTCCCAGTTTCCATGAAATCCCCGCCACCCACCCGCGACCTGCTCCTGGTCGTCACCATGACTTGCGGCGTCGCGCCCCTCACCCGCGCCGCCGACGAGATCGATTTCGCCCGCGATATCCGGCCCATTCTCTCCGAGAACTGCATCTATTGCCACGGACCCGACGAGCAGCATCGCGAGGCCGGACTCCGCCTCGACCTCAAGGAGCACGCCTTCGCCGACCACGACGGTCTCGTCGCTTTCGTCCCGGGTGATCTCGATAAATCCGCAGCCTGGCATCGCATCACCACGAATGACGCATCCGATCTGATGCCCCCGCCGGATTCCAACAAACAACTCACCAGCGAACAGAAGGATCTGCTGAAACGCTGGATCGAATCGGGCGCCGAATGGACCGAGCACTGGGCCTTCGTCGCTCCGCAAAAACCGGCGCCGCCCGCAGCCACTGACGACGTCTCCCCCATCGACCGCTTCCTCCTCGCCAGGCTCGGACAGAAACAACTCGCCCCCTCGCCCGAAACCGACCGGGGCACCCTCATCCGCCGCCTCACCCTCGACCTCACCGGACTCCCGCCGACTCCCGCCGAGGTGGACGCCTTTCTCGCCGACACCTCGGCCCATGCCTACGAAAAACTCGTGGATCGGCTCCTCGGCTCCAAGCATTTCGGCGAACGCATGGCCGTCTACTGGCTCGACGCCGCCCGTTATGGCGACACGTCAGTCATGCACGCCGACGGGCCGCGCGACATGTGGCCCTGGCGCGACTGGGTGGTGAACGCGTTCAACAACAACCAGCCTTTCGACCAGTTTTCCATCGAGCAGATCGCGGGGGATCTCCTGCCCGATGCCGGCGTCTCCCAGAAAATCGCCTCGGGCTTCAACCGCAATCACCCGTCCTCCGACGAAGGCGGCGCCATTCCCGAGGAACTTCGCGTCAGCTACGTGGTCGACCGCGTCAAAACCACCTCCAATGTCTGGCTGGGACTCTCGATCGAGTGCGCCCAGTGCCACGACCACAAATACGATCCCGTCTCGCAGCGGGAATATTTCCAGCTCTACGCCTACTTCAACAACACCACCGATCCCGGCATGCAGACCCGCAAGGGCAACCAGACGCCCGTGGTCGAAGTGGTATCGGATATCGAGGAGGACAAACTCGCCGCCATCGAGCGGAAGATCGGCGAAACCGCCGCCTCCACCAAAACAGCCGAGACCTCGGCCCGCGCCGCCTTCGACAAATGGCCCCCTCAGTTGGCCGGGAAAAACGCTCCACCCGCCGATTCCGCCGCTCTGTTCACCCATCTCAAGCACCACTACACCCTCGACGAGCCCTCGGGTCAGGTCCTGATCGACCTGATCCAGCGCCAGGACGCCGTGGCCATCGACGCGCCGATCACCTCCACCGAGCGCGACGACCGCGCGAGCCGCGCGCTCACCTTCGACGGACGCCGCCTCTTCGAGGCCGATGGTTTTCCGGAGTATGAGCACAACAGCCAACTCACCTTCTCCGCCTGGTTGAAAATCGACTCCCTCGTCTCCGGCGCCGTCTTCGCCAAGATGGACGACAGCCAGAGCCATCGCGGCTACGATTTCTGGCTGGAACAGGGGCGCCCCGGTACCCACCTCATCAACAGTTGGCCCGGCAACGCCATCAAGGTCGCCGCCGACCAGGCCCTCACCCCCGGCCAGTGGCAGCATGTCGCCATCACCTACGACGGCGGGGGCGAGGCCAAGGGCGTGAAGATCTACATCGACGGCAAGCTCGTCCCCTCATCGCTGGTAGGCGGAAAGAAGCTCACCGCCACCATGAAAAACGAAGTCGCTTTCCGGATCGGGGGGCGCTCCCAATCCTCGAATTTCCAGGGCGCGGTTGACGACATCCGCATCCACGACCGCGCCCTGAAGCCGGAGCAAATTCCCGCCCTCACCCGTGACCTCGTCGCCGAAGCCCACGCCACGAATCCCGCGAAGCGGAGCGCCGAACAGAAAAAGATCGCCTACCATCACTACCTGGCCACCGTCGCCGCTCCCTATCGCAATGACCTCGCCGCATCCGTCGATGCCGTTCGCGAAAAAACCAGGCTCCTCGACGGCAAGACCACCGTCATGGTCATGCAGGATAATGCGCCCGACAAAATGCGCCCCACCTATCGACTCGATCGCGGCGCCTACGACCAGCCGGTCGAAGACGAAGTCATCGAACCGGGAGTCCCCGCCATCCTGCCGCCACTTCCCGCCGACGCCCCCGCCAACCGGCTCGGCCTGGCCCGCTGGCTGTTCGCGGAAAACCACCCCCTGACCTCCCGGGTCGCGGTAAACCAACTCTGGCAGCTGTTCTTCGGCACCGGGATCGTCGAGACACCGGCCGATTTCGGTTCCCAGGGCGCCTTTCCCACCCACCCGCAACTGCTCGACTGGCTGGCGGTCGATTTCCGGGAACAGGGCTGGGACGTGAAACGGCTCATCAAACAGATCGTGATGTCCCGCGCCTACCGTCAATCCTCCGATCTCCGTCCCGGCGATCTGGAGGCCGACCCGAACAACCGCTACCTCGCCCGGGCACCCCGCATGCGCCTGCCCGCCGAATTCATCCGCGACAACGCCCTCGATCTCGCCGGGCTCCTGCTCCGCGACCGGATGGGCGGCCCCGGTGTGAAGCCCTACCAGCCCCCGGGCCTGTGGGCCGAGGTCGGACTCGGGGGAAATCCCAAATTCGTCCAGGATCACGACGACAAACTCTATCGCCGCAGCCTATACACCTACTGGAAACGCAGCGCCCCGCCGCCGGCGATGCAGATCTTCGACGCGCCGACGCGGGAAACCTGTGTCATGAAACGTCCCGTCACCAACACCCCGCTTCAGGCGCTGGCGGCGATGAATGATGTCCAGATGATCGAAGCCGCGCGCCATTTTGCGGAACGCATCCTCTAGGAAGGCGGCGACACGCCCGAAAAGCGCGCCAATTTCGCCTTTGCCACCGCCACCGCCCGCGAGCCCAACTCGCGCGAGCTTTCCGCCCTGCTCGATGTCTACCGGAACAGCCTGGAGACTTACCGGGCGAAACCGGAGATGGCCACCGACCTCCTGTCCTCCGGAGAATCGAAACGGAACGAAACGCTCGACGCCGCCGACCACGCCGCCTGGACCCTGGTCGCCAGCCTGGTGCTGAATCTGGACGAGGTGCTGAACCGGAACTGAACCGCTGACTGGATTCTGAACCGCTGATCCACGCTGATAATCGCTGATCTTTTTCTTCTGATGCTGAGCAACCACTCAAGAATCAAGCGCGTCCTACCCACCACTGGGAGTGCGGGCGTCTCGCCCGCCCCAATGCCAGCGCCATGGAGCGCGACGATCCCTCGTCGCCCCGGTCGACTGGTGGCGACGAGGGTTTGCCTTCGGCTGACTCCACTACGTTCCAGCTGTCGCGCTCCTTCCCTCCCTCTCACGATGCCGCGGGCGAGACGCCCGCACTCCCAGTAAAACCCTCTGCGCACCTCCGCGTCCTCCGCGGTTCCCCCCTCCTCCCACGCCATGAACCCCAACGACGACTTCCAGACCCAACTGAAACGCCGAGCCTTCCTCGGCCGCAGCTCGCGTCTGCTCGGCGGCACCGCCCTCGCTTCCCTCCTCGGACGCGACCTCGCGGGCGCGGCGGCCAGTTCCGGCGGAGGCCTCCCCTCCCTGCCCCATCACGCGCCGAAGGCCAAGCGCGTCATCTACCTGTTCATGGCCGGCGGCCCCAGCCACATCGACATGTTCGACTACAAGCCAGCCATGCGGAAACTCCACGGCACCGAGTTGCCCGACTCCATCCGCAACGGCCAGCGTATCACCGGCATGACCAACGGCCAGAAGACCTTTCCCTGTGTCGCCCCCATGTTCGAGTTCGAGCGCGTCGGCGAGCGCGGCACCTGGATGAACACCGAGATCCTGCCGCACACCGCCAAGATCGCCGACAAGATCGCCATCATCCGCTCGATGAACACCGAGGCGATCAATCACGACCCGGCCATCACCTACATCAATACCGGCACCCAACAGTTCGGCCGCCCCAGCATGGGCGCTTGGCTATCCTACGGACTCGGCAGCCTCTCCGACAACCTTCCCGCCTACGTGACCATGATCTCTGTCGGCGCGCGGCCCGGCCAGGCCCTCTACTCCCGACTGTGGGGCCCCGGATTCCTGCCCTCGCAGCATCAGGGCGTCCAGTTCCGCGGCGGCAACGATCCCGTGCTCTACCTATCCAACCCCAAAGGCATCGACCGCGACCTGCGGCGAACCATGCTCGACGGTCTCGCCACCCTCAACGGGGAACGCCACGCCACCGTGCGCGATCCCGAGATCCAGGCCCGGATTTCCCAGTACGAGATGGCCTTCCGCATGCAGTCATCGGTCCCGGAGCTGATGGATGTCGCCGACGAGCCCGACCACGTCTTCGACCAATACGGCCCCCAGTCGCGGGAAAAAGGCACCTTCGCCGCCAATTGCGTCCTCGCCCGCCGACTGGCCGAGCGCGGCGTCCGTTTCATCCAACTTTTCCACCGCGGCTGGGATCAGCACGGCAGCCTGCCCGCCGACCTGCGCAAGAACTGCGAATCCGTCGACCAGCCCGCCGCCGCCCTAGTGCGCGACCTAGAGGAGCGCGGCATGCTCGACGACACCGTGGTCATCTTCGGCGGCGAATTCGGCCGCACCATCTACAGCCAGGGCAAGCTGACCGCTGACAATCACGGGCGCGACCACCACGGGCGCTGCTTCTCCACCTGGGTCGCTGGCGGAGGCTTCCAGCCCGGCATCGACTATGGCGAGACCGACGACTACGCCTACAACATTATGAAGGACCCCGTCCACATCAACGACCTGAACGCCACCGTGCTTCACACCCTCGGCATCGATCACGAGCGTTTCTCCGTCAAATACCAGGGCCTCGACGCCAGGCTCACTGGAGTCGATGGCGCCCATGTGATCCCCGGCTTGCTCGCGTAGCGCATCAGCGGCTGCCGCATACCAAGCACTGACTGATTACCCAGCGGCCGCTCAAAAAACCTCCGCGTCCCTCCGCGGTCGATAGCGGCCACGGGCGGACAAATGCGTGTTCCGCGTGTCAAGCGGACTTGACAGGGTTGACTCAGAGACTCAACCCTCTTTGGTTTAGAGAAAAAAGCACCATTTTCACGCAATTTTCTTACCAGTGCCCGTCGGACCACCACTCGTGTCCACCGCCGGGCGGCCAGGCCTTGCGCGCTCTGGCGGACATATGGGATCGACCGGAGCCGGGTGACGTGCTAGTTACGAGATCGGCCCTGTTTTCTTCCCCATGAAATACTCCCCCACCTTGTTCTCACGCCTCGCGATGGCTCTCGGCGTGTCGTTCGCGCTCTCCAGCCTCTCGCGGGCGGAATCCCCACCAAACCTGGTTTTCTTTTTCGCCGACGACCAGACGAGCAGTCCGCTCGCCTGCTACGGGAATCCTATCGCGCGCACGCCCAACATCGACTCGCTGGCAGCGCGTGGCACGCGTTTCGAGAACGCCTTCGTCAGCCACTCGATCTGCTGGGTCAGCCGCACCACCATTCTCACCGGCCTGACGGGCCGATCCTACGGCACGCCGGACAATCCCGAGCAAACACGCCCGGACGCTGTGGAGCATCTCTACCCGGACCTGCTGCGCGCGGGTGGTTATCGCACGGGATTCTTTGGCAAATGGCACGCCAAGATGCCTCAGGGCTTCAAGCCGGAGGAGCACTTCGACGAGTATGAGGCCATCTCGCGCAATCCTTTCCTCAAAGAGCAGCCCGACGGTTCGCTCCGGCATGAGACGGACCTGATCGTGGATCGCGGGATCGCCTTCATCCAACAGCAGCCGAAAGGAAAGCCTTTCGCGCTGAATCTGTGGTTCAACGCATGCCACGCCGAGGATGGCGACCGGCGCCCGGGCATCGGTCAATTCGCCTGGCCCTCCTCCGCCGATGGACTCTACGAGGACATCGAGATGTATCCACCAAAGCTGAATGATCCGGCGATTTTCGACGCGTTGCCGGACTTCTTCCGGACTTCCATCACCCGGGAACGCTATTTCTGGCGGTGGAACACGGAAGAGAAGTATCAGACCAATCTGCGTGCCTACCTGCGCCAGGTCAGCGGGATCGATCACGCGATCGGACGTTTTGAGGAGGCACTACGGGAGGCGGGCCTGGCGGAAAACACCATCATCGTCTATTCGGCGGACAATGGTTACCACATGGGCAACCGCGGCCTGGCGGGAAAATGGTCGCATTTCGAGGAATCCCTCCGGGTGCCGCTGATCGTGGCCGACCCCCGGGTGCCGGAGGAACGGAGAGGTCAGGTCACGGACGCCCCGGCGCTGAATCTGGATCTGCCATCGACCTTTCTCGACTGGGCGGGGGTGGAGATTCCTGATCGCTATCAGGGCCGCAGCCTCGCGCCCATCGTGAGCGAGGGTAAACCGGCCGACTGGCGAACGGAGACTTTCCACGAGCATTTCGCGGTGCGGAATCGCATCCCTTCCTTCGAGGGGCTGCGTAACGCGGACTACAAATACGCGCGCTATTTCGATCACGATCACGAGTTTCTGCACGATCTGAAGAACGATCCGGACGAGTTGGTGAATCTGGCCTCCGATCCAGCCCACGCGGAGACGCTGAAAGCGATGCGTGAGCGCACCGCCGCGCGTGTGGCGGAGTTGGGTGGCCCCCTGGCTCCGATGAAAGGGGAATTCACCGCCTCGACAGACCCGCATCCGGTAGCCTCGGCGGCGGCCTCGGCTCGACCGGGGAAGGACGGCTTCGTGAGCTTGTTCGACGGGAAGTCCCTGAATCAGTGGACCGGCGACCGCAAATACTGGTCGGTGGAGGATGGCGCCATCACCGGGGTGACGGATGGCACGCTGAAGATGAACCGTTTTTTGAGCTGGAAAGGTTCCACGATCCGCAATTTCGATCTGCGAGTGAAAGTGATGGTCACGGCCGGCGGCAACAGCGGTCTCCAGTATCGGGGAATCTCGCGGCCGGATCTCGGCCTCGACATCGTGACCGGCTACCAGTGCGACATCGTCGCCAACACCCCGGAATACAACGGGATGCTCTACGAGGAGCGCGGACGTCGCATCCTCTCGCACACCGGAGAGAAAGTAATCATCGATCCGGAAGGCCAGCCCTGGGTGGTGGGAACGATGCCGGTGAAGGAATTCGCCCCCGACGAGTGGCACGAGTATAGGGTGCTGGTGGAGGGAAACCACCACCAACACTGGATCGACGGGCATCAGACGGCGGATCTGATCGACTTCGACGAAAAAGGCCGCGCTCTGGAGGGCATCCTGGCGGTGCAGGTGCATGTGGGACCGGCGATGAAAATCCAGTTCAAGGATTTCAAGATCAAACACCTGCCCGACGATATGCCCCTGCTGAAGCCGGAGGATCACCCCATCCCCGCCGACGCGCACGGCGTGAAACCGCAGGGCAAGCTGCCGAAAGATTGGAAGGCGCCGATCTACGGAGAAAGATGAGCAGAGCGTGACACGATTTGACGGATTTTCCGCATTTTTGGATCGAGATCAATACCGATGGCGGCGACTTTCGAGAAAAACGGCGATTTTCAAATCGGATTAGGACCCAATATGGCGAGTTTTAGCAAAATTTTGCCAATTCTTGTTTGCAATTGCTGTGACGAAGGGGATTATTGACTCGAAATCAGCCCTTTTTCACGATCATGGCCAAGAAAGAAGAACTGGACGGCGCCCAGGCGCTCATCAAGACCCTCGATGAACTCGGGATCGAGTACATCTTTGGATACTCGGGAGGCGCGGCATTGCCGATTTTCGACGCGCTGGAGACCGTCAAGACGAAGATCAAGTTCGTCCTCACCCGGCACGAGCAGGGCGCAACCCACATGGCCGACGGCTACGCGCGGGCGACCGGCAAGCCCGCCGTGGTGCTGGTGACGTCCGGTCCCGGCGCCGGCAATACCATTACCGGTATCATGACGGCGCAGATGGACTCGGTGCCGATGATCATCATCACCGGCCAGCAAGTGACCTGGATGCTGGGCAAGGACGCCTTTCAGGAAGCGGACATTTTCGGAATCACGATCCCGGTGGTGAAGCACAACTACCTGGTGCGCAACACCAACGATCTCCCGCGTATCGCCCGCGAGGCCTATCACATCGCCACCACCGGTCGGCCCGGGCCGGTCCTGATCGATGTGCCGAAGAACGTGAGCCAGTCCCCTTTCACCGGGGATCTGGACGCCGAGATCGATCTACCCGGCTATCATCCGGAGACCGCCTTCGACATTGATGAAGATGCCATCGATCAGGCAGCCCGACTCATCGCCCTGGCCAAGCGTCCGGTGATCCTTGCCGGACACGGCGCGATGATCGCGGGAGCGGAGAAGGAGCTGATGCAACTGGCGACCACCCTGGGTTGTCCGGTGACCAACACCCTGCTGGGCAAGGGTGTCTTTCCCGAGACCCACGAACTATCCCTGGGCATGCTGGGGATGCACGGCACCGCCTACGCGAACAAGGCGATGTGCGAGTGCGATCTGATCCTGAATGTGGGCTCTCGCTTCGACGACCGGATCATCGGCCAAGCCGACAAATTTGGCGCCAACGCGAAGATCATCCACATCGATCTCGATCCCTCGGAGATGAACAAGATGATCCGTCCCGACGTGCAGATCGTCGGCGACGCCAAGGCCGCCCTGAAAGCGCTGAACAAGCACATCACCCCGCTCGACACCACCGACTGGCTCTCTCATCTCGATGGATACAAGAAGAAGTATCCCCTGAACTACAAGAAACAGGGCGGACTGAGGATGCAGCAGGTGCTCGACGAGTTGTTCGAGGTGACGGAGGGCAAGGCCATCGTGACCACCGACGTGGGCCAGCACCAGATGTGGGCGGCGCAGTTTTACCGCAACGACGAGAGTTGGAAATGGATCAGTTCCGGTGGCGCTGGCACGATGGGCTTCGGATTTCCCGCCGCCATCGGCGCGCAATTCGCCTGCCCCGACGACATCGTGGTGGCCGTGGTCGGCGACGGCGGTTTCCAGATGACACTCTGCGAACTAGCCACCGCCGTGGTCAACAAGCTGCCGGTGATCATTCTGGTGCTGAACAATCACTACCTCGGCATGGTGCGCCAGTGGCAGGAACTGTTCTTCGACAATCGCGAAAGCGGCGTGGACCTCGATGGCAACCCGGACTTCGCCAAGTTGGCGGAAGCCTACGGAGCCGTGGGACTGACGGTGAAGCGTCCCGCCGATGTGCGCAAACGTCTCGAGGAAGCTCTGGAACTGCGCAAGAACGGCCCGGTGTTGATCAACGCGGAATGCATCAAGACGGAAAACGTTTTCCCGATGATCCCGGCCGGCGCCGCACTGGAAGACATGCTCATCGAACCGCCGAAATACAAGATGGAGAAACCCATCGGCTCGACCTGAGCCGCAATGGGCCGACGCATTGCGCTTTAAGGACGGCAACTCCGTTACTCTTCGCATTTTAAGCAATTTCTTACCCTTTTTCTTCCATGAGCCGAACCATCACCACCGCCGACAAGAAACCGAAACCGCGTCCCGACGTGATCGGTGGGCACACGCTCTCCATGTATGTGAACAATCAGCCGGGCGTGCTGATGCGCATCTGCCAGGTGTTCGCCCGACGGGCCTACAACATCGATTCCCTGGTGGTGTCGCAGGGACGAGACCCGCGCTTTTCCCGACTGACACTCGGAATTTCCGGCGATCCGGCCGGGCTCGACCAGATCATCAAGCAGTGCGACAAGCTGGTCGATGTAATTCACTGCACCGAACACACCCCGGCTGACACCGTGGTGCGCGACATGGTGCTGGTGAAAATCCAGGTCACCGGAGCCGAGCGCCGCACGGAAGTACTGCAAATCATCGAGCATTTCGGGGGCAAGACCATCGACATGGCCGAATCCTCCATGATCGCGCGTATCGAGGGCGATTCCGAGAAAGTGGACGCCGCCATCCGCCTGCTTTCGAACTACGACATCATCGAGACGGTCCGCACAGGCAAGGTGGTAATGGCGCGCGGCGAGCTACCGACTTGAAACGGACAACCCCACCGCCGCCGAACTTGCTTCTGCCTGCTTCGCTGCTCCATTGATTCCCGGGGGAAGGCTGAGCGCGCCTCCGGCCAACCATGGAAGAGCGACTCCTCTATTTCAGCAGCATCCTCCTCGCGGGGATTCTCGCCCAGTGGCTGGCGTGGCGCTTCAAGCTGCCATCGATCCTGCTCCTGCTGGCTTTCGGCTTTCTCGGCGGCATGCTCTATGATGCCGGACCTCTGATCGAGGACCGGACGCTTTTTGCGATCGTTTCCCTCTCGGTGGCGATCATCATGCTGGAGGGCGGGCTGTCACTGAAGTTCAAAGAGTTGAAGGAAGCGGGCCTGCCCGTACTCCGCCTCATCAGCCTTGGCGCGCTCATCACCTGGGGTCTCTCCACGGTGGCGGCGCATTATCTGGCGAATTTCAGTTGGCGGGTGAGTCTGCTCATCGGAGCCATCCTTGTGGTAACCGGGCCAACCGTCATCGGGCCTCTGCTGCGCGCGGTGAAACCCCGCAAACCCGTGGGCACCATCCTGAAATGGGAAGGCATCGTCATCGATCCGGTGGGCGCGGTGCTGGCGGTGCTCGTGTTCGGGGCCCTGTTCTCCCATGGCGAATCCCAGCCCTCGGTGCTGCTGGGCATCGGGCGCACCCTGCTGATCGGAGGCGGACTCGGCTGGGGCGCGGCCTATCTGCTGACCTACGTGTTGAAAAATCACTGGGTGCCCGATTATCTCCAGAGCGTGGTCATTCTGGTGGTGGCCCTGGCCTTGTTCGCGATTTCCAACCATTTTCAGCACGAGTCCGGGCTGCTGACCGTGACGGTGCTGGGCGTGGTCCTGGCCAACCAGCACGCCGCCCAAGTCCGGCACATCATCGAGTTCAAGGAAAACCTCCGCACCCTGCTGATATCGAGCCTGTTCATCGTGCTGGGCGGCAGAATCGGGCTCGACGACCTCGCGCTGGTGTGGCGGGAGGCGGTCGGATTTCTCATCGCTCTCATCGTCATCGTCCGCCCGGTGTCGGTTATTCTCAGCACTTTGGGCGGGCGCCTGAAATGGCGCGAGGTGGCCTATCTCGCGCTGATGGCTCCGCGCGGGATCGTAGCCGCCGCGGTGTCGGCGATCTTCGCACTGGAACTGGCCGGGACAGACGGTCCCTTCGCCGCGGAGGCCGCCAGCATCGTTCCCGTGGCCTACACGGTGATCGTTGGGACGGTGGCCTTCTACGGCCTGCTCGCCGCGCCCCTCGCGCGTCGCCTCAAGTTGGCGGTAAAAAATCCCCAAGGCGTGCTCTTCGCCGGCATCCGCCCCTGGTCCATCGAGGCCGCCCGAGCGATCCAGCGGGAGGGCTACCGGGTACTGATGGTGGACAGCAACTACGACGCCACCCGGGCCGCCCGCATGGCGGGCATCGCGGCGGTGAACGCCAACGTGCTTTCAGACTACGTCACCGAGGATCTCGACCTCTCCGGCATCGGTCGATTGCTGGCTGTGACCCCCAATGACCACGTCAACGCCATGGCCTGCATGGCTTTCCGCCACGGGCTCGGAAGATCGAATGTCTATCAGATCGCCCCGGTCCGGGGACGCGAGGGATCATCCCACGGGGTATCCTCGGAACTCACCGGACGGATGCTCTTTGATCGCGGCATTGATTCCACCCGCCTGGAGGAAATGGAAAGCGGCGGAGCCACTATCAAGCGCACCAGGCTGAGCCAGACATTCGACGAGGCCTCCTTCCACAAACACTATGGAGAAGACGCCGTGATCCTATTCGTGATCCGGGAAAATGGCGAGTTGGCGATCCCGGTCGGAGACGGCTCACCGCTCGCCATTCGGAAAGGCGACAGCCTGATTAGTTTTGTCCGGGATCAAGAGTCGAACCACAGCGCGCCGCTGCCCGCCTCCGATCCCCGCGGGCCGCGCAATCCCCTGCCCTAAAAGAGCTCCGGAAAAGTCGCGGAGAGATCGAGGGTGTCCCCCGTCTCCGTTTGCAGCGCTTTCAGCCGCGCGGCCAGCTCACGGATCAGGGCGGCGTGTTCCGGCGCCTCGGCGAGATTCTTCATTTCGAGAGGATCCTTCTCGCGATCAAACAGCAGCACCTTGGGCACTTTGGGATACAGGATCAGCTTGTGTTTCCCCAGCACCACGGATCGCTGGCTTTTCAGGTAACCGCCGTAGATGGCATCATATCCGTCGGCCCGACCCTCGATGATGGGTTTGAGTGAGCGAAACTGCACGTGGGAGGGCTTCTCCGCGCCCGCCAACTCCAACGCGGTGGGCATGACATCCTGCAAATAGACCGGCGCGTCGATCCTGGCACCGGCCTTGACCCCGGGACCTTTCACCATGAGCGGCACCCGCACACTGTGATCAAAGAGGGTTTGCTTGCCCATCAAACCGTGTTGACCCACGGCCAGACCGTGATCGGCGGTGAAAAAGATCCAGGTGTTTTCCGCCTGTCCGCCGGCCTCGAGCGCGTCGAGGATGCGCCCGATCTGGGCATCCATGTGGGTGATGATGGCATAGTATTCCTGTCGGTTCACCTTCACCGCGTACTCCGTCCGGGGGAATGGCGCCAAGGCCTCGTCGCGCAGCTTGGCCGGATTGTCGATCTGGTCCTTGTGCGGGTATTCGGGGAGGAAATTCTCCGGCATCGCGATGCGATCCAGCGGGTAGCGATCCACATATTCCTTCGGCGACTGACGGGGATCATGGGGCGCGTTGAACGCGATGTACATGAAGAACGGATTCTCGCTCTCTCCCGCCATCTTGAGAAAATCGACCGCGTCGTCGCCCACGACCTCACTCCAGTGTTTGCCGCCTTCCCAGAATCCTCCGAATTTCGGATCATGGGGACTCCACGGATCCGGCCGCCCCTCAATGGGACGATTGTATCCCTCCGGGGTCTGCTGCGGCATGCCGCCGCGGATATTGCGGGCGGTCTTGAAAATCCGATTGGCGTCGGCTTTCACATGCCATTTGCCGGTGAAGTAGGTGTCGTAGCCGGCCTTCTCCATCAGTTGGGACCACATCAAGCCCTTCTCCTGAAAATCCGGCCATCCAGTCGTGCCCTGGTCTCCCGCCTTCGGTTTTCCGGTGGTGCCGATGCGATTGGAAATCTGTTCCGCATGCCAGACGAATGCCCCGGTGTTGAGCATGTGGCGGCTGGCCACACAGACCGCCCCGCTCCAACTACCCATGTTGTGGGCGTGGGTGAAGGTGGTGCCCCCCTCGACCAGGCGATCCAGGTTCGGCGTGTCGATGTCCGTCAGGCCGAAGGCGCGGACTGTCTCGTAACACTGGTCGTCGGCGAAAAGGAACAACACATTAGGACGATCCGCCGCCGGAGAAGGGAGCATCCCCGCGGCCAGCAGGGTGACTGACGCGAGAGTCGGGAATATTCTGATCATGCGCCCTTTATCGGGTATGGCCAGGGTGGTGTAAAGCGCCGCCTTCGCGCGGGCCATCGCTCACTCGGGAGCGCCCAGCCGTTTCGCCAGGTCCCGGCTCTCGGGCGACAGCGATGCCAACGGCACCTCGTAGCTCTTGCCATCGCGCATCACCAGGGTGACCGACTCGTCGACCAGTCTCACGAACCGTGCCTCGATCACCTTGCCCGCCGTGTTGGTCCAATCGTGGTATTTCTGGCGCTCGTCCGCCATCGGCGCCGCCTTTCCCTTGACGAGAAAGGCCGCCTCTTTCTCCGAGGGATTCTTCGCGTCCACCACCGCGCCCTCCGCGATCCATCGCTCAATCACGGCGAGTTCCTTCTCCGGCAACGGTTCGCCTTTGCGCGGCATGAAATCCTCGTGCCCAGCGGGCAGTTTCATCTTTTCCAGGAAGCTGCTCTCGTCGGGCTTGCCGGGACGGATGATATTGAAAGGGCCGATCTGGTAGTCCCGCACCTCGTCGAGATCATCCAGCGCGAGACTGCCTTTCACGGATTCCTCATTGCTGTGACAATCCCAGCAATGGGCTTTCATGATTGGCAGCACGTCGTTGACGTAGTCTATGGCGGACGCCGACGCGGACGATAGGATTGTCACCAACGCGGTCAGGGTAGTGGTTTTCATTGAAAATAAGGAATATGGCATGAGTGGATAGATCCCGCGCGGCTTGGTTACTCCGCCTTTCTCGACCAGTCCTCGACCTCGGGCTCCAGGAACACCTCGTCGAGCGCCTCCCGTGCCCAGCCCTGCTCCCGTGACTGCCTCCGCAGCAGCCGCACCGCCATCACCTGCACCGCCGGCACCTCGCTCCACATCGTCTGAGCCAGGCAACGCCAGCCCTCGCCACCGCGAAATCGCTTGGGAAATTCCACCGCCTCGCGACAGTCCCCACAGAGAAACACGCAGTGGTCGAGGGATGGCTCCCGCGGCTCGGGCGGCACCTCCATCGCGGTGAGCTTCACCCCGGAGGCTTCGCAGAGTTCGCAACGAGAGCGGGAGCGACGCGCCAGATCCTTCCCGAAGGATTGGATCGTGGCCACCCGCTCCTGGTTCGCTTCATATCCTTTGGCCATCGGTGGTGGGAAACGGGAGGAGTTGCGCTCCCATTGTCGGAGCATCCCGCATTTCCCCCCGAGTGGCAACCGGCATATGGAGCCTGAAAGCCGGGCCGATTGGTCTTGCCATTCCCCACTGCGCCGACAAACATCACCACCATTATTCATTCGGCCCGGGAGGAACCGTCGCATGAAATTCTATCCGTCATCCAAACTTATTTGCTGGTGGCCCGTCGGTGTGGTCGGCTCCGCCGAAGTGCTGTGGTACTACCGCCAGTTGAAGGAATGTGAATGGGGGCACGCGGCAAATCGGTTCTGCGACTTTTCGCGGGTCACCGATTTTGGTTTCGACTACCGGGGGCTGAGCTCTCTGGCCTCCTTTCGAAAACGCGAACTCGGAGATCACCACCATGTGAAGCTGGTTACCCACAGCACCGCGCCACTCGGATACGGCATGGCCCGGATGTATCAGGCCCTGCTTGAGGATTGGCCCATCGAAATCCATGTTGAGCGCGATCTGGATCGCTGCGCCTCCATTCTCGGGGTGGATATCGGCGATCTGATGCCGCCGGAGGAAAACGAAGACGCCCCCGCCCCGAACCGGGGCTGAGATTTTCCCTCGGCGGGACCGTTTTTTTCTGGTAGCAACTCCCACATGAAAGCTTTCCCCACCGGCCTTGTCGCCGTCACCTTCGGCGCCCTCTCATGCCTCGCCCCCGCGAACGAAGCCACCCTGCCCGATACACCCAAGGCGATGGCCCCCGTCCCCACCGAGGCGGATGTGGCCTACGGGCCGCATCCGGAGAATGTCCTCGATTTCTGGCGAGCGGAAGGTGAGGGACCACACCCGCTGCTCGTCCACATCCATGGCGGTGGATGGCGCGGCGGCAGCAAGGAGGTGAGACCCGGTCAGATTGATCGTTACCTCTCCGCCGGGATCTCGGTGGCCTCCATCGAGTATCGCTTCACCCCTGCCCATCCCCTGCCCGCGCCCGTCCACGACGCCGCCCGAGCCATTCAGTTTCTCCGTAGCCGGGCAAGCGAGTGGGGGCTGGACAAGAGCCGAATCGCCCTGACGGGAGGCAGCGCCGGCGCCTGCACCTCCATGTGGCTGTTGATGCACGACGATCTCGCCGATGCCGACGCCACCGACCCGGTGCTGCGCGAGTCCACCCGAGTCACCGCCGCGGCCGTCAGCGGGGGACAGACTTCCATCGATCCCAAAGTCATCGAACCCTGGCTCGGTCCCAATGTCTTGAAGCATTCCATGATCAACTCGGCCGTCGGTGAGCCCACCATCGACTCAGCCCTGGCCAATTACGAGAAACACGCCGCCCTCTACCGCGAGTTTTCCCCCATCAACCACGTCAGCGCCGGAGACCCCGCGCTCTTCATGAACTATGGCGGCGACATGACCCTGCCCTCCAAAGACGCCGGGCACGGCATACACCATCCCGTCTACGGGGTGAAAATGAAGGAAGCCTGTGACGCGGCCGGGGTCGAATGCCACCTCGTCATTCCCGGCACCAGCAGCTCGGAGACCTACCGCGACGCCGCCAGTTTTCTCCTCGCGAAGCTGCTGCCCCCTGCCCCCTGAAATACCCGCCGCCCGGTCGTCGGGCGCAGACACGCCAAGCAATCCGCTTGCCTCGCTTTCCCCGCCCTGCTTGATTCCATTCACAAACATTCGAAAAATCCACGATTCCCATTTCGACCCATGACTGACCCGATTTCATCCCGTTCCGTCGATCCCGACCGTCGACATTTCATGAAAGCCGCTGGCGCCACCGCGCTGGCCGCCACCTATGCCGGAGCCGCCCGCGGGGCGGGTGTCGATCCGGAGAAAAAGCTCAAGATCGGTTTCATCGGGACCGGCGGACGCGGCACCGGCGCCGCTCTCCAGGCCCTGACCGCCGACGACAACGCCGAACTCTGGGCCGTGGCCGACGTCTTTCAGGACCGCATCGACACCGCCCTCGCCACGCTGTCCAAAGACAAGACCGTCGGCCACAAGATCAACGTCGATCCCTCCCGCCAGTTCGTCGGGCTCGACGCCTACAAGCAGGTGCTCGACTCCGGCGTCGACGTGGTCCTGCTCACTACCACCCCCGGCTTCCGCCCCATCCATCTCCGCGCCGCGCTCGAAGCCGGCAAGCACGTGTTCGCCGAAAAACCCATGGCTGTGGATGCCGCCGGCGTGCGCCATGTCTACGAGACCCTGAAAATGTACGAGGGCAAGCCGCTGTCCCTCGTCGCCGGTTTCTGCTGGCGCTACTCGCCCAGCCGCATCGAAGCTTACAAGAAAGTGATGGAGGAAGGCCTCATCGGCGACGTCACCAGCATCTACGCCACCTATTACTCCGGTCATTCCAAGCCCCACATCGATCCCAGCGAACGCCCCGCGGGAATGAGCGACATCGAGTGGCAGATCAAGAACTGGTACAACTACACCTGGCTCGGCGGTGGCGGTCTCGTCGAACAGGCCGTCCACTCCGTCGACAAGATCGGCTGGGTCATGGGCGATACCAGCCCCCTGCTCTGCCGCGCCACCGGCGGTCTCTCCGCCCCCCAGCTCGGAGGCAACATCTTCGACCACTACCACCTCGCCTTCGAGTATCCGGGCAATGTCTGGTGCCACCTCGCCAGCCGCAAAGCCCCCGGCTGCTTCAATGAAAACGCCGACTACGTCCGCGGCACCAAGGGCGCGCTCGTCATCGGTCGCGGCAAAGATCCCTACATCGAGGACAACGACGGCAAGGTCGTCTGGAGCTTCCGCCTCCCGCGCGGCCAGCGCGAGCCCAACATGTACCAGGTCGAGCACGACGACTTCTTCGCCTCCATCCGCAGCGGACAACACATCAACGACGGTCCCCGCATGATCCATTCCACCATGATGGCCATCATGGGCCGCATGTCCGCCCACACCGGGCAGGAAATCACCTGGGATCAGGCCATGGCCGCACAGGAAGACCTGTTCCCCGGCGACGAATCCAACGTCCAATGGGATCAGAGCTACGAGGCCGCCCCCGTGGCCGTGCCCGGCATCACCCGCATCGAAGGGATCGGCAAAGCCTGAGACTTCCCCGCGACGAAATCTCCCGATTTCCTCGGACCGCCGCGCCTCACCGGGCGCGGCGGTCTTTTTTTCTATTTCCGCCGCGTCATCGCACTTGATCGCGGATCAGGCCGGGGTTTCCGCGAACGTCAAAATCGTTTAAGCTAGCTTAAGCATTCCCCCCATGAAGCGCGCCCTCCTCATCGTCCTCGATTCCGTGGGCATCGGCCACGCCCCCGATGCCGGAAACTACGGGGACGAGGGAGCCGACACCGTCGGCCACATCCTTGCCGAGCGTCCCGACACCGCCCTGCCGCATCTTGATCGCTGCGGACTCGCCGCCGCCCGGGCCCTCGCCGCCGGGACCGCTCCGCCCGACGCGGACAGCCTCGCCCCCACCTGGGCGCACGCCTGCCTGCGCGAGCAATCCCCCGGCAAGGACACCACCACCGGCCATTGGGAGATCGCCGGCGCCCCGCTTGACGAGCCCTTCGCCACTTTTGATACCTTCCCCCCCGGGATCGTGAGTCGCCTCGAGAAGGCCACCGGATTCACCTATCTGGGTAACTATGCCCAATCCGGCACCGTGATTCTCGAGGAGCTGGGAAAAGCCCACCTCGACACCGGCCGCCCCATCCTCTACACCAGTGCCGATTCCGTGATGCAGATCGCCGCGCACGAGGATGTGATCCCGCCGGAGGAGCTCTACCAGATCTGCCTTCTCGCCCGTGAGATCGCCGACGAACACCGCATCGGCCGCGTCATTGCCCGCCCTTTCACCGGAGAACCCGGCGCCTTTCGTCGCACCGGCAATCGGCGCGACTATTCCCTGCCCCCTCCCCCCACCATCCTCAATGCCCTCAACGAGCGCGGCATCCCGGTGATCTCCGTCGGCAAGATCTCCGATATCTTCGCCGGCTCCGGCATCTCCCTCTCCCATTCCACCAAGTCCAACGCCGAGGGCATGGCCGCCATCGAGGAGGCCTGGATTCGCGAGCCGATGGAGGAGGACCACCTCGTCTTCGCCAATCTCGTCGATTTCGACATGCTCTACGGTCATCGCCGCGATGTGGCCGGCTACGCCCGCGCCCTGGAAAACTTCGACGCCTGGCTGGGTGATTTCCTGCCCGAGATCCGCCGCTTCGATCTCATCCTCATCACCGCCGACCACGGCAACGACCCCACCTGGACCGGCACCGACCACACCCGCGAGCAAGTGCCCCTGCTCGTCCACGCGCCCGGTCTGCGGGGAAATCTCGGGCGGCGGGACAGCTTCGCCGACATCGCCGCCACCCTGGCCGACTGGTTCGGACTCGATGCCTGGCCCGCCGGAAAATCCGTTCTCACCAAACAGGGTTAGGCCAGCGACCATACCCTGTCGGGTCCGGCACGGTTTATTGCGAGGAAAATTTCGTCAACAGTCCCTTTTGCCGGGCCGTGCTCAGCACCCGGACGAACAGCACCCCAGCCCCGGCGAGGTAGAGCACATTCAGCCCCGAGGCGATGAGCAGATCCCGCGTCGGGAGGGTGCCGCTCTTGAGCACCTCCCGCATGCCCTCGAAAATGTAGGAACAGGGCAACGCCCGCGAAAAGACCTGCATCACCACCGGCAAGCCCTCCACCGGATAGAACACCGCCGCGAAAGGCTGGATGAAAAACGGCGTCGCCCAGGCAAGGGTCTCCGCCGCCGGCCCCCAGCGCACGATGAGCGCGGTCGAAATCATTCCCAGCGCCCAGCCGAAGACCAGCAGGTTCACCACGAAAGGGATCAGGAACCAGCGCAGCTCGAGAACATTGAACGAGTAGAGCAACACCGAAAGCACGCCGAGCAGAGAAGAAGTCACCGTCGCCCGCAGCAGCCCGACGGCGTAGGTGGCACCGAGATAATCCGCCGTGGTCACCGGCGCGGCGAAGATGTTGAGCAGATTTCGCGACCAGACATCCTCTAGAAAGAAGATGGCCACTCCCTGTTGGGCGCGGAACAGCACATCCCAGAGAATGACCGCCCCGATCAGGAAGGTGATCTCATAGGGAAAGGCGTCCCCGGTGTGTCGCTGGAGGAAGACGGTGAGATAGCCCCAGACCAGCAGGTGCACCAGTGGCCAGAAGAACAATTCCACCAGGCGAACCGGCGTCCGGGTGTAGAGGAACAGGTAGCGCATCACCAGCGCCTGGATCACGGACAGGTTCATGAAATTTCAGTCTATCAATCGGTCGGCCTGGCCATTTCCAGATCACCGCCCCGGGCCACGCGGATGAAGACGTCCTCGAGGGATTTCTCCTGAAAATGGGCCACGATCTCCGCCGGAGTACCCTGGTGGAGGATGCGGCCCTTGTGCATGAAAATGACCCGGTCGCAGACTTCCTCCACGTCCCGCATGTTGTGCGAAGTGTAGAGCATGGCAGCGCCCTCGTCCTCGCGCACGCGGATCACCGCCTTGCGCACCTTGTCGGCGATGTCGGGATCGAGACTGGCGGTGGGCTCGTCGAGCAGCAGCAGTTCCGGACGGTTCAGCAGCGCCTTGCAGAGATTCAGGCGGGTGGATTCCCCGGCGGAGAGATGGCCGGAGACGCGCTTTTTCAAATGTCCGATCTCGAGCAGATCCAGCACCTCGTCGATGCGCCGATCCAGATCGGGCACCCGGTAGAGCCGACCGAAGACGGCGAGATTCTGCCAGACGAGCAGGTTGCCCGGCAACTGGGTGTAGGTGCTGCAGAAATTCATCCGCTTGAGAATCTCGATGCGCTCGCGGGCGAGATCCTTCCCAAAGACCTCGATAGCTCCCGAGGTCGGGGTGATGAGTCCCAGCACCATGTTGATGGCAGTGGTCTTGCCCGCGCCGTTGGCGCCGAGCAGGCCCAGGATCTCCCCTCGGGCGATCTCGAAGGACAGGCCGTCGACCGCCGTGAAGTCGCCGAAACGCTTCTCCAAAGCGGAGACGCTGAGCACCGGTGTGGTCATGCCGCGCGGTGGGGAGGAATCAACTGCCGGAGGCGAGCACCAGTTCTTCGTAGGGTTGCACCACCACGAAGCCATCTCCCTCGAACTTCATCTGAAACGTCTCCCCGCTGGAGCGGCCGAGCAGGGTCTTGAAGCTGATGTCGCTCTTGAATTGCGGCTCGAGATTGGCCGACCAGGCGATGGTAGCGTTGGGATCAGTCAGCACCGGATTGCCGGGCGTGACCCGGAGAGTCATGGGATTGTAATGCGAGGTGATGGCGATGAGCCCTGTGCCTGACAGCTGGATGTTGAAAAGACCGCCCGCCATCATGCCGGCGACGCGTTTCATCATCTTGATCTTATTGGACACTGTCGGCTCAAAGGCGAGGATGTCGTTCCCGTTCACACAGATGGCCTCGCCATTAAGTTGAACGATGGAGATCTTCTTGCCGCTGTCGGCCAGATACATGGTGCCGGTGCCCTCTGTCTTGCTGAGTCGGGCGCCTTCTCCGGACACCGCCTTTTTCAGCAGATTTCCCAGTCCCTGCTCGAGTATGCCCTCGCGGGTGAACTTGATCTGGCCGCGATAGGCGATCATGGCGCCCATTTTCATCCAGACCTTGCCATTGAGATTCACCTCCAGCATGCGGTCGGACTCCAACTCGAACAGGCCCTGACCACGGTCCTGCTGTGCGGTCTGGGTGACGAACTCCTGCAATGAATAGCGTGACATGGGAAAAGGGATAACAGAGAGCCGCCGCTGAATCGAGCGAAAGCTGGGCCGTGTCGCGAAACATTTCCGACCGACGAGGGGCGCGCGGAAGCCATTTGCACCGGGGCCGAAACCGACCGTGAATACACCATCCCATGAAAGCCCGCTCCGCCTTCCCGCTCCCTTCGTGGCTCTTCGCCGCCCTCACCCTGGTCGCCGCAGGTCATGCCGCCGAGAGCATCGTCACCCTGACCCCGGGAGCCAAGGCGCCAGATTTCGACCTGCCCGGCGTCGATGGCAAAAACCACCGCCTCGCCGACTACGCCGACGCAGCCATCCTCGGCGTGCTTTTCACCTGCAACCACTGTCCCAGCGCTCAGGGCGCTGAATCGCGCTTCAAGAAACTCGCCGCCGACTACGCCAACCGCGGTTTCCAACTCGTCGCCATCTCCCCCAACGATCCACTCTCCATCCGACTCAACGAACTCGGCTACGCCGTCTATGGCGACACCCTTGAGGAGATGAAAAAACACGCCAAGGACCAAGGCTTCACTTTTCCCTACCTCTACGACGGCGATACCCAGCTTGTCAGCAAGGCCTTCGGCGTCACCGCCACCCCGCAGATTTTCCTATTCGACCAGGCGCGAGTGCTCCGCTATGTGGGCCGCATCGACGACTCCCGCTACGGCGATGAATCCCTCGTCAAAACCCACGAAGCCCGCGACGCCATCGAGGCTCTGCTGGCCGGTAAAGAGCCCCCCGTCACCCAGACCCGCGCCCACGGCTGCTCCACCAAGTGGTCCGACAAGCGCGAGGCCGTCCTGAAATACGACGCCGAGTTCCGGGAAAAAACCGTAACCCTGGAAACCATCGACACCGACGCTCTGAAAAAGCTCCGTGCCAACGGGACCGACAAGCTCCGCCTCATCAATCTCTGGGCTACCTGGTGCGGCCCCTGTGTCGCGGAGATGCCCGCGCTCGTCGCCACCGGACGACAGTTCGAGACCCGCGGATTCGACATGATCACCATCAGTCTCGATGACGCGGGTGCCGGTGCCAAGGCCCTCAAACTGCTCCAGGCCCACCACGCCGCCCTGCCGGAGATGACCGAGGCTTCGGTCAAAGAAGAGGGCCGCGCCACCAACAACTATCATTGGACCGGTGATCCCGACGCCCTGGCTGAGATCGTCGATCCCGAATGGCCCGGCGCCCTGCCCCACACCATCCTGGTCAGTCCCGACGGCGAGATCCTCTATCGCCACACCGGAGAACTGGATCCCGACGAACTGCGCCGTCGCATCGTGGCCCACCTGGGGCGCTTCTACACACCGGAGTAACCGGCAGCCTCAAGCCCCGCCCAATGGCCTCCAGCCCGAGCGCCCCGAAACGCTGGGCGGCGGCGGATAGCGCCCCCTCCCGAAGGCGATGGATTCTACGCAACATCAGAAGCATCCAGAGTGCGGTCGCGCAGCTCCGATGTTCTCGACTCTCCTTGTGGGTCCCGCCACCTTAGCGATCTGGATCGTCCATGGTTATCAGGGAGAAGTTCGGGGCGCCAGCCCTCATCTGCAGATGCTGCTACTGGTACCCGTCGCCCTCGCATGCGTGGTGATGTATTCGCTGCGTTCCTTCTTCCGGCGAGTCGAGGAGGAGTATCACCGGATCACCGCCAGCGCTATCCTCGCATCGGCGTTCTTTGCTGTCTGGGCTTTGGGCACTGTCCCGATGGAGGAGTTCTATATCGCTATCGACGGTCATGAAGGACGTCGGATTTATAGCGATGACTCGGGAATGGGTTATGCCACCGGTCTGGAAAAGGTTCACACCACAACCGCGGTAGCAGCTCTCGGTGGTCTGGTCTTTGGGGTGGCATGGGGCATCATCACCACCATCCTTGGCAAGATCGCATGGTATGCTCGCCCCGGTCGCTAGCAGCACCTTGCCGCTCCTCACGGAGTCTTCACCACCGGCACGGGATGCTCCACGCGTCCCGGCGGTCTGATGCCAGGGCCGGGAGCGCCTCGATCCCCAAGATCGGCTCGCATCTGATCGGCGAGAGCGGTGAGGCGGGTCACGATCTCGGGATGCTGATCGACCACATTGTGCTGGCTACCGATGTCCTCGACCACGTTGAACAACAAGGGCGGGGTGTTTTTCTCGCCCGCCTTGAAATGTGGGTGCCGGGCGAACTCGTCCAGGGGCAGAAAGAGCTTCCAGGGGCCGGATCGCACGGCCTGGAGTTGGTCGAGGTAGTAATAGAAATAGGCTTCATGGGGCGATTTCGCTCCGGGCTCGCCCAGAAGGAGGGGGCGGATGTCTCGCCCGTCGATCTTGCGATCCGTCGGCGCATCGCCGCCCGCCAGCTTGGCGAAGGTGGGAAACAGATCCATGGTCGAGGCCAGTTCCTCGCAGGTGGTGCCGGCGGGAATGGTGCCCGGCCACCAGGCGATGGTCGGCACCCGGAAAGCACCCTCGGCGGTGGTGTAGCCGGTGCCGAAGAGGGGGCGATTCGATCCGCGGCTGAGATCGGAGCGGTCCGGCTTGATGGGGGCGCCGTTGTCGGAGGTCCATATGACGAGGGTCTTTTCGGCGAGACCGGTTTCCCGCAATTTTTCGAGAATCTGGCCTGCAGACCAGTCGAGTTCCTCGATGGCGTCGCCCCAGGGACCGTTCCGGCTTCTGCCCTTGAAGTCCGGGCTCGCGAAGGGCGCGGAAGTGCTGCCGGGCATGGCCTGTGGGAGATAGAGAAAGAAGGGACGGTCGCGATGACGTTCGATGAAATCCAGAGCGCGCTTCGTCTCGCCCTGCGTCAGGTAATCGCGATCCACCGGGGCGTCGATGACGGTCTCGTTTTCCATCAGGGGCAACGGCGGCCAGTGGGAGCCATCCTGGTCCCAGACCCGCTCGGTCATGTCATCGGAATAGGGCACGCCGAGGTATTCGTCGAAGCCCTGCCGGGTGGGCCAGAAGGGGGGCTGATCGCCGAGATGCCACTTGCCGACGGCGGCAGTGGCGTAGCCGCGTTCTTTGAGCACTTCGGCGATGGTTTTCTCGTCGGGATGGAGTCCGTAGGGAGAAATGGGCCGCAGCACATGGTGATCCCGCTCGTTCAGGTGCATGGACACCCGCTGGGAATAGCAGCCGGTCATGATGCTGGCGCGCGAGGGGGTGCACACCCCGGCGGTGACACAGAAATGGGTGAAGCGTCGCCCCTCCTCGGCCATGCGGTTGAGGTGGGGGGTGCGGTGCAGGGTAGATCCGAAGGGCTCGATATCGCCGTAGCCGAGGTTGTCGGTGAAAATGACGATGAAGTTGGGCTTTTCCACGCGCTCGGCGGCCCGGCTGCAATCGTGGGAAACCGCCCACGCGAAGCTGAGGGCCAGGAGCGTCGGGATAGGTTTCATGAGTTTCATCGTGCTTTGAGGAAGGCGATCAGATCGGCCATCTCCTGCGGGGAAATGGCGGCCTCGAGTCCCACAGGCATCAGGGACATGCCAGTGGTCTCGATCCTGGCGACCTGATCCCGCGGGACAGTCTCGGAAAGGCCGCCCGGGAGACGCAGCTCGATGGCGGCATCGGTCTCGGCGGCGACGAGTCCGGCGAGTTGGCGGCCATCCTTGGTCTCAATGGTGTAGGCGGCCCAGCGCTCCTCGACCGCGCGGTTGGGGTCGAGAATATCGGTCATCAAAGCCTCGGGTGGCTTGCTGCGGACATCGGCGAGGGCGGGACCGACATCGACGCCGATTCCGTTGAGTTGATGACAGGTCATGCAGGCGGCTTTCTGGAAAACAGCCCGGCCGCGCTCGGGATCGCCCGCATTTTCAGCGAGAGCGGGTTTGTAATCATTGATCACCCGGCCCCGGTCCCCGCTGGCCTGGCCGAAAAGCTCGATGGCCAGCGCCTTGATCTCCTCATTGGTCGAGCGGCTGAATGACCAGACCTGCATTGGTGGCATGAGAGCGGGGCTGATCTCGCCGGCCTTCATTTTCTGCATCAGCCGCAGACCGGTGGCCGTATTGCCAGCTATGAGATTCAGCGCCTCCCGTCGCGGTGTCGGCGCGAGCGTTTTCCATCGCGCGAAGAAGAAGTCCGCCACCTGATTCCGGTCGAAACGCGCCATGGCCTGGCAGGCGGCGGCCTGGATCTCGGGTGAGACGGCGGGATCGATCAGCTTTTCCACCACCGGCAGGGTCGCGTCCATCCCCTGCTGCTGGACGAGGGTGAGCGCGGCGACGCGATCCAGTGTCGAGGCGCCAGTATCCAGCGCGATCTCGGCGGCGCCTTCAAGCACCGCCTTCACCCCGTCGAGTTTGCCAACAAGTGGCTCGGGGGTTTTGGAAAGCAGGGCGGCGAGGGATTTGGTGGGCAACTGGCCACGGCGCAGCCCGTCGGCGAGCCCCTCCACGATGGGGATGTCGACCGGTTGGCGTTGATCTGGACGAATCCTGCCGCTCACAGCGGCGAGACCCTCCAAGTCGCCCCGGGCCGCCATCTCGGCGACAAAATCACGCACGAAATCCGCCAGCGCGTCCGCCGAAACGGAAGCCATGCCCGCGTCATCAAGCACCGCCGCGAGAACGGCGGCGGTCGGGGGGCTGCCCGCGCTGAGCACGGCTTTGCGCATCCACGGATCGGCGAGACCACCGGCTTTCATGGCGGCGACGGCGGCCTCCTGGCGATCACCTCCCAGAGCCAACAGGGCCAGGAAAGCCGCGCGATCATCCCCCTCGGCTGCGATTTTTGCCAGAGCTTCTCCATGACGAGCCGAATCGGCCAGAATGATGGCACTCTCGGCGGCGGCCGGCTCCGGATCGGCCAGGAGCTCCGCGATATGGGCATCCGTCAAGGCCCCGAGCCCTTGCAGTGTCCAGAAGGCGTGAACCCGGCCTTGGGCGAGAGACGAGTCATTCAGCAGGGATTCCAGCGCGGGGACGACTTCCCCGACCTGGCGCTCGACCAGCAGGCGCTGGGCATGAATGCGCCTCCAGGCGTTCGGGCTTTCCAAGAGGGAGACCAGAGCCGCAGGATCATCGGGCAAGGCCTCGATGGCTCCGGGCTTCGCTCCTTTCGGCACCAGTCGCCAGATGCGACCGTGATCGAAACCGGCGCGCATGTAGTTGGTCTGGGAAAACTCCTCGGGAAAGAAACGGGCGTGATCGATGAAGCGTCGATACATGTCGCAGATATAGAGAGCACCATCGGGACCGTTGCGCACATGGACGGGACGGCTCCATTCGTCGGCCGAGACGAGGAAATCGCGTTTCTCCCCCACTCTCACCGCGTCGAAGCTGCCGCCTTTCGGCACGAGCCGGTTGCGCGTCACCAGTTGCGCCGTGGGATCGCAGACGAACAGTTCGCCGTTGAGATCCGGCATCGCGTCGCCCCGATAAACCCCCAGCCCGCACGCCGCGGTATGGGTGCCGGCATGGGCGGCGGAGGTGGTGTGGCTGAGGTTGATGGGCCAGACACGAGCGCCGGGCTCCTGAATATCCTCGTGGGCCTGGGTAATGCCGGCCGCGGGATTGCGCTTCAGCGCCTCCAGCGGCATCACGGCAAACATGACGGGATTACGATTGCTGCAGAAAAACCGCCGCCCCCAGTCATCGAGTGAGCCCCCGAACTGCCCCCCGCCAGAGACCGGGGCCATGGTCCGCGCCCGGGGATCGTATCGCAGATTGAGTCGGGTGAATTCTATCTTGGCGTCCGGTTGATCGACGGGATAGATTTCTTTGCCGTCGAGCCCGTTGTTGAGATAAATGGCGTTGTCCAGCCCCCAGCGCGGGTTGGCGATCTGGAGCTGGTTGTGCCGCGGCTCGTTGCTGGTGTAGAGCGGGGTGATCTGGTCGGCGCGGTCGTCGCCGTCGGTGTCCTTGAGGAAAAGGATGGCGGTGCGGGTGGTCGCCAACAGCCCACCGTTCATGGGGAGCAGGCCCTGGACGTGATCCAGCTCGTCCGCCCAGGTGACCGCCTCGTCCATGCGTCCGTCGCCGTCCTTGTCCTTCAGCAGGCGGATGCGCGACAGCAACGGCCCCGGCTCCGGCGGCAGCGGGTAGTCGCGCATTTCGGCCACGAACATCCGCCCCTTCTCATCCCAGACCACATCCACCGGATCACAGGTGAGTGGTTCGGCCGCCACGAGCTGCATTTCGTAGTCGCCATCGATCTCCCAGGCGACCCGGCTTTCCTCCGGGCTCAGGGGAAATCGACGCGGCAGGATGCTCTCGCCACTCGCGGTGTAGCCGGTGTCGGTGGAGCGCTGTTCACTACGCCAAGTTTCCTCGAAGGTGTCGAGCGGCCATAGTTCGTAGCGGCGAATCCAGCACTCGGCGGCCTCGCTCTGGAGGCAGATGTGGCCCTCGCTGGGGTTGGCCCCGGTGCCCTCGTTGACGAGTTCGCCGTTGAGCAGGATCTTGATGGTGTCGCCCCGGCAGATCACCTCCATCCGGTTCCACTCCCCCGGAGGGTTCTCGATATCCCCGGGACCGCGGAAGCCTTTCACGTCGGCCCAGTCGGGATCGCGCCCCCTCCAGTTGATGCGGGCGTTCATCTTGTCCGTCGGGGGAAACACGCGCGCCTCCGCCCCGGCGGTCCACACCGGTTCCCCGTCGCGATCATTTTTCACCTCCGCCGTCAGGCTGGTCGGGGCCTTTTCCTCGCCGCGATTCTGATAAGCCAGCACGAGGATATCGCCGGAGCCGCCCTCGATCAGCTGAGCCTCGATGGAGTTCATCCACGTGTCGGCATAACCACCGTCCTTGCCGAACCCGTGCACCAGCACCCCGCAGTCGCGGGCCGCGTCGGCCCGGGGTTCCCAGGTGTGTTCGCCCCACTGATACTCCAGCACCAGGTGGTAATCGCGATACTTCTCGTTGGTGCGGAGATAGCCCCAGCCTTTGCCGCTGACGTGGAGACGTCCGTCCCCGGTGAGCGACCAGATAGCCTCGCGATCAGCACTCAGGGAGCGCTTCTCGTTCAGATACATGGTGAAATCCTTGAACTCGGGATCCGCCATCAGGTTCACCCTGGCCGTCGGCGTCACCGCCCCGGAGCCATCCTGCGCCATCATTCCCCCGGCCAGAAAGCCCGTCACCAGGCTCAGAACGACACCACGGGCGAGGATCTTGCGCCCATTCCAAATCGGTTGCGACGATAGCGGGAAAGTCATTCCGCAGGCTATCGGGGGGCGACCGCCAAGGAAAGTACGCGGTCGCGGAAAGGGATACGACTAGACCACGACCGAGAGAGAGCCGGGCAGCACGCGCACGGTCTGCGGCGTCCTGGCGATGACGTCGCCATCGACCTGGATGTCGAGCACGGGGTCGGTGCGGATGGTGACCTCATTGACATGCCAGTGGTTGACCAACTGCGAGGCGTCCAGGCCGGGGGCGATATCGTCCGGATCACGCGGGTCCAGCCCCATCATCTTTCCGGCCAGTTGGACGATGCCCTCCAGATTCGCCTTCTTGACGAAGAACACGTCGAGCTTTCCGTCATCGACATCGACCTCCGGAGACAGGGTCAAACGCCCCAGCCCCACTGTGCCGCTGTTGGCGACCACGCAGGCCACGCCCTTGGCGCGGAACGTTTCGCGATTGTCGAGACAGATCTCGTAGTCGGCCACCGGACTTTCCTGGAGGCGCTTGATGCCGGCAAAGACATAGGCCCATTTGCCGAACTGGTCTTTCATCTCGCGGGTGGCGTCCTGCACCACGCCGGGCTCGATGCCGCAGCCGACCCGGAGGAGAAAATGGTGCTCCGCCATCTGTCCGACATCGATGCGCCGCGTGCGGTAGGTCTCCCCGCAGATCAACTGGCAGGCGCGATCCAGATGCAGGCTGATCCGCAACTCCACCGCGACGAGATTCCCGGTGCCGCCGGGCAAAATCAGGAGCGGCACCTCGGTGCCCACCAGTCCGCTGGCGACCTCCATCACCGTGCCGTCACCACCGTAGACCCCGACGACGTCGGCGCCCTCATCCACCGCCTTCCGGGCCAGATCCACCCCGTCGCGTTCCCCGTGGGTGATGGAGACATCCCACCGGATGCCGGCCTGGCGGAAGTGGGTGTTGAGAGTCGCCAGCAACGGCGTCCTTTTCGCCGGTGCCGGATTGACGATGATGTGGACTTTGCTGGGACGTGGGTGTTCCAAATTGGTGGATGCTGGGTGAAAACGCGGCCGCCTGACCCGGCGCGGCAAAGATTCCACGTTTTCCGTTCGCTGTAAATGACTCCGATTCCGACCCCCGGGCGCGGGGACCAGACTTGAGGGGTGACGATTTCGTCACACCAGATTACTTTAGCATCATGTCAAGCAGCGCAACATGAGCCGCAGCATTTTTCATTATGCCAACCATTCTGGTCGTCGACGACGAAAAAGACATTCGAGATCTCATCGTGCTCAACCTGCAGCGCGAGGGTATCGCTTCCATCGAGGCCGCCGACGGCCTTGAAGCCTTCAAAATGGCGAAGAAGCAGAGCCCGGATCTCATCATCCTGGATCTGATGCTTCCCCACAAGGACGGCATCTCCGTCTACCGCCAGCTACGGGAGGATTCCCGCACCAGCGCCATCCCGGTCATCATGCTCACCGCCCGCGGGAAGCTGGAGGAAAAAATCTCCGGCCTGGAAATCGGGGCCGACGACTACATCGTCAAACCTTTCAGCCCCCGGGAACTCATGCTCCGGGTGCGCAATCTCCTCCGCCGCACCCTCGGCTCGGCCCAATCCGACGTCATCGAGATGGGCGAGTTCCGCCTCGACAAAAAAAACCTCAAGCTCCATCTCGGCGAGGAGCCGGTGGATCTCACCACCACCGAGTTCAAGCTCCTGCTCGTACTCACGGAAGCCCCCGGCATCGTCAAGGAACGGGCCGAACTGCTACAGAAAGTCTGGGGATACAACGACCTCATCCAGACCCGCACCCTCGACACCCACATCAAACGACTGCGGGAGAAACTCGGCGATCAAGGCTCCCACATTGAAACCGTCCGCGGCGTGGGCTATCGTTTTCTGGATCAGCCGCGTCCGGCCCAGCCTGATTGATCCGGCCACGATTCCCCCTCCCGTCCGGTGTTTTCCACGTTGCTCATCATCGCGCTGACACTGCTGTCCGCTGTTCTGGGATGGCGGTACTGGGATCTCTTGCGGGGCATTCGGGAAGCGACCGGATTGATCCGCGGGGACACCGCGCCGAAACCCACCGACCTGCGTACCGGCAGCGAATCGAGCGCCCTGGCCGAGCTGACCCGCTCCGTCTTCAACCACGTCACCGAGGCCAGCCTGACTCGCGATCTCGAAGCCACCCAACGCCGCTTCCTTGAGGCCCTGCTCAACGAAATCGATGACGCCCTTCTCATCGTCGACGCTCACTCCGAGATCCGTTTTTCCAACCGGGCCGCCCAGCGACTGTTCCCCAGCGAGCACTCCCACTACGGCCGTCCGCTCATCGAGGTCTGTCTCGACCACCGCATCGTCGACACCGTCCGCCTCGCCTGGGAACTGGGAGGCAAGACCCAGGATCGCTTCAATCGCCGAATGACGCCCGGCGAGGAGCGCGGAGAGCGCATCTATCTGGTCGAGGCCGAGCCCCTTGGCAGCATTGAACTCGGCGAGGGAGCCTGGGTGCTCATCCGCGACATCACCCTGCCGTTGGAGACCGAACGCATTCGCCGCGATTTCGTGGCCAACGCCTCGCACGAACTGCGCACCCCCCTTTCCATCATCAGCGGCTATCTCGAGATGCTCGACATCACCGAGAGCGGCGAACCCATGGACGAGGAAACTTTGCGCCGCTGCATCCCCACGATGCGCAAGCACGCCGACCGCCTCACCCGCATCGTCGACGACATGCTCGCCATCTCGAAACTGGAGAGCCACGAGGAATTGCTGAACCGGGATGTCTTCGATCTCGGCGACTGCATCCGCGACAGTCTCGAGCATTTGCAGCCACTGGTGGAGGAGAAACACGCCCGCACCCATCTCGAGTTGCCGCTCGACGCCCTCATGGTGGGCGACCGGTTCTACTGGGAGCAGGTGTTTTTCAACCTCATCGAAAACGCCCTCAAACAAAATCCGGAGCCGGGTCTCAACATCACCGTCAGGATGCGGACCGAGGGCGGCCGCTACCGCATTGAGGTCACCGACGACGGCGTCGGCATTCCCGCCGCCGACCTGCCTCACATCTTCAAGCGCTTCTACCGGGTGCAGAAAGACCATTCCCAGTTGATCAAAGGCACCGGGTTGGGACTGTCCATCGTGAAACGCGCCGTCGAAGCCCACCACGGCAGCATCCGGGTCCAGAGCCGTCCCGGTCACCGCACCACCTTCACCATCGAAGTGCCCCAGCCGCCGGCCGCCAAACCCCAGGGAAGCCACACCGTGGGGAACGGAAATTGACGCTCCGCCAGCGCGGCCCGATCTTGCGGTCCCATGCTTCCGGCCCGCCGCAATCCCTTCGCCATGACGCGAATCGCCGACGCGTTGCCTTTCGACCCCGCCTGGTGCGGCACGGATTGGGAGTCGCTGCTGGATCGGCTGGACGCCCAGGGTGGTCGCGGCTGGGTCGTCGGTCCCCACGGCTCGGGAAAAACCGCCTTCCTCGACGCCCTGGAATCCCGCCTGCTCCAGAACGGCCTCTCGGTTCGCCGCTTGTTGCTCAACGATGAAAAGCCGCGTCCGACGGCCCGCGATCTCACTCCGCCCGCGCGTCCCGACTCCTGTGTCTGGCTCATCGACGGCGCGGAGCGTCTCACCTGGTGGGGCTGGCGGCGGGTGCTGCGCTCGACTCGGGGCGCCGGCGGACTCGTCGCCTCCGTACATCGGACACCGCGATGGCCCCGACTACCCATCTTGCTGCGCACACGCGCCTCGCCCGAGATGTTGGCGAACTTTGTTCGCGTGCTGGCACCCGGTCTCAATCTGGAAGTGTCGGAGGTGGAAGCGCTTTTTCACGAGAGCGGCGGCAACCTGCGTGTCGCCCTCTGGCGCTGCTATGATCGCTGCGCATCCGGGTAGAGCGCCGACCTAAGAGGGTATGATCGCGGATCCAACCCTGTTGAATCGGCCAGGGACACTCAGCCGTGAATCTCGACCGGCGCGTCGGGCAGCGCGGCGAGAAAGGTCTTGCCGTAGCCCTTGCTCAGCACGCGATTGTCGAGGATGACGACCATCCCGCGATCCTCCCGCGAGCGGATGAGCCGTCCCACTCCCTGGCGCAGTTTCAACACCGCCTCGGGGAGGGAGAAATCGGCGAATGAATTCCCGCCCTCGGCCTCGATGGCTTCCATCCGCGCCTGGGTGAGCGGATGGTCGGGCACGGCAAAGGGCAAGCGGGTGATGATGACATTCTCCAACGCGGCGCCCGGCACATCGACCCCGGTCCAGAAACTGTCGGTGCCGAAGAGGACACTGGTCTCATCCTGCTTGAACGCGCGGATCATCTGGCGGCGCGACTGGCTTTTCCCCTGCACCAACAGCGCCCACCCCTGGTCGGCAAACCAGTCCTCCATCTGCTCGGCGATGGTCTGCATGAGTTTGTAACTGGTGAAAAGCACGAAGGCGCGACCGCCGCTCTTGGCCACGAAGTGCCGGATCCACTCGACGAGCGCCGACTCGTAGTCCCGGTCGGTCGGCGCGGGCATGGTCTTCACCAGATGCACCCTCATCTGCCGCCGGTAGTCGAAAGGGCTGCCGATCTGCACGGCATCCACCTCCTCGGCGCCGACGCGCTTCTTGAAATAGCTCAGCTCGCTGTCCCCCACGCCCAGAGTGGCGCTGGTCAGCACGCAGGCGCGACCACTTTCAAAAAACAGCGGCCGGAGCAGCTCGGCGACATTCACCGGCGCGGCGTTGAGGGAAAGCGAGGGGCCGCCCTGCCCGCCCTTTTCCACCCAGTAGACGGCGTCGTCCATCTCCTGATCCAGGAAAGTGGCCAGGGCCACACGGGCTTCGCCGAGCCGGCGCGCGAGATCGTTCAATTCGTTGCGTGTGGTTTCGTTGCCCAGCTTTTCCGCGAGGGCTTTGGCCCGTTTGGCCACGGCGATGAGTCCTCCCCCCAGGGTGTCGGGCACGATCTCGGGCTGACGCACGCGGAACTCGCGCCCCCATTGCCCGAAGTGGCAGGCGCCCTCTAGTTGGGAGAAAAAGGCGTCGATCTCGTCATGGACTTCGGTCACCTCGCGCCGTCCCTCGCTGTCGCCGAGGAGTTGGAAGAGTCCCTTGCGGTTCTTGGGATTGTAAAGTCGCCCCAGTTCGAAGCGCAGTCCGCCCTGAGAGAGGTTGAGCCCGAGCTGTTTGGCGGCAATCTGCTCGAGGGTGTGCGCTTCGTCGAAAATCACGAAGTCGTTCGGGAAGAGAAAGCCCCGCTCCCCGGCCGGCGCGCCCTCGGCGAATTCCGGTTGCCCCGCGAGCAGGGTGAAGAAGAGGGTGTGATTGACGACCACGACATCGGCCTCGATGACCCGTCGCCGCAGTTGCTGATAGAAGCATTTCCCGCCCGGTCCGCAGCGTTTCACCGTGCAGATGTGAGCCTCGCTGCAGACCTGGGCCCAGACGCGCGGGCTGGGCTGGAAATCGAGATCGCTGAGGCTGCCGTCGCGGGTTTTCTCCGCCCACTCCCAGATGGCCTGCAGCTCCTGGTGATCGGAGGAGGTGAACAGATCGCCCCCCGCCTCCAGCGCGCTGAGGAGGCGATTCGGGCATACGTAGTTCCGCCGCCCTTTCATGAGAATGGCGTTGAAGGGGCGACCGAGCACTTTGCCGAGCAGGGGAATGTCCTTGCCGATGAGCTGCTCCTGGAGATTGATGGTGTGGGTGGAGATGACCGCCTTGCGCTGGTCGCGGAGCGCCAGCTCCACCGCCGGAGCGAGATAGGCGAGGGATTTTCCGACGCCGGTGCCGGCCTCGACGATGAGCGGGGAGGAATGGTCCAGGGAGCGTGCCACCGCCACGGCCATCTGCTGCTGCTCGGGGCGGAACTCGAAGTCGTCCAGACGCGACAGGGCACCTGAAGTTCCGAAAAACGCGGAAGTCAGGTCGGCCAGCGTGGCGCCGTGCGAGCTTTCGGATAGGGAGATCACCGCCTGCGGGTAATGCCAAAAGCGGATTCCGGCAACTGCTTGCTGCGCTTGACCACGGGGGGGGCTTGGGCCACGGTGAAAAAAATTCAGTTTTCCTGACTTTCGGTCCCGTCCGGGACCGCATCCTTCCGTTCCCCACTTCATGGCATCGACGCCGCCCCAGCGCTCCCTGTTCCGCCGCATCGGCGCCGCGATCTCCCGGCGGATCCATCGTCTGGACAGCAAGGCGCTGGCGTTGCAAATATTCCTCGGCGTGGTGGTGGTGCTCCTGAGTTCCACCTGGTATAGCACCCTCAGCACCTACGAGGCGGATCACGCCCGCATTTCGGCAGAGATCGCGGAGAACAAGGCGAGCGAGCGGGATCTGCCTCCGCGTACTCCCTCCATCGTGATTGCGATCGGCTCGATCATCGCGGACGCGGCGTTCCTCTATTCGCTGCTGCTGCGTCAGAGCCAGTCGATGCGCAGACGGGCGAGGATTTTCCAGAACGCGCTGTGGATAGCCGCGATCGGGGTGCTGGTGGCCTGGTTGCCCACGGATTTCGCGCTCAGCCAATCCGCTCTGATGGGCAAAGGCTTCATCGGCGAGCAACCCTCGCAGCTGGCCTACGCGGGCAAGCTGATGCTCATCGCGCTGATGGTGCTGAGCTTTCCCATCGCCTCGATGATCCATTTCCGCTCCAGTCTGCTGGACCAGTATCTGATCCGAAATTTCCTGACGCCCTTTTCCTTCTGTCTCATCGGATTCGTCGCCATCTGGCTCATCGCCGACCTCACCGACAACGCGCCCAACCTCGTCGGCGCGGACGCGGGCACTGTGCTGAAGTTCTACGTCATTCAACTGCCGTTCATGATCCTGTTCGTCATGCCGGTGACCCTGCTGCTCTCCCTGCTCTACGCGCTGAGCCGCATGTCGAAGTCCAACGAGATCATCTCCATGCTGGGCGCCGGCCGTAGCACCATGCGGGTGCTGCGACCGATCTTCATTTTTGGCCTCTACGCGTCGCTGATCTGCCTGGTATTCAAGTATGAGTGGGCGCCGCGCTCCGAAGGCCTCAAACAGGCGATGCTCGACGAAATCTACCAGGAGAACGCGGAAAAGAAAAAGACCACCAAGAGACTTCGAGACAATCCCTGGGTCAAGGAGGCTTGGATGCATGTCAACGAGGTGGACAACCGCACCTGGTTCGTCGGCCGGGTCCCCTTCGATCTTCAGAAGAGGGAGATGCGCTCCCTGGCCATCCGCCAGCACGACGCCGAGGGGCGCCCGGTCGTAACGATCCGCGCCACTTCGGCGAAATGGTTTTACAGCCTGCGGGAATGGCGTCTGTCCAATGGTCGCACCTATACCTATGACGAGGAGGGCATTCCCCGTGTGCAGAGCTGGGACTTCCTGACCATACCGAACTGGAGGGAAACGCCGTGGAAAGTATTGTCCTCCTCACAGAATCCCGAGCATCTCGGTGTCCCAGGCCTGACGACCTTCCTGAAATCGAATCCGGACTATGATGAGCGCACCCTGGCGCCTTTCCGCACCAACTGGTGGTATTGTTGGGCGGAACCGCTCAGTTGTCTGGTAATGGTACTCATCGCCGCGCCTCTGGGCATAGTCTACTCGCGTCGCGGAGTGCTGGGAGGCGTGGCCGCGTCGATCATGATCTTCGCCCTCATGTATTTCACCAGCGGCAGTCTGGTGGCTGCGGGCCAGGGCGGTTACCTGCCGCCGGCACTGGCGGCCTGGGGCACCAATCTCATTTTTGGCAGTGTCGGCGCGGTACTGCTGTGGGTGCGAGCCCGCAACCGGGAGCTGCCCACGCTCAAAAGCCTGCTCGGTCGCCGCCGCGCGCGCCGGGCGATGCGAAGCGCCGTCACCGCCTGATGTCAGCCGCCGGGAAGGGCTACGACATTGACAGCGGCGCCATCGTCGGTTTGATCTGCCTCTCCTCATTCCCCGCACCCTCCCATGGCCATTGTTCAGGATTGGAAAATACGCTCACGTTCCCACCGCTGCAGCTACAGTGAAGAGCCCTTCGAGGATGGCGAGGATTTCTACACCTGCATCTTCATCGACCCCCGCTCGGATGGCTACATCCGCAGGGACTATGGCGCAAGGAGTTGGCCGTTGATCCAGAGAAATCTCGATCCCCCGCCCTTTTCCTTCTGGAAATCCACCTACGAAGCCCCGGTGGTCGAGGAAAAGACCGAAGCTCTGGGGCCGGAATCCGCCGAATCCATGCTGCGACGGATGATCGATGAGGACGATCCCTCCACCGAGAACGCCCGCTACATTCTCGCACTGATGCTGGAGCGGAAGAAAACCCTCCGACCCGTGGATGAGAAAATCACGGACGAACAGCGGAAGTTGATTTTTTACGAACATAAGACCTCCGGGGATCTGTTCATCATCGCGGATCCGGAACTCAAACTCGACGATCTGGGCAAAGTGCAGGAGGAGGTATCCGCCCTGCTCGGCGGCGCCAAAACGGAGGCGGGGGGAATTGCCCCTTCAACTTCGGCGAATGTTCCGGTAGATTTGGGGGACAACCCCTCATCCCCCGAAATCGACATGCCCACTTCCGACAACCCTCCCTCCCGCGCCCTCCACGCCCTGAAAAGCCAGATCGACGAGCTGATCGTGCAGCTCAGCCTCGGCAAAAAGGAAGCCATCGACTACGTGGAGACCCACAAACAGGAGCTGAGCGAACACATCGCCAGCGTCCGCTCCCGTCTGGGAGACGACGCTTCCCAGGCCAATCTGCGCGGCAAGCTCGATGAGCTGCGCCTGCAACTCGCTCTGGGACGCATGGAGTCTCGCGACGCCTACGAGTCCCAGCGCGAGAAAATTCACCACGCCATCGACGCCGCACGGGGTGAATGGCATCACCTGGAAACCGACCTGCGCGACGAGTTGAGCGAGAAGTCCGACTCCCTGCAAACGAAGCTCAACGCCCTAGCCCTGGATCTTGGCCTGGCGGCCAGTGTGGCCGAGGACGAACTCAAGACGCGGAAGGATGAAATTCAGCTCAAAGCCCGGGATCTCGCTGAAAAGCTGAAACACCGGGGCGAGGAAACCGGCGAAGCGGTGGAGAGTTTCATCGGCGAAGCCCGTGAGTCCTGGGATGATCTCAAGGACAACCTGAAGCGGCTCTTCCATTGATTTGAGGCCTGTTTCTCCAACGCCCACCCTCTTCGGACGCCGATTACGTCTCCTCTCGGCCATGCCGCTAGGGGCACTGCTGCTTGCGTCCTGCGGGGAGAGTCCGCCTACCGTGTCTCCGGCAGACCGCGACGCAGCGCGGCATTTTCTCGAAGCCGTGCGCGGGCACCTCGACACCGTTATGGCCCATGGCCGCGACACGCACGGTCGGCCGACCCCGATGTTTGTCGATGGTCTGGAAATCGAAACTCTGATGCCGGTCCGGTGGAGTTTCGACGATCACTCCTGGATACTCTCGAACCTGGCCAACCAGCAGGATCTGCTGCGCACGCTGGTCGGATATTCCCGACTCACCGGTCAGCCCGACCACGCCGACATCGCGCGGGAGACGCTGGACTACGCCTTTACCCATCTCCGGACACCCAACGGATTGATGTTGTGGGGAGGACACACCTGCTACGACGCCGCGGGCGACGAGTGGGTGGGGCGGCGCTACCACTGGCTCGGCAAACGCCGGAGCCCCCTGCACGAACTGAAGTCCTGCTACCCCTACTACGAGCTGATGTGGGAAGTCGATCCCGAGTTCACCGCCAACTTCATCCGCACCTTCTGGAATGCCCACATTCGTGATTGGGCAAACCTCGACTTCGACCGCCATGGCGGCGTGGAGAAATCCGCCGCCACGAAACCCGGGGTCTGGGACCGCGACTTCGACCCCGAAGCCCCCGTTTTTTTTCAGAGCAGCGGCAGGACCTTCGTCAACACCGGCAGTGATCTCTTCTACGCCGCCGGTATGCTGCACCACCTCAAACGGGAACCCGAGGCGCTCGTCTGGGCAGAGCGGCTGGCCGGGCGCTACGTGGCCACGCGCGATAAAAACACCGGCCTGAGAGGCTATCAATACAGCAATCTCGAGGATATTGACCGAGCCCTCCAGCAATTCGGAGACCTATTTCCCAACAGCCACGTCAGCGAGGCCGCCATCTTCGACCCCAACGCTCTGCCCAAACCCCTGCTCTCCCAACTGCGCCTCGCGGAAAAGCTGGGCCGCGAGGGCCGCCAGTTTCTCGACTGGGCAGTCGAGGATCTCGTCGCCATCGGACGCCACGCCTACGATCCGGCAAGCGGGCGGATGAAGACCCTGCTGCTGGACGGCTCCGACCTGACCGCCGTGAAAATGCCGCGAGACGGCTACTTCGGAGCGAAGGGCACCGCCTTCGCCACCTGGGACTCGCAGGACTACTTTCTGTGCTACGCCACCGCCGCCGGGCTCACGGACGAACCTTTCATCTGGGAAATGGCGCGACACACCGCCCGCGACGCGGGGCTCGGCGACATCGGAGCGCGAGACGGATCCCGGCCCCCGCGCTTGGATGCCGCCACCGATTCCTCCTTTCCCACCCATCTGATGGGCTTGCTGCGACTGCATCGCGCGACGGGTAACCGCGCCTATCTCGATCAGGCGATCGTGATCGGTGAGAACATCCTCTCCCAACGCTTCGAGCACGGCCTCTTCACCCCCGGTCCCGGCTATCGGAACACCCGGACCAGCCGCCCGGAGCCGTTGGCGCTGCTGCATCTGGTCGGCGCTCTCCTCGGCCAGGAAGACAAGGTCCCCGATTACACCGACGGGCACGCCTATTTTGCCTGCGAACTGAAAAGCTCGGACACGAGCTACACCTTCGACCACATCGTCATCTACAGTCAGCGCCGCCCCTGATCGAAGTTTGGACTCGTGCGATCCGCGTGAATGTGGCACAACTTCCGCTTGTGACATCTGGCGGGGACACGACGCTCTCGTCTGATCAATCATTCTCCATTTCGTGATCTGGGATCTTCACACACACCTCACGCGGCAACTGCGAGGGCAGACCGCGGCAGAAAAAGCGGGGCATCTCATCGAGGTGGGTTCCCGTCACGGCATCAGTCGCTTCTGCTGCTACATGGGCCTGGAGTGGTCGCGTGATCCCGATCCCGAAAGCCTCGTGAGGCAGAATGACGACATCCTCGCCGCCATCGACGCGCATCCGGATCATTTGCTCGGCTTCGTATATCTGAATCCGAAACACCCGGCGGCCTGCATCGACGAGATGAAACGCTGCCTCCGCGACGGTCCCATGATGGGGGTAAAACTATGGGTCGCCGAGCGCTGCTCGGAAGCCAGCCTCGATCCCATCGTAGAATTCGCCATCGAACTGGGCGCCCCCATCCTCCAGCACACCTGGCTGAAGACCACCGGCAACCTGCCCGGGGAATCCACCCCGGACGATGTCGCGAGACTCGCCAGCCGCCACCCCGAAGCCCGTCTCATCTGCGGACACGCCGGGGGCAACTGGGAATTGGCCATTCCCGCGATCCGCCAGTTCGCGAATGTCAGTGTGGGTATCGGTGGATTCGATCCCACAGCCGGCGTGACGGAGTTCGCCGTCCGCGAACTCGGTGCCGAGCGGGTTCTCTTCGGGAGCGACGCACCCGGCCGCAGCTTCGCCTCGCAGTTGGCCAAGGTCACCGGAGCCGACATTTCCGGCTCCCAACGCGACCTCATCCTGGGAGAAAACCTCAAACGGCTGCTGGAACCCCAATTTCTCGCCAAAGGCCTCTCCTCATGAAAAGTCCCCTCTCCGAGACCGCTTTCGCCCCCTTTGATCGGCGCGCTTTTCTGAAGAGATCGGCCGCCACTCTGGCCGTGGGCGCGCTCTCACTCACCCGCGGAGGCGGGTCGGAGGACGCCGCCACCCCGGTCATCGACACCAATGTCTATCTCGGATCCTGCCCCTTTCGCCGACTGCCACTCGCCGCATCCACCTCGCATCCCGAATCCATCACCGCCCTGTCCGACGCCCTGATGCGACACTCCATGGTCGCCTGGGCCTCCTCCTTCGAAGCGCTGCTGCAGCGTGACCATGATGGCATCAATGACCGGCTCGCCACCCTCGCCACCACTGATCGCGACACCGGAAAACATTTTCAACTCTTCGGCTCCATCAATCCGAAGATCTCTGGATGGCGCGAAACGCTCCACCGCATCCATCAAAGGCACCACATGCGGGGCATCCGACTGCATCCGAACTACCACGGATACACGCTCGACGATCCCGACTTCGCCTCCCTGCTTGACGCCGCCTCGCAGCGCAATCTCATCGTCCAGATCGTTGTGCGCATGGAAGATGTCCGCACCCAGCATCCCGCGACCACCGTCGCCGATGTGGATGTCCGTCCCCTTCTGGAGTTGCTGCCGCTGTTCCAAGGACTCCGCCTGCAGTGTCTCAACGCCATGAGAAGCCTCACGGACACCCTGCTGCTGGGCAGGCTATCGGAACTCGGCGTCTATTTCGACATCGCCATGCTCGAGGGCATGTCAGGCATCGCCCGCACCATCGAGAGAGTGCCGGAGATCAAGCTGTGTTACGGGAGCTACGCACCCTACTTTTATCCCGAATCCGCCGCACTGAAACTGGTCGAATCGGGCCCGGATCTCGATACCCGCAATCTCGCGGCCGTCCGTTCCCACCACGCGGAGAATCTGTTGCTGCGGGCGTGAGTCACTCGCGCAGCAATCCTTTGACCAAACCGACAATTTGAGCTCGGGGTCATTATGAAAATAATTATTGATATATTTCGTAATAATCGGAATAATCATAGTTATGAAAATCGTGGGGAGTGGAGCCCTCAAGATTACGGGATTTACCTTTGTGGAGCTTTTGATCGTGGTCGCCGTGATGGCCATCGCGGCGACCATCATCCTTCCGAGAGTTGATCTCGTTTCGTCACGGGCTCGAACGATCAAATTGGAGTCTGATGTTTCGCTGCTGAATCGGGCGGTGGAGATCTATCATGCCAATGGAGGACGACTGGATGATTGCCAGAATGAGGAAGCCGTCATCGCCAAACTCAAGACGACCAGGGCCGCCACCGAAGCGAATGTTTTCGTGGGGCTGAATGGCAGTCAAATCGATCCCCGCCTGGCGACGCGACGAGTGGACCGCTCCACCCACGATGGCCCACGAGTGGTGTGGAACGCGGGATCTCACTTGTTTGAAATCGTCGAAGAAGGCGACGGAATCGGGGAATTCTACCTCGATAACGCTCTCGCCGAGGTGGATTACGGAACCGAATCAAGGGAGCAGTCCATACTCAATTACAATCCCGATCCTGGCTGGGTCTGGAGTTATCGTGATCGCTCCACCTCGCCCAATCCAGGCACCACCCCGGTGGTGGTCCTGCCCTCCCCCCCCTCTCCCTCACCCTCTCCAACTGAGACCCCCGAACTTTTGTCCCCTCCGGGCATGATTCCCTCTGGCGGGATCTTTCCGGCCACCGCGTTTCCTCTATCGGTCGAACTGACCAATCCGAATCCCTCCGGCACCGAAATCCTCTACTCGATCAACGGAAGCGGCTATCAGAGTTACGCGGGCGCCTTTCCGGTGAACCCTGGATCACGGGTGCAGGCCTATGTGCGCGGAGATCCGAAGAAATGGATCGCCAGTGTCAGGACGGTCGGAAGTTTCAGCGCGGAACCTCCAGATTATCTGGTCGCACCGGATATCCAGATGTCGGCGACCCGGTTCACCAACACTGTCACTTCAATCCAGATTTCAATCGCCAATCCCAACCCCGCGGGCAGTTCCACGATTCGCTATGCCATCGTCGACACGGGCGGATCCCTTCCCGATCTTTCCGCCTGGTCCACCTACAGCTCGCCCATCAACGTGACCAGCGGGCAATACCCCGATGGTTTTCAGATCCAGGCCTTCGCCGATGCGATCGACTACCGAATTTACTATGACAGTCCACCTTCCGGCAACGTGGCGGACGCGGAGTTTTTTGGTATCCCCACCTCCGGCAATGTGCTTTTCCTGATCGATTCATCCGGTTCGATGAACCAGGGCTGGTCTGGAGGAGACTCGCGCATGACGGCGGTGATGGACGCTCTCTACGCCACCATCCAACGGCTGGGCCCGACCCAGAGCTTCAACGTCATCACCTTCTCCGGCGGTGTCTCCTTCACCGACAACACCTGGCAGCTCATCGAGGCCACACAAGCAAATAAACAGACGATGATCGAGAGACTTAAGAACGAAGTATCTACCGGCGGCGGCACCAACTACCAGGCTGCTTTCGAGGCGGCAAATCTGTTCTCTCCCATACCGACACGCGTCATTTTCCTGACGGACGGCGAACCGACCTCCGAAAACTACTCGACCGAAATCCTGACTCTGGCGGACAAAAAGGTCCGCATCGATTCCGTTGGAATCGCGCTCACCACCGGCGGACAACAGCGACTCGCCGAAATCGCCACCGCCACCGGAGGTTCCTGGGTGAACCTGGAGGATTACTGAGCCGCTGCCGCCACATCGTTTCTCTCGATCCCCGAGCAGAGATAATCGATGATAGGCTTTTGGTGGAGTCGGGTAACGTGGCAGGCGTCAGCATCAACTCGCCGCCATGGAAGCTCTGCTCTTTCTTCTCCTCATTGTTCTGGCCGTTTGGCTTCAGAATCACGCCCAAAGCACCCGGGAAAAGCTCAAGCGCATTGAGCAGGAACAACTCGCCCTTCGGGAAAGGCTGGCCAAGTGGGAGCGCTCCCAGCGGAAGGCCCCGCCAACCGACGCAACGGCACCCAAACCACAGATCGAACCCACCCCGTCTCCCGCACCCGAGCAGAAAACCGAGCCTTCGCCAGCCCCCACAGTCAGGGAACCCGCGCCACCCACACCACCTCCACTCCCGGACCGCACGGTATCGATTCCCATCCCGCGACGATCGATCTCCTGGCGTCCGCTGCTGGAAAAGGTGAAACTCTGGCCGCCCACCGGGGAAAACGCGGAGGCCGCCATCGCCTCCTGGTGGCTTACTCGGATCGGACTGGTCATTCTCATCATTGCCGCCGTCTTTTTCGGGGTCCGCATCGCTGAGGATACTCCGCCCGCGCTGCGACTGGCCGCGCTCGCCGCCATCTCCGCCGGAGTGTCGATTCTCGGGCTCTGGCTGGAACGACGCTTGACCGCGTTCGGCAGACTCATCTCAGCCGGAGGACTGGGACTCGGCTACTTCACCGCTTTCGCCGCCTATGGAGTTGAGGCGACCAAGGTGATCGATCAGGCGGGCATCGGTTTCGCGCTTCAGGTGATCGCGGTGGTGATCGTCATCGCCTGGAGTCTCTGGAAAAGAGATGAAGCCATCGCGGCCATGGCGGTGCTGCTCGGCTACGTGGCTTGTTGGTTTTCCCACGCGCACGATCTGCACCAGTTCGTCATCGCCAGTCTCCTCATGCTCGCGGCGGGAGCCGGCGCCATGCTGAGGTTGCGTGGATGGCTCGGTCCCCACGCCATCTCCATCGCCGGTTCCTGGGCCGGATTCCTCATCCTCGGTATCTTCGAATGGTCTAAAGCGGGCGCTGCCCCGACTTTTCCCATCATCCTAGGCAGCCTGATCGGGATGACCGCCATCCTCGAGATCGCCAACCTGATTTCCGGAAAGCTCTCTCCCCATGGCGTCGATAGCGCATCCGGGAAATGGTTCCGTCGCCTGGCGGTCATCAACACTTCGCTGGCGGTGGGCGCGGGTTGGCTCGCGGTGCGATTGGCATTTCCCGGCAACCTGGAAAACCGGGAACTGGATCTCTTCTACCTCAGCTTCGCCATCATTCTCGGGATCTTCGCTGCGTTGAGATATCGCTCACACCATCCAGTCGTCGTCACCGAAACCTATTTCCTCAAAGCCTCCGGTCTGCTCGCTCTCTTCCTGGTCGCGTGGTTCGACGGCCCCACCCGCTGGCTGTCTCTCTCGGCTCAGACGCTCGTAATGTTGTGGGCGTGGCGACGTTCGCGACTGGTGTGGATCGAAGCCGGTTTCGGCGCCCTCTTGATCACCACGCTTGTCGTGCTCGGTCACGACATCTCGCATCACCATGCGCCATCGCCGCCAGGGGAATGGCGATTCTTCACCCTACGCCACGGAGTCGGTCTGCTCAGTCTCACCCTGCTCAGTATCGCCCTCGCCCTGCACGCCACCTCCGGCGGGGATCGGCCGATCAAGGCCATCCGCCTGATCGCCGGTCTTGCCGCCGGTGGCTTGCTGACCGCGCTCGTAGCCAGCGGATTCACCGGATCCATTCCCTCCGGTGCCGTGATCCTGCTGACTCTTGGCGCACTCGTCATCGCTCTACCGGCCATGGTCTTTCGTCAGACGCCCCCCGTTGCGGCCGGTCTCGTGGCGCTGATTTCAGCCTGCATTCTGTTCCTGAGACTCGCACCCTCAATACGGGACACCGCACCCGCTATCTGGGCGGGCCTGTGGCTTTCCGTCGCCTCTCTCGGTTCGGCTGAAATCGCGCTGCGCCTCTGGAAAGAGCATCTCAACGCAGGTCGCGGTATCCGTCTGCTTCTGCACGGACTGGGACTGCTCATCGTGGGCGTCACCCTGCATCGGGCGCTCGATGCGGGAAATGCAACGCCCCTGATTCCGATCATCGCTCTATTCGGCTATGCCACGCTCGTCGCCTTGACCTTGGTCCGCCAGGGCGCCGCCGGTCCGGGATTTCCCTTCCTCAGCCCCGGTGTCGCCCCGGCCATCAGTCAGGGTTTCCTCGCCTTGGTCGGCGGCATTCTCGTCACCGCGGTCGGGCTAGACCTGCTCTCACAAAGCCCCTACCATGCATCCTGGCTCGCGCTCGCCGGGGGCGTTCTTTTCACAACCGCGCACTTCACCCGCAACGCCACTCCCGCCATCGCCGGCGGCATCCCCCTCGTGATCGCCCTCTTCGCCCATCTTCTCAAGTTTGGCGATCACAGTCCCTTGGGCATTCATCTGCTCGCGGCCGCGCCAATCATTGGCGTTTGCGTCGTCGCCGCACTTGCATTGAGGCGCGCCAATGACCCCGCCCGACTCTGGTTCGACGCCGCCCTCGTCGCCGTGTCGCTGATCGTCATTCATTGGTTCTTCCGCTGTCATTTCGCTCCATCCCAAGTCCTGGCGGCGGACGCGGCGCTGGCGTTCCTCCTGGCCATCACCGCCTCCCTTCGACAGGCGCTCCCGACCCAAGCTCTGGTCGCTCCCCTGCTCTTGTTGCTGGCAATCGTCAACCTGGCTCACCGCGCCCAGACGGGCCACGACCTCGGGCGGCTGGAATTCTGGTGGATCGCCGCCGCCTTCATCGGGGCTTGGGTATGGGCGTCGGGAAGATTTCTCGACGGACGCCTTTCCGACCGGACGGGATCTCCCGCGCTGATCACCATCACGGCCATCGCCGCGCTGGGCCTCACGGTCGCGGGCTACCATGCGCTGGATGCGCCATGGCATCCGGTGTCACTGGGCCTCTTTGCCGGCGGTCTGTGCCTCCTCGGGACATTCACGAAAAATTCCATCACCCGCGCGCTGTCGCTGCTGCCCCTGGCCTCGGCCATTCCCCCGTCCGTGCTCTTGATTGCCGAAACTCACGTCGACACCCCGAGCTACGCCCTGACCTCGATCTGTCTCTGCTCCGCTCTGGTGGTCGCCCACGGAGTCATGCTGACCTGGCGGGAAACGCGAGAGGCGCGCTCGCTTTCCTGGCTCCACGGACTCATCGCCCTCGGTTTGACTTTCCCCGCCTTCGCCAGCGGACGATTGGGTGTGGACGCTCTGACGACGGTTTGCTGGGGTGTGGCCTCGGTGTGTCTATTCATCGTTGGACTTGTCGCCGGACTGCGTCCCTATCGACTCGCCGGACTCATCGGCCTGGCACTGGCGATGGTGCGAATGTTTGTCGTCGATATCGACGACCCGCTATATCGGATCTACGCGTTCTTCGTGATCGCTCTCGTCCTCCTCGGCATCGGCTACCTCTACCATCGCTTCCGACACCTCATCGAAAAGGCCGACGCCCGCGTGCTCGCCGAGTCGGAAAATCTTTCCGGAGCCGACTGAAAAGTCGCTGTGGACGGAACGCCGCCTCTCTGGGAAAGGTAAGATCCCGCAATGCCGCCCACCCTCATCGAATCGGACACTACCACCGACTTTCTCCACCTGCCTCTCGCGCTCGCGGAGGAATGCCTGGACAGCTTGACCGATCCCGCCGCGCTGAATCAAGAGGAGATCGTGCATCAACTCAGGGTCGCCACCAAGCATCTCCGCGCCGCCTGGCATCTGGTCAAAGCGCTCGCTCCCGCCGACGTCTCCCGCCGGCGGCGCGAGGCGCTGAGGGCATTCTCCGCCCAACTGTCGGCCAGCCGCGATCTCGCCGTGCTCGACGCTCTCGCCCAGGCGCTGGCCGCCCGGCAGACGGATGGGCAAATCGCTCTGGCCCTGGACGCGGTGCGCGAACAACTCCATCACGCCGCCGCCGCCGCGGCCACGACCCGTAGTTCGCCCTCGGAAATTTTCACCCTACTCCGGGAAGAGTTGAACCGCGAGATCGCCGCCTGGCGGGCAGTGCCCCGTGATCATCATTCCCATCGCCGCCGCGCCATTCGTCATCAGCTGAGGAAAAGTCGGCAACGAGCCCGACGCGACGCCCGCGACGCCGCCCGCAGCCTCGACGCCGAGCTGTGGCACGACTGGCGCAAGACCGTGAAACGACTGCGCTACCAGCGGGAATTCGTCGCCCTCTCCCAGGGCCGTCTCCCGGGACGCATCGACGCGCGCATCAGCCGACTCGGCACCCGGCTGGGCGAACGAAACGACCTCGCCAATCTCGCGGCCTTCGCCGACCGGTTATTGGCGGAAGATCGCCTCGACACGCGCCGACACGGGCTCGTCCGCAAAGCCATCGCCCACCAGGAGCGCCAACTCATCGCCAACTGTCGACGACTCGGCAGGCAACTCTTTGTTCAGCGAGGCTGACCGCGGCGGAACCAAGAAAAAAGCCGCTCCCCGTGTGAGGGGGAACGGCTTGTGACAGGGAATGGCCCGGGCGATCACCCCGGCGAACTCAGCCCTCGCCGTCGTTGCCGATGGCTTCGACCGGGCAGCCTTCCATCGCTTCCTCGCAGAGAGCCCGCTCGTCATCCGTGGTGGGCTGCTTGTAAACGTAGGAATAGCCACCGTCGTCGTTACGGGTGAAATTGTCCGGCGCCGTCTCACGGCAGAGATCACAGTCGATGCATTGATCATCGACGTAAAACGTCCCGGTGATGTTGTCTTCGTAACGGTTTTCGAGGTCGGCCATGGCTTTGGAAAGGTGGGTGACGGGAGGTGAATTCCAGAATTTCGGGAAACTAGGAGGAAATGTCGCACATGCAACCGCATTTTTCTGAGCAATTCCCACGCCACACACGGCCCCGCGGACTCCCCGATCACACCGCGACTACGATCAAGCGACGCGGCTACCTGAACAAGATTTCGCTGGCGCGCGGGCCTTGGCTGTTCATGATTCCCTTTTGACCATGGATCGCCCGATCCACCATCTCCGGCCCCCACCCAACCACCGCCACCATGAGCCAAGATCCCTCCTCCCCGTCACCCGCCGCCGGAATTCACGATGCCGAGCGCGTCATTCCCCGCGAAGGCTGGCACGTCATCCACCTTTTCTACCACATCGACCGCGCCAACTGGTCCATGCTCTCCGACGAGGAACAACTCGAGGCGAAGACCGACCTGACGGCGCTCATTCAGGAGATTCGCTCGGCCGAGTCGACCCAGCTGCTGGCTTTCAGCATGGTGACCCCGAAAGCCGACATCGGCTTCATGCTGCTCACCCCCGATCTGCACCGGGCCAATGAGTTCGAGAAAAAACTCACCCTCTCACTGGGTCCAGACATCCTCTCGCCCGCCTACAGCTATCTCTCCATGACGGAACTGAGTGAATACACCACCACCGAGGAGCAGTATGCCGCCGAGCAACTCGTCGGAGAAGAGGGCCTGGAAAAGGACGGGGCGGAATATCGGGCCAAGATCGAGGAATTCCGCAACCGGATGAAAAAATACAACAGTGACCGGCTCTACCCGAACATGCCCGACTGGCCGGTGATGTGTTTTTACAACATGTCGAAACGTCGGAACGAGAAAGACAACTGGTTCGCCCTCGAATTCCCCGAGCGTCGGCGCCTGATGCTCGGCCACGCCAAGACCGGCCGCACCTACGCTGGCCGGGTGCGCCAGCTCATCACCGGATCCACCGGGCTCGACGAGGCGGAGTGGGGAGTGACCCTGTTCGCCCACAACAGCCAGGACATCAAGGAGATCGTCTACGAGATGCGTTTCGACGAAGCCAGCGCCCGATTCGCCGAATTCGGCGACTTCTACATCGGCCTGCAGGTACCGCTCGACGCCCTCTTCCGGCGGGTGGGACTCTGAGTCGTCCGCCCCGTCCAGAGAAGGCTGCCCTTTCTTCCCCCACGATCTCGCCTCGCGTCATCGTCCGCGATCGCATTCCCTCCCCGCATCCCCGGCGGCGAAATTATAAGCGTGACCGTTCCCGAAAATTTTTTATAAATTTATCTTCAACCCTTTCACTATCCCGGCATGTCTGAGCAAACCATCGACCCACCCCGCGAAACCGCCGCCGACTCCGGCAAAGGCCCGAAATATCCCGGCATTCGCATCACCTGCAACGGCAACACTCTGGTCGCCAAATACGTCGAGACCCGCATCACCGAGGGGGGCGTCTTCTATCCCATCACCCCCTCCACCGAGGGCGGTGAACTCTACCAGCAATCCTACGCCATGGGCGAGCTGGACGTCTGGGGCAACCAGAAGATCGCCATCGAGACCGAGGGCGAACACGCCGCCCAGGGAGGCGCCACCGCGCTGGCGGTGACCGGTCGCCGGGTCGTCAATTTCACCTCGGGCCAGGGTCTCGCCTATGCCATGGAGCAGTACTACCACGCTCCCGGCAAATGCTCCACCATGGTGCTCGAGGTCGGCGCCCGCGCCCTCACCAAACACGCGCTCAATGTCCACTGCGGGCACGATGATATCTACGCGGCGCTCGACACCGGCTGGACCATCCTCTTCGCCAAGGACGCCCAGCAGGCAGCCGACCAGGCCATCATCCTGCGCAAGGTCAACGAGATCGCGCTGAATCCCGGGATGAACGTGCAGGACGGCATGCTCACCACCCACTCCGAGCGCGCCTGGCTGATGCCGGAGGCGGAATTTCTCCGTGAATATCTCGGCGCTCCCGATGACATCATCGAGTGCCCGACCGACGCCCAGCGCGAACTCTTCGGTCCCCGCCGACGCCGGGTGCCGGCCATGATGGACCTGAAAAATCCCCTCCTTCTCGGTCCCGTCCAGAATCAGGAACATCACATGAACGGCGTCGTCGCGCGCCGCAACCATTGGAACGAGCCGATCCTCGGCTACCTCGAGGAGGCCTACCGCGAGTTTGGCGCGCTCACCGGACGCCACTACGGCCTCATCGATGAATACAAGACCGAGGACGCCGACACCGTGTTCGTCTCGCTCGGCTGCGCCGCGGAAAACATCGAGGAAGCCTGCGACTACCTCCGCGAACAGCGCAACGCCCGCGTCGGTTCCCTCCACATCAACGTAATCCGTCCCTTCCCCGAGGCCGCCATCGTCGAGGCCCTGCGCGGGAAAAAGAACGTCATCATCATCGAGCGCACCGACGAGGGCATGGCGGGAGACAACCCGCTTGGCCGCGATATCCGCGTCGCCCTCACCAAGGCCGCCGAAGCGCATCGCGGCGGCAACACCAGCGTCGGTGCCATCGCTCCCGACGACATGCCCCGGCTTTTCAACGGCAGCTACGGCATCGGTTCCCGCGATTTTCGCCCCGAGCACACCCTCGGCGCCTACGAGTTCGCCACCGGGTCCACCGCCCGCAAGGATGGCAAGACCGCCGCGGACGGCGTCAACTACTTCACCCTCGGCGTGGACCACGCCTACTCGGTCATCTCCAAGGATACCCCCTCCCTGCTGCCCGAGGGCGCCATCGCCGCCCGGTTCCACTCCATCGGCGGCTGGGGCATGATCACCACCGGAAAGAATCTCGGGGAAATCGTCGGGGAATTCGGCCAACTGCTCAAGGAGCAGAACGGTGAGGAAAGCCTCTTCGTCAACGCCAACCCCAAGTATGGTTCGGAGAAGAAAGGGGCTCCCACCAACTACTACCTCGTCGCCGCCCCGCGCCCGGTGCGCGTGAACTGCGAACTCAACCACGTCGACATCGTCCTCTGCTGCGATCCCAAAGCCTTCACCCACACCAATCCCCTCGCCGGACTCAAGAAAGGCGGCGCCCTCGTGTGGGAATCCTCGGAAAGCCCCGAGATGGCCTGGAAACGCATTCCTAAAAACTACCGCGATTTCGTCAAGGAAAACGGCATCCGCGTCTTCATCCTGCCCGGATTCGAAATCGCCCGCGGCGCCACCGACCGGCCCGATCTCCAGCTCCGCATGCAGGGGAATTCCTTCCTCGGCGCCTTCTTCCGGGTCTCCCCCTTCTTCCGGACCTTTGGCATCGACGAATCGAAGTTCGACGAGATCGTGCGCGCCCAGTACGTCCGGAAATTCGGCCGCTTCGGCGACGCCGTGGTCGAGTCCAACATGAAAGTCATGCAGGACGGCTACCATCGCGTCCGGGAGATCGTCTACGGCGAACTCGATGACGAGGACCGCTCCAACATGCGCCTCACCCCCCTGATGCCGGAGGGAGTGCACACCATCCTCCCCACCGCCGGCTGCGGCTACTCCGGACTCCAGCACTTCGCCCCCCCCGCGGAACAGCACGCCAAAGCCCCGGTCCAGACCCTGGCCAAATTCGACGGAGAATTCCGCGGCGGCCTCGGCTACCACCAGCCGGCCGGCGCCCTCGCCTCCGTCGGCGTCATGGCCGCCGGCACCGGAGCCACCGCGTCGAAATATGTCGCCCGGCGCGAGACCCCTCTCTACATCCCGGAGAACTGCACCCAGTGCATGGAGTGCATCACCGCCTGCCCCGACACCGCCCTGCCCAACACCGCGCAGGATGTCGCCACCATCCTCACCACCGCCGTGCGGAACTATGTCTCCGAGCCCGCCCAGCGCGACCTCCTGCTCGCCCAGTTGCCCGGCATCGAGGAGCGCGCCCGCGCCAGAATGAACGCCGCCGCCGATGCCCGCGAGTCCCTGCCTTTCAGAGAAATCATCATGAGCGAGGTCGCCGGACTCAACGGCGGCATCAGCGAGGAGGCCAAAAGCCAGTTCACCGCCATCCTCGATCTCGTGCCCGTCGCCTACACCAAAGTGCCGGCCGTCTTCAAATCCATCGAGAAAAAGAACCCCGGACAGGGCGGTGTCTTCTCCATCTTCGTCAGCGACCTCTGCAAAGGCTGCGGCGAGTGCGTCGAACAATGCGGCGACCACGGCGCCCTCGTCATGGTTCCCGACACCGAAGAGCTGAACCACACCCTCACCAGCGCCCAGATCTTCTCCCGTCTCCTGCCGGACACCTCGCAGAAATACCTCGGCCTCTACAAAGACGACGCGCCCGAGGATTCCCGTCCCGCCGCCCTGCGCAACCACCTCATGGTCCGCCGCAACTACGAGGCCCTCGTCTCCGGCGACGGCGCCTGCGCCGGGTGCGGGGAAAAATCCATCCTCCGCGCCATCGCCTCCGTCACCGAGGCCTACATGCGTCCCCTCTACCATCGCAAAGCCGAGCGACTCCTCGCCTTGGCCGACCGCATCGAGCGGGACGGCGCCGCTCGACTCGCCGACCTCAAAGCCTGCGACGAGGGAGAATACGACCGCTTCAGACAAGCCGTGGCCCACATCCTCATGGGATTGGGCGGCGAGAACGACGAGGACACCCGGAAGCGCATCGCCGACAACGGACCCATCTCCGACGAGGACATTCTCTCCGCCATCGCCAGCGTCATGCGTGTCGACGCCTTCAACCACCGGCACCTCCAGTCCACCGACGGACGCCTCGCCAACGGCATGAGCACCATGTTCATGGGCGCTTCCACCGGCTGCAATACCGTCTACGGCTCCACCCCGCCTTCCAATCCGCATCCCTATCCCTGGATGAATTCCCTCTTCCAGGATGGGCCCACCATCTCCTGGCTCCTCGGCGAGAGCCTTCTCCTCCAGCACGCCCGGCGCAGCGTCGCGCCCGAACGACTGGCGAAATTCCTCGTCGGCGACGACAGCGCCCCGGCCCACTTCGACGAGGGCGCCTATTGGAATCTCACCCACCTGACCGATGTCGACATGACCGACCAGGAGATCAAGGAACTGCCCAAAGTCTGGATCGTCGGCGGCGACGGCGCCCTCGGCGACATCGGCTTCCAGAACCTGTCCAAGGTCATCCTGCAAAACCGACCCAACGTCAAAGGCGTCATGCTCGACACCCAGGTCTATTCCAATACCGGTGGGCAGAATTCCGACAGCTCCAACATGATGGGCGGCTACGACATGAACCAGTACGGACGCGCCTCCCAGGGCAAGCTGAACGAAAAGAAAAACGTCGCCGAGATCCTCACCAGCGGCCACGGCAGCCCCTACATCGCCCAGGTATCCATGGCCAACTCCGCCAAGCTCTACCAGAGCGTCATCGAGGGGCTCGAATACCGCGGCACCGCCTTTTACCAGAGCTACACCACCTGCCAGCCCGAACACGGCGTCGCCGACGACCGCTCCGCCGCCCAAGCCAAGCTCGCGCGCGACAGCCGCGGCATGCCCGAGTTCGTCTACAATCCCCAGGGTGGCGAGACTTCCCAGGAATGCTTCGATCTCAAAGGCAATCCCAACCTCGACCGCGATTGGTACCAGGCCGCCTACAGCGACAAGACCAAATACAGCTACACCGTCGCCCACTGGGCCACCACCGAGGCCCGCTTCCGCAAACATCTCAAAGCCATCAAGGAAGAGGAGGCCGCCGACTTCATCCACCTCGACGACATCCTCCCGCTCATCACCCAGGATGATGTCGTCAAACGCCGCGTCTTCGATCCCGCCCACCGCTCCCACATCCCCGACTTCGGCGTCGTCATCAAGGCCGAGGTCGGCGGCAAGCCCCGCTGGTTCGCCGTCTCCCGCCAGACCGTCCTGTTCTGCGTCGAGCGCCGCAAAGCCTGGCGCATGCTCCAGAGCAAAGCCGGTCAGCGGAACAAGGACTACGAAGCCCAGAAAGCCCTCCTCGCCAAACACGAGAAAGGCGAGATCACCCTCGAAGACCTCCGCGCCCGCGTCGCAACGCTCTACGCCGCCGAACTAGAAGCAATCGGCTGAAACCCCACTCAACAGAGAACAGTCCATTCGTGTAAACCCAAGACTGGCCAATGAGGTTGGATTGGAGGATTTCAAAGAGGGCGGTGCGCCACTTGGTCGCTTCGGTTTGATTGTGCTGGTGAAATTACAGGCATTCGGCGACCGTGTTCGCTCAGGTCGAGGCCGAATCCGATCAGTTCGATCCTCCAGCTCATCAAATACTAGCGGAGAGATTCATCGCTCCCGACTTGGCTCTGTTCTAGCCCGAATTAGACACTTAGCTAGTGTTCTGCGCGATAAGTTCATTAAATTAAGTTTCTTTTCAAGTTGGATGGT
>CAYTNL010000003.1:0-7970 GCA_964439145.1 uncultured Verrucomicrobiales bacterium
CGACCCAAACTTCCGCGCTGAAATTATCTGCCCGCTTCATGCGTAAGCCCTGCCATTGCCGCTCGAAGTCCGAAAATTCCGGGAAACGACGTTGGTTCAGCCCCAAGATTGCCAGTTCGCGCCTTTCCGGATCGGGATCGAAAGCGATGGGGTTTACCTGGGCCATGAGGTGGGTTGCCGCGTGAATGTCCGCTTCCAGCCAATCGCAGATTCTCGACAAGGCTGTCCTGGCCCACGCGATCCCCTGGCGCATTGATTCCCAATCCAGTGCCGGCTGCGGGCGATCTCCGTCCGGGAACTCCGCGGCCAGCCAGCCAAGCGCCATAAAAACCTGGCGACTCTGACAATCATCATACTCGGCATACCGATTGAACGATTCGAACACGTGGAAGGTGTCTTCGGGACTCAATTCCTGAAAGTGTTCAGCGAACAGGCGTTTCGCGCGGCCATTCTGGAGGGTTCTCCGATTGGCATTCTTATGGTCGGCATATTCGGCGACCGTTTCCTCAATGATCGCACCCAGCCAGCATTCGATCATGAATGCATCGATAAAAAAGGAATCCCCGCGCGACTGGGCGACCGCGAGGGCATCTTCCCGGGTCTTCATGAAGGGCAACGGACCCATGGATTTCCGTTCTTTCATGATTTGCGTTAGGTAGTCAATAATACTGCCGGATGTAGCCGTAGGCCTTTTCGAAGAGTTCCTGATCGGTGTGGAGATGGAATTTTTTGAGAGCCAGTCGGAGCGCTTTCTGCACCTCGCGTTCTCCGGCGGAGGTGGTCTGCCAGCCATCGAAGCGAATCTGCCGCACGATCGCATCGATGTCGGCGACGATACGCTCGACGATGACGTGCGTGTTCTTGCTCTTGGCCTCATTGAAAAGTTCAGTCAGGGCGGCGAGGGCGCGATCCTGTTCCTCTTCGGGATCGGTCTGGTTTTCCGCCTCCACCACGTCCCGGGCAATCTCCAGAATCCCCTTGAGGAACTCCAGGCTGTTCAGTAAGCCCTGCTCGTGCTTCTCGCGGATCTTCTCCAGTCGTTCGCCGAGTTCTTTGAACTTGGGGTTGCCGGCGTGCTTGCGGAGCCGGGCAATCAGCTTGATCTCGACTTCTTTGGCTTTCTTGGCCGGGTTGGCGTCTTTGAGGATACCGTCAAGAATGTCGGCATCGAGCACGAGGGCTTCGATGTCGTCGCGCACGGTTTCAACGTGGACGTTCTCGTTGATGAGTTCAATGGTCTTGGCACCTAGCCGATGCCAGAGCAGGCGGCCGTTACCGCTGACGGGTTTTACGGATTCATAGACCTGCGTCAGCCATTTGAAGTCGGTGGCGTAGGCGCTGAGGCAGGGATCGGGTGACAAAGCTTCCCAGATGGTGCCGAGCACGCTGTATTCGGCGGCGAACTTGTCCCGCGTGGCGTTGTCCGGCAGACACTGCTGCGCGGCCATGAGTCCTTCGTAGCCGCCGACGCTCCGGTCCACGTTGGGGAAAAAGGCGAGGCACTTCTGCATCTGCACGGGCAGCGCTTTGCGCAGTTCGTCGATGTTGCTCACCATCTGCTGCACGGCTTTCTCGTCGAAGTCGAGGGCCAGGGCCACGTCGTCAAAGATGCCGATGTAGTCCACGATCAGACCATGCGTCTTCGTCTGGCCGTAGGTGCGGTTCACCCGGCAGATGGCTTGAAGGAGGTTGTGATCCTTCATCGGCTTGTCGAGATACATCGCCTGGAGGATCGGCGCGTCGAAGCCGGTCAGCAGCTTGCTCGTCACGATGACAAACTTCAGCGGGTCCGCCGGATCGCGGAAGCGGTCCAGCAGCTTCTCCTCGGCGTCCTTGTCGCGCAGGTGGACGCTCCATGCGGGCGGGTCCTTCTGGCCGCTGCTCATCACGATGGCGCTGGCCTCGGGGCCGATGATCTCGTCCATCACCTTCTTGTAAAGAACGCAGCACTCGCGGTCGAAGCACACCACCTGCGCCTTGAAGCCGTTCGGCTCCACCTTGGTCTGGTAATGCTGCACGATGTGCTCCACCACTGCCCGCACGCGCTCCGGGTTCTTCACCAGCACGGCCATCTTGGCGGCGCGTTTGGCGAGGTCGTCGCGGTCCTGCTCGCTCAGGTCGCCGGTGATCTGCTTGTAGGCTTCATCAATCGCCGCTTTGTCGATCTTGAGCTTCACCGCGGGGGCCTCGAAGTGCAGCGGCAGGGTCGCCTTGTCGCGGATGGAGTCCTGGAAGGAATACCGGCTCATGTAGCCCTGCACGTCCTCGTCCGCGCCGAAGGCCCAGAAGGTGTTGCGATCCGCCCGGTTGATCGGCGTGCCGGTGAGGCCGAAGAGGAATGCATTGGGCAAGGCGTCGCGCATTCGGCGTCCGAGATCACCCTCTTGGGTCCGATGGGCTTCATCCACCATGACGATGATGTTCGGTCGCTGATTCCAGGCTCCGGATTTTTTGACCACGGATTTCACGGATGAACACGGATGGGATTGGCTTCCTGATTTCTTCTTATCCGTGCCATCCGTGGTTCCCACTTCTCCGGTTTCTCCGAACTTGTGGATCGTCGTGATCAGCACCTTGCGCACGTCCTGCCCCAGCAGGCGTTGCAGTTCCTTGCGGTCGCCCACGCCCACCATGTTGGGGACATCCGCCGCGTTGAAGGTGGCGGTGATCTGGGTGTCGAGGTCGATGCGGTCCACCACGATGAGCACGGTGGGATTGCCGAGGCGCGGATGCAGGCGCAGCTTCTGCGCGGCGAAGACCATGAGAAGGCTCTTGCCGCTGCCCTGGAAATGCCAGATGAGGCCCTTCTTCGGATACCCGGCCACCACGCGTGCCACGATCTTGTTCGTCGTCTCGTATTGTTGGTAGCGGCAGATCACCTTGATGCGCCGGTGCTTCTTGTCCGTGGCGAAGAGGGTGAAGTTTTGCAGGATGTCCAGCACCACAGCGGGTCGCAGCAGGCTCTCCACTGTCTTGCGGACATGGCCCAGGTTGCCCTCCTCCTGGTTGTCGTCGTCGCGCCACGGCCCCCAGAGGTCGATGGGCATGCGGATGCTGCCGTAGCGCAGCACGCGGCCTTCCGTGGCAAAGGAGAACACGTTCGGCACAAACATGGCCGGGATCTCCTTCTCGTAGATCTCGTTCACCTGATACGCCCCGTCGAACCACGTCACCGCGCTGCGCGTCGGCGTCTTCGCCTCGCCGATCACCAGTGGCAGGCCGTTGATGAGAAAGACCACGTCAAAGCGCTTCTCCACCGTTCCGCTTTGGAAGGTCCACTGGTTCGTCACCGTCAGCCGATTCCGGCCCGGCTGGGCAAAATCGAGCAGCCGCACCGGCACATGCTCGCTGCTTGGGCCAAAGGGCATCGTCTTCTCCCCGCGCAGCCACATCGTGAAGTTCTCGTTCGCCCGCACCAGACCGTCGCCGCCCACGGCGAGCAGGATGGCCCGCAGGGCGTAGATCACCTCGTCCGCCCGGTCCGGCTGCGCCGCGATCTCCGGGTTCAGGGCGATGAGCGCCTCCCGCACCCACGTCTCCACCATCACCTCGCCCGGTTGACGCGGCACCTTCAGCGGTTCGACAAAGGTCCACTTCGCCGGCTTGAACTCCTCGCCCAACGAACTGCCCCAGCCTGCGGGCGGGTCTTCGCGGACCACCGACGAACCCGCGCCCCCGCCGAGCGAAGTCGCGGCATCGAGGATCATCTGCTCGACGGTGTTGGATTCGGTGAAGCTCATCGTCCCTCTCCTGATAAGACTTCCCACACGCGCTGATAGTCACTCCCTGACAACGGGCTGGCGGTAGGTTTCACCTTCTCCCATTCGGTTGAGTCGAGATTCTTTAGAAAGTCGCGTGCTGCTTGGACACCTTGGCTTTCGCTGGTTGTGCCCGCCTTCTTTTCAAAGGCTTGCCCCAGCTTCTCCGCAACGCTGCGCGGCACCGAGTTCATCCGCATCAGCACGCCAGCCTCGGTCTTAACGCCGTGGTAGATCATGGCCGGAAGAGCATTAATCTGGCGCTTTTCAGCTTCAGACAGCCTTTCAAAGTCAATGCCTGAAAACTTGCTCAAAGCAGCAAGGCCCCAGGTGCCATTGTTAACCAGTGTCTTGTAAATCGCCTTACAAGTCTCAGTGATCGCAGTCGTGTCTCCAGCAGCTTCCTTGAAGAACTGCTTTGCGATCTCTTGAATCGTGTCTCCGGCTACCCATGCCTTGGTGATTTCGGCAATTTGCGTGTGGGTCACACCGGAGGTGGTAAGCTCATTCAGGCCCCGCTTGATCTGAGGCACTCGAAGCATCACACCAAAGAGATCAGCCATTCCTTTGCCTTTACCAAATAGGCCATCCGGTGTCCAATCGGCTGCCGTGAGCTTTCGTTCTAGATTACCCATGCTGGCTAGCGCAATCCCGACGCCTTCGCAGGAGAACCCGGTCATATCTGCCAACGCCGCGCGTTCAGGGTGTTCAGCAATCCTCTTTGCGTAGGCTCTGGTCACATCCAACAATCGGTCTGCCTTTTCTCGCCCGCCGGCAGTATTACGTAGTTCGCCATAGCCATAAGTATTCCGCAGCAGTTGCTCGGTGCTCGCGAGAACGGCATCCAGATTCTTCTTCTCGTTGAACAGATGAGCCACATAACAGCGGAAGTCTTCCCACTGCTCGCCAGAAACGACTTTCTGCAAGTTCAGTTCGGTGGCAGCCTGGTCCAGGTCCTCTACCATTGCCAGCAATCTTGACACCAGTTCGCCGGTAGCCTTGCTGACGAACTTTTTGACTCCCTCGGCATCCGCACCAGAGGCCAATCCGACAACCCCAACGGAATCCTGATTCATTCGCCCCGCACGCCCGGCGAGATTCCAGAAGTCCCGTGCGCCCATTTCCTGAGTATAGGGAAATGCGCTCAACTTGAAGTGCCGCGTCGCGAGGAAAACCGATGAAACTGGAAAATTGATCCCTTGGGCGATTGTAGTCGTCGCGCACAGAACTCTGATCAATCCCTCTTCAGTCAGCCACTCCATCAATGTTCTGGCCTCATCGGAAAGCCCGGCATGATGCACGCCAACCCCCCGTCGAAGCATATCGATCAGTTCAAAGTCAGGGCTGATCTCAGCCCGAAGAAAATCCTGCACCAGACGGACGCTCTCGGGGAGCGGCTTTATCACGGGCATCGCCTTGGCTAATTCTCGGGCCATTGACCATACGTGCGGGATCGTGTCAGCAACGGCAATGCTGCTCCCACGGGCTGAAAAAATCTTCGCCATCGCCGCTGTTTGTAAACCAAGGCCAGTCTGCTTGCCTTTGTTGAGAACTTTTGACTTGGGCAAATCCAGCGGCTTCACCCCATCGGCATAATGCACTCCCTTGAGGTGCATTGCTTTCGGAGTGTTGATAAGTGACTCGAATCGCATTCGCCACCCAGCCTTCACCTCGTCGGCACCCTCTGCATGGTAAATGCCTACGATGCGCTCATTCGGCTTCCATGCCGTCGTGCCTAGACTTATCGCGCGACCAGCTTTCGCATCTTCCGCCAGCCAGCGGGCCAGCTTGTCAGCTTTTTCGACAAATGGCATCAGCAGCAGGAAATTGGCACGGGCGCACTCTTGCTTGATCGTCGCCAAGAGCAGCTCCATTCGCATTCCACGAGATTCACTCTCAATGTTGTGCGCCTCATCCATGACCACCAGCGCCAGCGGGCGCGGCACCTTCTTGTTGCGAATCACGAGTTGTAATTTTTCAGGCGTGGACACGAGGACATCAAAACCCCGTTTGTCTCCCGTCTGCTTGAGCAGGTCCTCTTCAAAGGCATCCACCTCCACCGCACCCGTAAGCGCCTCGACCTTTACACCGATGGGGCTGAAGTCTCGGCGCAGCCGTCGGGTGAGTTGAGCCGTTAGCGCCTTGGTCGGAGCTACGTAGGCCACCCAGCCATAGTCCGCGTCGAACTGGTTGAGTGCCTGTAGAATTCTGAACTGTGCCAGCAGTGTCTTGCCACCGGAAGTGGGCATGTCGATGACCACCGCCGTTGCTGCTTGGTCGAGCAAACCATGTTCCATCCATGCCGCACGCTGAGGTGGCAGCAGTTCAAAGAGCCCTTGTTGCTTGGTCACTTCCTTGACGAACTTGGTCACCCTGGAGTTCACCGCACGCGCGACCCGCCAGATCGAGCCGGACACCATCTGTGTGGATGCCGCATGCAACCAGCGCATCAGCAACTCCAGCTGCGAATCAGCAGAAGCCGTTCCCGCAGCGATGGCAGCGTCGAAGTGTTTTGACAGCAGAGCGTTGATGCCAAACGGCTCGCCTTGAAGCATATACCTTGACAGCAGCTCTGTCGCCTTGGCCCAGTGATACAGTGCCACGAGACGCAGTGCCATTGCACGATCTTCGGCATCATTGCCTGACTGGAGCAGCGTTGCCTCATACTCTTTCTGATCCTCGCGCAGGCCCACAACAATCTCACGGATGCGGTCAAGGTCGTCCCAGTTCTGTTTGCGAAAAAGCCGAACCCAGCATTCAAACAAGCGATACAGCAGACGCCGATCCCATTTGGCATCGGCCACTGACGGAATGGCACAGAGCGCCGGTTCATCCCGATACCAGCGCCGCAAGTCCGTCCACCGGTCTCCGCAATAGGCCAGTGCGGAGAGATGCAGCAGATGCAGCACACGCCGGTCTGTCTCCGCAGGTGGCTTCGTCATGCGGCCTATTTCAAAAGCACGCCAGGCTCCGGCCGCGCACTGGTCCCGCAGTGCCGGATCGCCCGAGGTCGTATTCATTAAGTCGCCAAGTCCCTCAATGGCAGCCATCTCGTAGGCCAGTGCCAGTCGGGAAAGCAGGTCCTCTTCGCCCGCCCGTTGATCTTGGATATTCAGCGTCAGTTGTTCCCCGACGGCCTTGGTCACCAGACGCACATTGGCGATCTCCAATCCGCGCTGGCGCTCGGTCGCGCCCACCGCCATCACGGCCCAATGCTGATCCACCCTGGCGAGAGATTCGGCCGTCACATTCATGAGCCACCTCCCTTCCGAGATTTCGCTGCCAGCCTGCCCAAGTCCTCAATGCTCTTTTCGGGCAGGTAAATCGCCAGCAACTCGATGACCATCTGCGCCGGGCAGGCTTTGGACAGGGAGGAAACCCGCACCCGGACATCATCCACATGCGGCGGCACATCCCGCACCAGCAATCCAAACACTCGAATGTCGTTCTTGTCGGAAAAGTAGCGCCCCGCCGCCTCCATGAACTGGTCTTTCCACGCTGCGCCATTCGCAGCGCGGTGGGCGAGGTATTTCACCAGGTCATCCCTGATCCCCAAGTCATCCCGGAGGTTTTCGAGTTGCTGTTTCAGCCCTGTGGCTCCGTAGCAGGCCCCGGGAGGATATTCTTTTTCACTGGAGGTTTTCACCTCACCAAAAGCAAACCGGTGATTCCCACCGTCCCTTTGAAAGCCCACCAGATCAGCTCCCGGCAGACTGGAGCCGCTCTTTCGGATGTCCCTGCCGTCCGGCCAAGGGAAATGGCACGCCCGGTGGTGGACCAGATAGCTCTCCGCAAGGGCTTCCCCGACCCGCCAATTTTCAACCGCGGCGGTTTGAGAAAGCGTAGTCTGCACATTGGCACTGGTGAATCCAGTCTCTGGCAAGCCGCCCAGCAGGGCAGCCAGAGCCTGCGTTCCGCCATCATCATACACCACTTGTGCTACTGGTCCTTTCACAGCTGCTTCGGTCTCCTGTGCCGACCACGACAAACCCGTCCCGACAACGGGAGGTTTGCCAAGAGTGTAGGCGACAGTTCCAGCGGGCAGCATGCGCTATTGTTTAACGGTGTTAAATACTTTTGACCACTCCAAAAGGGAGCCCAACGAACCGCCCCAGCCCGCCGGCGGGTCTTCCCGCGGCACCGACGCACCCGCGCCGTTGCCGAGCGAGGTCGCGGCATCGAGGATCATCTGCTCGACGGTGTTGGATTCGG
>CAYTNL010000003.1:8070-13179 GCA_964439145.1 uncultured Verrucomicrobiales bacterium
TGAAGCTCATGGGTGGGAAAGGGTTGAACCACGGATTTCACGGAGGGCACGGATAGGAAGAACGGACTGCCTCCTATCCGTGCTCATCCGTTTGATCCGTGGTTGAAATACACCGACCGCGCCGCTGCCGAGCGAGGTTGCGGCGTCGAGGATCATCTGCTCGACGGTGTTGGATTCGGTGAAGCTCATGGGTGGGAAAGGGTTGAACCACGGATTTCACGGAGGGCACGGATAAGAAGAATGGACTGACTCCTATCCGTGTTCATCCGTGTGATCCGTGGTTGAAATACACCGACCGCGCCGCTGCCGAGCGAGGTCGCGGCATCGAGAATCATCTGCTCGACGGTGTTGGATTCGGTGAAGCTCATGAGAAGACGGTGTTTGTGATTGCGCCCCGTATCTGCGTTAGGTTCTGCAGGTTTAAACTGGCGGTATCCGCAGCCTGAGCAAACTCAGCTAGTCGTGAGGAAACACGACGCTGAACTGCAATCGGTGGCAGCCAAAATGGCGAAGCTTTCAAAGTTTCCTGCGACACGTTCTTTGCCTCAGTTCCGTTTGCCGAACGCTCGACAAAGCCTCGGTATGGCTCACTTCGCAGTCCTTGCAGAAGAAAGCCTGTGTCGGCTTCGTCTTCGTTCGGCACGAGCTGAAGAGTCTTGTCGCTCAGCATCAGTCCCGGTCTCGTGCGCTCAACTACGCAAGCTCTTCCAATGCCCGACAGCACCGCGTTGCATCGAGTTACGAGAATCATTCCGGGCTTCACTTCGAGTGATGGCTCGAAATCAGCAGCACTGAGCAGCGCTTTGTTCTCAGACTCAACGTATCGCCCATCACCAGCCGCACTTACTTTCAGCACGCCATACTCGCCCTTCGCAGCGGGCTCGCTGGATGCCGCCAGCCACAATTTTCACCAGTGCCGCGCCAAGATTCTTCATGGTTTCAGGTGAGCGTGTCTCAGCCTTCCGCAACTCATCGTCAAAGAACCTGTCGCGAGCGTTGAGTATCGAATCCACGAGTTGGCCGCTTGTCTGAATCGCCTCATCCACCGCCCAGAGGATTTCCGCGATGCGGCGCTGCTGGTCGAGCGGCGGGAGGTCGAACTCGAAGCTGGCGAGGCTGCTCCAGTTGGTGCGGGGCGAGAGCGAACCGGCGGACGTGCCGACCGCGTGCTGAAAGAACCGCTCCGAGAGGCAGAGGAAGGGCAGGAGTTCCGGCAGCAGGTGCTGGGTCTCCTTCGGCGCGAGCACATAGATGTCGCCCGACACCACCGCCTCGAACTCCGCCACGGCCACCTTCCGTTGATAGGCCCGCCGTTTCCCGAACAACACCTGCCCCGGCCGGCACCGCCGCGTGAACGTCGTTCCATCCGCCACATTCCCCCAGCTCCGCACATGCAGCGACCCCGGCTCCAAATGCTCCATCGCCACAAACCGCTCCAACCCGGCGTCCTCGGGATCGCAGGTCTCCGCACAGTTCTCCACCACATCCCCGAAGCGCACGCGCTTCCAGTCCGTGCGGTCGAAGAGCGGGAGCGAGGCCCAGTCGGGATTGGGCTGGAGGTTGGAGAGTGATGGGAAAGTGGCGGTCATGCGTTGGCGAGGTCTTCCAAGGTTTCGATGACGTCCCCGAGAAGGCGGTCTCCCGCTGCCGTCAGAGCGGCGATATTGGGAGGTTGGGAGGCGAGCAGGCCGTTGATGCAGGTGTGGTGAGCTTCCTCAAGATCGGACTCGTTCTGCATGAGTTGACGAAGACCCGATCCCGCGCGCGAGGCGAGTTCGCGCCATTCGCCAGGGAAGCAGTGCTCCAGCGCTTTTTTCCAAGAGGCAGCCCAAGGACGATAGTCATTCAAATCCGCCAGCGTGGTGATGGCAAGCACACGACCGAGGTCTTTGTTGCTGCGCTTGATCGCACGTCCGGCGAACAAGCCACTCATCCGGTCCGGTTTGATCTCGGGATGTTCCAAAAGATTGGCGAGCGCCATCATTTCCGGTCGGGCGTAGCGGATACCAAACTCACCGGCAGGCAAGGGAGCGAACGCGGTGATGGAAAGGAAACGGAAGGTGGGAAGGCCGAAGTGCCCTTCCGCGAGCGGGAGCCGTGTCCACTCTTTGCCGCTGCCTGCGGCAGATTCAGGGACCGTCAGCAGTTCGATGAACCAGGCTTCTTCAGAATCGGGATCAGCATCCGGCGGATACAACCGAACGGCGGGAAGCTGGTCCACCGGTGTTTCATCATTGCCGGGGATTTGATGATCCCCCTGCATTCGCCGCTGCCAGCCAGCATCCAAGAGCTGGCGGGCGATGCTTTGGCCCGCACCCACTGCCGCGTGGAAGGGTTCCAATACACAATCCACGTCCTTGGTGCGGACGGCTTTAGATTGGTCATCGCCGAAAAAATGATACCCGGCGGCGAGACTGCCGATGATGACAATATTCTCCCGACAGGCTGCAGGGACCGCAGCGGAAACTTCGGCAAGGACTTTGGATGGCGTGACCTGGCTCATGGTTTCGGTTTTGGGGTGAGGCGTTCGACAAACTCCAGTGCCTGAGATTCCAGCCGCATCTCGTGGAGGTCGAGAAGGCACTCGACTTCATCTGCCCAGCGAATGCCGTTTTCCGACTGGCTGAAAAAGGGTTCCGGTCGGAAGAGGGTATGAACGACGACCTGACAGGGTTCACCCCGCCCAGCGGGCTTCAATGCCGGGTCGAGTCGGCGAAGGAAGGTCGGAGGCCCTGCCATGCGGCGAGCATTCACGACGAGATCGAGCCGCGGAGTGCCGACGAGATCGAGTCCGGGCAGATAGTGTCGTGCTCCGAGAACGCCGGAAACGGCGATGTCATTACGACCAAGGTCACGGAGACGATCCAGCAACACCTCGGGTGGACGAGGACGCCCCGACGGGTCCACAAAGCCTTGGCTCGCCCGGGCTTTGTCGGCTTGGGCGACCAACTGGAACCAGGCTTCCTTCGGAAAGGCGCTCAGTTCGACCCGGCGATCGGAATGGCGGATCAAGCGGGGCTCCAGACGCTCGAGAGCAGTCGCGATGGTCGGGTAGGTGAATCCGGTTTGTTCAGCGAGTTCCTTGGAGGTCAGGGGGCCGGACTTCCGGAACCAGTGGACGAGGAGGACCCGAAGGATGTCGAAAAAGGCTTCCGAAGGGCGGCGCATCGGGCGAAAAGCACGTTGGCGGGCACGTTCGCAGACGGGCTCGATGCTGCTTTTCTCGATGTCGGTCAATTTTCCGACGACCCCATCCGGGGCACCTTCTCGCCGGACGACGAGTGTGATCCGGTCGAGAATCTCCGGACGGAACAGGGGCTCGGTGTCGCGCCATTCCTGTTGGAGTCGATCATCGCTGATCTGAGGTTCGTCCAGAACCAGAACGCCGTGAAACCGGCTGTCCACGAGCAGGATCTTAGCAAGCCCCACGAGCGTCGAACGGAAATGACGAAAATCCCGCAGATCGGCCAGGACCTCAAAGACGCTGTGCCCGATCAATGCATCAGCGCGGAAACCAAGGCGCTCACCGAGTTTTGGCTCAAATTCCAGATCACTCACGGCGCTAAAGTGCGACTTTTAAATTAAACTCGCAACTAGAAATTAAAGTCGCGCTTTCATTTTGCTGACAGGAGGGAATCGAGCGAGTGCCGGACAGCCGAGGAGCTTTCCAGCCATGCGGTGAGGGCGGACGGCAGGCCATTGGTGCGGTATTCGGCGGCATCTTCCCGGACCACGGAGCTTTCCCCGCCGACATGCAGTGGGATGCTCAGATTGCCCTCTTTCGCCCGGATTTCCTCGATGGGCACGACGCGGGTGAAACCAGGCTCGTCCTTGAACTCCTGGTAGGCGCGGACGACGCGCTGGAGGTGCTCGTCGGTGAGGAAACTCTGGGCGCGTTCGCGGGTGACTTCGTTCACCGCGTTGATGAAGAGGATTTTGCCGCGCCGGGCCTTGGGCTTCTGCGTGCGGCAGACGACGACGCAGGCTTCCATGGGCGAGTTGTAGAAGAGGTTCGGGCCGAGGCCGAGGACGCACTCGATGAGGTCGGCCTCGATGAGCTTGCGGCGCATGTCCGCCTCCTCCTGCCGGAAGAGGACGCCGTGGGGCCAGAGGACGGCGCAGCGGCCGGTCCTGGGCTTGAGGCTTTGCAGGATGTGCTGCTGGAAGGCGTAGTCGGCGCGGCCCTGAGGCGGGGTGCCGTAGAGATTGCGGCCCCAGGGATCGGAGGCGAAGGCGTCGCGGTCCCACTGCTTGATGGAGTAGGGCGGATTGGCCAGCACGACATCGAAGCGCATGAGGCGGTCGCCTTCCACGAGCTTCGGCTCGGCGAGGGTGTCGCCGCGCTCGATGCGGAAGTCCTCGATGCCGTGGAGGAAGCAATTCATCCGGGCGATGGAGGAGGTCATGAGGTTCCGCTCCTGGCCGTAGAGCTTCACGTTCCGCCATTCCTTCTTCTGATTCCGCAGGTGGGCGATGCAGGAGAGCAACATGCCGCCGGAGCCGCAGGTGGGGTCATAGACGGACTCGCCGGGCTGCACGTCGAGCATCTCGGTCATGAGGTGGACGACGGTGCGGTTGGTATAGAACTCGGCGGCGGTGTGGCCGGAGTCGTCGGCGAACTTCTTGATGAGATACTCGTAGCCCTGGCCCAGCTCATCTTCGGGCAGGTTGGCGACGGTGAGTTCGAGCGAGGAAAAGTGCTCGATGAGGTCGCGCAGCATGGCATCGGACAGGCGGTCCTTGTTCGTCCACTGCGCATCGCCAAAGATGCCGAAGAGCTTGTCGGGATTGGCGGTCTCGATGGCCCGCATGGCCTGCTGCAAACCCCGGCCCACATCCCGACTGACCTTCCGAATCTCCCGCCAATGCGCGTCCGCCGGCACCTGGAAGCGGTGGTTCTCCGGGAAGAGCGCGAAGAGCATATCGCCCTCGGACTCGCGGAGGGCGGTCTGGGTTTCCTCGTCGTAGACGTCACAGAGCCGTTTGTAGAAGAGCAGCGGGAAGATGAACTGCTTGTAGTCCCCCGCATCAATCGTCCCCCGCAGGAGCACGGCGGCTCCCCAGAGGTAGGATTCGAGGTTTTGTTGGGAGATGCGGGTCATGGGTGGA
>CAYTNL010000003.1:13279-139973 GCA_964439145.1 uncultured Verrucomicrobiales bacterium
TGGGAACCACGGATTTCACGGATTGGCACGGATCAGAAGGATTGGCTTCATGTTTTTTGAAACTCATCCGTGTAAATCCGTGTGATCCGTGGTCTTGGAATATTTCGTGGTGGGTGATGCGGGTCATAGGTGGATGGGAACCACGGATTTCACGGATTGGCACGGATCAGAAGGATTGGCTTCATGTTTCATGGTCGGTACATCCGTGGAAATCCGTGTGATCCGTGTGATCCGTGGTTGAAAATCATCGGATCACCCGCTTCCAGCGAAGGTCTGCATGTTTGAAGTTGATGAGGATGGCGAGCTTGAAGCCTGTGATAGCGAGGTAGCCCATCATCTGAGCGATGTGTGTATCGTTGAAGTCCGTCACCACTTTGGGATCAACAACGATCAGGCCATCGACGAGAAGATCGGGAACCAGCGTGTCCACCAGGATGCCTTCGTAAAACACATCAAAGCGGCGTTGCTGCTCAATCGTGTGCCCACGCTTCTTCAACTCGATCACCAGCGCGTTCTCATAGGCCTTCTCGTTCAATCCCGGCTTGAGCGCGTTCAAGACCTTCATGGCCGCACCGAGGATAGACTCTGACTGCTCAGCATAAAGCAGCTTGGGCCCAACAGCGGTCTTTCTGCGCACCAGCGATAACCGCCCCTCTGAATCTTGAAAATCATCCGTGTTCATCCGTGAAATCCGTGGTTCAAGAAACCAGCAATCCCTCCCGTTTGAGGATTCCTACCAACTTCTCCTCCGCCGCAAATGCCCCCTCCGCGCTCTCACTCAGCCGCTTCATCGCCTCCTCGACGGTGAGCACTTCGCCCTCCACCTTCGGCTCGACGTAGCGCGGGATGTTGAGGTTGTGATCGTTGGCGGCGATCTCGTCCAGCGTGACGACGCGGGCGATGCCCTCCACGTCCTGGAAGTCGCGAACCCAGCCGTGGATACGCTCAACGTGTTCCAGGAGCAGTTCGTTTTGGGCGCGGCCCTTCTTGAACTTGGAGGACGCATCGACGATGAGCACCTTGTTCTTCCGATCCTTGGCCTTCCGCTGCCGGAAGACGAGGATGCAGGCGGCGAGGCCGGTGCCGTAGAAGAGATTCGGCCCGAGGCCGATGACGGCCTCCAGCAGGTCCATGCCGAGGAGTTTCTTCCGAATCTCGCCTTCCTTGCCCATGCGGAAGAGGGCTCCGTGTGGCAGTACGACGGCCATGCGCCCGGTCTTAGGGGCCATGGACTTGATCATGTGCTGCACGAAGGCGTAGTCCCCGCTCTTGGCGGGCGGCATGCCGACGAAGTTGCGTCCGTAGGGATCGCAGGTCCATACCTCGTCACCCCATTTCTCCAGGGAGAAGGGCGGATTGGCGATGACGCAGTCGAAGGTGGCGAGGTTGTCGCCGGAGTAGAAGGCCGGGTTCCGCAGGGTGTCGCCCCGGACGATCTGGAAATCTGTCGCCCCGTGGAGGAAGAGGTTCATCCGGGCGATGGCGGAGGTGGTGAGGTTTTTCTCCTGCCCGTAGAGCTTACCCCAGAGGGTGCGGACATCGCCGCGCGTCTCCTTCACATGATGGATGGCCTCCAGCAACATGCCGCCGGTGCCGCAGGTGGGGTCGTAAATGGACTCTCCCTCGCGAGGATCGAGGATCTCGACCATGAGCCGCACGACGGAGCGCGGGGTGTAGAACTCGCCCGCCTTCTTGTTGGTGGCGTCGGCGAATTTCTTGATGAGGTATTCATAAGCCTGTCCGAGGACATCAGTCTCGGCGGCCGTGTTGCCCAGCGGCAGGGCGGAGAAGTGCTCGATGAGATCGCGCAGCAGCATGTCCGGCAGGCGGTCTTTGTTCGTCCACTGGGCATCGCCAAAGATGCCGTAAAGCGTGTGCGGGTTGGCCTGCTCGATGCCGCGCAAGGCGGACTGGAGCGCCTGCCCGACATTCACCGCCACTTTCCGCACATCCCGCCAGTGGCATCCCTCCGGCACCTGGAAGCGGTAGTTCTCCGGGAACAGCGCGGCTTCCTCATCGCCCTCGAACACCGTCAGCGCCGCCTCGTGCTCCTCATCATGGACATCCGAGAGCCGCTTGAAGAACAGGAGCGGGAAAATGTAGGTCTTGAAGTCCGCCGCATCGACCGGTCCCTTCAGCAGCCAGGCGGCTTTCCAGAGGTGGGATTCGAGCTGGGAGAGGGTGAGCATGCGGTTTCTTTTTTCCTGACTATTGGACAGGGCGCAAGAAGAAAGCGCTCTGGCGGACCGTACGCCATCGGTAGTTGCGGACGCGGGATCATACTCTGATTCCTCAGAAAGCCTCCCCCCCTGACGATGGAGAACGTTCCGCGGCACGCGAGGCGCGCCCATCGCCCGGGGTCTGGCTTGGGGGTGGCGAAATTGTTTGAGCGAGGGCCCCTGGGGACGGTTTTGAGAGAAGGCCGGGAAAGCCCAACGAAATTTGTCAAAGCACGGTTGGAAAGAGCGCGGCGTGCCCGGTTTCTACCGATTTCATATCCAGCGGGCTGTCTCCGTGGCCGGGAGTTCCTGCTCCGGAGAGATTTCCAGCGGGGCGGGAAAGGGGCGATTCAACCCTGTTGGGTCGATGACTTGACCCTGTCGCGTCGTCTCGAAGTGTTGTAATTCAATGAATTAGGGCACATCGACTCCGTGTCGGCCGCCTCCTCGAAGACAAGTCGGGGCTTGGGCGGCGCTATTCAAGAGTCGTCCTTTTTGCGGCCGAGAACCGTAACCTGAGTCGAAAAATTTCCGATTTCTTCAAAGAAACCATGACTCACGACCGTTTTCTCCAAAGCCGGGTGATGCCGGGCCGGATGAATAAAGCGACCCGCTGAATCCGTCTATCTCCCCAGCCTCATCCCTTCCCCCCCAAAAACCCCCATGAAACAACGCGACGAAAATTTGCAGCGCTACCTGCGCGAGATCGGCCAAGTGCCCCTGCTCAGCATCGAGGAAGAGATCGCCCTGGCCGCCCGGATCAAGAAAGGCGATGGGAAGGCCCGCGATCACATGATCCGCGCCAACCTGCGTCTGGTGGTGAAGATCGCCGGCGACTATCGCAACTACGGGCTGTCTTTCCCCGATCTCATCGCCGAGGGCAACATCGGCCTGATGAAGGCGGTGGAACGCTATGATCCCGCCAAGGGTGGCAAGCTCAGCACCTACGCGGCCTGGTGGATCAAGCAATCCATCAAGCGCGCCCTCGCCAACCAGGCCCGGACCATCCGCATGCCGGTTCACGCGGTGGACACGGTGAGCAAGATCCGCCACACGACCCATCGGCTCACCGACGAGCTGGGTCGCACGCCGACGGATGACGAGCTGATGGCGGTGCTGAAGATCGACGAGAGGAAACTCCATCACCTCCGCGAGATCGCCCAGCCGCCGGTGTCGCTGGACAGCACGCCGCAGGACGATCCCGAGGGCCGCTCGGTCGGCGAACGGGTGGAGGATCCCAACGCGTTGACGCCCGACGATGTGCTCTCCAGCCGCGACATCAACAACAAGCTGGACTCGCTGCTCGGGGTGCTGGACCGGCGGGAGCGCACCATCATCGATCAGCGTTTCGGTCTCACCGGTCGCCATCCCAAGACTCTGGAGCAGGTGGGCGAGCGATTCGGGGTGACCCGCGAGCGCATCCGCCAGTTGCAGAACCGGGCGCTGGAAAAGATGCGCGAGGCCCTGGAGGAGATGGAAAATCCCGAGGCGGTGGCGCTCAAGAAGCTGGTGGACAATGTCCGCGAGCGCGATCACGAGGAAACGCCTTGGTGGGATGCCGGACTGCCGGCGGCCTGAGTCCGGGCAACTGTCACCAATCCTTCACGGGATTCCCGTTGCCATCGGGGGCGCTGTGGGATAGGAAAGAGACGCTGTGAAACACCGAAACACGTTCTCTTTGCTCTCCCCGACGCTGCTGGCGGCGGTGGCTTTCCTGCTGATGACCTCCGCCGCGCCGCGGGCCGAGGCCCAGGTGCTGGTCTACCGGATGGAGTTTTCCAAGACCGGGAACAGCATCAATTTCCAGATGTACGACCAGGCCTACTTCGTGGTCGATGGTCTGGGGGGCAACGGCACCTTCATCGTGACCTACCGCGAAGATGGCCGGGATTTCTACCTGTCGTCGGCGGACTCGGGCGAGCTGTTTTTCGCGGTGCGCCCCGGCGCGGAGCGGGCGGTGATCCGAGCGGGTGCTGAAAACGGGACCGCCCAGTCGCAGTATCTGCTGATCGGCGACCTGAACAGCAAGATCTCGGTGAATCTGCGCGGCCAGCAGGTGACGCTGGCGGTGAGTACTTATCTGCGGGGATCCGCCATGGCTTCGGATTCCGAGTCGGGGGTGGATTTTCTGACGGCCGACGGCAGTCTGGGCTTCGCCGGCTTCGCCCACATCGAGGCCTGGCTGGACCGCAACCGCACCCGCTCGGCCAACCGGGCGAACCAGGCGGTGGCCGATGTGGTGGCGGATCTGATCGAGGATCTGGAAAACAGCGGCATCGAGGACGGCGCTGATGACGGGACCGACACGGGCACGGATGACGGCACCGACGATGGCACGGATGCCGACACCGAGGAGCCCTGAGTTTTCCCCCCGTGATCCCGACCGTCTCCGCGCCGGGAATGGTATAGTCGAAGGCGCGTGGTGAGACAGGACTGGGTGCTGTGGGCGATTGAAAATCGCCCCTCCTTGGAGAAATGCCCCTCCCCGGTTGCTCTCAGTCCCGGCTGAAGAGTTTCCTGAACCAGCCTTTGGTCGGGTCTTTGGCGGGCTCGACTTTCACGGAGGGCTCGTCGCCCCCGAACTTCACGGCATCGGGTCCGACTTCGGTGCGGGTGATGAGGTGCTGGTCGATCTCGTGCTGATCCGCGGGATCGTCGATGATCTTGGGCTGGATGAAAATCAGCAGTTCCTGGCGATTGGCGGATTTGCCCTGAGAGCCAAAGACTTTGCCGATCAGGGGCATGTTGGTGAACGTGGGCAGTCCGGACTCGCTCTTGTTCTCATCCTCCGAGATGAGGCCGCCGAGGAGGACGGTGGCCCCGTCGGGCACCATGACGGTGGTGCCGAGGGACTGGGTGCCGATGGTGGGGATCTCGTCGCCGCCGATGACCTGGCTGCCGACGATGGAGTCGTTGAGCTGCTGAATGCGCAGGGTGATCTCATCCTCGGAATTGATGAGGGGCAACACCTGGATGCGGAGGAGAACCTCCTCGAAGTCGATGCTGGCGGTGACGATCTGGTTGGTGGCGTTGTTCCCGGTGGTGTCGAGGGAGGACTGGGTGCTGCGAGGCACGGCGACGCGCTGGCCGGTCTGGATGACGGCCTGCTTGTTGTTGACGGTGTAGACGGTGGGCCGGGACAGGACTTTGAAGCGGTTGGTGGAGGAGAGGGTGGAGAGGAAGGCGTTGAGGTAGGGATTGATCTGACCGTAGAAGGTAAAGCCCTGGGCGGCGGGCAGGAAGTTGTCGACCACGTCGAGAGTGTCGATGTCGAGGATGGTCTGGGCCGCGCCGGTGCGGGATTTGAAGATGCCGGCGCCGTTGTAGCGCCGTCCGTCGGGGCCGACGGTCTCCAGGGTGCGCAGGAGATCGAAACCGAACTCGAAGTCGTCCCCGAGGGTGAGCTGGGCGATGATGGCGGAGATCTGGATCTGGCGGGGGCGCACATCCATGGAGTCGAGCAGGTCGTTGATCATCTCCAGATGCTCGGGAGGCCCGGAGGCGATGAGGGCGTTGTGGACATTGTCCGCGATGAGCAGGGTCTTGCCGACGACGAGGGATTGGGGTCCGGCGTCCTCATCCTGGCCGGCGCCGCCGAGATCGCTGCCGCTCCCCCCGAAGCTCGAGCCGGAACCGCCAAAACCGGAATTGCCCCCGAAACCGCTCCGGCCAGATCCGAAGCCGCTTGAGTTGTTGCCGAAGGTCTGGGATGCCTGGGCGGTGCCGAAGGCGCGATTCTGCAGACTGCCGTCGGCTCCGGAGATCTGGGAACCTCCGGAGTCCTCCTCGAGGCCGCGCAAGAGGGCGTCGCGGGCGATCTGGAGGAAGGAGGAAACGGTGACATAGTTGAGTTTCCGCTCCATCCGGTTGGCCATTTCGGCGGGCGAATCGAAATGCTCGATGAGACGTTCGATATAGGCCATGTCCACGGGACGGGCCACCACGAGGATGCGGTTGGTGCGCGACATGGCGTGGATTTTCGGCTCGGCCGCCGAGGGGGCGGGACCGCCGGCACTGTTGCCGAGGGCGAGGGCGCCGCCGTTGACCGCTGCCTGGGCCGCGGGGTTGCCGTTGCCGACGGCGTTGGCCTGATTTTGTCCCGGAGTCACCACCCGGCGGCTGCCGGTGTCTCCCGAGGAATCGCCGGAATCGATCCCGAGTATCTCGATGAGGGACTCGGCCACCTCCTCGGCATCGGCGCGAGTCAGTTGAAAGGCGCGGTCCTCCAACTGCGAGGGCGGCACATCGATCTGGTCGCGCAACTCGAGCAGGCGACGAATGACCGAGCTGTTGTCGGTGACCACCACGGCGGTGGCGTTTTCGAGAGCGGTGATGTTGCCGTAGGAGTGGCTGGGCACGATCTGGCTGAAGGTCTCGGCGGCTTTCTCCGGGGAGAGATTGCTCAGGGGCATGATGAAAGTGACGACCTCGTCGGACTCGGGCAGTTGGTCCGGATTCACGATGACGGGCACGCCCTCGCTGCGCACCTGTTTGCCGGCATCGTAGGCGATGATCTTGTAGAGATTTTCCTCTCGGGTGGGCACGAGGGCGTAGCCGTTGAGCAGGAGGGTTTTCTCGATGAAGTCAGCCGCTTTTTCCCGCGGCAGCACGCCGCTGGTCTCGATGCTGATGGTGGCGCCGAGGATGGAGTTGTCCCGGATGACCTTGCGACCGGTGAGACGCTCATACTCGGGGAGGATGAGCTTGTTGATATCCGCGTTGGGGAACTGGATGCTGACCCCGTCGGCCGCTTCGGCGGCGGCGTCCTGGCCGCGCGCCACGAAAGGCGGCGTCGCCACCAGGGCAGATAGTACCAGCGCGCCGAGAAAAATCGGCGCGAAACGTCTGTCGTGTTTCGTCATCGGACCGCGAGCCTATCGGAAAAACCGCCACGATGCAACGGGGAGAAATGTCGGCAGGGCCCCGGCGCCGCCCGGAGTGGCGAACGGGAGAAACCTGACGATTCCGTCACTTGCCGGAACGAAGACACCCGGTGGATGGTGGGTCCATTTTCCCGTGTCCGTATTCGCCACTCGCCGATGCCCCCTTTTCCCCTCCTCCGATTTTTTCCCGCCCTTTTCCTGGTATTACTCAGCCTGACTCTGATCGCCTGCCAGACGATGGTCTTTGAGGAAACCGGTCCGCCGCCGGAACCCGTGGTGCCCGACGAGGAGTTCGCCGAAGGCATTCCTATCGGTTCGTGGGAACACCGGCGTCGCCTGGCCAACGTGGTGGCGCCGCTCAAGGTGGTGCAGCAGATCACCCTCACCCCCACGGGCCAGGCGGTGGTGTGGACGCACTACGACGCCAACAACGACACCCGGGAAGGCATTGGTTACGGGAGATTTCTCGGGCAGCCCCGCGTCAACTGGGTCACGAATCAACTGATCCGGACAGTCTCCCGTGAAGACAACACCGTCATCATCGACACCGCCGCCGCCAAACGCCCCCGCCTGGCGCGGGCGCATCCGAAGGGCAGCTCGCTGGTGGATTTGCAGACCCTGGGAGGCACCATGCCCGCGTCTGTTTTGTTCGGCGTGGATGAAATGGGCGTCTTCACCTTCGAGATTGACGGCAAGGACTTGATCCTGGTGAATGAGGAATCCGGCACCCGCATTCGCTACCAATTTCTCGGTCGGCAGGAGATCTCGCTGGATCTGGATAGTTAAGACGTCTGAAATTCTCGATATTGCGAGCCAGATTTCGCAAGCAACAATCGCGGGCCAAATCGTGACATGATTGTCACACCGCCCGGATTGAGGAAAGCCGCTTCTGAGGGACCGTTGGGGCGTTTCTAAGCTGGCCCGTTCCGGGATGATTCCTTCGTTGATGACAGTTGCGACTGGGAGCGCCGGGGGCTCCCCAGCGGGTCGGGTGGGTAGGCACACTCGATCAAGACTCATTTTTGCGATTTTGGTCTGTGGGATTTCCACCCTGATGTTGGCGGAAGATGAGGCGCCGTCTGCCGGGGAAAGCGCCGTCGAGACGCCCGCGGTCAGGATCGACATACTCCAGATCCGGGTGCGAGGCGCGAAGTTGCTGACCGGGGACGAAATCGCCTCGGCCATCCACGATTTCACCGGTCCCAACCGCACGCTGGAAGATCTGGAGGCGGCCCGAGCCGCTCTGGAGGAGGCCTATCGGAAAAAAGGCTACCAGACGGTCTCCGTCGAGGTGCCCCAACAGAACGGGACCCGCGGTATCATCTACATGGACGCGGTGGAAAACGCCGTGGGACGCCTGCGGGTGCGGGGATCCCGCTACCACCTGCCCAGCGCGATCAAGCGGGCGGCGCCCTCCCTGGCGGAGGGCACGGTGCCCGATTTCAACAAGGTGCAGGCGGACATCATCGCGCTCAACGCCTGGCCCGGTCGTCGGGTGACGCCGACGGTGCTCCCCGGCAAGCGCCCCGGCACCATCGATGTGGATTTGAACGTGGAGGACGAGTCGCCCCTCTCCGGTAGCATCGAGCTGAACAACCGCTACAGCCCGGATACCACTCCGCTGCGGCTGAACGCCTCGGTCAGCTACAACAATCTCTGGCAACTCGGTCACAGCCTCGGCTTCGCCGCCCAGGTGGCCCCGGAGCGGATCGAGGATGCCGAGGTCTACTCGGCCTATTACATCGCCCGCTTCGCCAAGTCGCCGAATTTTTCGCTGATGCTCTCCGGCACCAAGCAGAACAGCGACGTGTCCACCCTCGGCGGCGCGGCCGTCTCGGGACGGGGGGAAATCCTCGGCGCCCGCGTGATGCTGACCCTGCCGCAGCGGGGGAACTGCTTCCACTCGGTAAGCACGGGGTTCGACTACAAGAGCTTCGACGAGGACATCACCCTCGGCGACGAGGTCTTCAGCACGCCCATCGACTATTACCCGTTCACCATCGCCTACGGCGGCGGGCTGACGGGCGAGGACTACTTCACCGAGATCAACACCTCGATCAATTTCCACTTCCGCGGGGTCGGGAGCCAACCCTCGACCTTCGACAACAAGCGCTACCTGGCCGACGGCAGCTACATCTACTTCCGCGGCGACGTGTCGCACACCCACGACCTGCCCGGAGGTTTCCAGGCCTTCGCGAAGATCCAGGGCCAGGCCACCAACGACTCGCTCATCAACAGCGAGCAATACGCCGGCGGGGGACTTTCCACAGTGCGCGGCTACCTGGAATCCGAAGCCCTCGGCGACAGCGGCTGGTTTGCCACCGCCGAACTGCGCTCGCCCTCGCTGCTCCAGTGGACGGAGAAAAACGAGATCGGCGATCCCGAACACGAATGGCGCTTCCACGCCTTCTACGACGGGGGCCGCCTCTATCTCAACGAGGCACTGCCGGAACAGATCGATCTGATGGAGCTCTCGAGCGTGGGCGTGGGCAGCAGCCTCCATCTCTGGGACCGCTTCCACGGCTATGTGGATGTCGCGTGGCCGCTGGAGGACCAGGGCACGACCAAGGCCGACGACCCTTTCTGGAGTTTCCGCATACGAGCCGATTTCTGAAAAAGTCCCAGCCGGTCAGCCACTCCATCACACCATGACGCCGAAATCATCACCATTCCGTCACATCGCGGCCCTGCCGCGACTCGCCCTGCTGCTCCTGCCGCTGGTCATGGGCACAGGCCCCGCCACCCACGCAGCCGGCGATGCCGAGGAGTCCGCGGGGGAGAAAGCCCCCTGGTGGGACGAGGCCTGGACCGTCCGCAAGCAGATCGAGATCACCCCGCTGCCGGGCGCGGCACCCGAGGAGGAAACCGTGGCCCTGCTGCGGCTGCACGGCGGCAATTTCCTGTTCGCCTCAGCGAAGTCCGACGGCGGCGATCTGCGCCTGGTGGTGGCGGACGAGAGCGCGGATGCGGGTGAGGAGAAAAAGGAAGGCGAAGACGAGACTGGTGCGGGCGGCACGGAGCTCCCCTACCACATCGAACGCTGGGATGCCCTCATGAACGAGGCTTTCGTCTGGGTGCGGCTGCCCGCGTTGAAAACCGACGCGCCCACCACCGTCTGGCTATACTATGGAAATCCAGCCGCCGAGCCCTCGGCTTACCAGCCCAAGGACACCTTTGGCGACGACGCGCGCCTCGTTTACCATTTCACCGAAGGCGCCGCGGCGCCCCGGGATTTCACCGGCAATGAAAACTCCCCCACCGAGGCGACCACCGTCACCGAGGGCGCACTCATCGGTCCCGGGGTCATCCTCTTCGGCACCAGCGGCCTGGAGATTCCCGCCTCGGACTCGCTGAACTGGGCCGCGGGCGCCGAGATCACCCTCTCCTCCTGGGTCAAACCGAGCGCCCACGGTCCTGACGCGGTGCTGCTGAAACGTGAGGAGAATGGCGCCGCCTTCGTCCTCGGCGTCAATGACGGCGTTCCCTACATCGAGGTCACCGATGGCGCCGGCACCGCCCGCACCAACGCCGGGGAACCCATCGCGGTCGGCTCGTGGCGGCACCTCGCCGTGGTGGCCGACGCGGCCAAGATGGATCTGCTCGTCGATGGCGAACCCTACGGCACCGTGGCCAAGGCCATGCCCGCCCTGGCGGCTCCGCTCGTGATGGGCAGCACACCGGCCCTGGGCGGCGGCTTTGCCGGGGAAGTCGATGAGCTGCGCCTCCACTCCCGCGCCCTCCCGGCGGCGTTGCTGCGCTTTCAGGCGATCAATGCCTCCGGTTCGGACCAGGCCGGTCAGTTGATGATGTTGGGACAGGACGAGAGTTCCCACGCGAGCGGCGGCGGTCACAACGAGACCCTGGAGCACGTGATGCTCTTCGGCGACATCGCCAAGAACATGATGTTCGACGGCTGGATCGCGGTGGGGGGCTGCGTCATCATGATCATCTTCGGCTGGGGGGTGGCGATCCGGAAATTCCTCTACCTCAACAGCATCCAGAAAGGCAGCGACGCCTTCACCAAACTCTGGAATCAGCTCTCCTCCGACCTCACCGCCCTCGATCACAGCGACGGGGAAAGCGCCGCCAACTTCGGTGGCAAGGTCGGGCCGAAAATGATGCGCAACATCCGCCGCTCGCCGCTCTACCACATCTACCACATCGGCTCGGAGGAGATCCGACGCAGAATCGGCGAGGGCAAGGGCCTGTCCGCCCGCTCCATCCAGGCGATCCGGGCCAGTCTCGACACCGGGCTGGTGAAGGAGAACGAGCGCATGAACAGCGGCCTCATTTTCCTGACCATCAGCATCGCCGGCGGTCCCTACGTCGGCCTGCTCGGCACCGTGGTCGGCGTGATGATCACCTTCGCCATCATCGCGAAGAGCGGCGAGGTGGATGTGAACTCCATCGCCCCCGGGATCGCCAGCGCCCTGCTCGCCACCGTGGCCGGGCTGGTCGTCGCCATACCGGCGCTCTTTCTCTACAGCTACCTGAGTTCGCGCATCAAGTCCCTGCTCACCGGCATGCAGGTGTTCATCGACGAGTTCATCGCCAAGATGGCGGAATTCTATCCCCCGCCGGGCGAGGGCGGCGCCGCGCCCGCCTCCGCGCCCGCCAAACCGCTCAACGCCGAAGCCTCCCCCAACGCGGCGAAACCCGAGCCGGCCCTCGTCGGTGCGGGCGTCGGCAACGAACCCCTGACCTCTCACGACCATGCAAGCTGACAGCGGCAAGAGCTACGACGACATCAACGTTACGCCCATGGTGGACCTCTACCTGGTGTTGCTGCTGATTTTCATCATCATGACCACCGCCGGGGTCCAGGGCATCAAGGTGGATCTGCCCAAGGGGAGTAAAGCGCCCCCCACGGAGATCACCGGACCCAAAGGCCGTGCGGTGACGGTGAACAACGAGGGCAAGGTCTTCCTCGACACCATACCCGTCTCCATCGAGGAGCTGGAGCAGAAGCTGACCGAGCACAAGAGCAAGCACGAGGACTTCCCGGTCGTGGTGCGGGGGGATCGCTCCACCCAGTACCAGCGCATCATGGATGTGCTCGACGTGATCGGCAAGGTGGGCATCTCCAAGATCGGTCTCGCGACCCAGGGTCCCCAGTGAGGAGGCGGCCAACTTTCTGATCCCACGAAATCCATCGGGCAATGAGCGACGATTACTACGGCTTCGACGAGGACGACACCTTCATGGACCGCCATGGGGGAAAGGTCGCCACGGGCGTGTGCCTGCTCCTGGGGGTGGGTGTCGCACTGTGGATGAAATACGGGAAAAGCGAACAGCCGGAGACCAAATCGCCGGAGGTCACCATGGTGAGTATCATGCCACCCCCGCCGCCGCCCCCACCACCGCCGCCGCCCCCACCCAAGCCCCCCGAACCCGAGCCGGAGCCTCCGGACGTTCAGGAAAAAGAGGAAACCTTCGTCCCCGAAGAGGCGCCCATGGAGCAGCCGGAACCCGAGGCGGCGCCGGATCCCGAGCCAGCCGCCATGGGCACCAACATTGCCGGGGACGGACCGCCCGACGGCTTCGGACTCCGCGCGGGCGGAGGCGGGGGCATGATCGGGGGCACCGGCACCGGCAAACGACTCGGCGGCGGGGGCAGCAAGTACGGCTGGTACGCGGGAAAGGTGCAGGGAGCGGTGACCACGGCCCTGCGGAACCATCCCACGACCCGCTCCGCCGTGATGTCGATCGAAGTCAAGATCTGGGCGGATCAACTGGGCCGCGTCACCCGGGCGCAACTGGTGAACTCAACCGGTGATCGGGGAATGGACGACACGCTGTCCAACCAGATCCTGGCCTCCATCCAACTCCCGGAGCCGCCGCCGGCAGACATGCCCATGCCGATCAATCTCCGCATCACCGCCCGGCAACCCTGAGGGCGTGCCTCAGGTTCCCGCATTTCACCGACTTTCTGATCGTTCGCGATTCGCTCATGAAGCTTCCCATTCCCATCCCCGGCTTCCAGCCGTGTCTCGCCCTCTCACTCGCCCTCGTCCTGACGGCGATGTTGCCCACCCATGCTCAGCAGGAGGAGGCGCTTCCCTCCCCGGCTCCGCCTTCCGATCCCCTGCCGACCCCGGATGAGCCAGTCGTCGTCGCCGCGATCGAATTCGACGCCGACGCCGAGGCCGATACGGAGGGCGAACCCATCCCCCAGCCGTCCACGGTGAATCCCTCGCTCTTTCCCGACATGCCCGAGGGCTCGTTCGGACCGTCCGGAGAACTCTCCCTCCCGGGCATGGAGGACGGCGCCACCCCGACCGTGAGCGTGGTCGTCAATCTCATCAATCTCCTGGTGCAACGCGGCGTGCTCACCCAGGGCGACGCGGCGGGTCTCATCACCCAGGCGACCGAGGAGGCCGAGATGGCCCGCCAGCACTCCGCCGCCGTCGCCGAGGATGCCGCCATGGCCGGCGAGGACGACATCGTCGTCACCCACATCCCCGACTCGGTGAAGGCCCAGCTCCGCGTCGATATCAAGCGTGACATCTTCGAGCAGGCCATGGACGAGCGCTGGGCGGCGCCGAACGAGATGCCCGAATGGGCTCAGAATACCAGCTTCTTCGGCGACCTGCGTTTCCGCTACGACGGCACCCTGTTCCCCGAGGGCAACGACACCACCGGCTCGTTCCCCGACTTCAACGCCATCAACACGGGCGCGCCCTTCGACATCGCCGGCTTTGATTTCTCCCCCCAGTTGAATGTCGACGAGGAACGCCACCGCTACCGGCTCCGAGCCCGCATCGGCACAGAGGTCTATCTGGGCGACAAATTCACCGCCGGCATGCGCATCGGCACCGGCAGCAACGACAGCCCCGTGTCCACCAACCAGACCCTGGGCTCCGATTTCAGCAAATATCAGCTATGGCTGGACCGGGCCTACCTCAAATGGCAAAGCCACGATCCCAACGCGCCGGAAAAACTGGAGACCGACGCCTACAACTTTGTGGAATTGATCGTCGGACGCTTCGACAACCCCTTCTTCGCCAGCAGCCAGATCATGTGGGACAGCGACCTCGGTTTCGACGGTCTCGCCCTCCGGGCCAGCAAGCAGATCAAGCCGGGAATCACTCCGTTCTTCAACGGCGGCATCTTTCCCATCTACAACACCGAGTTCGATTTCGCGACCAACAACCCGGACAAGTTTGAAAGCACCGACAAGTGGATCTACGGCTCGCAGATCGGGGTCGATCTCATGAAAGGGGTCGATCTGGCCGGGAAACTGGCGGTCGGCTACTTCGAGTTCGACAACGTCGAGGGGGAACTTTCCGATCCTTTCCTCCCCTTCTCCGACAAGGACCAGGGCAACACCGATCATCTCCGCCCCACCTTCGCCCAGAAAGGCAACACCTACCGACCGCTGCGCGACATCATCGCCGATCCGCTCAACGGATTCGGCACCGCGATGCAGTATCAATACTACGGTCTCGCCTCCCAGTTCGAGGTGCTGAACTTCAACGGACGCGTCGATTGGAACGTCTCCGATTTCTATCAGGTCAGTCTGCTCGGGGAGTACGCCAGCAACCTCGCCTTCGACGCCGATCAGATCGACATGTATGCCGTCAACAACCGCGGCGCCCTCACCGAGGACGGTGGCATCGGCGGCTTCGAGGGCGGCGGCGACGCCTGGATGGTGGAACTTCAGTTCGGATCTGTCGCCATGGAGCGGCTCGGCAACTGGAACGCCTCCATCGGCTACCGATACGTCGAAAGCGACGCTTTCATCGACGGTCTCACCGATTCCGACTTCGGCCTCGGGGGCACCAACATGGAGGGCATCACCCTCAGCACCGGGTTCGCGCTCTCACCGAAAGTCTTCCTCAATCTCCGCTGGATGAGCGCCAACGAAATCGCGGGCCCGCCGCTGAAATCCGACATCATCCAACTCGACGTCAACGCCAAGTTCTGATGAAAACCGCTTCTCTGCTTAGTTTTATCGCCATCCTCCTCCCGATCACTCCCGTCGGCGCCCAGGAGCAGCCCTCCCCCGTGGAGCTGCAGCTCAGGGAGACCCTCCGTAACACCATGGTGCAGCTGCGCAACGAGCAGGCGGAAAAAGCCCGCATCGACGCGGAGATGCAAGCCATCAAGGCGCAGAGCGAAATCAAGATCAAGGACCTCGAGACCAAGCTGGCCGAAGCCTTGAAGCGCGGCACCGAAGAGCGTGAGGCCGCCGACAAGGCCCTGGCGGAAAAGGATCGCAACCTCGCCGCCCGAAACGCGAAGATCGAGGGACTCGAAAAATCCCTCACGCAGTGGCGGGAATCCCACGCCGAGATCAAGACTTTCGCCGAGACCACCGTCGGCCAGCTGCGGACGGTGGCCTCCGATCTCGAATCGACCCGCCGCACCCTGGAGATCCGCACCGCGCAGAACGCCAAACTATACCAGGTCGGTGAGGAGGTGCTGAAGCGTTACGAAAACTTCGCACTCGGCCGGGCGCTCATCGCCCGCGAACCCTTCACCGGCCTTGCCCGCGTCCAGATCGAGGAAGCGGTCGCCGATTACAAGGACCAGCTCGTGGACCAGATCGCCGAGCCCGACGCCGTCGACCAGGCCCGGCGCGACGCCGCCACCACCGCGGATATCGAAAAGGCCGAGGAAGCGGCCCCCGCGGAAAGTGACTGATTCGTCACGTCACATTCCGTCTCCCCATCACTATCAGCCATGAATCGCATGACACGCATCCTCAGCCCAACTCTCCCCATTTCTCTTCGCCTCGGCGCCGCCACGCTGCTGCTCACCGGTATCGCCCACTCCCAGGAGGCCCCGGTCGCCCAGCCTGTGGCCGCGCCGGTGAGCGTCGAAGCCCCCGTCGATGAAATCCTCGGCAAGATCGGCGATCTCGAGGTCAGGATCAGCGATGTCCGGAAAAGTCTCGCCACCCTGACCCCGGAGGAGCGGGAGGCGATGCGCAGCCAACCAGCCGCGCTCAATCAGTACGTGCGCGCTCTGCTCGTCCAGCGGGTCGTGCTCCGCGAGGCGATCACCCAAGGCTGGGATCAGAGCGAGGAGGTGCAGAATCGCATGGCGCTGCTGCGCGACGGCGTCGTGGCCACCACCTTCATCGAAGCCAAGAGCCAGGCTCCCGAGGGCTTTCCCTCCGAAGAGGAAGTCCGTGCCGCCTACGAGGCCAACCGCGAGGCGTTGCGGGTGCCGAAATCCTGGAATCTGGCCCAGATATTCGTCGCCGATCCCGCCGAAGACATCGCCGCGCCGCCCTCCGCCACGGCCGGCGCGAAACTGACCCAACTGGCCGAGCTGCTGGTCGCGGAAAACGCCGACTTCGCGGCCCTGGCCCGCGAACACAGCGAAGAGGCCGTCAGCGCCGAGCGCGGCGGCGAGATCGGCTGGCTCGCGGAGCCCCAGATCCAACCCGCGGTCCTCGCCGCGCTGCCGGAACTGAAACTCGGCCAGATCTCCGCGCCCGTTCGCATGCTCGATGGCTGGCATTTCATCAAGATCCTCGACATCCGCGAGGCCTTCGTCCCGACCCTGCCCCAGATACGCGATCAACTCGTCGCCCGCCTGCGTCAGGAGCGCGCCCGCGCGGAGACCCAGGCCTTTCTCGGGAAGCTGCTTCAGGAGAATCCCATCGCGGTCAACGAGATGGTGCTGTCCAAACTCCTCCCGACCAGCGCCGAGTAATCACTTTTCCCGACGACGCCCATCTCCATGCCCGCCGCCCAGCAGCCTCACCCGGCCCGCGTCTCCGTGGCGCTCGTGCTGGCGATATCCATCGGTGGCACACCGGTGATCGAGGCCGGGGACATCCTGCGGGGCGGCACCCCGGCGGGCAACGCCGCCGCTCGCTCCGAGGCCATCAACCGCGCCACCGCCGAGGCTGCCGCCGCCGCGAGGGCCAGCGCCCGCGACTCGCTCGCGAGAACCAACCGGGCTCTCCAGGGAGTGAAAGACTTCCAGGCCGCCGCCCGGGCCGCCGCCGCCGCGCAATCCGCCGCCAATCTCGGCTTTCACCCGCATCAGCCCGGTGTCCCGCTGCCGAATGTGCCCGACGGCCTCGCCACCGGCGGTCTCGAGGTGGATCCGGGGGTTCTGGCCAGCACGGCGGTCTGGTCGGGCGCCAGTTTGCCGGTCCAGGCGAAAGCCGGCGGACGCACCAACGTCACCATCAAGCAGACCCAGTCCCAAGCACTGCTGAGCTGGCGCACTTTCAACGTGGGCAAAAACACCACTCTGCGTTTCGACCAGTCCGCCGGCGAGGCCAACGCCAACAAGTGGATCGCCTTCAACAAGGTCAACGATCCCAGCGGAGTCCCCAGCCAGATTCTCGGGAATATCCAGGCGCCCGGCCAGGTCTACGTCATCAACCGGAACGGCATCATCTTCGGCGGTGCCAGCCAGGTGAATGTCGGCACTCTGGTGGCCTCGTCGCTGCCCATCAATGACAACCTCATCAACAACGGCCTGCTCAACAATCCCGACGCCCAGTTCCTTTTCTCCGGCCTCGCCATTCCCGCCGGCGCCAACGGCACGCCCGCCTTCACCCCGGAGGCGCCCCCCACCCAGACCGGTCGCTACGGCGACGTCATCGTGCAACCCGGCGCCCGACTCACCAGCCCCACCAACGATGCCGGGGTCGGCGGACGCATCATGCTGGTGGGGCCGAATGTCCGCCAACAGGGCACCATTCTCACCCCGGACGGGCAGGCCATCCTCGCCGCCGGTCTCCAGGTCGGCATCGAGGCCCATTCCACCGACGATCCCAGCCTGCGCGGGCTCGATGTCTTCATCGGAGCGATCCAGGAAACCGGCGTCGCCCGCTACGCCGGAGCCGTGACCAACCGGGGCCTCATCGAGGCGCTCCGCGGCAACATCACCCTGGCCGGGGCGGAGGTGAACCAACTCGGGGCGCTGGAAAGTTCCACCACCGTCTCGCTCAACGGTCGCATCGACCTGCTGGCCAGCTACGACGCGATTTCGAACCCCGCCTTCAACCCGTCCAATCCGGCCTCGGGCCGTCCCTTTCTCCCCCGCGCCACCGGCACCGTGAGGTTCGGCGCCGGCAGCGTCACCCGCGTCCTCCCGGAGATCGGCAGCGAAGAGACCGTGAACGGCAGGGAACTGGCGCTTCGCTCCCAGATCAACGCGGTGGGACGCGCCATCCACCTTGGTCCCCGCTCCACCCTCCATGCCCCCAGCGGCCAAGTGTCGCTTTCGGCCGGGGAATGGCGACTTCTCGGGCTGGGCGGCACCAGTCCCAACGCTCGATTCGTCCAATCACTGGGCCAGATCTATCTCGACAACGACGCCCTCATCGATGTCTCCGGCACCACCGGAGTTCCGGTTTCCATCCTCCAGAATATCCTAACCCTCGAACTGCGAGGCGCGGAACTGGCCAACGCCCCCGTGCAACGCGGGGGCATCCTGCGCAACGCCGCGATCACCGTCGACATCCGCAACCAGGGAACCTACTTCGGCCTGCCCTGGGTCGGCACCCCGCTGGCCGACGTCACCGGTTTCGCCGCCCTCATCCAGCGCACCATCGGGGAGTTCACCACGCCGGGCGGCGAAGTCACCCTCAGCGCCGGCTCCTCGGTGGTCATGCGCCCCGGGTCCCGCATCGATGTCTCGGGCGGCTACATCGATTACCAGGGAGCGATGGTGAAGACCACCCGTCTCCTGCTCAACGGAAGACTCATCGACATCAAGGACGCCACTCCGGACCGAATCTACGACAGGATCTATCAGGGCACCGTCACCGTGGAAAGCCCGCGATGGGGAGTTTCAGAAACCTACCACCAGGCCCTCGCCCTCACGGGTGAGCATTGGGAAGATTCCTACATTCACGGTGCACCCGGAGGCCGACTCGATATCGTGGCCCCCGCCATGGCGCTCGACGGTGAAATGCGCGGGCGCACCATCGACGGACCTCGTCAGCGCGAGGAGCCGGCGGGTCTCAGTTCACTCCGGCTCGCCTTCACCGCCCAGGACGCCTCCTTTCCCGCTTTCCCTAAATTCGCCCCCACGCCTCCGTCCATCGTCTTTCAACCGGGCGGCACCCTCGCTCCCGCCGGTCCGTTCACCCTCGATGCCAACGGGGATCCCGCTCCCCTGCGCGAAGATCGCCGCAACCGGGTCCTCCTCTCCCCCACCCTGCTCACCGCAGGAGGCTTCGGGCATCTCACGGTGGAAAACGACGATGGCGACGTCACCGTGCCGTCCGGGGTGGATCTCGCCGCCCCGCCCCGCGGCAGCATCACCCTGCGCGGAGCCAATATCACCGTGGCGGGAAGCGTGACCGCCCCCGGCGGCAGTCTCTCCTTCAGCTCCGCCAATATCCCGCTTACCGTCGTCAATACCACCAACGCCACCCGACTCCGGCCGGACACGCGCGCGGATCGGGGATTCTTCCGCCTCGCCCCGGGCGCCATCGTCAGCACGGCGGGGCTCCTGCCCGACGACCGCGCCAGCTCCCCCACTTTGTTGCCCCTGGTCATCGGCGGAGGCGACATCACCATCGAGGCTTTCGACGCCAGGCTGGAACGAGGATCGCTCGCCGACGTCTCCGGCGGCGCCCACATCGGTCCGCGCGGAAAGATCACCTACGGAGACGGCGGCTCACTTTCCATCGTCACCGGACGCGACCTCAACCTGCCCGATGTGCTGGGAGGAAAGCTGACGCTGGACGGCGAACTGCGCGGCTACTCCGGCGCCCGCGGGGGACAGCTCTCTCTCGGCGCCCTGGCTTTTCAGATCGGGGGGGGCGCCGCTGCCGATGGCGTGGTGCGACTCGATCCCGAATTTTTCAGCACCGGCGGGTTCGGAGATTTCTCCCTCACCGGCATCGGCATCGCGGGCGCGGGACCGAACGATTTCATCCCCGGGATCTACATCGCGCCCGGCACCCGCATCCGGCCGATCGCGGACAGTTGGCTGGCGGTGCCCCACACCGAATGGGGGCGCGGACTCACCCTCCGCACCCACACCGCGCCGGAGGGCTACCGGACTCCGGTCAGCCTTTCCTTCACCGCCACGGGGGCGACCGACAGTTTCGACAATGGCAACCTGATCGCCCGCGGCGACGTGGTCATGGGCGAGGGCGCCTCCATCGAGACCGACGGACTCGGCAACGTGTCATTCAAAGGCGAGACCGTCACCCTGCTTGGCTCGGTCACCGCCCCGGGAGGCAACATCGAGGTGTCGGGCGCCAACACCTTCCCCTTCTCCGGCGAGGCGCTCACCACGGTCTACCTCGGTCCCCGCGCCCGCCTCGACGCCGCCGGCAAAGCCATCATCCGCGCCGGGCGGAACGGTTGGCGGGAGGGAATCGTGCTGCCCGGCGGTTCGATTTCCGTTTCCGGCAACCTCGTGGCGGAAAGCGGCGCGGTCCTCGACGTGTCCGGCGCCACCGGGGTGCTGGATCTTCCCGCCACCTACCTCACAGTCGATTCCCGGCCCATCCTCGGTCTGAAAGGACAACGCTACGTGCCGGTGCGGATCGACACCAACGGTGGCTCCATCGACCTCGCCGGTGGCGAGATGCTCTATTCCGACGCGACTCTCATCGGGCGTCCGGGCGGCCCCTCGGCCATCGGCGGCTCGCTTTCGGTTTCCTCGGGACGCTTCATCCCGGCGGGCCAGGCCTTCACCACCGCCGACGCCAATCTGGTGGTCACTCAAAGCGGCCGGGTGCTGCCCGCCTCCTCTTTCCCGAGGGGCATCGGCCTCCCCGTGAGGGCGGCCAACGGCGCCAACCTGCCCGGCATCGGAAACTTCACCGTGGATCGCTTCATGGCGGGCGGATTCGACTCGTTGGAACTGGGCGGCAACGTGCGTTTCTCCGGCCCCGTGAACATCGAGGCGCCCGGCAGCCTGCGCGTCGCCACCGGTGGCGTCATCTACGCCGACAATCGCGTCCTCCTCGCCGCCCCCTACGTGGCTATCGGTCGGCCCTTTCAGCCGCCCGCACTCGATACCGATGTCGAGCTGCGTTTCACCCAAACCGACGCCACCGGCCTCACCAGCGAATACTTTTTCCCGCCCACCCACGGCCCCGGAAATCTCATCGTGCGCGCCGACCTCATCGATGTCGGCGACCTCTCTCTTCAGGGCATCGGACGCGCGGAACTGTCGGCCCCGCGCGGCGACATCCGGGGCAACGGCACGCTCCAGATCGCCGGGGATCTCATCCTGCGCGCCGGACAGATCTACCCCACCACTCTCGGCCAGTTCAATGTGTTCGCCTACGACCACGCCGGGGGTCCCGGCAGCGTGACCATCCTCCGGGGTGACCAACGACCTCTGCCTCTTTCCGCCGGTGGGCAACTCGCGATCCATGCCTCGCGCATCCTCCAGGCGGGCACTCTCCGCGCGCCCATCGGCTCCATCCGTCTCGGCTGGGATGGCGAGGGCGACGCCCCCCTCAACCCCATCGCCGGGAACAGCATTCCAGCACCGGTCACCGACCGCCTCACTCTCGCGGCCGGCAGTGTCACCTCCGTTGGCGCGGTCGATCCCCGCTCCGGACTCTCTCTGCTCATTCCATACGGGATCAGCTTCGACGGCAACTCCTGGATCGATCCCGCCGGGAACGACATCACCGTGTCCGGCGTGCCCGCCAAAACCATCCAGCTCGCCGGTCGCAATGTCTCCACCCAAGCGGGCTCCACCATCGACATCCGCGGCGGCGGCGATCTCTACGCCTACCGTTGGGTGGAAGGCAACGGTGGCACCCGCGATCTCCTCGCTTCCGATGAGATCTTCGCCGTCATCCCGAACTACGGTTTTCTCTACGCTCCCTATGCCCCGTTCAATTCGCGCGCTTCCGCCGTCAATCTCCAGAGACAACCCGGCTATGTGAACCGCGCCCTGAGCGTCGGCGACCGCGTCACTCTCGGCTCCAGTCCCGGCCTCCCCGCCGGCACCTACACCCTGCTCCCCGCCCGCTACGCCCTGCTGCCGGGCGCAGTGCTCGTCTCGCCCCGCGAGGGCGATCCTGTCGGCGGCTTCCTCCTCGACGACGGCTCCAGCCTCGTGTCCGGTTATCGCCTCAACGCCCTGGACGGTTCTCGAAGGGGCCGCACCTTCATGGAGCGTTTCGAAGTGGCCACCGCCGAAGTGTTCCGCCAGCGGGCCGAATATCTCGACCTCACCGCCAACGCGTTTCTCCGCGACGCCGCCGTCTCCCGGGGATTCACCGCGCCCCGTCTGCCCATCGACTCGGGCTACCTCTCCTTCTCCGCTCTCGCCGCCATGTCCCTGCGCGGCGCGGTGGATTCGGTGGCGCCTCCCGGCGGACGCGGGGCTCTCATCGACATCAGCAGCCCGGTCGATATCGTCATCAACCGCACCGGCACCGGCGGAGGCGCGGGCAATCTCGTGCTGAGCGCCTCGCAGTTGAACGCCTTCAACGCCGAGAGCCTCCTCATCGGCGGTCTCCGCACCTTCGGCACCAACGGCGCCAGCGTGGCGGTGCGCACCGGCAACATCACCGTCGACAATGCCGGCGTCCCTCTGACCGGATCGGACATCATCCTCGCCGCCACCGGAAGCATCGAGCTGACCGACGGCTCCTCCATCCGGGGCACCGGGAGCGCGTCCACCCTCGATCCCCTCTTCATCGGCGACGATGCCGTGCCCGGCAGTGGCGACGGCGCCCTCGTCCGTGTCAGCGGCAACACCAGCGCGCCCGTTTTCCGCGACGGTGTCAGCAACTCCACCACGCCCTCGCTCACCATCGGCGCCAACGCCTCGCTCAGCGGCGGCAGCCTGACGCTCGACTCCACCTACGCCACCGACCTCGATCCCACCGCCCGGCTCACGGCGCGCAACGTGACCCTCAACTCGGGACAAATCAGCGTCCAGCTCGACAACCCCGGCGCTCTCAATCCCACCGATGGCCTCGTGCTCTCCGGCCAGGCTCTCGACAGCCTCCAGCGATCCGCCCGGCGTCTCACTCTCGGCAGTTATTCCACCCTCGATCTCTACGGCACCGGCAACATCGGATCCGACGCCCTGGGTAGGCTCTCCCTCCAGGCCGGCGCCATTCGCGGTTTCAACACCGCCGGGGGAACGGTCGCCGTCACCGCCGACCAGTTGCTGATCGGGAACGCCAACGACGCCCCCTTCACCGCCCTGCCCGCCGGACCGCTCGACGGTTCGCTGGTGTTCAACGCGGGCCAGATCTCGCTCGGCGACAACGATGTCCACGTCGAGGAATTCGCCACCGTGGCCATGAACCCGCGGACGCGCCTGCTCGCCGACGGCACCGGCTCTTTCGAAACCGCCGGCGATCTCGTGGTCAATACCCCGGTCGTCACCGGCGCGGGCGCCTCCAACTACCGGCTCGCCGCCGCGGGTCATCTCTCCCTGAATCGCTCCCCCGGCGCCAGCGCCGGAGCCGGTGGACTCGGCGCGGCCCTGGCTTTCGAGGGGAACACCGTCGCCGTCAACACCGACCTCATCGCGCCCAGCGGCCAGATCATGGTCCGGGCGACCGGCGGCAGCCTCCAGGTGGGCAATCTCGCCCCGGCCCGCATCGACGTCGGCGGCACCACGCGGAACTTTCTCGACCTGATCCGCCACACCAGCGGCGGCACCGTGAATCTCGTCTCCGACACGGGCGATGTCACCATCGACGCCGACGGCTCCATCGACGTGTCCGGTCCCGCCGGTGGCGGCAATGCCGGATTCCTCAACGTGAACGCGCCGAACGGGTCCTTCACGCTGAACGGCGGTATCAATGGTTCGGCCGCCGCCGGAGGGCGCGCCGGCTCCTTCTCACTCGATGCCGGCAGCATCGCGGGGAACGACCTCACCGCCATCGATGCCCAGCTCAACGCCGGAAACTTCCTCGCCTCGCGCGACTACCGCGTGCGCTCGGGCGATCTCACCATCGGCGGCACCGCCACCGCGCAGAACTACCGCCTCACCGCCGACGCCGGATCCATCACCGTCACCGGCACCATCGACGCCTCCGGTCAGACCGGCGGCAGCATCGACCTCATCGCCGCCCGCGACCTTACCGTGCGGCCCGGCGCCCTGCTCGACGCCTCGGCCCAGGCATTTTCGTCAGCCGGAAAAGGCGGCGATATTTCCCTCACCGCCGGAGCCGCCATCAACGGAGTCGTGGATGGCGGCGCCCTGCTCGATCTCCAGTCCGGGTCCGCCATCGACCTCTCCGTGGCCGCCGCCCAGCCCGACAGCGAGTCGCGCGGGCGCTTCACCGGCACCCTCCATTTGCGCGCCCCGCAGAATGCCGGCTTCACCGATGTCCAGGTGGCAGCCATCGGGGCCACCATCACCGATCCCTCCAGCATTCTCGTGGAAGGGTATCGACTCTACGACCTGACAGGGTCTGGTCTGCTGGACAACCCTCTTCTGTCCACCATCCAGGCCGACGGCAACGCCTTCCTCGGCGCCGCCGGCGTCACCGGAGCCAATTACAACGCCATGCTCGGCCGGCTCACCTCGCTGCAGCCGACGCTTGATCTCATCCTCGCCCCCGGCGCCGAAGTCATCAATCGCTCCGGCGATCTCACCCTCGGCTCGGCAGTCTCCAACACGAGTGCCGACTGGAATCTCGCCGGCCTCCGTTTCGGTCCCCGGAGCGCTCCCGGCGTCCTCACCCTGCGCGCCCGGGACAACCTCACCTTCTTCAACGCCATCAGTGATGGATTCAACGGCGGCCCCAGCCTCTGGCTTTCGCCCCTGTTGGCCAACAATCCCCTGCTGCCGGACAACACCGAGAGCTGGTCCTACCACTTCACCGCCGGATCGGATTTCTCCTCGGCCAATGCCCGGACCGTCCTGCCGTTGGACGCCCTCGCGCCCGGTGTCGGCAACATCGAGTTGGGGAAAAACGCCGGCTCCGCCACCGCCGTCGGCGGCACCAACGCCACCACCGCCTCCATCATCGGCAACGCCTTCCAGGTCATTCGCACCGGTTCCGGCGACATCGATCTCACCGCCGCCCGCAACGTCCGCCTGCTGAACCCCTTCGCCTCCATCTACACCGCCGGCACCCAGGTCGCCGACCCGAACTCGATCTTCGCGCCCAACGATTTCGTCACCCCGCTACTCACCTCCTCCATCTCCCAAGGCTCGCTCGGAGCCGTCCAACAGACCTATCCCGCCCAATACAGTCTCGGGGGAGGCAACGTCGCCATCTCCGCCGGGGAGAACATCGAACGCAAGACCCGCAACAACTCCGGTCTCATCGACGACGCCTCGCGCCAGTTGCCCAACAACTGGCTCTACCGCCGCGGTCATGTCGGCCCCGACGGCTCGTTCGGCGAGGTTCGCATCGGCTTCGGCTTCATCTCCTTCGTCGATCCCGCCGCCTCGACTTCCTGGTGGGTGGATCACAGCAATTTCTTCCAAAGCGTGGGCGCCCTCGGCGGGGGCGACGTCTCACTGATCGCCGGACAGGACGTCAAGAATGTCGACGCCGTCATCCCCACCAACGCCCGCTCTCCGGGGGGCACGCCCGATTCCTCCCGCATCGTCGAACTCGGCGGCGGCGATCTGCTGGTGCGCTCGGGCAACGACATCAGCGGAGGAGTCTATTATGTCGAACGCGGTCGGGGTGAACTCGAAGCCGGAGGAGCCATCACCACCAATGCCGCCCGCTCACCCTCTCTCGGCATCATCCAGAGCCTCAACAATCCGGAGTCCGCAACGCTCGATCCCCTCACCTGGATGCCCACCTCGCTCTTTCTCGGCCGCTCCACCTTCGACGTGAGCGCCCGCGGCGATGTGCTTCTCGGCCCCGCCGCCAACCCCTTCCTCCTGCCCCAGGGACTCAACAACCGATTCTGGTACAAGACTTATTTCAGCACCTTCGGCCCCGACAGCGCCGTGAACGCCACCTCGCTCGGCGGAGACATCACCTTCCGCAACGCGGTCACCCTCCCCCAGCGCACCTCCGCCACCGGGATGTTGCGCACCTGGATGGACACGCAAAATCTCCTCGCTTCCGGCCCCACCGGCGCCGCCCATTCCCAGCCCTGGCTGAGACTGGTGGAAACCAACCTCGATCCCTTCGCCGCCCTCCTCCCCATCCAGGCTCCCACCCTCGAGGCTTTCGCTCTCGATGGTGACATCCGGCTCGTGGGCAATACCACGCTCTACCCCTCCGCAACCGGACAACTCACCCTCGCCGCCTCCGGCTCCGTCAGCGCCCTCCAGCCCACCGGGGTATCGACCGTGCGTTTCCCCGGTCAGACCGTCAACGTCTGGACCGCGGCCGCGGTCAATGTATCGGACGCCGATCCACACAACGTTCCCGGCCTTACCAATCCCTTCAGCTACTTCAGTCTCGTCGGTTCCAACACCAGCGCCAACAATCTCACCCGCGCCGGGTTCCTCGACCAGATCGGGCGGCTATTCACGGAGTCCGGCTCCACTTCGGGAATCTTCGGCCTCTCCACCACCAAACAGGCCCTTCACTCCGTCGGCCTGCCCCGCCTCGCCGATCCCGATCCCCTCCGGGTCTACGCGCTCGGTGGCGACCTGACCGGACTCCGGCTTTTCAGCCCCAAAGCCTCCCGCATCCATGCCGGACGCGATATCAGCGACATCGCCTTCTACCTGCAAAACCTGGACGAGGACGACATCACCACCGTCTCCGCCGGGCGCGACATCATCCCCTACAACGCCTCCAGCCCCACCCGCGCGGCCGCGCTCGCCGGGGGCAACGCCCTGGGTTCCGACCAGTTCCCCCAGGCGGGCGACATCCACATCGGCGGACCCGGCAGCCTCCAGGTGCTCGCCGGTCGCAATCTGGACCTCGGCACCGGCGCCACCAACGCCGACGGTACCGGGGCGGGCATCATCAGCGTGGGCAACAACCGCAACCCCTTCCTGCCCTTCGAAGGCGCCGACCTCTTCGTCGGGGCCGGCATCGGAGGCGCCATCAGCCTGGCCAACAGCGACATCGACTTCGATGGTTTCATCACCCAATTCGTCACCGGTGGCGAAGGCGAAGCCTACCTCGCGGAACTTGGCATCGACGATTTCGACAACCTCTCGGATGAACGCCAGGCCCAGGTGGCCCTCGAGGTCTTCTACCGCATCCTTCGCGATGCCGGACGGAATTTCAACGACCCCTCCAGCCCCGGATTCGGCAACTACGACACCGGACTCGCCGCCATCGACGCCCTCTTCGGCGGCGGCGGCCAGGGAGATATCCTCGCCCGCGCCCGCAACATCCGCACCCAGAACGGCGGCGACATCAGCCTCTTCGCCCCCGGCGGAGGTCTCACCCTCGCCAACACCGCCATCGGCAATCCGCTGGTGCCACCCGGTATCGTCACGGAATCCGGAGGCAACGTGTCCATCTTCACCGATGGCAACGTCGATATCGGTATCGGCCGTATCTTCACCCTGCGCGGAGGCGACATGATCATCTGGTCCTCCAACGGCGACATCGCCGCCGGAGCCGCCTCCAAGACGGTGCAGTCGGCGCCGCCAACCCGCGTCCTTATCGATCCCCAGAGTGCCACGGTCGAGACCGACCTCGCCGGCCTCGCCACCGGCGGGGGCATCGGCGTGCTCGCCACCGTGGCAGGTATCGACCCGGGCGACGTCGATCTGATCGCCCCCTCCGGCATCATCGACGCCGGCGACGCCGGTATTCGCGTGACCGGCAACATCAACCTGGCCGCCACCCAGGTGGTCAACGCCTCCAATATCGCTGTCGGCGGAGCCGCCACCGGCGCCCCATCCGCCCCGACCGTCGCCGCTCCCAATATCGGGGGACTCAGCGCCGCCTCCTCCACTGCTGGCGCTTCCAGTGCCGCGGCCGCCGCCACCGAGACCGCCGCCCAACAATCCTCGTCCACCCCCACCGTCGAAAAACCGCCATCCATCATCACCGTGGAAGTGATCGGCTACGGCGGAGGAAGCACGGCCCCGGCACCGCGAATGGAGGAGGAGGATGACGACGATGAGGAAAACCGCTGAGTCCCCTATCACCCCGCGTTGGCGGGGATCAAAGAGGGTTGGATCAGCGACCCAACCCTGTTGAACCAAGGGGCCTCAGTCCCTCTCCTTGCCCAGGAGGGCCTCCGCTTCGGCGATTTGAGCCGGAGTGAGGCGCTTCACGAAATCGGCCAGAAACAGTATCGCGTTGTTCTCCCTCTGGGCCGCGGCCCGTTTCAGCCATACATAGGCCTCGACCGCGTCCCCCTCCCCGCCCGTGCCCGCCAATAGCCGTCCCAGACTGCTCTGGGCTTTGGGTTCACCCTGCTCGGCAGCCTTCCGATACCACTCCATCGCCGCGACACGATCCGGCGACACTCCCTGGCCGAACTCCAACATGTTGGCCCACAGATGCCGTGCCCACGCGTCGCCCGCCTCCGCCGCCCGTCGAGCCCAAGGCGCGGCCTTTGCGACATCCTTATCCAAAGTATCGGTGCCGAAATAATACCACTCCGCCAGTTTGGCCTGCGCCTGCGTGTGCCCGCGTTCGGCGGCCAGGCTCACCCAACGCAGAGCCTCCGCCGCGTCCTTTTCCACTCCTTCACCGTTCATGAGCAGGATGCCCAGGTTCAGTCGCGCGGAGTCGGAACCTGCCTCAGCCGCCTTCTCGATCCACGCCATCCCCCCCCCGAGATCCCTGGGGCCTCCCACTCCGCGAATCATCAGATAGCCGAGCAGACCCCGCGCCTCCACATGCCCGGCTTCCGCCGCTTGAGTCGCCAACTCGCGGGCCCGCACCGGATCCCGTCCCTCCGGGGGGCCGGAAACCAGAGCTTTGGCCTTCCGGTGGGCCTCACCGGGAGTCAAGGCCTCCGCCGCCCCCCCGGGAAGGCGTGCGGAGGGCGTGAACAGGAGACTGATGCTAAGCAACGAAATCGTCACATTTGATCGAATAAAACGGCGGTCGTTCATCCACAAACCCTTTGGCCGAAATCGCGACGGTCATGTGAAATTAATGTCACACGGGAATCAGCCATCCGCCTCGAATCCCCTTTGTTTTCAGTGACAAGAACGTCACCCGCCATCGTTTGCGGAGCGGTTGTCAAAGATCGTATGTCGGCCCTGCCTACCTTCAGTTCGTCTCAAGACGCATCCTGGGGGCGAACGGGCGAACCATCCGAAAAGCAAAACTGAAAATAGTTAGGATATCCTCCAACAACCCAACCCACCCCATATCGACATGAAACTGAAACTCTGCCTATTGGCGGGGCTTGCGGCACTCGGATTCGCTCCCGCCGCCTCCGCCCAAACTGTGATCAACATCACCGGCGCCACCGCATTCCGCGCGGGCGCCCACATTGCCATCCGAGAACTCCTCAGCGATGGCGGCGCCACTCAGGTGAAATACTGCTGGGTCGGCTCAGCTGGTGAATCCGGCTTCCTCAACTCCAACCGCATCATCGCGGAAGGCACCATCGGCGGCCAGCCCTTCATCATCCGCACCAACCAGAACGGCTCCACCCAGGGTGTCGCCAGTGTCGCCACCCAGACGACCCCGCCCAACTTCGACTATCTCGACGTGGCCCTCACCGCCGCTGATCGTATCGTCGGAGGTCAGCCGGTCGATCCCGCGGGCAAGACCGAAGCGGGCGTCATTGGCCGCTTCTCTTTCTCCGATGTGGCTCAGGAGATCTCGAACACCCCCACCCCAGTCCTTCCCGGTAGTCCGGTCGGCGTGGTGCCTTTCGTCTTCGTCGCCAATGTCGGCGCTCCGGCCGGTCTCACCAACATGACCGACCAGCTCCACGACGCCCAGTGGTCGACCGGTCAGCTCCCCCTCAGCATGTACACCGGCAATCCGGCGGACGCGCTGAAAGTGGTCCTCAACACCGGCCGCAACAACGGCTCCGGCACTCGCGCCACCATCCTGGCGGAAACCCAATATGGTCCTTTCCGTAACGTCGTCCAATGGGGCGGCCCCAACAACGACACCTTCGGCATCAGCGGTGGTGAGGGAGCCGGCACGGTGACGGAACTCCAGAACCTCGGCAACGGCGGTCACTCCAGCAATCGCTACGTCCGCAAGTTCCTCGCCCGCTCCTCGAGCAGCGTCAACGTCGACGGTACTCCCGGACAGGACATCGTCATCGTCAGCTACCTGACGCTCTCGGACGCCTCCGCCATCACCACCGTCACTGGCGGCCCCGGTGTCGGCGCCCGCGCCCTGACCTACAATGGCGTGCCCTACTCCGAGGACAACGTCAAGAACGGCCAGTATTCCCTCTGGGGCTACCAGTGGTTCTACAAGTCCGCCGACTTCACTCCCGAGGAAGATCAATTCTTCAACGCCTTCACCGCCGCCATTCCCGCGACGCTTGATCCGCTGCTGACCGGCATTCCGATCCCGGACATGAACGTCACCCGCCAGGGCGGCGACGGCGGCATCATCCTTCCCTGATCCAAATAGCGCGGCTCTTCCCGGTCGCTCTCACCTCAAACCTTTCTGATGGCGGGCTCCGGCCCGCGACAATCAAGCCCATGAGATCACGATGAAATCACTGATTCGAAACCTATTTCTGACCACCTTGGCGATAGCCCTCGGTGTGTCCGCCGCTCACGCGGCACCCTGGCCCCCGGCCAAGGGCGACCTCCTCCTCGGAGTGCAGGCCGTCGCCGGCACCGGCACCACGACCAACGTGTTCTTCAACCTCGGACCGGCGCATGCTCTCCGGGATGACCCGAATCCGGCGGGAGTTCTCGTCAATCTCGACGCGGAACTCACCGCCGCCTTCGGCGCCGACTGGGCCACCCGCACCGACCTCTACTTCGGTGTCATCGGGGTGCTGAGCAAGAATCCCCCCTCGGGTCTCGGCTCCGCCGCGCCGGTGAATGGCGATCCCTCACGGACGATCTACCTCTCCAAAGGCACGACCGCTCCGGGAGCCTCCTCACCCTGGGAGGGCTTCACCACCTCCGCGCTCGGTTCGGCGGCCAACAACCACCATGGACAGGTGGATGCCGACCGCCCCGCCATCAACCACGCCGACATCGTGCCGAACGGCAACCAGGTGGCCACGGTCACCCAGGGAGCCAACCCGGTGCCGTGGAACAACAGTTGGTCGCGGTGGAATCCGGTTCCCGGTCCCGCCTTTGCCGTCTTCACTGGAGGTATTCAGTCATCCTTCGGTAACGGCGCGGTCGCCGGTCTGGTCGACCTCTACCGCATCCCCGGCACCACCGGTGACGGCACCTACATCACCACCATCGCCATCTCCGACAGCGGTGACGTGACCGCCGCCTCTGCCAATGGCCCGGCGCCCACCTACTACACGCTGACCCCCGGCACCATCACCGGTCCCGGGATCGTTCCCGCGCTGATCCCCGGTGGCGTTCTCTACGAGGAAAACTCCGTGATCAACCTCACCGCCCAGGCCACCCAGGTCGGTTTCGCCCTGGTCAACTGGACCGGTGATGCCTCCGGCTCCGACAACCCGCTCGCGGTGACGATGGACGCCGACAAGACCATCGGTGCGACCTTCGGCAAGGATCTCACCGACACCGACACCGACGGCATCTCCGCCTTCGACGAGTTGACCATCCACAACACCGACCCCGGCATTCCCAACACCCCGCCGGCCTTCCCGAACAATGTGGCCCACGTCTCCACCACCAACACGGTCGGCGGCGCGGAAATCTCGGCCTTCGATCCGATCAGCGATCGTCTGTTCGTCACCCAGGGCGGTGGTATTGCGGTTCTCGATCTGTCGAATCCCGCCAGCCCGACGCCCGTCGCCACGGTGGATTTCACCCAGGCTCCCTTCAACCTGAGCGGCACCGCTGTGACCAGTGTCTCGGTCAAGAACGGCGTCGTCGCGGCGGCCGTGGTCGATGGCGTGGACAAGAACAACCCCGGCACCGTGGTGTTCCTGAACGGCTCCACCCTGGCCCATCTCGGCTCCGCCACCGTGGGTTCGCTCCCGGACATGGTCACCTTCACGCCCGACGGCAACAAGGTCCTGACCGCCAATGAGGGCGAGGCGATCGATGGCAACGGCGGATTCGGCACCGCCAAAGGCACCGTCAGCATCATCGATGTCAGCGGTGGTTTCGCCGCCGCCCCCGTCACCACAGTCGACTTCACGTCCTTCGACGGACAGGAAGCCGCGCTGCGCACCAGTGGCGTCCGCATCTTCCAGGGAGAATCCGCCTCGAACGACTTCGAGCCGGAATACGTGGCCGTATCTCCGGACAGCACCAAGGCCATGGTCACCCTGCAGGAAAACAACGCCGTGGCCATCCTCGACATCGCCACCGCCACCTTCACCGCGGTGGTCCCGCTTGGGGAAAAGGACTTCAGCACGCTGCTCGCGGACTTCAGTGATCGCGACGGCCCCGGAAACTCTCAGATTGGCCAACTCACCACCGGCAATCCCGTCTTCGGTCTCTACATGCCCGACGCCATCGATTCCTTCGAATCCGGCGGGCAGACCTTCTACGTGATCGCCAACGAGGGGGATGACCGGGACGATTTCCTCGTCACCGAAGAGACCTCGCGACTCAGTGGCGTGGATCTTGACGACACCGTGTTCCCGAACGAGGCGGACTTGAAGCAGAATGCCAACCTCGGCCGTCTGACCATCTCCAACTCGCCGGGACTGCGTGGCGATATCGACAACGATGGAGACATCGACCGCATCCTCGCCTTCGGGGGACGCTCCTTCTCCATCCTCGACTCGACCGGCGCCATCGTCTATGACAGCGGCGACATCACCGAAGTCGCGGTCCAAAGCTACGGCCTCCCCTTCTTCGACGATGGGCGCAGCGACAACAAGGGCTCCGAGCCCGAAGGTGTCAGGGTCGGTCTCATCAATGGCGTGCCGAAACTGTTTGTCGGTCTGGAGCGCGCCAACGGGGTGATGATGTTCGACATCTCCACCCCCACCGCGCCGGTGTTCGAGGCCTTCCTCAACCAGGCTGGCGATGTCAGCCCCGAGGGCCTGACCTTCATCCCCGCCTCCGACTCGCCCACCGCCCAGGCTCTCCTGGTGGTGACCAACGAAGTCAGCGAGACGGTGACGGTCTACAGCTTCGATGTCCCGACGGTGAACCTCACCCTCTCCCCCACCACCAACGGCACCATCTCCGGCGCCAGCAGTGGACCGGTCCCCGAGGGCGACACCGTCAATCTGACCGCGGAACCGGCTCCCGGCTTCGCTTTCACGGGCTGGACCGGCGACGCCTCCGGCACCACCAATCCTCTCGCCGTGCTCATGGATGTCGACAAAACCATCGGCGCCACCTTCGGCCCGAGCAACACGGATGACGACGGCAACGGCTTCTCCGAGTTCGAGGAAGGTCAGTTGGCCGCCGTGCCCCGGCGCTTCAACGTCGGCGACACCGTGGACATCGACCTGAGCTTCCTGGATGACAGCACCCTGCGCATCCTGGTCACCGGTCTGCCAAAGGGCCTCACCTACGATCCCAACACCCAGCGTATCACCGGCACCATCCTGGCGCCCGGCAGCGACGCGGGGGCGCTCATCCGCAAGTTCGACGGCCGGAGGCCGGCGGGCACCATCGGGTTGGCGCTCTCGGTGGAGGAATATCCCTTCCTCGGCACCTATCAGGGCCTGCTGGAAAGCACCGGCGGTAGCCCGCTGCCCAGCGGATCGGTGAAAATCACGGTCAACAAAGTCGGCGCCTGGACCGGTGTCCTCGAAATCCAGGGAGAGCCCATCCGGCGCGCCCGCGGGACCTTCGTGAACGCCATGGCACCCACCCAGCAGATCGTGGCGCTCTTCGCCAATCCCCGATTCGGCAATCGCACCGTGACGCTGGACCTGTCCACCGGTTCCGACCTCATCACCGGCACCGTCGATGCCACCGCCACCGTGCGCGGCTTCCGCATCGCCAAACCCGTCCGCAATCCCGGCGGAGTCGTCCGCCTCTCGGTGGCTCTCAGCCCGGACGTGGCCGGTGACAGCGTCAACGTGCCGGCCGGCGTCGGCCACCTCAGCGGCACCATCAACAACCTCGGCATCATCCGCCTCGTCGGACTGCTGGGCGACGCCCAACGCGCCAGTGTTTCCCTCTGCCTCTCGCAGAGCAACCAGGCCGTGCTCTGGAGCACCCCGTATCGTGACAAGGCCTCCTTCATCGGCGGCATCTTCGATATCGGTGATCTGGGCCAGGCCTCGCGCGGCGGCGCCATCGATGGCGATCCCAACACCGGCATCAAGTGGTTCAAAAACGCCGACACCCGGGAGAGAAGCTATCCGGCCGGCTTCCCGGTCCAGGATCTGGAGGGCCAGACCAGCCGCTGGATCCCGGTGCCCAACGCCACCGCCCTCGCCGATTCGCTCGGCCTGAACTTCCGGGAGATCGACGCCGCCTACACCGGCGACGCCAACCCGAACCTCCCCACCAAGTTCAGCCTGCGGAACGCGTTCACTCTCCTCCCCGTGGAGCCGTTCACGGCCCTGCGCACGGCGGTGAGAGCCAACCGTGTCACTGGAAGCTTCGCCGGCGCCATGTTCCATCCCGACGGACGGAGCACGGTCAACGGCGTCCTGCTCCAGGATGAGAGCTTCGGCACTGTGGTCGGCACCGGCCTGGTGAAAATCCCGGTCGTGGGAGTCCGCGGCGCCTTCCGCACCGTGGGAGTCGAGATGACTCAGACCCCCTGATCGAACCCTTCAATCATCAACGGGAGCCAACGGTAACTCGATCATAGAACCGGACCGCTCCCCAAAGAGACCCTCCTCGCGAAAGCGGGGAGGGTTTTTTTACGTCTCTCCATGGAGGCTCAGTAGTGATCCTTTTGCCAAGCGCGTTGACATTTGGAAACTCCCCACTTTCAAGCGCCTTCCAGGACCGTTGGAAGGCTGGTGCGGGTACGGAGAATCGAACTCCGGTCTCAAGCTTGGGAAGCTCGCGTCCTACCATTGAACGACACCCGCCTCACGTCGCCCGATTCGGGCGTTGCGAATCATGGACGGGATGCGAGCCGCGATCAAGCGAAACTGATGGACCTTCGCAAAGCGAGGCAGACTTGCCTCCCGACCGGACCCCGCCCTATGTTGGGAGCTTCCGAGGCTCGCCCGTATACTCCAACCTCTTTCTTTCCTTCTTTCCCCGCCCCCACGATGAAAAACCCGTTCCTTCACCTCCCCCACCTCCCCCACCTCCCCCACCTCCCGCTGCTCCTGCTCCTCGTTGCGTCCGGTGCCCTGATCTCCGCCGGTGCGCAGGATGATCGCCCGCCGAACATCATCTACATCATGGCCGATGATCTCGGATATGCGGAACTGGGCGCCTACGGGCAATCGAAGATCCGGACACCCAACCTGGACAAGTTCGCGGCGGAGGGAATGCGCTTCACCCAGCACTACACCAGCGCGCCGGTCTGCGCCCCGGCTCGATGCAGCCTCATGACCGGGAGACACGGCGGCCACGCCTATGTCCGCAACAACTTCGAAGTGGGCGAATGGGACAGCTTCCGCGGGCAACTACCGCTGAAGGACGACCTCGTCACAATCGCCGAAATCCTGAGAGATAAGGGCTACGCCACCGGCGCCTTCGGGAAGTGGGGACTGGGCGAGGTCGGCTCGGAGGGCGATCCGCTGAACCAGGGATTCGATCGCTTCTTCGGCTACAACTGCCAGCGCCACGCCCATAATCTGTTTCCCCGTTACCTCATCGACGACCGGGAAAAGCGAATCCTGGAGGGCAACGACCGCGGACTCACGGGCAAGCACTACGGCCCCCGGGTCATAGCCGACGAGCTGCTGAAATTCATCCGCGAACACCGGGACGAACCGTTCTTCGCCTACTACCCGACCGTCATTCCGCACCTGGCGCTCCAGGTGCCGGAGGCGGAACTCAGCGCCTACGAGGGCGAGTGGGAGGAAACGCCCTACGAGGGCAAGAGCTACCTCCCCCACCCCAAGCCGCGCGCCGCCTACGCTTCAATGATCTCTTTCATGGACAGCCAGATCGGTCGGGTGCTGGATCTGTTGAAAGAACTCGGACTTGACGAGAACACGGTGGTCTTCTTCACCTCCGACAACGGCACCACCATGCTGAAGGATCAGGTGGACTACGAGTTCTTCGACAGCGTCGGCGGACTTCGCGGTTTGAAGGGCGACGTCTACGAGGGCGGCATCCGGGTGCCCCTGCTGGTGCGCTGGCCGGGGAGAATCGCGCCCGGCCGGGTCAGCGATCACATGAGCGCTCACTACGACGCCCTGGCGACGATGGCGGAGATCGCGGACGCGAAGATTCCGGTCGCACACGACGGCGTCAGCTACCTGCCCACGCTGTTGGGCAAGGAGCAGGGATCCCACGATTTCCTGGTCTGGGATTTCCGCGGCTACGGCGGTCAGTTGGCCCTGCGCCGCGGAGACTGGAAGGCGGTGAGACGCGATGTGGTCAAGAATCCGGTCGCTCCCCTGGAGCTGTATCATCTGGGGAAGGACCGGTCCGAGACCACCGATGTGGCGGCGGAAAATCCCGGGATCGCCGCGGAGTTGTCGAGGCTCCTCATCGGCGCGCGACGGGAGCCGGAGATCGAGGCGTTCCGCTTCGGGGAATACGGCGCCAAATGACTCAACCCTGTCGGGTCGGCGACCCAACAGGGTTGAATGGAACCGACGGTGGCGTGAATCAACCGAAGGCCGCGAAGGTCTTTTCGAGAAGGGCCCTGGTCTTCTTGATGCCTTCGATTTCGGAGAGGGAGCTGCCCTCGTATTCGATGCCGACATGGCCTTTGTAGCCGGCGTCGGCGACGATCTTCATCATGCGGCTGAAATCCGTGTGGGTCTCCTCGCCCTGATCGTTGAAATCATGCGCCTTGGCGCTGACCCCCTTGGCCCAGGGCATGAGATCCTCGACGCCCTGATAACGGTCGTATTCGAGGCCGCCGTCGTTTTCCACATAGATGGGATCGTTTTCGTAGAAGGCTTTTTCCTTCGCGTATTGCTCGACGTTGCCGCGATTTTTGGCGACGTAGAAATTGCCGAAGTCGGGCAGGGTGCCGCAGTTGTCGAACTTCACCCCTTTCATCACCGAGGCCAGCCAGGCGCCGTTGGAGGAGAGTCCGCCGTGGTTCTCCACGATGACGCCGAGTCCGAGGGGCTGGGCGTATTCACAGAGTCGGCTGAGGCCATCGACGCAGAGATCGCGCTGCTGCTCGGGGCTGAGGTTGCGATCCGAGCCGGCGTTGACGCGGATGGAGTGGCAGCCGAGAAATTTCGCGGCCTCGAGCCAGGCGAAGTGCCCTTTCACGGCGTTGCTGCGCTTGGTTTCGTCGGGATCACCGAGATTGCCGACGCGGTCGCACATGATGAGCACACTGGTCACGCCGAGGTCGTCGGCCCGCTTTTTCATCTCGGCGAGATAGGCCTGGTCCTTGGGCTGATAGCCGAGTTCGGCGTTCTCGACGTAGAAGAACTGGTTCACCCATTCGACGGCGTCGATGCCGCACATCTCCTTGGCGATTTTGGGATACTCGAGGTTGTCCAGTTCGCCCGCCTTCAGCGCCTTGTGCAGGGACCATTGGGCGAGGGAAATCCGGAAGCGGGTCTCGGCGGCGGCTCCGCCGGCGGCGGCGCCATCCTCCTCCTGTTTGGCGCAGGCGGTGAGAAATCCACCAGCCATGAGGGCGGCGGAGGATTGGAGGAAACGACGGCGATCGGTGGGCGGGTTCATGGGAATGACGGGGCTGGCTGTTGAGTGGATCATTTTCCGGCCAGCCCGCCGGAAAGGCAACGCCATTCTTGCGGTCGCCGGACGCCCGATGTATGGGGTGCGGCGATGGCCGGGCGCGCGAAAGACATCTCCCCAAAATCTCATTTCCGTGGTTACGCCAATCCCGGTCCGACGGTGCCGGGCGCGTCGGGCGATCCCTCGCTGGTGATCGGCGAGGGCGAGTCGCTCGATGTGCTGTGCGGGCATTTCCGCATCTTTCAGCTGCGCGGTGGCCACCGCTACTCGACGGACGATGTCCTGACGGCGTGGTACGGCACCTCCTGGGCGCCGCGGGCGGAGCGTATACTGGATCTGGGCAGCGGCATCGGCACCGTGGCGATGGTGGCGGCGTGGCGTCTGCCGGGCGCGCGGGTGGTGACGGTGGAGGCCCAGGCGGAAAGTGCGCGACTGGCGCGAAAGTCGACCCGCTGGAACGGGTTGGCGGATCGCTTCGACATTCGGGAGGGGGATTTCCGCGATCCGGGGACGCTGGGCGAGGATGAGCGATTCGATCTCGTGCTCGGGAGCCCACCCTATTTCCCGCTCGGATCGGGGGTGGAGGGGGATCATCCGCAGAAGATCGCCTGCCGCTTCGAGGTGCGGGGCGACATCGGCGACTACTGCGCGACGGCGCGCCATCATCTGGAGGTCGGCGGTGTCTTCGCCTGCGTCTTTCCGGTGACGCCCGTGGAGCAGGCGGAACGCGTGGTCGCGGCCGCGCGGGGGGCGGGGCTGACCATCGTGAGATTACGCCCCGTCGTGCTGAGGGAGGGTGAGCCGCCGTTGCTGGGGCTGTTCCTGATGATGCGACGGGAGGATCTGCCGGAGGCGATGCGGGACACGACCTGGACGGAGCCGGCGCTGATCATTCGCCGTCCGGACGGCTCAGTGCATCCGGAATACGCGGCGGTGAAGCTGAGCTTCGGTTTTCCGCCGTGATCGACGGTCAGTGGCCTCCGCCGGTCTTCCAATCGTTCGACTCCTTGCCGAAGCCGACGAGTTCGACTTCCTCCTCCTCGGCGAGATCTTCCTGCAGGGGGGCGAATCGCTCGGCGCGGAATCCCAGCTCCTGTTTGATGCTGGAATGGGGATCGTCGGGATTGTGGAGTTCCTCGAGAAGCAGGAGGATGTCGAATTCCGCGTGCCCGATCGTGAGATTGGCGTCCTCATCGACGACGAATCGCGGATTGGACCGCCCGGCACCCATGGCGCGCACTGTGTAGATTTCGTTTCGCTTGGGCAGCGACTTGTAGAGGTCGAATACCCAGGGTTCGAAATGGTCGTCGATGCACACCACGCGCTGGCCGGTCTGAAACATGGCGCTTGTGATAGCACAAACCGGCCCGCCTTGCCACCGTACGCGAGGGGGGCAATCAATATTCTCCCGGCATCGGCGGTGGGCTGTCGGCGGACTCCCGCTCCGCTGACGCCGCGGCTTTTACCCCCAGGAACAGACATACCATGGAGATACCGAAGCAGATCAACCAAAGGAAAGGTATCGACACGCCCGCCATCCAAAGGACGGCCTTGAACAGAATCGCCGGGGTCATCGCGACCACGGTGATACGCAGGAGTGCGGCGTAGGGCAGCCTCTGCACGGCCCCGAACATGGCGGCAAAGAGCAGGGCGAACAGCGAATAGAAAAGCGCCTGCAAAACCCGGTAGAGGAACGACCCCATCAGGGCGAAAGGCAGCAACACGGGGACCAGCAGGTTTTTCACCAGGCCCGCCCATCGGTTGATCAGTTCATGAGTCAGGGTGAAGTCCTGGATCTGATCGAATTCGAAGGTGCGGGTCTCGATATCGTTCTTCTCGATGGTCGCGGAGGTGCGGGTGACGACGCCTTTCACGGACTCCGGCAGACTCTCCAGCGTGGGCTCGGCCCCGGTGGTGTCGATGATGAAAAAGACCTCTCCCGTGTCGGGGTCGCTGATCTCATGACGGCGATTTTCCGTCGTCGAAGCGACGCCGTTCTCGATCCGGATCTCCGGGATCTGGTCAATGATGGTGGGCAGGTCGTTTTTCACCACGCTGGAAAAGCCCAGGTAGAGACGGATCATCAGCGCGATCCAGCACAGCAGGAGCACGAGCAACAGATAGCCGAAAGCGACACCTTTCCATTGCCTGGCCACGTCGCGATACAGCGCGGTGGAAAAGGGACTGAGAAAGATCGCCTGGAATGCGGAATAGCGTTTCATAACGATCCCACTTTTCACCCGAGATCACCTCGCGGCAACGCGGAACTGACCTCAACCGGCGGCGGGTGGCGCGAGGTTCGCCAGGCGTTCCCGCAGGGCCGACCAGCGGCGCCGGCTTTCGCCTTTCTCAACCGCCATGGCGAGGGAGCGTCGGTCGCCGATGAGGACGACGAGCCGCTTCCCGCGGGTGATCCCGGTGTAGAGGAGATTTCTCCGCAACATGACGTAGTGCTGGGAACTCACCGGCATGACGACCACGGGAAACTCGCTCCCCTGCGACTTGTGAATGGTGATGGCGTAGGCCAACTGCAACTCGTCGAGCTCGCCGGGTTCGTAGACCACCTCGCGGGCGGCGTCGAAGCGCACCACGATGCGGGCCGGGTCGGTGGCGATCTCGCTGATGACGCCGATGTCGCCGTTGAAGACCTCCTTGTCGTAGTCGTTGCGGGTCTGGATGACTTTGTCCCCGGACCGAAAAATGACCTGGAAGCGCTCGATCTCGAACTTCCACGCGGCGGGAGGATTCAGCGCCGACTGGAGGGCGGAGTTGAGCTGCCGGGTGCCCAGCGAGTGGAGATTCATCGGGGTGAGCACCTGGATGTCGCGGGCGGGATCGAAGTGGTAGCGAGCCGGCAGGCGGCGCGCGACGACATCCACGAGCGTCTTCTTCAGACTCTCGGGATCGGCGCGCTCGAGGAAGAAGAAGTCGGACTCGGCGCCGCCAGTGTCGAGATCGGGGAGGCGCCCCTGGTTGACGGCGTGCGCGGCGGTGATGATGCGGCTGGCGGCGGCCTGGCGGAAAATCTCGGTGAGCCGGGCCACCGGGACGACGCCGCTGTCGATGAGATCGCCAAGGACGCGTCCCGGCCCCACCGACGGTAATTGATCGACATCGCCCACCAGCAGCAGATGGCCATCGTCGGGGATGGCCTCCAGCAGCCGACGCATCAGGGGGGCATCGATCATCGACGCCTCATCGACCACGAAGAGATCGCCCTCCAGCCGCCGGTTGGTCCCGCGGGCGAAGCCACCCTCGGGGAGAAACTCCAACAGGCGGTGGATGGTGACGGCGTGGGTTCCGGTGCTTTCAGATAGCCGCTTGGCCGCCCGACCGGTCGGCGCGCACAGCACGGGCTTGACCTGTTTTCTTGCCAGTATGCTCAACACCGCATTGAGGATGGTGGTTTTCCCCACTCCGGGCCCGCCGGTGATGATGAGGATACGGCGGCTGAGAGCCTCGATCACGGCGCGGCGCTGCTCGCCGCCGAGTTGGAAGGCGTTTTTCTCCTCGAACCAGGTCACCGCCTGGTCGGCGTCGATGGGCGGGTGAGTGGCCGGTGTTTCCACCAGGTGACGAATCCGCTCGGTGATGACGCATTCGGCGGCGTGCAGTTCCGGCAGAAAGATCAGCGGGGCGCCGGTGATTTCATCGGAGATCAGCTTCCCGTCGCGCATCATCTCCCCGACGGCGGCCTCCAGCGGCTCCGCCTCCACGCCGAGTGTCTCCACCCCCTGACCAATGAGTTCCTCCCGCGGAAGCGCGCAATGTCCCTCCCCGGCGGCGGCGTTTTTCAGGACGAAATCGATGCCCGCGCGCAATCGGGTGACCGACTCGTGCGCCTGTCCCATTTTCGCGGCGATCTCGTCCGCGGTGCGGAATCCGATGCCGCTGATGTCCTCCGCGAGCCGATAGGGATTGGCGCGCAGGATCTCCACCGAGTCCTCGCCGTAGGTCTTGTAGATGCGCAGCGCCCGGGCCGCGCTGATGCCGTGGCTGTGTAGGAAGACCATGATGTCGCGCACGGCGCGTTGCTGTTTCCACGACTCCTTGATGCGTCGTCGGCGTTTGGCGCCGATGCCGTCGATCTCCTCCAGTCGCTGGGAGGAATGCTCGATGATATCCAGCACCTCGACGCCGAATTTCTCCACCATGCGGCGGGCGTATTCCTTGCCGATGCCCTCGATGAGTCCGCTGCCGAGAAAGCGCTCGACGCCCTCGGGTGTCACCGGAGACTCCGCCCGCAACTCGGCGGCCCGAAACTGGCGACCGTATTGGCGGTCGTCGATCCACTCGCCCACCGCCCGTAGTTGCTCGCCCGGAGTGATGGCGGGAATGTTGCCGATCACCGTTTCGGTCTCAGAGGCCGGCCCCTCGAGGCGCAGTCGCATCACCGTGTAGCCGTTCTCATCATTGTGAAAGACGACCGACTCCACCTCGCCACGGATCGTCTCGGCGGGCGGGTTCACTGAGCCTGGCGTGCCGTTGGACATGGGATAAACGGTGACATGGACCCGGCGCCCGAATCCGCGAGCCGTGCCGCTTTACAACTCCCAGACCCTGACGCATATTCCCGCCCCATGCTCTCAGTTTTTATTGGAATTTTGACGGTATTGATAGTGGTTGTGAGCCTTTTGCTCATTCTCATTGTCTTGATGCAACGCCCGAAGCAGGAAGGTCTCGGCGCGGCCTTTGGCGGCGGGATGATGGATTCGGTCGCCGGTGCCCACACCACGGATGTGCTGCAAAAAGGCACCACCTGGCTGGCGGCGATCTTTCTCGGCACCGCCATTGTGCTGGCCATGCTGAAGGCCCAGGAGATCAAGTCCGTCGATCCCGGCGAACTGTTGCCCGCCGCCCAGGAGGAGCCCGCCCTGCCGCAGCTCCCGCCGACCATCAGCGATCTGCCAACTCCGACTCCCGCCCCGACCGAGACTCCGGCCCCAGCCGCGGACCAAACTCCCGCGCCGAGCGAGACTCCGGCCCCGGCCGCGGACCAAACTCCCGCGCCGAGCGAGACCCCGGCCCCGGCCGCGGAGCAAACTCCCACGCCGAGCGAGACTCCGGCTCCGGCTCCGCAATCCACGCCGGAACCCGCGAAGGAAGAGGCGCCCAAGGTCGAGCAATAAGCGGCCCGCCTCCTCGTTATCGCGTCCTGATACCTTTTCCGGTCGCGCTCACCAGACCGGCGAGCGCGACCCCATGACCCCGATCCGGTGGACCGTCCCCGGAATGCCCCGCCCCCGGTGAACTCGTGAAGGGTCTCGTCTCCACCGCCTTTCAATACCTCGCCTATCTGGGCTACCGCGCCACGGCGGGACTCGCGGCCACCCTGTCCATCGCCGCGTGCGAACGCTTCGGAGGCTTCGCCGGCACGCTCGTCTGGTGCTTTGCCTGGCCCTACCGGAGACTCGCCCGGAACAATCTCCGCATCGCTTTCGAGGGCGAACTCGATGACGCCGCCCTCGACGCCCTGACGCGCCGGCATTTCCAATGTCTAGGCCGCAACACCGCGCTGAGTTTCAAACTCGCCTCCATGAGCGCGGAGGAAATCGAGTCGCGCGTCACCTACGAAGGCCACGAACACATCGAACACGCCGCCGCCCGGGGACGCGGGGTCATCGCCGCCATCGCTCATCTCGGTCCCTGGGAACTCTTTGCCCAATTGCCCTCGCTGGGGCGCGGGGTGACCCCGGCCACCATTTACCGGGCGCTGACGAATCGTTTCATCAACGCGCATGTCGTCGCCCAACGCGGACGCATAGGAGTGAAGCTTTTTGATCGTTCCACCGGCTTCTACGGCCCGCTGAAGCATCTCCGCGACGGGGGCGGCATCGGCATCCTCATCGACCAGCACGCCGGCGACCTCGGCATCTGGTGCCCGTTTTTCGGGAGACTTTCTTCCACCACCAACCTGCCCGCCCTGCTCAGCCTGCGCACCGGGGCGCCCGTGGTCAGCATCGCCATCCTGCCCGACGGCCCCGGACGTTGGCGGGTCGTTTACCGTCCGCCTCACTTCCCCGAGCTGCCCGCTCGGCAGCTCGCCGAACGAGCGGCCACCCTGACTCTCGCCCTCAACCGCGAACTCGAGGACGCCATCCGTTCCGCGCCCCAAGAGTGGTTCTGGGTCCATGATCGCTGGAAAACTCCGCGGCCCCATTTTCTGCTCAACGAGACCCGGCGCGGCATGCGGCTGCCGGACGATGAGCCGCTGAAGCCGTTCCGCGTACTGCTGCGCTCGCCCAACCCGCTAGGCGACGCCTGCATGGCCCTGCCCGCCGTGCGGGCGATCCGCCGCACCCGTCCCGACTTGCACCTGACCGTACTCTGTCGGGAAAATCTCGCCCCCATCTGGGAAAATTGCCCCGAGATCGACGCCGTCATCACCACCCCGCGCGACGCCACCCCCCACGCCACCGGACTCAGCCTGCGGGAGTCCGGCCCCCACGATGCAGCCATCCTGTTTCCCAATTCCCTCCGCGCCGCGCTGGAGGCCTGGCACGGACGCATCCCGCGTCGGCTCGGTTTTCGCGGCCACTGGAGAAAAGCGCTGCTCAACCAGATCGCGCCGCCCCCGCCCGTCGGCCCGCCGCGTCACCACGCGCACAGTTACCTGCGCCTCGCCGAGCATGCCGGCGCCGACATCACGGAGGAATCCACGCGCGTCGATCATCCGCTCCACCCGGCACCGGAGAACAACCGGGCCACGCGGGATCGCATTCCCCGCCTCGGCATTTGTCCCGGCGCGGAATACGGCGCCGCCAAACGCTGGCCGGAGGATCGCTTCGCCTGGGTCGCCAACCGGGTGCGGGAGACCCGCGACTGCCACATCGCGCTCTACGGCAGCCCCAACGAACGCCCCATCGGGGAAAGCCTCGCCGCGTTGATCGACGGCCCCTGCGAGAACCTCGTCGGCGAGACCACCCTGGCCGGACTGATCAACGCCCTGAAAGGCTGCGACGCGCTCCTGACCAACGACACCGGCACCATGCACTTGGCCGCCATGCTGGGCGTACCCACGGTGGCCATTTTCGGCTCCACCGAGCCGCTCTGGACCCGACCGCTCGGCGACGGCCATCGCGTCATTCGCCAACACGTCGAGTGCAGCCCCTGTTTTCTCCGCGAATGCCCCATCGATTTCCGCTGCATGCGCGAGATCGATCCCCGGCGCGCGGCGGAGGCGGTGATCGAGCTGCTGCCCCGGCAGTGAGTGCGCGGCTCCCGGGCGGGCGCCTTCACTCCTCGCCCATCACCAGCCTCGCCCGGAGGCGGGCGATCACCCGAGTCGCCGAACTCTCGCCTTTCTCGATCACCTCATCGACCCGACGCCTGAGAAAATCGGCCTCGTCCCGCGACGGACGCGCCCCCGTGAGCACCAGCACCGGCACCTCGCTCCAATCCGGTCTGCGGGACAGCTCGATGAGAAATTCGAACCCGTCCATGCCCGGCATCAGCAGGTCCAAGATGATCGCCGCCGGTCGAAATCGCCCCATCGCCTCCAGGGCGGCCTTGCCTCCCTCCGCCTCGACCACATCCCAGCCCTGCTCGGTCAGCAGCCGCCCCAGACTCTCGCGCGAGGCGCGATCATCGTCCACCACGAGCAAGCGCCGCTCCCCATCCCGCGCGGTCACCCGACGCACCACCCGCGACAGCCGTCCCATATCGACGGGCTTCACCAGACAATCCTCCACCCCGAGCGCCACACCCTCCGCGCGATCCGCCATCACCGACACCATGATCACCGGGATGGACTCGGTCGCGGCCTCGGACTTCAGCCGCGACAAGACCTCCCAGCCATCCATGCCGGGCATCACGATGTCCAGAGTGATCGCCCTCGGACGATGGGTCCGCGCCAACTCCAGCCCCTCCTCGCCATTCGCCGCCGTGATCACCGTGTAGCCCTCCGCCTCCAGGGACTGACGCATCATTCGACGCACCGAATCGTCGTCGTCGATGACCAGTATCTCCGTCCCGGCCCCGGGACCCGGGGGACGACTCCGGGGCACCTCCGGATCGCTCCCGGGTGTCTCCGCCTCCCCGGCGATCACCTTCTCATACCGTTCCGAACTCGCCACCCGCGGCAGCATCACGGTGAAGCGGGTGCCCTTCCCCGGCTCGCTGACGAAGCCGATACGCCCTCCCATCTGCGCCGACAGCTCCTTGCAGATGGAAAGCCCCAGGCCGGTGCCGCCTTCGTTACCCTTTTTGTTGGACACGAAGGGGGTGAAAGCCTTCGCCTGCTCCTCGGGCTGCATCCCGCGACCGGTGTCCTCCACGGAAAAATCGATCCACGCCTCGCCCCCCACCTCGCGTGGCGCCGCCTCCAGACGGATGCTCCCCTCGGTGGTGAACTTGCAGGCATTGGTGAGCAGATTGTCGAGAATCTGCCGCACCCGTCGGCGATCCGCCTCGAACTCGCCGATTCCCGGCGCAGACGCCGTCACCAGCGCCACCCCCTTGCGCTCCGCCACGGGTCCGTGCGCGGCGGAGAGATCAGCCAGCAGCGCGTCGATGTCGATGGGATCGCGACTCAGCGTCTCGGCGCCCATGATGATTTTCTGATACTCGAGGATGTCGTTCACCAGATTCAACTCCCGCGCCGCGTGATCGTGGATGCGCTGCACATCCTTGGCCTGCACCTCATCCAGCCGGGTCAGCTTCAGCGCCTCCACCTGCAGAAAGATCGCGTTCAAAGGCTGTCGCAGATCGTGGCTTACTTTCGCGACGAAGGCGTCCTTCTCCCGACTCAGGCTGGTCAACTGCTCGTTGGCCTCCTCGAGATCCAGATTCGCCCGCGCCAGCTTCGCGGTGCGCTCGCGGACACGGTTTTCCAGGGTCTCCTGGCTTTCGAGCACCTCCTCGAACAGGCGCTTCGACGCTCGGGCGATGTCCCCCACCTCGTCCTGTCGCTTCACGGGCAGGTGATCGATCAAGCGTCTCAGCTGACTCGGCAACCGGTGCGGCTCCGCCTCCGCCACCCGCTGTGCCGTCAGGGTCATGCGTTGCAGCGGCCGGACGAAAAACAGTGAGATCATGAAGGCGATCACCCCCGACAGCACCGCCACCAGCAGGGCGAATCGCCGCAGCGATGTCATCTCCTGGTGGATGCTGGACGCCAGCTCGTCATCCAGCACCGCGTAGATCAGGAGATAGCCCGCCTTGTCCTCCACCGATCCCAGCCCGAGCCGAATCGCCCAGGCGTGAATCTCGTCGCAGGCCACCGGCTGCCGCCAGCGGAGCCCCACCGTCTCCGCGCCGAAACGGTCCCCCAGTGCCGTGGTCACCTTTTGTCTCAACGATTCCAACCGCTCCGGGGATGGGGCCAACAGCCGCAGTTCCCGTACCCCGCCAGCCATCCCGCCGATGCGACCGTCGTTCTCACACTCCAACCTCAACTGATCCAGGAAAAGATCCCACTCCCGCTCGTCATCCGCATCCATCGCCGCGCTCAGCCGCTCCCCGGGCAAAGCCTCCAGAAACCAATAGTGCGACGCCAGCGGCAGATATTCGAAAAGCTTCAGTCGATCCACCTGCGGTTCGTCGAGTCCGAAGCCCGCAGTATCCGCCAATTCCGTCATGCCCTCCCAGCCCATCCCCTCCCGCACCTCCGTGTCCGCGATGATGCTCTGGAATACCGTGTCGTTGTCGGCGCGCGTCTCACCGCCCTCGAACTCGTCCGGACGCACCAACACCCGGCCACCGGGATCGATGAGGGTGAAAAGATGGCGCGGCGACTGCGCGTCATCCATCGTCATCAGCAGTCGCACCGCCGAGACGGGACCAGCTTCCCCCCGGCCGTCCGGGACCATCACCGCGCTGGCCCAAATCACCGGCTCCCAGCGTTCCGTCACTTTCCCCGTCGACCCATCCTCGCGCCGCACCAGAGCACGGCGCACCTCCGAGATCGCCAGCGAGCGGCTGTTGCCGTCCCGCACGAAAGTCTCCGGCGACGGGGTCCACACCGCCTCCTCGTCAGCCAGGCGCGCCTTTTCCTCGATCACCCGCACCCGGGGCGGCTGGCCGGGCGCGTCCCAAGTCAGAACATCGATGCGCAGATAGCGGCTCCAGTAGCGACGGCAGGCGTCGGTCGCCGCCGCGCGGAGGGTCGCGTCGTCCGCGCCGGGATCGCGCAACGGCGCCCGATAGCGCAGGGCGATGGCGTCCTCGCGCAACCCGTCCACCTGGTCCGCCAGCTCCCAACCACGAAGCTGGGCCTCATCGCCCAGGTCCACCAGTTCATGACTGCGGACCAGCTCCTCGGCGGAACGCGACAAGAGCCGGGCCACCAGGTAGGCCGACACCGCCGCCGCCGCCACCACCAGCAGCGCGATTTTCCCGCGGATTCCGAGTCTCAGAGACATGCGAGGCTATTGAAACTCACATCCGGTCACGACGCCAGCTTGGTGTGTTGAACCATGAGAAAATCACACCCGCCTCCGCGACAACCATTCATCCTAAAGCCTTTATTAGGACATTCCTCATCGGGCGGCAGAGTTTTACTAGACCTATCCCCGGGTGACGGGACTCGGCGGGTGATGTTGTCTCTGGTGTATTTTTGGGAGTCACTCTCCATGTTTGATGATATCTCCCCTATCATGTTCCCTATCACACTCGCCTTTACCGGAGGTCCCGTGAATCATTTCCCCTGGGGCGCCGCCGCGGTTCTGGGTATCTTGGCGATAGCCCTCTGCCTGGGACTGCTCTGGAAAGCAAGACAACTTCACGCCACGGCAAAGAGGGAACTTGAGATGTCGCAAGACACTATCGGAGCCTCTGAACAGCGGTGGAGGCTACTCTTCGAACAGAGTCCCCTCAGCATCCAGATCTTTTCACCGGACGGGCAGACCAGGAAATTCAACCGCGCGTGGAGCGAACTCTTCCGGCTCAGCGATGAAATGGGCTATGCCTTCAACGTTCTCGAGGCTCCCGACCTCGTGGCGTCCGGCGCGGTGAACCTGATCCGGAAAGCCTTCGAGGGCGAGCCGGTCCGGGTGCCCCCCGTGCCCTATCCGGTGAACACGGATCCGCCGGAGACGAGGTGGATCGGGGGAGTCCTCTATCCGGTGAAGGACAATAATGGCGACGTCATGGAGGTGGTGGTGATTCACCATGATGTGACGGAGGTGAAGCGCGCCGAAGAAGCGATGCTGGCCATCAATCAGACCCTCGAGGGCAAGGTGGCGGAACGCACCCGGGAGCTGGAGTCCGCCCGAGTGGAGCTCGCCCAAGCATTGGAGCAGGAGCGGGAACTCGGCGAACTGAAGAGTCGATTTGTCAGCATGGTCAGCCACGAGTTCCGCACGCCCCTGGGGGTGACGATGTCCGCGGTGGAACTCCTGACGCACTACCGGGACAAACTGTCCGAAGAAAAAACCACTGAACTATATCAGGACATCCGGTCCGCCACCCAGACCATGGTCGCAATGATGGAGCAGGTGCTGCTGCTGGGACGAACCGAGGCCGGAAAACTGACCCACAACACCCTTCCCCTGGAACTGGAGACGCTGATGCGCGCCATTGCCGCGGAGACTGAGAGCGTGGCCGACCGACCGGGCGTCGTGGCGTGGAGTGTCGAGGGCGTTCTCGACGGCGCCCGGGGCGATGAACTGTTGTTGCGACACATTTTTTCCAACCTCATCAGCAACGCGCTCAAGTATTCACCACCGGAAGCGGAAGTGCGCTGTCGGTTGTGGCGCGACGGCGCCGAGGCCGTCTGCGAGATCGAGGACTCGGGCATCGGAATCCCGGAAAAAGATCGCGCCCATCTGTTCGAGGCCTTTCACCGCTGCGGCAATGTGGGCGACGCTCCGGGCACTGGCTTGGGTTTGGTGATCGTGAAACGCTGCGTGGATCTGCACGGCGGTCAGCTCACCTTTGTATCCGAACAAGGTGTGGGCACCACTTTCACGGTGCGCCTTCCCCTGTATTCGTGAGCTCAATTGCCGGGCGGCGGGTCGTCGGGCCGCGGTCCTCTCGGAGGCGGGCCGCCGGGGCCGCGTCTTTCCGGACGACCACCGCGCCTTTCCTCCGGTTCGGCGGGGGTATCTCCGAGCACGATGTCCCAAGTGCCTACGAGTTCGTCGCTGTCGGATGACTTCGGGTTGAACTCGCGGATCACGGACAGGACCTGCTCGGGAGTGCCCATGCGCTGGAGGATGCCGTCCCGATCATTCTGCGCCACACCGGCGATGAAGAGCTGAGTGGTGAGCAGTCGACTTTTTCCCTCGGTCACGGCGACATGCCAATGCAGGGTGCGACCGGTGTAGAGTCCGGGTTTGATGGTGCGGAATCGGTACTCGCCTTTTTCGTTCGTCACGATTTTGCCGTAACCCTGAAAGTGAGGATCGCGCTCCTTGCCGCGCTGAACGCCGTCGCTGTGGATGTAGCAACCATTCACATCCGCCTGCCAAAGTTCGATGGTGTGATCGGCGAGCGCGGAGCCGTCGGCTTTGAGAAGGCGACCGCCGAACTCGGTGATCACGCCACCGGCCGGAGCCTCACCGCCCAGAATCATGGTCAGATCGTTGTCCCGATCAAGGGGCAAGTGATCCGGGTAGTAGGGCCCCTCCGTGGCCCGGGGAGTGATGGTGAGCGCCTCCGCGTAGAGGTCGCCTGTGACGAGGCCTCCACTGGTGATCAAGAGGCTCTGCAGAAGGCGGCGTCGGTCGAGGCGAATGTGAAAGGGGGCGGCTCGTTTCATGGAGGTGTGGCGACGGTTGGTGACGATTCGATGAAACACCAAGGGCAGTGGAGAGTTTTGCCATCGCACCAAACTCGGACGAAACAGCCGCCAGAATTTCTTCGTTTTCTTCGCCGCCGACCGGCCGACCCAACCCTGTTAGGTCTCGGACTCAACAGGGTTGGATGATCGCCGCCCGGTCAGATCCGGGCGGGCGAGCAGGTCAGTAGATCTTCACCACCCGCGCGCTCTGATCGCTGAAATGCAGACGCAACAGGGTGCCTTCGGCGCCGGTGACATTGGGTAATCCCTTGCAACTCATGCCGGTGAAATCCTGGGTTTGGACGGTTCCGAACCGGAAGCTGCGAAGGATGGCGCCGCTGGCCGGCCCATTGGCAAACGCGGTGCCTTTGCGGAGCTTCAGTTCGGGTCGGCGGAGGCTGCTGGCCGCAGTCGGTGTTCCGAGGAAGGTGTCGCCGCCGAAGACGGCGAGGTTTGCCGAAGGACGCGAAGCCCGGAGGCTCGCGATGAAGGTGTAGGTGCCGTCGATATTGGCCTCGAACCGGCGGATGGTGCCGCCCCGGGCGCCGGAGAGACCGGTGATGCCAGCTCCTTCGCGATAGAGGACGAGAAAGCTGCCGTCTTCCTGATAGAGATAGACGACCTCGTCATTCGCGGCGGTGATGCCGGGACCACGGACCCGGGCGCGGATGAGGATGCGATTGGTCTGAGGACAGATCTGCTGGAACCGGGCCCAGACGACTCCATTCGGCATTTCGGGGGCGGCCGAGCCGGTCCTGGCGATCAGATTGGTGCCGAGCCAGATGCCTTCGTTGTTTCCGGCGACGATGCCGGCTCCGCCCACCTTTGCCCGGAAAATGAAGCTGCCGGTGGGGGTGACATTTTCGGAAAGGAAGCGGCTGAAGACGCCGTCCGTGATCGCCGGAGCGGGATCTCCCCTGCGCACCGCGAGAACGGGATTACTGCCGAAAGGCCTGGTGAAAAGGGCCTGATTCCGGGTGGTATCGCCCGGAAGCATCGTGACAAATGCGGTCGCCACATTCTGATAGGAAACACGCGGAAGAAATTGTCCGAAATTCAAATCCGGAACGTTGGTGGCGGAACCTTCGCGCGAGCCCAACGACGAATTGGGATTGTCGCTTCTGGCCATGAGCAAACCGGAATCGTCGGCGGCAGTGGTCCCATCGATGCCCCGGACCAGTCTCACGGGGCTCGCGAAATTGACGGTTGAGCTCGATTGGGCGATCTGACCGAAGGAGGCCAGAGTCGCGCCGCCGAAAGAAAGGAGCGTCTGGCCGGTGCGAAGCAACTGGGCGACATTGGTTCCGTTGTCGCGAAAGACGGCCCGGTTGTTGGTCGGAGTGACTCCGGTGCCGCCCAGTCGGGTGGGAAACAGGGCGAAGTTGTTATTGATCATCGGAGACCCGAAGAAACCGGCAATCCTGACTCCGGAGCCGAGGTCATCGCGGCTTTTGGCCGCCAGATCGAGCGTGCCCTGAGAGGCGATGTCGTCGAACACGCCGCGATCCAGGCCTCCGTTGGAACCCGGGCCTCTCAGGCTGCTGCCGACCACGACGCGCCCCGTCGCGTGATTGATCGCGGCCGTTCTGAGATCGTTGAAGTAGACGTCGTTCGCGCCGGGAGCGGCTTGGCCCCTGGTCATGATGGTCTCGGCGGGCAACCGATCGAGCAACGGCTGAACGATGAAGGCGGCACCGGCATCGTTCCCGAGCAGGTCATCCTGAGGGGCTCCCACGAGCATCCGGTTGGCGGCTATCGAAGCCAAGCTCAGCGGCGAGGTCGTCTCCAGATCAGTTCCCGTGATGGTTTGCAGAGGGGATGGACCGACGGCGTCCGTGAGAATGATTTCTCCCTCAAGAGACCAAGCGATGAGATTTCCGCTCATGCTCATCGGCACCACCCGGCGTCCCAACCCTTGCGGATCCAGACTGAAAGGCTGGCCGATCTGACCACTGGTGTTGATCGGGTAGGCCTTGTTGCCGGAACCCCCGTTGGTGTTCGTGCTGGCGAACGCCTGATGGCCGGCACCGACCATATTCTGGCCGAAGCGGTCGAATGCCACTCCGTCAATCGGCTTGCTGGTTCCGAGGAATTGCCCGGTCTCCAGATCGTAGCGATGAATGACTCCCTTGCTGTCCGCGGGAAACAACTGCCCCACGAGCAGGATCTGGTCGTGACAGTGGATCGAGGCGCCGAACCAGCTCGGATTCTGCGAATCGGGGGGTGACAGAACCAGGGGCGGGTTCTCGTTGGCCACCTCATAGACATATACACCGATGCTGGGATTCGTGATGATGGCGTACCGCTCGGTGAGTTGCATGTCCTGACCGAAGAAGCTGAATCCGTCAGCGCCAGGATTCTGGATGGTCCGGAGTTGCTTGCCGGTATTGAGATCGAAGAGGAACACCTGCTCCGTGTAGCAACCGATCAGGGCGAGATTTCCATACACTGCCAGTGTTCTCCCGAAGTAATTCACGGTCTCAGGGTGCTTCGCCTTGAGGGTTCGCAGCAGGATGCCGGTCGCGGGATCAAAAACGCGGACCCTGCCCTGATTGATGACTCCGAGATCGGAAGGAATGGAGGCATCGGAAACAACGGCGAATCGATCAGTCAGAACGCAGGGGAATCCGAAAGTGCGTCCTTCGGCTGGCTCGGGGCTCTCGAGCCGGATGACTCTCAATCCCGGCTGCGTTGCCGATGCGGAGGCGATCAGGAAAATAGACAGGAGCGTGGAGATGGCGAGTCGTGAAAGGCGTGAAGTTTGCATGAGGTGAGAAAGGTGGGATGACTGTTGACGCCCTGATCATGGACGCATTCCCCGCCTCGCGGTATCGGACGACCGTCCTAGGACTTTCGTCGGAGTCCCCCGTCCCCCGAATAGGGACCTCAGACCCCTTTCCCGCCCTGCGATGCCTCGGCAGCACCCGCCTTCATCGCGGCTTCCACCGCGCCGTAGAGTTCGGTCCATGCCGCCACCACCTCGGCATCGCACTCATCGCCCAGCGTGTCCGCGAGCATGTCGAGCAACGCGACTCCCACAGGGCGATAGTGCTCGTCCTTGACTCCGTAGCCGGCATGCCGGACACCCATGGCCCGCAGCTCCGCGTCGAGGCCCGCCGGACTCTCCAGCATCGCGATCAGCGACCCGAGCATGTCCATCAGCTTCCGGGATTGCAACTCGATGTCCGAGGTGAACAACGACCGCAGCCCCGGATCGATCTCGAAGAGTCGCCGGTAGAATATCAGGGCCGCAACGTCGTTGTACCGCTCCAGAGCGGCATACGTCCTGCGGATCAGATGGACTTGATCTGGAGTCACCACCGCACTAAAACATGGCCGGCGGGCGACCTCTATCCGACGAAAGTCGGATACCTTCACGAATCGCCAAAGAACCGGATGAAGAAGAAAATACTCATCATAGAAGACCAAGAGCGCATGCGCCGCAATGTGGCTCTCATGCTCGAGATGGAGGGATACCAGGTTTGTTGTGCCGCCAATGGAAGGGAGGGGATCGAACTCGCCCACCGAGAGCGTCCCGATCTCATCCTGTGCGATGTGCTGATGCCCGTGATGGACGGTCACACGGTGTTGAGGGCTCTGCGCGAGGATGCCACGTTCACCGCCGTTCCCTTCATTTTCCTCACCGCCAAGACCGATCACCCCGACATTCGCGCGGGCATGAACCTCGGAGCCGACGATTACCTGACCAAGCCGGTGTTGCGGGAGGATCTCCTCTCCGCTGTCGAGACTCGCTTGTCGCGCGCGCAAAGTTTTCAGGACGTAATCGAGCAAGCTGGCGATTTCGAGATCGATTTCAGCGACCACAGCCCGCTTCAGCGAGAGTTTGGCCTCACCGCGCGGGAAGCGGAAGTACTTCTATGGGTGGCACAAGGCAAGGGAAACGCCGATGTAGCTTCCATCCTGGGGATGAGTGAAAAGACGGCAAAACAACATCTCGGCGTCTGTTTTCAAAAGATGGGCGTTGAAAACCGCGGCTCCGCAACTCTGGCGGCGGTCGAAGTGCTGAGCCGGAAAGCGCGATAACTCCGGAGTGGTATCCCGTCCCCGCGCCATCATTCATCACGGGGCCTTGGCCGCATCACGGACTTCCCCCGGCCGGTTCCAACCGCTACCAATGAGGGAATGATCCGCAAAATACTCCCTCTGCTCACCCTCGCGCTGCTCGCTTCGGGCCCCCTATCCGTCCTTGCCCAGGATCCAGCCATCCGTGTGGGCATGATCGGGCTCGACACCTCCCACGCTGTCGCCTTTACCAAGATCCTCGCCGATCCGGCCAACGCCTACGAGGCGAAGGTCGTGGCGGCGGTGCCCCAATCCAGCCCCGATATCGAATCCAGCGTGTCGCGCATCGCCGGCTTCACCGACACGCTCCGCGATGATTACGGCGTGAAAATCTACGACAGCATCGAGGCCATGCTGCCCCATGTCGACGTCGTCATGGTCGAGAGCGTCGACGGCCGTCCCCACCTGGCGCAGGCCCGGCCCGCCATCGAGGCCGGCAAGCCCACCTTCATCGACAAGCCCGCCGCCGCCACCCTCGAGGATGTCATCGCCATCTTCGATCTGGCCGAAAAACACGGGACCCCTGTGTGGAGTTCCTCCAATCTGCGGTTCCACGCCGGAGTGGTGAAAGCCGCCACCGCCGATGTGGGGGACATCGCCGCCGTGCTCAGTTACGGCCCCGCCTCGCTGGAGGAGCATCACCTCGACCTCGCCTGGTACGGGATTCACCCGACCGAGGCCCTCTTCACCGTCATCGGCACCGGCTGCCAAAGCGTCACCCGCACCCACACCGAAGGCACCGACGTGGTCACCGGCTTGTGGGAAGGCGGCAAGATCGGCACCCTCATCGGCACCCGCGCGTCCAAGACTATTTACGGGGTGAAGGTGTTCGGTTCCAAAGCGGTGATCGAGGAGAGCGCCGGCGGCGCCTACCCGGAACAGATGGCGGCGATGATGGAATTTTTCCGGACCAAAAAAGCCCCTGTCTCCCCCGAGACCACCATCGAAATCTTCGCCTTCATGGCCGCTGCCGACGAGAGCAAGCGCCAAGGCGGCGCCCCGGTGAAGCTGGCCGAGATGATCGAGCAGGCGCGGGCGAAAGGTAAGGATTGAGGTGATGGGGAATTGGGAGCCAGGCTGAAGCCTGCACTCCAACTTCTCTCCAAGTTCCCGACTCGACAGGGTTCAGTCCGTGACTCTACCCTGTTCAGTCCGCGCGATGTAGGTCTCGCCGCCGTGCTTTTCGGTGGTATTCCCGCGGTTCCACAATTTTCTGAACCGCTCCACTTCGGCCATCTCTTCTCCGACTTTCAGCGGGACACGATTAGGGGCGGATTCACCGGCGTAATCGATTATCCGGGCGCCCGGCACCCAGGTTTCGGTCAGTTCGAGTTCGAACATTTCGAGATCCGGGTGCTCCGGGTCCAGCCGCTGGGCGACAGGTCGAAATTGCCTGACCACAATCCTACCCTCGAACGCGTCGACGAGTGTCGTCTCGATGGCGAAACTCTCCTCGATGGGATCGCGAATCGTGAATTCAAGGATTCGCTTCCGAGTAAAATCGTCACCCGCGGACTCGAAGGCGAGTCCCGCGACGATGGTTGCCAGGATCATCGGAACCGTCTTCATCGCCCCTGGATGGTATCAGCAGCCGATGCCGACCGGCAAGCAAAACGACACCGTCCGTACCTTCACCGGAACAAGCCCATGCTCAACCATTGCTCCAGATAGTCGCGCCAGACGTACCACTGGTGCCCTCCCTCGGTGAGTTGGTAGTCATGCTCGATGCCCTTTTCCTTGAGCCAGGAGTGGAAAAAATCGTTTCGCTCGAGGAGAAAATCGTCACGACCGCAGGCGATCCAGACCTTTTTCCACGTCGCGCCGGGATCGAGTCCGCCGAATTGTTCCGCCGCCGATTCCGCGTTTCCGGGCACTCCGGAACTGAAACCCGCGACCCAGCCGAATTTCTCGGGATGGTTGAGCCCCAGTTCCATGGCCTGACCACCTCCCATGCTCAGCCCCGCGATGGCGGTGTGCGCGGCCCCGGGTTTCAGTCGGTAGGCATTCTCCGCCAGTGGGACGACGCTCTGGAAGAAATCGGCGAAGACGGCGGTGTTGTTTTCGCGAGACCAGGCGGCGCGATCCGTGATGGCGTCCATCTCGACGCCCGGCCGGTGTCCATGGCCATAGGGCATGACGATGACGAGCGGCTCGACTTTGCCGGCGGCGATGAGGTGATCGGCGATGTGATGGGCGCGGCCCACGGCGGTCCAGGCGGTGGCGTCGTCGCCCGACCCGTGGAGCAGGTAGAGCACCGGGTAATGACGCGCGGGGTCTTCCTCATAGCCCGGCGGGGTGTAGACAAGGAGTTCGCGGTCTGTTTTGAGCGGCCCGGAGCGGTAGGCATGCCGATGCACGACGCCGTGCGGCACGTCGGCCACCTGCCAGGGCGCGGGTGGATCGGCGGGAATCTCGACGAGGTTTTCGCTGACACGCCAACCTTTCACCCAGCGGTTGTGGGGGTCGAGGGTGTGCATGCCGTCGACTTCGAAGCGGTAGGGATAGATGCCGGGGGCGGCGGGCCCGATGGTGAGCGTCCAGAGTCCGTCGGCGCCTTTCTGCAACGGGGCCTTGCCGTCCACCAGGCGGCTCCGGAGTTCGACGCTCTCAGCCCGGGGCGCCTTGAGCCGGAAGGTGACACGTCCATCGGGATGGACTTCCGGGGATTTGGGAAATCCGGCGTCGGGGTTGCCGGCGGAGTCATGCGGGACGGCGGCGATCAGAATGAGCGCCATGGTCAGGAACGGGGGGAGTTTCATGCGTCCCCTGCATCGCATGGCGGCACGCGCCTGACAATGCCGATTTTCCCCCGCTCACTCGCCCAGCCCGAGGCCGCGGGCGAGGTAGTTACGGACGTAGTCGGCCACCGCTTCGCGCAGCGGGGTCACGGGCCGGTCGTAACCGCTGGCTCGCAGCTTGGCGATGTCGGCCAGGGTGTGGTACTGGTATTTCTCCCGCAATCCCTCGGGCATGTCGACGAACTCGACCACGGGCTCGCGATCCAGCGCGGCGAAGATGGCTTCGGCGAGATCGATCCAGGAGTTGGCGACTCCGGAGCCGAGATTGAAAAGCCCGCCGGCGCCCGGGGTGTTGGCGAGGTGCAGGGTCATGTCGACGGCGTCTTTGACATAGAGGAAATCGCGCTGCTGGCGCCCGTGTTCGTAGTCGGGTCGGTAGCTTTTGAACAGGCCGACTTTCCCGGTCTCGAGGATCTGGGCGAAGGCTTTGTGGACGACGCTGCGCATGTCGCCCTTGTGGCCCTCGTTGGGGCCGTAGACGTTGAAATACTTGAGGCCCACGATGCGGTCGAGGAAACCGTGGCGTTTGGCGTGGAGATCGAAGAGGTGCTTCGAGTAGCCGTACATGTTCAGCGGTCGGAGGCGATGGAGATCCTCGAGGCAGTCGTCCATCCCGTGGGCGCCGTCGCCGTAGGTGGCGGCGGATGAGGCGTAGACGAAGCGGGCTTCACGCGCGAGCGACCAGAGGGCGAGGCGCTTGGTGTACTCGAAATTGTTCCGCATCAGGTAGTCGCTGTCGCGCTCGGTGGTGGCGGAGCAGGCGCCGAGATGGAACACGCGGGTGACGCCGCCGAGATCGTCGCCGCGATCCGTCGCCGCGAGGAGATCGTCGGCATCGATGTAGTCGGCGAATTTCAGGGGAACGAGATTTTTCCACTTCTCGTCGGTGTGGAGCCGGTCGGAGACGAGGATGTTCTCAAAGCCGCGTTCATTCAGCGCCCAGATGACGGCACTGCCGATGAAGCCGGCGCCTCCGGTGACGAGGATGCGGGAGTCGGTCATGGGAAAGGATCGGAGTCGGGATCACGCGCCGGTGGCGGGCGCGATGCGGTCGAAGTAGAGGAAGGCGACGTAGGCGACGTAACCGACGAGCAGGACGGCGCCCTCGATCCGGCCAATGAGTTGTCGGGTGAGCATCATGGGCAGCATGGCCACGGTGAAGGCGCCCATGACGGCGAGATCCACGACGGAGATCTCGGTGATGACCATAGGCTTGGCGATGGCGGTGAATCCCATGACGCAGAGGAGATTGAAAATGCAGGAGCCGACGACATTGCCGATGATGATGTCGCCCTCGCGTTTCATGGCGGCGACAACGGAGGTGGCCAGTTCGGGCACCGAAGTGGCGAAGGCCACCAGTGTCAGGGAAATGACGGCGCTGGGGACACCGAGACGCTCCGCGAGACTGACCCCGCCTTTTTTCAGCCATTCGGCGCCGAAGTAGAGGGCCACGAGGCCGACCACGATGAGGCCGAGCAACTGCCAGAGCGGCTGCCGCGCCGCAGACTCGGAACCGAACTCGTCCTCGAACTCCTTGAGGACCTCGGGGTCTTTTTCCCGCTTCGATTCCCGGATGCAGAAGACGGTATAGAGGATGACGCCGACCGAAAGGACGATGCCTTCCCAACGGTCCAGCCGACCGTCCCAGATCATCCAGACGAAAAGCAGGCTGGTCAGGAGCAGGACGGGCATGTCGCGCCGGATGAGTTCGGACTTCACCGACAGGCCGTAGAGCAGGGCGCTGAGGCCGAGGATGAGGCCGATGTTGCAGATGTTCGAGCCGACGACGTTGCCGACCGCCATGTCGGAGAGTCCCTCGAGGTTGAACTGGTAGCTGACGAAAAGCTCCGGCGAACTGGTGCCGAACGCGACGACGGTGAGCCCGACCACGAGCGGGCTGATGCCCAGCTTCACGGCGAGTTTGGCCGAGGCGCCGACGAGCCATTCCGCGCCGAAGTAGAGGGCGATGAGTCCGGCGATGAGCCAGAGGATGTCGATGAGAACAGGCATGAGGGAGGCTGATGGGGGGGAACTGCGACACCCTTGCGCGAGGCGGCGGATTTTCCAATGAAATCGCGCGCCACAGAGCCCGACTCCGGCGGATACCGCGGGAGCGGGTTATTCCGTCATTTCTTCTCCGGCTCGGAGGCGGGCAGAAACCAGGAGCCAAGCCAGGAGATGACGGTGAAGACCCCGTCGACATGGGAGGCGCTGGCGGCACGCATCATTCGCTCAACTCCGAGCCGCTCTTCCATGGTGGTGAAAGGCTTGGGCCTCATCCGGTCCAGCACCTGACGGGCGCGTTCGGTGGCGTCCAGTTCCACGGGCAGGGTGAGGAGATTGTATCCGGCGATCATCGACCAACCAACGAAGATGGTGAGCAGGCCGGACTTGCCGAAACCGGGCACGATGAGCATGAGCGCGCCGAGCGCGACCAGGGGCAGGCTGAGCCAGAGGGTGGCGCGGATGGCGGAGACCCTCCAGTTCAGCGGGTGATGCCCCTCGCGATGTTGGAGGACGTGGCCGGCCTCATGCGCGGCCATACCCAAGGCGGCGTAGGTGGAGCCGGAGTAATGCTGGGGGGACAGGCTCAGCCGTTTGTGGGCGGGATCGTAGAAATCGGCGAAAAGTCCGCGCCCGCGAACGATTTCCACCACCTCGATGCCGCGCTCGGCGAGAATACGGCGGGCAAGTTCGGCGCCGGTGAGACCGGAGCGGGAAAGGTTCCGCAGCTCCTCATCGTAGGCCTTGCGATACTTCCCCCTGGCCCACATGGTGAGGGCAAGGGTGACGAGAAACAGTAGCAGGAACGGAAGCTGCATCGCCGGGAAGAAACCGGCGATTGCATGGGGGCGCAAGTCCCTCAATCCGCCGACCCCGGCAGGGTGACGCCGACTTTCTCGGCGGCCTCGTCGATGTCGAGGTGTCTGACATCGGCGGCCTTCTCGGCAAAGATGGCGTCCTCGGCGATATTCACCGCATGATCACCGACGCGCTCGAGACAGCGCACGATGAAAATGAGGTGCAGAAACACTTTCACGTTAGCCGGATCCCGCTCGATGGCTTTGCTGAAATCCTTGATGGTCTTGCGGTGAAGTTTGTCCAGCTCCCGGTCGCGCTCGAACAGAGCCAGCCCCAGGGCCACATCGCCCTCCGAATAGGCGCGGATGGCGTCTCGCAGCAGCCCGCTAGCCAGGTCATAGATGGCCTCGATTTGGGCGATCTCGGGAATCTCGGTCGATTTCAACACCTTCCTCGCCCTGCGGGCGATGCTCTCGGCCTGATCGGAGACGCGCTCCAGGTTGTTGGCCACTTTCATTCCGGCAAGGACGTCGCGAAGATCGGCGGCCACGGGATTGAATCGCATCAGAATCTCGAAACCCTCGCGATCCACCAGGCGCTCATAGGTATTGACCTCGTCATCCTCGGCGATGGCCTCGTTGCAAAGTTCCAGGTTTCTGGTCAGCAGACCGCGGACGGCGTGTTCCAGATTCTGCTGGGCGATGCTCGCCATGGTGAGCACGTTCTTGCGCGCCTCTTTCAGCGCGGCCTCGAAATTGCCCAATGTGTGGGGAGTGTTGGAACTGGCCATAAAGACACTTCGGATAGTATTCATCGTATTCAACCACCTCTGTGGGGTTTTTCCGCCATCAAGCCGCCACCGTCTCCACGGACGCCAGCCGCACCGGGGCGGATTTGGCGGCCTCGGTGACGGCGCGTTTCTCGGCAAAATCATCGTAGGAAATCAGGGAAAAACATCCCGGCTCGGTTTCGACCACCGCCGTGAGCGATTCGACCCAATCCCCGCTGTTGAGGTAGTGGACGTCGCCCAGCATCTTGTCGGCGGCGGTGTGGATGTGGCCGCAGATGATGCCCTTGCAGCCTCTCGCCCGGGCGAAATGATGCAGCTGATCCTCGTAACGATCCACGAAACTGACGGCGGATTTGACCCGGGCTTTGATCTCCCTGCTCAGCGAGTAGTACCCCTTGCCACGCCACGCGCGCCAGCGGTTGTAGAGCCGGTTGATCCGCAGCAGCGCCTCGTAGCCGAATGAGCCAAGCACGGCGATGAAGCGGCAACTCGTGGTCACGGAATCGAAACCATCCCCGTGAACCACGAGGTATTTACCATTCGGAGTCTCGTGAATGTATTCGTGCTCAAGACGGAGATTGCCGAAAGCGACGGGCAGGAATCGCTCGAGGATGTCGTCATGATTGCCGCGGAGATAGATCACCTCGGTATCCTCCTTCTCCATTTTCTTGAGAACGGTGCGGACGAACTTGGTGTGGGCGTCGCGCCACTTGCCCCCGCTCTTGAGGGCCCACCCATCGACGATGTCACCGTTCAGAATGAGGCGCTTGCAGCGGGTGGCCTTCAGAAACTCGATGGCTTCGACAGCCTTGGCGTCCTTGGTGCCCAGGTGGACGTCGGAGATGATGATGGTCTCGTATTCGGTCTTTTCCTTCATGCGGCTTCCGCGGGTTCAAATTCGACTCCGACGGCCCGCTCAGGGTACTCGCGACGGATGAGATCTTTGAGACGGTTCTCAAAACGTTTCACCACCTTCTTCCAACGCACCTTGCGGGCGCTGGCCCGCGCGCGCTCCCGGATCTCGTCGAGATCCTCGCGGCGGAGGGCTTCGACCGCCTCCTGGACAAAGGCCGCCTCATCCCCGAAGGGGACCGCGAAGCCGTTCTCCCCGTCGACGATGTGCTGGCGGGCCGCCGCGTAATCGAACGCCACCACGCCGAGTCCGCTGGCCATGGCCTCCAGGGTGACGTTGCCGAAGGTTTCCGTCATACTGGGAAACACGAAGAGATCGGCGGAAGCGTAATGCCGGGCGAGGTCCTCGCCGAAACGCACCCCGGCGTAGATGAACTCGGGATGGCGCTCCCTCAACTCGGCCAACTTGGGACCGTCCCCGACAAACACGCCGCGAAAATCGGGAAATCGACGCTGCAACTCGGCGAAAGTCTCCACCACCAGGGGCAGATTTTTCTCCGCCGCCATGCGGCCGACGTAGAGTCCCACTTTCGCGCCCGCGCCGGCTCCCCACTGTTTCCGCAGCAGGATATCCCGCTTCTTGGGGGAAAACTGGCGGGTGTCCACCCCTTTGGGCAGGAGTTCCAGATTCTCAAAACCCTGCCGATCCAACTCGGCAATCACCTCACTGGAGGGGACGAAAGTGCAGTTCGAGCGATTGTGCACATGGCGCAGGTAACGCATCGTGGCCCGCTCCAGCAAGGGGAGCTGGTAGTGGGCCATGTACTGTTGGAAATTGGTGTGGAACCCGCTGGCCACCGGAATGCGCAGGGCGCGCGCGGCGGTGATCGCGGAAGCTCCGAGCGGCGTCTCCGTGGCCACGTAGATCACGTCGGGCCTGCGCCGATACCAGCGCGCCTGCAGCACCAGTCGCATGGGCAGCCCCAATCTCACCTCGGGATAACCCGGCAGGGACACGGATGGCACCCGCATCCCCTCCTCCTCGCAGGCGAGGATGGAGGGACGGATCACATCGACCTCGTTGCCGCGGTCGCGCAGACCGTGGACGAGGCGCTGCAGCGTGGTGGCCACCCCGTTGGGTTGGGGGGCGTAGGTGTCGGAAACGAAGGTGATCTTCATGGGCGTGGCGTCACCCGATGATTAAGGTGTTTGAATCATTTCACAATGACGCCTGTGTTCCGTTTTCGTAACAGTGCGAAACACGGGTGACGAAGCGACTCACCCTCAACGACCCGGATCGCGTCTCAGCGAAACGGTCACACCTCTCGGTGGAGCCTCAACCCCATCAACCGAAGCGGCCCGAGATGTAGTCCTCGGTCTGCGCCTTGGACGGGTTGGTGAAGATCTTGGTGGTCTCGTCCATCTCGATGAGTTCACCCAGATAGAAGAAGGCGGTCTTCTCGGAAACCCGGGTCGCCTGCTGCATGTTGTGGGTGACGATCACGATGGTGAACTTCGACTTCAACTGGGTGATGAGATCCTCGATCTTGGCGGTCGAGATGGGGTCGAGCGCGGAGCAGGGCTCGTCCATGAGGATGATCTCCGGCTTGACCGCGATGGTCCGGGCGATGCAGAGCCGCTGCTGCTGACCACCGGACAGTCCGAGCCCGCTGGAGTCGAGGCGATCTTTCACTTCTTCCCAGAGACCGGCGGAGAGAAGGCTCTCCTCGACCGCCTCATCCAGCACCGCCTTGTTGCGGATGCCCTGGATACGCAAGCCGTAGGCCACGTTCTCGTAGATCGATTTCGGGAAGGGATTGTATTTCTGGAAGACCATCCCCACGTGCTTGCGCAGTTCGATCACATCCACCGCGGGATCGTAAATGTTGGTGTCGAGGATGCGGATCTCGCCGTTGGTGATCGCGGCGGTGGGGATGAGATCGTTCATCCGGTTCAGACAGCGCAAGAGCGTGGTCTTGCCGCAGCCGGAAGGTCCGATGAAGGCGGTGACCTCGTTGCGCCGGATGTCCATGGACACGTTTCGCACCACTTCCTTCTTCCCGTCGTAGGCGAAGCTGACGTCATCGATCTCGATGACGACATCGCCGGTCGGCTCGGGCTGGCTGCCCACCGTTTTTTCAGATTGAGGCAGCGCGCTGTCCATTTGTGTCTTTGACATGGTGGCTTTCATTTTGAAGAACTTCCTGAAGATCGCTGGCGTCAAGCGGCAACTCCCCGCTTACCATTTCAGTTTCGAGCGATAGTGAATGCGAAGGTAGACGGAAAGGGCCGCCAGTATCATGACCAGGACCATGAACACGAAGACCGAACCGTATTGCATCGGTTTTGTGTACTCCGACTGCGGAATCCGCGCCGCCACGGTGTAGATGTGGTAGGGCAGGGCCTGCACCGACTGGGAAAAGAAATCGAACACCGGACTGCCGCTGGCGCCGATATCCTGCCAGGGCAACTTGTCCTTGTGCGCCAACGCCGCCGTGAACATGATGGGCGCGGTCTCCCCCGCCACCCGGGTGATGCCTAGGATGGACGCGGTGAGCATGCCGGGGAACGCGTAGGGCAGCACCGCGGTGCGGATGGATTGCCACTTCGAGGCCCCGAGCGCGAGAGAGGCCTCCCGGAAGCCCTGGGGGATCGCCTTCAGTGACTCCTCGCAAGCCGTGATGATGACCGGCAGGATCATGACCGCGAGGGTGAGTCCGCCAGCCAACATCGAGGTGCCCCAGCCCTGGAAGGCCAGGTATTTCCCCGAACTGAACAGCTCGAAGGCCAGCTTCGTACGCAGACTCTCCTCGGGCACGACCACGGGGAAGAACAGACAGAACAGTCCGAGACCGAAGAGACCGAACACGATCGACGGCACCCCGGCGAGATTGAGGATCGCCAACCTGACCGCGTCCATGAAGCGTCCTTTGCCGCTGTATTCGTTGAGATAGATGGCGGCGGCCAGGCCGACAAACAGCGCCACCACGATGCAGATGAGAGTCAGCAGCGCCGTCCCGACCAGCGGCCCCAGGATGCCCCCGGCCGAGTAGGAGTGGGTGTGTTCCTTGACGATCTCGACTCCGGGATTGGCCTGGCGAAACTCGGTGTAGGCGCCGAAACCGGACTGATGCTCCACCCCGTCGGCGGTTTCATAGACCACGAGTGTCTCGGGACTTTCGGTGAAGAAGGTGGTGTTGATGAAGGGAAACTGGGACTGAAACACCACCGGCGCGCCTTTGACGACGATGTCCCCGAAAATGTAGAACGCGCACAGCAGAACGAAATAGGTCGCCAAACGGAGCAGCAGACCGAAGGCAAACTCCGTCCTTTTGAGATCGTGGCGTTTGGTGGAGAACGGATTGTCTTCCGATGAGGCTTGCCGGGTGTTCACATCATGCATGACGCGGGAGAGGGAAAAGTTCAGAAAAGGGGCGGCGAAGTCAGTATCCCTGATGGAATCGCTTCAGGATGCGCTGGGCGAAAAAGTTGATCGTCAGCGAGATCACGAACAGCACCATCCCCACCATGAACAGCGCCCGCCAGTGGAGCGAGCCCTTGTCCACCTCGCCCAACTCCTGGGCGATGATCCCGGTCATGGTGTGGGCGGGCTGGGAAAACACCCCGAGGCCCGCGGTGAAGTCCGGGATCTGGATCTTGTTCCCGGCCACGAGCAACACCACCATGGTCTCCCCGATGATGCGGCCGAAGCCCAGGAGGATGGCGGCCACGATGCCGGACACCGCGGTCGGCATCACCACCCTGAAGATGGTCTGCAGACGTGAGGCCCCGAGTGCCAGCGAAGCTTCGGAGAAGGCCTTGGGCACGTTGTTGAGCGCGTCCTCCGCCAGAGTGAAAATGGTGGGCACCGCCATGAAGGCCAGCAGAATGCCGGCCGTCAGCATGTTGAGACGCTCGGACATGGGGAAACCCGGCATCCAGGAGAGCCACTCGACCTGACTCAGATTTCGCAGCGCGGTGCCCAGCACCAGAATGCCGAAAAAGCCCAGCACCACCGAGGGAATGGCCTGAATGAACTCCAGCGCCGGTTTGATGAAATTCTGCTCCCGGCGTCGCGCCAGTTGATTCACATACACCGCCGCCGCCACAGAAAAGGGCACCGAACCCAGAATGGCGATCACCGAAATGATGAGCGATCCGGTGAACAGGGGCAGCAGACCGTAGAATTCGTGCCAGGAGCTGTTCGTGACCCAATCCTTCCCCACGAAGAAAGCGAGCACCGTCTTCGCCCACGACATCGGTTTGTCGTGCCGCCACACCGGCACCCGCTCTTCGGCACGCTGGGCCGCGGAGAGAAACTCTTCATAATACGCCTTCGCCGCCCGCATCTTCTCGCGGCCCGATTTGGTGTCCAGCGATTTGGACTCGGGCAGAGTCGCCCAGGCTTTCTTGACAGATTCCACCAACACGGGCGAGATCTCGCCGAACTTCGGGACCGTGGCGTAGATGGGAGCCGTCAGCGCCTCATAGTCCGGGGTCTCCATCACCACTTCCTCCGCCATCTTGAGTTTTCTCGCCCGCTCCTCAGGATCTTCGGTCGCCTCCGCCCCCTCCAGCAGAGCCTTTTTGCGCGCGGGCGCCGTCTCGAATTTGTCGAGCACCTGACGATTCTCCATCCCCTTCTCCCGGAGTTCCCCGTGCAGATCCCGCAAAGGTCCCACGGCATTCCGCAGCGTGTCGATAGACTCCTTGAATGCCGCCAGTCGCTCCCGCGACTCCGCCTTCTTCGCCGCGCTGCTCTCGCGCAGAGCCTCGAAATAGGGATGCTCCACTTCTTTCTCCGGCTCGGCCATCAGCACGGCCTCCGTGATCTTCTCCCGCTGCTCGGAGTTCAAATGGATGGGGTTCCCCTCCATGTCCCATACTTCGGGCGCCTCCAGTGCCTCCTTGGCCGCCTCCCGCCACAGTCGAGCCAGTTCCGGCTCCAGCCGACGGGCTTCCTCCAGATCCGCCTCCATCTCCGCCTTCTCCGCCGCGTCCTCCTCCTCGGCGATCTCTTCCGGGAGATCCTCGATAGCCTCCCGCGCCTCCTCCAGGCGCTCGCCCGCCCGCTCGGTGCGTTTTTCCACCGCCGTCCCCACCTGGAGCAGGGCATTGATGAGCCGATCCTCCTCTTTCGAGGACTCGTTCACCTCGGAGAGATAGCCGATATTGATCGTGCTGCCGAGACGGTTGTGCGCGTCGATCTCCGCCCCGATGAGGTCGACATACTCTTGGCCGCCCTGGCGATAGATGCGGTATTCGTGATGATGCTGGGGGAAAAACCAGACCGCCTCCACCGCGAGGAAGACGCAGATGAGGATAAGCATCACGATGGCCAGAGCCGCGTTGCCACCGAAAAAGTAGCGAATGAAATCCTGCAAGCCCAGCCCGAGGATCTGAAACCCCTTGCGCGGGAACGGGCCACGCCCACCCGTCTTCGGCCGTGTCTGTTCGGTGCTTTCGCTCATCTGGTCAGTCTGTTTCTTTGCCGGAAGGGTGATTCAGGGCCACCCCCCGAGTCGATCAGGTCCTATACCACGCCCCGGTTCTTTTCCCGCCTTCAAAGGCAACGTTTCCGTCACATCATGACGACGCTGGCCGCTGAATCGAGCGGTTTTTTCGCGGAAAAAAAGGCGCCCGGAAGAAATCCCGGACGCCTTTCGTGATTACGATGATTTCGGGAAAAAACCGGGAAGATCAGGGCTTGATGAAGCCGACGCGCTCGACGATTTCCTGAGCGGCCGGATCTTTGATCGCCCAAGTGAGGAATTTCTCGGCCGCGGGGGAGAGCTTGCCCTTGATGGAGTAGAAGAACAGGCTCCTCGCGATCGGGTATTTCTTGGCGTTTTTCGGCTCACACTCGACACCATCGACTTCGACCGCCTTGATGCCGTCGTTTTCGATGTAGGCGAGACCGACGTAGCCGATACCGTTCGGGTTCTTGGCGACCTCAGCGGCGATCTGCTCGTTGCCGGCCATCTTCTGGGTGCTGGCACCGTAGTCGCGCTTGTTCATCGCCATTTCCTGGAAGCTCTTGTAGGTGCCCGAGGAGGTGTTGCGGGTGTAGGCGGAGATCTCTCCAGCCGAGCCGCCGACCTCGCTCCAGTCGGTGATGTCACCGGTGAAGATCTTCTCGACCTGCTCGAGGGTGAGCTTTTTGACGCCGTTGTTCTCGTTCACGATCACACCGATCATGTCGTAGCCGGCGACCCACTCCTGGATCTCCATGCCCTTGGCGGTGAACTCGTCAACTTCGGAGCTCTTGATGTTGCGGCTCGACATGCCGATGTCGGCGGTGCCGGACAGCAGGCTGGTGAAGGCGGTGGAAGAGCCCTCGGCGGCGATCTCGAAAGACACCGAGTTGCCGGCGGCCTTGTAGGCCTCGGCCTGCTGGGGGACCATCTTGGCGCCGAGAGTGTCGGAGCCCTTGATCACGATCTTGTCTTCAGCCTGGGACGTCGCCACGGCGAGCGCCATCAGCGCGAACAGAGTAGTGGTTTTTTTCATGGAATTTGCCTGAGTTGGTTTTGGGAGGAGGTGATCCTTCGTGTGGGTTGCTTGATGTGGAATCGGAACACCGGAACGGGTCTTTTTTCCGCCGAAAACTCGGAGGCACACCGGTGACGGTCAAACCGGCTTGGGTGTCAACTTTGTCACATTTCGCCCCCGGCAATCAACGTGACAACTTCCTCACGGACAGGCCCTTGACCACCAGACCGGCCCGGCGGGCGCCATCCGGCCACCTCGCGACACGCGAGACCGTCATTCGGGCGGGGGCGGGCGCTCGACTCGGTTTTCTACGTGACAAAATCGTCACATAAGCCAACTCTGGCGCCTCCCGCGATGCAAACACTCGTCTTCATACTCCAGATCCTCGGCGCGCTCGGCGTTTTCCTCTACGGGATGAAAATCATGAGCGAGGGCATCCAGCGCACCGCCGGCGACGGCATGCGCCGCGTCATGGCCACCATGACCCACAACCGCTTCTCCGGCATCGCCACCGGCCTCATCACCACCGGACTCGTCCAATCCTCCTCCGCCACCACCGTCATGGTGGTGAGCTTCGTGAATGCGGGACTCCTCACCCTCATCGAATCCATCGGCGTCATCATGGGCGCCAATCTGGGCACCACCCTGACGGCGTGGATCATTGCCACCATCGGGAAATTCTCTCTATCCAGCATCGCGATCCCCATCATCGGCATCGGCCTGCCCGTCTTTTTCATCGGTCGCAACCGCTGGAAAAGTTTCGGCGAGGTCCTCATCGGTTTCGGCCTGCTCTTCTTCGGCCTCCACCTGCTCAAGGAGTCCGTGCCGGATGTGAAATCCATGCTCCAGAGTACCGACCCCGCAATCAAGGCTCAGGCCGTCCGGATGCAGGAGTTCATCAGCAGCCTCTCCGGCCACGGCTATCTCTCCATCGCCACCTTCCTCTGTTTCGGCATCATCCTGACCCTCGTCGTCCAGTCCTCCTCCGCCGCCATGGCCATCACCGTCACCCTGGCCATCCAGGGCTGGATCGGTTTCCACGAGTCGGCCGCCATCGTTCTGGGGGAAAACATCGGCACCACCGTCACCGCCTGGCTCGCGTCCCTCGGCACCTCGGTCAACGCCCGTCGCGCCGCCCGCGCCCATTTCCTCTTCAACATCCTCGGTGTCGTCTGGATGCTGGTCGCTTTCTACCCTTTCTCCCAAATGGTCCTCTGGCTGGGCGATCATCTGCCCGACAGCTTCCGCACCGACAAAATCGACTCCGACATCGGCTTCAAACTCGCCATCTTTCACTCCCTCTTCAACCTGGCCAACATCCTCCTCCTCGTGGCCTTCGTCCCCCAGATCGCCAAACTCGTCACCCGCTGGGTGCGGGATGAACCTAGCACCCCCTCCCACACGCCCCGACGCCTCCGCTTCATCTCCCAGTCCATGGTCGATGTCGGCGAACTGAACCTCCCCGAAGCGGAAAAAGCCACCCGCGAACTCGCCGCGCTCACCCGCGAAATGTTCGTCGGCTATCTGAACGTCTTCAAGAACCCCGAGACCGACCTCAGCACCGAGGTCAAACACCTCAAAACCCTCGAGGACGACGCCGACATCCTCACCCACGACATCACCGAATACCTTGTCCGCACCTCCGCCGCCGAAATCAGCCAGGAGAATGCCCGCGCCGTCACCCGCATGCTGCGCATCGCCTCGGAGCTCGAGGAGATCTCCGACGCCATCTACCGACTCATCCAGATCACCCAGCGGAAATACGAGAAAAACCGCAGCTTCAGCCAGGAGGCCACCGACAGTGTGCTCGCCTTCGCCGACCGCATTCTGGAACTCATCGACCTCTACTCCGACGTGCTCGCCACCGGCGCGTCCGAGGCCAAACTGAAAAAAGCCGAAGCCATCGAGCGCGCCACCGACAAACTGCGCAAGCAACTCAACAAACGCGCCATGAAACGGATGGGCGTGACCGAGGGCGCCGTGAAAACCGAAATGGTGACCATCGACATGAACAACCAGTTCGAACTCATCGCCAACTACGGACTCAACGTCGTCCAGACCGCCTTCTACCTCCTCCACGAGGACGAAGTGCCGGAAAAATACGAGGCCTGATCTCCCGCCGACGAGTCCCCGCGTGACGGATTCGTCACCAATTTCCCCGTGGCCGGGAGGCCCGACCGGGGGAATTCTTCCCGCCACCCCGCCCCGACTCCCTCTCTGAAACCCCTCCACCTCATCGATGCCATCGGCCCCTTCTTCCGGGGCTACGACCGCGTCCGGATCAACTGGTCGAAGATCCCCTGGCGCCGATTTCAAAAACTCGCCCCCGACGAGCGCGCCGCCCTCTTCGCGCAGATCGCCGGGGATCTCCGCCGCTTCACCGAGCGCGCCGCCGCCACCGGGTTCAACGCCGTCAGCCTGGACGACCTCCCCCACCTCGCCGATCACCCCGCCTACGAGGCCGACATCCGCTCCCAGATCGCGGAGTTCCAGGATAGCTTCCGCCCCCTCTTCGCCATCTGCCGCGAGGCCGGACTCGCCGTCTACCTCACCCTCGACGTCATGTCCTGGACCCCCGCCCTGCGGGAAAAACTCCGCGGCGAGCGCGCCATCAACGCCTTCCTCGGCGAACTCTTCGACCACTTCTTCACCGAGTTCCCCGAAGTCGCCGGACTCATCATCCGCATCGGGGAATCCGACGGGCTCGACGTGAAGGAGGACTTCCGCAGCGACCTCCACCTGAAAAATCCCGCCATGGTCAACCGCTTCCTCCGCGAGCTGTTGCCCGTCTTTGAAAAACACCATCGCACCTGCGTCTTCCGCACCTGGACCGTCGGCGCCCACCACGTCGGCGACCTCATCTGGCGCGACAGCACCCTGGAGCGCTCCCTCGCCGGCATCGACAGCCCGGCCCTGGTCCTGTCCATGAAATACGGCGAGTCGGACTTTTTCCGCTATCTCAGCCTGAACCGGAACTTCTTCGTCACCGAGATCCCCAAGATCGTCGAACTCCAGACCCGGCGCGAGTACGAGGGCGCCGGAGAATACCCCAGCTTCACCGGCTGGGACTACGAGCGCATCGCCCGCGACCTGCGCGCGGCGCCCAATGTCGTCGGCATCATGGTCTGGTGCCAGACCGGCGGTTGGCATCCCTTTCGCCGCCTCACCTGGCTGGAGGGCGGCTCCGTCTGGACCGAGATCAACACCCACGTCACCCTGCGCCTGTTCAAGGATGGCGATTCCGTGGAAAGCGCCATCAAGAGCTTCCCCGCCTGCCGCCCCGGCGACAGCGCCGCCTGGATCGAGCTGCTCCGCCTCTCGCACGAGGTCGTGCTCGATCTGCTCTACGTCCCCGACTTCGCCCGCCAGACCCTCTACTTCCGCCGCGTCCGCGTGCCCCCCCTCATCGGCGTCTACTGGCACAATCTCTTCATCAACCACTCCATCAAGAAAGTGCTCGGCCACTTCGTCACCGATGGCGAAGCCTGCATCCGCTCCGGCCACGCCGCCATCGCCAAGATCGGGCGCATGAAAACCCTCGCCGCCGAGTGCGGACTGCCCGTCGAGGACATCGAATACATGGAAATGACCCTCGGCCTCCTCGCCCTGGCGCGGGAGTATTTTTTCCGCCCCTACGACGAGGAGATCCGCGACCGCTTGAAAGCCGCGAAAAAAGCCTACAAACGCCGCTACCCCCGCGGCACCCGATTCCGCTACGCCGTGAAGCTCGACTTCGAGCCCTTCAAGCTCAACGCCCGTTACCTGAACTGGTTTTTCAACTACTGCCTCCGCGAGCAGCACAAATACCGCATCGTTGATCGCTTGTTCTTCCTCCGCCTCCTGTCCCTCATCTACAGCGTCATCAAGCGCGCCCGCCCCCGCATGATCCCCAAGTTCGCCCGCAAGAGCGCTATGGGCATCGACGCCATCTTCCGGTGACTTGAGAGGGTCTGGTCGGCGACTCAACCCTCTTGAATGCGATCCCCAATCAGGGGAAAAAACCGCCCTTGCCGAGGCCGGGCATCACGGGCACGCTCTTGCCGCCGAGCCGCGTTTCCATGCCCTCTCCCACCACGTTCATCCACACCGCCGACTGGCAGATCGGGAAACCCTATGCCCGGGTGGCCGACACGGAAAAACGCGCCCTCATCCGCCGGGAACGCCTCCTGGCCATCGATCGACTCGGCGCCCTGGCGCGGGAGCGGGGGGCCACCTTCGTCCTCGTGGCCGGCGACCTGTTCGACACCCCCACCGCCAGCAAGGCGACGGTCTCCCAGGCGTGCGGCGCCCTCGGCGCCATCGGCGTGCCAGTGCTGGTCATTCCCGGAAATCACGACCACGGCGGTCCCGGCAGTCTGTGGGAGCAGGAATTTTTCCTGAGAGAACGCGACAGCCTGGCTCCCAATCTGCGCGTCCTGCTGACACCCGAACCGGTGGAACTGGAGTCGGCGGTGATCTTTCCCTGCCCGCTGCTGCGACGGCACGAGGCCATCGATCCCACCGCCTGGCTGCGGGGCTTGGACGCGGAATCGCTGGCCGGCTACGGCGAAAAGCCCCGTCTCGTGCTCGCTCACGGGAGCATCCAGGATTTCGGAGGGGGCGATGACGAGGAGGATGCCGGCGGCGTGCCCAACCTCATCGACCTCGACCGTCTCCCAGAGGATCTTTTCGACTACATCGCCCTCGGCGACTGGCACGGCACGAAACAGGTGGGGCCGCGCGCCTGGTACGCTGGCACGCCGGAGCCGGATCGTTTCTCCAAAGGCGACAGCAATCTGCCCGGCCACGCTCTCGCGGTGACGGTCGCGCGCGGCGGCGACCTCCCCGAAGTGGAAGTGGTTTCCACCGGAGCGCTGGGCTGGCATCAACTGGCGTTCGAATTCACCGGGGACGAGGATCTTCATACGCTCGAAGAGCGCATCGACGCGCTCATCGCCCGACGCGCCGCCCGCGACCTGCTCCGGCTGGAGCTGCGCGGCACCCTCGGCATCGAGGCGACCACGCGGCTGGAAGAGCGACTCGAGGCCTGGGAAGCGCGGCTGCTGAGGCTGAAGCTCTCCAACGACACCCGCATCACCCCGACCGACGCCGAGATCGAAGCCCTGACTCGACGCGGCGGCGATCCGCTGATCTCCCGGGTCGCCACGAAGCTGTTGGAAAAATCCCGCGCCTCCGACGCCGATGAGGCCGCCCTGGCCCGCGTGGCCCTGCGGGAACTCCACGCCGCCGCCAACGCCACCTGAGTTCATGCGACTGCTGTCCATCACCGTCCGCAACTATCGCGTCCATCAGGATCTCACGGTCCCCCTGGACCCGGCGCGCACGGTCATCGGCGGCCCCAACGAGTCGGGCAAGAGCACCCTGGCGGAGGCCGCCCACCGCGCCCTGTTCCTCCGGGCGCGGGTAACGGGCGAGGCTCAGAAAAGCATGGTGTCGCACCGGCATTCCGGCCATCCCGAGGTGGAGGTGCGCTTTGAGGCGCATGGCCACACCTGGCGCATTGCCAAGCGCTTCAGCGGCACCAGCGGCACCGCGACCCTGACCCGCGAGGGCGGTGAGACCTGGCAGCAGGACGAGGCGGAGACGAAACTCGGCAAACTGCTCGGCGTCGAGGAAGTCAGCGGAGGTCGCGGCGTGGCCGAGCGCGCGGCCAGCCAATGGGGGCACCTCTGGGTGCGCCAGGGACAAGGCGGCGACAGCCCTTCCCCCCACGCCAACGACCAACGCCAATCGCTGATGGCGCGGCTCAAGGAGGAGGGCGGCGCCGTGGCCATGGAATCCGATCTCGACAGCCGGGTGGCGGCGGTTTTTTCCGAGCGGTCGACGGCGATGTTCAACCAGAACGGAAAACCGAAAGCGAATTCGGATCTCGACCGCGCCAACCGCGCCCTGGAGGAGGCCGAGGCCGCCCTGGAGAGCGCCCGCGAAAAAACGCGCCAACTCCGCCAAGCGGTCGAGGACCACGCCAGCGCCGACCGGTTGATCGCGGAAAAAACCGCCGAGCTGGGCACTCTCGCCACCGCCCGCGCCGACACCGAAGCCCGCCTGGAGGAGGCGCGGCGCCTGGGTCATCAGAGAGAGCTCGATCAGCGCGATGCCGATCAGGCGGCGGCCCGGCACGAGGCGCTGCTGACCGCCGAGCGCCAGATCGCCGAGCTGGCGGAGCGAATTCGGAAGTCCTCGGCGACTCTGGCGCCGATCGAGGAGCAAACCCGTCACCTCGAGGCCGATGTCGTCGCCCGAAAGGATCAACACGACCTCGCCATCGGCCACAGCCGGAGGCTGGCGGAGGATCTGCGGGCGGCGCGCGCCCGACTGGAGTTGGCGAAGGCTTGGCGGGATCGTTTTGACTTTCAGGAGCGGCGCGACCGGCTCGCCCGCGGGCAGAAGGAGATCGCCGAGCTGCGCGCCGCTGTCCGCACCCTCGAGACCGACCTCGCCCGGCTGCCCCGCGTCAGTGGCGACGCGCTTTCCGCTCTGCAACAGCTCGACCGCGAACGCTCCCAGGCCGCCGCGGCACTCGAGGCGATGGCCTCGGGCATCACCCTGCGCTCCGGCGAGCTCCCCGTGCGGGTGGCGGGCGAGACGCTGACTCCCGGCGCGGTCCGCATCATCACCGACGAGACCGAGGTGGAAATCGGCGACCACACCCGGCTGATGATCACTCCCGGCGGCGGCAACAACCTCACCGCCGCCCGACAACGCGTCGAGTCCTGCCGTGATAAATTGGACAACGCGCTGGAGACGCTGGGCGTCGCTTCCATCGATGCGGCCGCCGCCTTTCTCACCCGTCGACAGGAACTCACCGCCCGGATCGACGCGGACAATGCCGAGTTGCGCGGCAAGAATGCCGACACCATCGAGCGGGATCTCGCCGAAGCCGATGCCGCCCTCACCAGCGCGCTCGCCGAGGTCGAGCGACGCGCCGCCTCGCTCCCCGACCCAACCACGCCCGGGAGCGCCAAAGACGCGAGGGACGCCGTGTCCGCCGCGCAAGCCGCTCTCGACGCGCTGGAATCCGGAGAATCCCGTGCCCGGGCCGACGCGGACACCGCCGAACGCACGCTGCGGGAGACGGAGCAATCCCTTCAACGGCATTCCCAATCCATCGAAGAAGCGCGCGCCGAGCGTCAGAACCTGGAAATCCGACTGCGGACTCTGGAGGAAACCCACGGCACCGGGGAGCAGCGGCGGGAAAGACTCGCCTTGCTCGCCGACGATGCGCGCCAGTCGGCGGAGCGACTCGCCGCCACCGGATCGGCGCTCGCCGCGCTCCAGCCGGAGACGCTTCACGCGGACGCCGAGCGCCATCACCGCGCCCAGGAGCTGGCCCGGAAAGCCCTCGGCGAGGCCGAGCAACGCCGCGCCGTGGCCCGCGACATCCTCTCCCGCGACGGCGGCGGACAGGATCCGGCGGAGACGTTCGCCCTCGCCGAGGCGGAGGCGGAGTCCGCCCGCCGTCACCAGACCGGCGTCGAGCGCAAAGCCCGCGCCATCCAACTGCTGGCCGACTGCTTCGCCGAGGAACAGCGCGCCCTGGCGCACCAGTTCACCCGCCCTCTCGCGGACAAGGTCACCGGCTATCTCCAGCAACTGTTCGGCCCCGACGCCGAGGTGGAGATCGGGCTGAACGACGGGAAATTTGAAACGCTCCGGGTGGCACGCGAGGTGGCCGCCTTTGATTTCGATGAACTCAGCGGAGGCGCCCGCGAACAGGTCGCCGCCGCTTTCCGTCTCGCCATGGCGGAGATCCTCGCCGCCGATCACGACGGCTGCCTGCCGGTGGTATTCGACGACGCTTTCACCCACTCCGATCCCGAGCGCGTGCGTACCCTCCAGCGCATGCTCGACCTCGCCGCCCGGCGCGGGCTCCAGGTCGTCCTCCTGACCTGTGCCCCGTCCGACTACACCGGCCTTGGCGCCGCCACCGTGACCCTCGGCTGACGGCTCTATCCCCGGAATGCGCTTTCCTTTCCCCTGCTCCTGTGGTGAAACTTCCCCTCGACCCGACCGACCTGCCATGAAACGCCTCCTCACCGCCCTGCTGCTCACCCTCATCCCCGCCCTCCCCGGACTGGCGGAGGAAAAGCCCCACATCATCCTGGTGATGGCCGATGATCAGGGCTGGGGCGACATGGCCTACCAGGGCGATCCCGCGGTGAAGACGCCGCATTTCGATGACGCCGCCGCCAGCGGGCTGCGCTTCGACCGCTTCTACGCCGCCGCCCCCGTCTGCTCGCCGACCCGCGCCAGCGTCATGACCGGTCGCCATCCCAACCGCATGGGCGTTTTCAAATGGGGCTACCCCATGCGCCCGCAGGAGACCACCCTCGCCGAGGCGCTCAAGACCGCCGGCTACACCACCGGTCATTTCGGAAAATGGCACCTCGGCTCAGTCCGCCACGACAGCCCGGCGAATCCCGGCGCCAACGGCTTCGACCGCTGGGTCAGCGCGCCGAATTTCTACGACAACGACGCCGTGATGTCCGATGAGGGCCGCGCCGTCCAACGCGAGGGCGAGAGCAGCTTCATCGCCGTGGACGACGCCCTCGACTGGATGCGGAAAGCGCTCAAGGAGGATGCGCCCGTCTTCGCCGTCATCTGGTTCGGCTCGCCCCACAGCCCCCACCGCGCCGCCGACGAGGATCGCGCCCTCTACCCGGATGAGCCGGAGAACCGGCGCGATTTCCTCGGCGAAATCACCGGCATGGATCGGGCCTTCGGGAAACTGCGTGACTCCCTGACCGAACTCGGTATCCGCGACAACACCATCCTCTGGTATTGCAGCGACAACGGCGCCCTGCCCAAGATCGGCAACGCCGGCGGCTTCCGCGGCAACAAGGGCAAGGTCTACGAGGGCGGCCTCCTCGTCCCCGCCATCCTCGAATGGCCCGCGAAGATTCCCGCCCCCCGCTCCACCGATCTCCGCTGCAACACCTGCGATATCTATCCGACTCTACTGGACATCGTCGGCGTCGACATGCCCGGTCAGCCGCCCCTCGACGGCGCCAGCCTGCTACCGCTCATCGACGGCGACGCGCCCGAAGCGCGGGAAAAACCCATGGGCTTCTGGGACCACGTCGTGCCCGGCATCGGCACCCCTTCGGCCGAGTGGATGGCGGAACTCCTCGCCGCCCAGCAGGCGGGCCGCGATCTGCCCGCCCACGAGTCCAGCCAGCGCGCCGCCCAACTGCCCGAACCGTCGCATCCGACGGACAGCTTCCCCGGTCACGCCGCCTGGATCGACGGGAATTGGAAACTCCACCGCATCCAGAACCCCAAGAAAGCGGACGCGGTCACCTGGGAACTCTACGATCTCGCCGCCGATCCCAAGGAGGAAAACGACCTCGCCGCCAGCCAGCCGGAGCGCGTCGCCAGCCTCCGCGCCGCTCTCGAGGCCTGGCTCGCCTCCGTCGCCCGCAGCCTCAACGGCGCCGACTACTGATCCGCCCTTCATCCCATCACTGGACACGCCCTTGCAGTTCGCCTCCCCCCAGTACCTGATCCTGCTACCGCTGCTCGCCATCGTCGGCTGGTGTTACCGACGGCTCGAGCTGTGGCGCCCCCTGCGCGCGGCGGGGTTGGTCATCCTGGTGCTGGCCCTGGCCGATCCCCGGATTCGTCGCCTCGCCGACGGGATGGATCTCTGGGTGCTCATCGACCGCTCCGCCTCGGCCGAGGAGATCGTTTCCCAAAACATCGAAGAATGGAAACGCCTCTTGAAGCCGCCGCGCTCCAAGGATCGACTCCACCTCGTCGATTACGCCGCCGAAGTGGTCAGCAAACCCAACACCGAGACCGCCACCTACCCCGGAGACCGCGGCCTCACCCGTACCGCACTCGCCCTGCAGGACGTCCTCGCGCTCGCCGACCGCGACCGCCACACCCGCGTGCTGGCTTTTACCGACGGCTACAGCACCGAACCCCTCACCGGCCTGGCCGAGAAATTACAGACCATGGGCATTCCGCTCGACTACCGCCTGCTCACCGCCGAGGAGACGGTCGACTACCGCGTCACCGACTTCGCCCTGCCCGCCCGCAGTCAAGTCGGTGAACCCTTCATCCTCGACATCCGGCTCTCCGGTGACCTCGACGCCGAGGTGCCCCTGCGCGTGACCCGCGACGGCACCGTGATCGCCGAGACAAAGGCGCGGGTGGAGAATGGCGCCGCCTCGCTGCGATTCACCGATCGGCTCGTCGATCCCGGTTCCCACCGCTACGAAGTCACCATCACCCCCCAGACCGACGCCCACCAGGGCAACAACCGGCACGAAGGCTGGATCGAGATCACCGCCGGCCCCCGGGTGCTGCTGGTGACCGCCTACCTCGACGACCCCGTGGCCCGCATCCTCGGCGCCCAGGGCTTCGATGTGCGCGTGGTCAACGATCCCGGCTCACTCACCCTCGGCATGCTCACCGGGACCAAAAACGTCATCATCAACAACGTCCCCGCCTGGGACATGCCCAACGATTTCCTCAAGGCGCTCGACTTCTACGTCAACGAACAGGGCGGCGGCCTGCTGATGGCGGGCGGCAAACAGAGCTTCGGCTCCGGCGGCTACTACGAGAGCGCCATCGACCCCCTGCTCCCCGTGACCATGGAGCTGAAAAGCGAACACCGGAAGCTCGCCGTCGCCATGGCCATCATCATGGATCGCTCCGGCTCCATGGGCATGACCACCGCCAGCGGCCACACCAAGATGCAGCTCGCCAACGAGGGCTCCGGCCGGGCCGTGGAACTCCTCGGCTCCCAGGACCTCATCGCCGTCAACGCCGTCGACAGCAGCTCCCACTCCATCGTCCCCCTGACCAACGTGGGTCAGCATCGCGCCGAGATCATCAACCGCGTCCGACGCATCGAGAGCATGGGCGGCGGCATCTACGTCTACACCGGACTCAAAGCCGCGTGGGACGAGCTGAAGAAAGCCGAAGTCGGCCAGCGCCACATCATCCTCTTCACCGACGCCGCCGATTCCGAGGAGCCCGGCGCCTACAAAGCGCTCATCGCCGACATGGTGAAAAACGCCGGCACCGTCAGCGTCATCGGCCTCGGCACCAAGTCCGACCCCGACGCCCCCTTCATCGAGGACATCGCCAAACTCGGCAACGGACGCATGTTTTTCACCACCGTCCCCGGCGACCTGCCCAACATCTTCGCCCAGGAAACCGTCACCGTCGCCCGCTCCACCTTCATCGAGGAGCCCATCGGCGCCCAGCCCACCGGTGCCTGGTACGAGATCGCCGCCAAGGATCTCGAATGGCTCGGCGAGGTGGACGGCTACAATCTCAGCTATACCCGCGAGGGCGACGCCGCCGCCCTGCTGTCGAAAGACGAATATGCCGCCCCGCTCGTGGCCACCGGACGGCGCGGCATCGGACGCAGCGCGGCGGTTTCCTTTCCCCTCGGCGGCGAGTTTTCCGACCGGGTCCGCGCCTGGCCCCAGGTCGGAGATTTCCTCCAGACCCTGAATCGCTGGCTCATGGGCGAGCAGACACCGCCCGGCATCGGCCTGCGCCACGAGCTGGTCGGCACTGAACTGACCATCGACCTCCTCTACGACGAGGCCGAATGGGCCGACCGCTTCGCCACCCGCCCCCCCCAGGTGGTGCTCGCCCGCGGCGAGGGGGCCGACGCCACCTCCGCGCTGACCTGGGAACGCCTGGCGCCCGGCCATTTCTCCGTGCGCACCGATCTGAAAGAGGGCGAACTCATCCGCGGCGCCGTGCGCGTGGGCGAGACCGCCCTGCCCTTTGGTCCCGTGATCGTGGGCACCAGCACCGAGTGGGCCTTTGACAGCGAGCGCGTCGCCGAGTTGCGCATCGTTTCCGAGATCAGCGGCGGACGCGAACTGCTCGAACTGTCCGAGGCGTGGAAAAAGCCCGAGCGCAAAGATTTCGCCAGCATCCAGCCCTGGCTGCTGAGCCTGCTCCTGCTACTGGTGATCACCGACGCCCTCGTCACCCGCACCGGCTGGCAACTGCCCGAGTTTGCCCTCGCGCGAAGCAAGTCGTCGAAACCCAAAGCGCGCCCCCGACAGGCCAGGCCGGAAAAAAAACCAGAAGTCGCGGCGCCCCCCGTTCCCGAAGCCCCCGCCGCCCCGCCCGAACCGGCCGAGAAAAGCGCCGAGGAAGCCGCCCAAGAGCGCAAATCACGCTTCAGCCGCGCGAAGCGCGGGAGGTGAGAAGACCAAAGAGGGTTGGTTCCGCGACCCAACCCTGTTATGCGCGCCTCATAGCGCCACCTCCCGCCTTTCGGCCACGGACAACTCGCATGCCTCGATGACGCGCTGGGCCAGGATGGCGTCGTCGATGGTGGAGAGCGGGGACGCGCCTTTGCCGAGGCATTCTTCGATGAAGTGGCGGACCTCCTCGCGGATGTGCCAACCGTAGGCGGACCAGGTGTGGGAATGGACGACGCCGGGTCGGTTTTCCACCCAATCGCGGTAACTGAATCGGGTGGCTCCGCCGGTACCGATGACTTTGACCACGAAGGTCCAGGGATCGGACGAGTGATCGTCGGCGGCGAAATCGGCGCAGAAATGGGCGAGCGCGCCGGACTTGAGCCGCAGGTTCACCAGGGCGAGGTCCTCGCCCCGATAGTCGTCGTAGTGAACCACGGACTTCATGGCGGACACGGACACGGGCGCGTGCTCCGCACCGCCCAGGTAACCCAGGAGGTAACCATGATGAGTCAGGATGTGCCGGATCACTCCCGGATAGCGACGGGCGACTTCCTCGGGGTGGTGGATGTGATAGTGGATGTAGATGGCGGCCAGCTTGCCCAAACGTCCAGAGACAAGCAACTCGCGGGCGCGGTGCAGTGACGGTTCATGGAGGTAATTGTGACCGGGGCAGAGGACGACGCGGTTTTTCCCGGCGCAGGCTTTGAGGGACTCCAGTTCGGCCACGGTGGGGGCGACGGGTTTCTCCACCAGCACGGACTTGCCGGCCTCCATGGCGAGCGTGGCGTAGGCGTGGTGGGTCTCGAGATTGGTGAGGACGAACACGGCGTCGATGTCGGGATCGGCGACGAGGGCTTCGGCGGACTGGTAAACGCGACAGCCGAAGCGGGCCGATTTTTCCGCGTTGAGGGCGGGATCGATGGACCACAGGCCCACGAGTTCGGCTCCGGGACAGGCGGCGACGGCCTCGGCGTGCAGGGTGGAGATGTCGCCGGCGCCGAGGAAGGCGACGCGACACGCTTTTTTCATCGATTGTGGCATGGTGGGGCGATGATGCGGGCGGAAGGCGAGCGGGGTCAACGGCCTTTCTCGCGCCGGGTGACAATCGATGCCGCCCACGAAATGGATTTTGACAATCCCACGGCAGCAATGACTTTTCCGACCCCTGATCCCTCCGGCTTTCGTAACCGTGTGGAATGTCTCCCCCGTTCTCTCCCCTCTCCTCCATCATGCGAAAAACACTCATCGTGGGTGCCGGCGGCGTCGGCAACGTGGTCGCGCACAAGTGCGCCCAAGACGCGGAAACCTTCGGCGAAATCTGGCTGGCCAGTCGCACGAAGTCGCGCGCGGACGCCATCGCGGCGGACGTGAAGGCCGCCACCGGCGTGGAATTGAAGACGGCGCAACTGGACGCGGACAACGTGTCGGAAACCGTTGCCCTGCTCCGTGAAGTGCGCCCGGAGATCCTGCTCAACATCGCCCTGCCCTACCAGGATCTGGCCCTGATGGAGGCCTGTCTGGAGGCGGGGGTGCACTATCTCGACACCGCCAACTACGAACCGCCGGACACCGCGAAGTTCGAATATTCGTGGCAGTGGGCCTATCAGGAGCGTTTCCGGGAGGCCGGCCTGACGGCGATACTCGGCTCGGGATTCGATCCCGGCACCACCAATGTGTTCTGCGCCTGGGCGCAAAAGCATCTTTTCGACGAGATTCACACCGTGGACATCATCGACGCCAACGCGGGCGATCATGGCCTGCCTTTCGCGACGAATTTCAATCCGGAGATCAATCTCCGCGAGATCACCCAGAACGGTCGCTACTGGGAGGAGGGCGAATGGAAGGAGACTCAGCCTCTGGAAATCGGCCACGACTACGCGTTCCCCGATCCCGAGGTCGGCACGCGGCGCATTTACCTTCTCTTTCACGAGGAGCTGGAGAGCCTGGCGAAGAACCTAGCCGGCCTGAAGCGCATCCGTTTCTGGATGACTTTCTCGCAGAACTACATCACCCACCTCAAGGTGCTGGAAAACGTGGGCCTGACGTCCATCGAGCCGGTCGACTATGAGGGGAAGGAGATCATTCCCATCCAGTTCCTGAAGAAGCTGCTGCCCGACCCCGCCAGTCTCGGCCCGCTGACGAAGGGCAAGACCTGCATCGGCTGTCTCATCACGGGCAAGCTGAAGGAGACGGGCGAGATCGGCACGCGCTTCATCTACAATGTGTGCGATCACCAGGAATGTTATGCCGAGGTGAAGAGCCAGGCCATCAGCTACACGGCGGGTGCGCCGGCCATGATCGGCGCCCGGCAGATGCTCAACGGTCACTGGCTCAAGCCGGGGGTGTGGAATCTGGAGGAGCTGGATCCGGACCCGTTCATGGAGGATCTCAACCGCTGGGGCCTGCCCTGGGAAGTGATCGAGGCGGAACCGCTGCCCATTCCCTGACTCCGACACCGTCGATGAGCACTTCGCCGCTATCGTCCGGGTCGTCGTCGATGCCCGCCTCCCAGGTCGGCGCGATGGCCGAGGCCTTCGCCGCCAGCGGGCTCGACACGCCGAGTTTTGTGCTGGACCTGGCGGCGCTGCGCCGCAACGGGGAGATCCTCGCGGAAGTGCAACGGCTCACCGGCGCCAAAATTCTCCTCGCCCAGAAGGCCTTCGCCTGTTTCCCGGTCTATCCGGATCTGCGCCCCCACCTGGCGGGCACGGCGGCGAGCGGTCTCCACGAGGCGCGCCTCGGCGCGGAGGAATTCGGCGGCGAGACGCATGTCTTTTCCCCCGCCTTCAAACCGGCGGAGATGACCGCGCTGTTGGAGATCGCGGATCACCTGATCTTCAATTCGGTGAGTCAATGGCATCGCTACCGTGAACAGGTGAGCCAATCGCCGCGCCCGGTCTCGGCCGGCCTGCGGATCAATCCCGAGTATGCGGAAGCGGTCGCCGAGATTTACAATCCCTGCGCGCCGGGTTCGCGATTCGGCGTGCTGGCATCGTTGCTGGAAGGGGCGGACATCGACGGCATCGAGGGACTGCATTTTCACACTCTCTGCGAGCAGGGCGCCGACGCGCTGGAGCGGACGCTGGAGGCGGTCTTCGCGAAATTCGATCCCTGGCTGCGGGAGATGAAGTGGCTGAATCTCGGCGGTGGTCACCTGATCACCGCGCCCGACTACGAGGTGGACCGGCTCGTCCGTCTGATCGGGGAAATCCGCGACCGTCACCCTCATCTGAGCGTCTATCTGGAGCCGGGCGAAGCCATCGCCATTCGCACCGGCGTGCTGGTGGGAACGGTGATCGACCTGGTGGAAAACGGCATGCCCATCGCCGTGCTTGACGTCTCCGCCACCGCCCACATGCCCGACGTGCTGGAGATGCCCTATCGACCGGTGATCGACGGCGCCGGGCTGCCGGGCGAGAAACCCCACACCTACCGGCTCGGCGGTCCCACCTGCCTGGCGGGCGATGTCATCGGCGACTACAGTTTCGACGCGCCGCTGGCGGTCGGCGATCTGGTGGTATTCCACGACATGGCCCACTACACCATGGTGAAGACCACGACTTTCAATGGCGTGCCGCTGCCAAGCATCAGCCTGCTGGGCGATGACGGACGCGTCCGGGCGATCCGGGAGTTCGGCTACGAGGACTACCGGAACCGGCTCGGCTGACCGAGGAGCTCAGGATTTTTCCGCCGGTCGATCATAGATGACGTGGTAGACCAGGCCGACGAGGCCGGCGCCCCCGACGACATTGCCCAGCGTGACCGGCAACAGGTTGCGCAGCATGTCCGCCAGCGTGACGGGATCGCTCTCCGGGGCGATCAGCATTCCGAGCGGGAGGAAATACATGTTGGCCACGCAGTGCTCGAAACCGCAGGCGACGAAGGCGGTGATGGGAAACACGATGGCGAGGATCTTGTCCGTGACGCTGCGTCCGGCCATGGCCAGCCAGACGGCGAGACAAACGAGCAGATTGCAGAGAACACCGCGGAAGAAGGCTTCGGCGAAGCCCAGTTCGACCTTGGATTTCGCGATGCGCAAGGCGGTCTCTCCCACATGCCCCAGAGAGAGGTGGCCCGACCAACTGACCAGCATCGCCAATCCGGCGGCACCGAGGAAGTTGGCGAAATAGACGATGACGAGATTGCGCAGCAGCAGTCGGGTGCTGATGCGGCGATCCACCCAGGCCATGACCATGAGATTGTTCCCGGTGAAGAGTTCCGCCCCGGCGATGACCACCAGAATGAGTCCGAGAGAAAACACCAGCCCACCCAGCACCCTGGAAACCGCGAAGGAGAGCCCGGGATCGCTGACGACGAGGGTGTAGAATAGCGCGCCCAGGCCGATGAAGCCTCCCGCCAGCACTCCGAGGGCGATCATCGGCTCCAGGGCCAGCCTGGCTTTGGCCTCGCCCACGGCCTCGACTTTCGCGGCGATCTGGGGTGGGGAATAGGCGTCGGTTCCGTAGATCTCTGGCATGGGACGTATCTATCGTGAATGCGACGCGTAGCCAAGTCGCGACTTGGAAAACCGAACGCGCCTTTTGACATTTTTTTGGATGGCTCTCGGGACGACGTTCAGGGTAGGCTCCGGGATTCGAGATCATGAAGTTGTCGATTCCGCTCCCCGCCGCCCCGCTGTTCTCCTGCGCCGCCCTGCTCCTTGTAGGGACGCAGCCGGGCGAAGCCGCCTCAAAGATCAATCGCAGCGCCCAGGAATTGGCCAAGCATCTCACCGCCACCGCCCCGGCCAGGAAACCGAGCGACGGCGACCTGGCCAAGGCGCGCCAGCGCATGATCGCGGCCATCGAGGTGGTGGAGAAGAACTATCGCTCCAACGGACCACGACCCGAGAGCCTGATCGAGAACGCCCTCGATTTCCGTGCCGACATGGGCGACTGGGAGCGGCTGCTCACCATGAACGCCGTCCTCACCGCCTGGCGCGAGGCGAATGGTCGCGGTCTCTTCGACGACAACGGCAAGTATCAGGATCGCATCACCAAGGGCCGCGGCGCGGGGAGTCGCTGCGTCTTTGAACTCGTGGTGCCCGGCGAGGTCTTTCCTCCCGCGTCCAACCAGGTGGCCAACCTGCGCCTGGTGACGGAGGACCAGAAACGCGGCGTCGCGGAACCGGACCCGCACAGGGAATCCGCCCATCTTGAGCAGCTGCGGAAGATGATGGCCGAAAAAGAGGGACTCAAAAGCCTGGCCGCCATCGAGAAGGGGCCGAAGACCAACGCGGTGGGCCAGACCGAAGCACAGGCGCTGGCGGCGTGGGACAAGGAACTCGAGGAAGCCGGCGACCTCTCCGGAAAAGTGGCCAACATCCGCCTGGACGCACGAATGACAGGCACGCCCTCACACATGACCCAACAACGCTGGCGGGCTACGGCGAGTCTGACAAATCTGTCGTCCTTTCCCGTGGAAGTCACCCTGGACACCTATCTCATCGGGGTGACCTATCGGAAACGCGACCACTACCTGATGGCGAAATCGAGTCAGACCATCAAACTGCGAAAGAGCGAATCACTGAGCATCGACACCCACACGCGGGCGGAGAATTCCTACAAAGGCAAAGCCGACGACCACGACGAGGTGCCCAAAAAGGAGCGGAACCAGACCAAGGTTCGTTGTCGCGGCTTCGTGATGGTGGTCCGGCACGGAAAGGAGATCGTGGCCTTCACCGGCTCGGACCAGATGATGGCCGGCTACGGAGATCCCGACTCCGAGGATTCTCCGCTGAAAAGCCTGACCGCTTTTTGAGATCGCCGCCCGCTCACAAAGCGTTCGAGAGCAAGGTCTCCAGATGAGCGGCGACCGCGCGAGCCAGCCCGGCCTGGTTGTAGCCGCCCTCCAGCACCGACACCACCCTCCCCTCGGCGTGGTCTCCCGCCAACCCGGTGAGGATTTTCGTCAACTCGATGAAATCTTCGTCAGTGAGACGGAACTGACCCAGGGGATCATCCACCCGCGAGTCGAATCCCGCGGAGATGATGACCAGCTCGGGCCGGTAGTCCTTCATCTTCTTCGCGAAATCCTCGCGAAAGGCGCGCCCGATCGCCTCCATGCCGCTGCCCGCCGGGAGCGGGCGGTTCAGGGTGGTGCCCCCGCCTTTGCCCGCGCCCGTCTCGTGCGCGAGTCCGGTGCCCGGGTACCACGGATGCTGGTGGGTGCTGAAATAGAACACCCCGCCATCCTCGTAGAAAATATCCTGGGTGCCGTTGCCGTGATGAACGTCCCAGTCGATGATGGCGACCCGCTCCAGGCCGTGCACCGCGCGGGCGTGGCGGGCGGCGATGGCGGCGTTGTTCAGGATGCAGAAGCCCATGCCGCGGTCCGCGGTGGCGTGATGTCCGGGCGGACGCACGGCGCAGAAAGCGTTCCGGATTTCCCCGGCCATCACCGCGTCGACGGCGTTCAGTAGGCCGCCCGCCGCCTCGCGCGCCACTTCCAGCGAGTGGAATCCGTAGTTCGTGTCGCCCGTGCTCAGCACGCCCGCGCCCGTGCCGTCGATCTCTTTGGCCACTTTCTCCAGATAGCCCCCCGTGTGGACCCGGCCCGCCTCCTCATCCGTGACGGCCCGTTTCTCGATCCGGCGACAGCGCCCCGGTAGCCCTCGGCGCTCCAGCTCCGCCATCACCGCGCGAATCCGGCCCGGCGCCTCGGGGTGATGATCCCCCGGATCGTGGGCGGTGAAGGACTCGTCGAGCAGGAGGCCGGTATTCATGGAAAAAATGGCGGGATGTTGGTCGGGCATCCCGCCCCAACGGAAGCCGAAAACGGGAATAGTGAAAACCGAAAACTCCCCCCGCTTGCTTAAAGCGGAAATTTCGTCTTTCCTTGCGGCTCCCAACTCCCATGGAGAAACACGAAATGCCACCCCTTCAGATCGGCCTCGCCGGCTTCGGCAATGTCGGCGCCGGAGTGTACAAGAACCTGCTCAAAAACCGCGCCCTGCTCGAGAAACGGATCGGACGCGCGCTGGAGGTGCGCCGCATCGTGGTGCGGGATCCCGCCAAAACCCGCGAAGTGACCCTGCCGACCGATCTCGTCACCACCGATCTCGACGCGCTGGTGGAAGACGACGCCATCGACATCGTGGTCGAGTTGATCGGCGGCACCGACCGGGCCTTCGACCTGGTGAAGGCGGCCCTCGAGCGTGGAAAGACCGTCGTCACCGGCAACAAGGCCCTCCTCGCCGAGCGCGGACTGGAGCTGTTCGCGATCGCCGACCAGAAAAAGACGCCCATCTATTTCGAGGCCGCCGTCGCCGGCGGCATCCCCATCATCAAGACGGTGCAGGAGTCACTGGTGGGCAACCACATCGAGGCCGTGGCCGGCATCATCAACGGAACCTGCAACTACATCCTCACCCGCATGACCGAGGCCGGGCTGGACTACCCCGAGGCGCTCGCCGAGGCGCAACATCTCGGTTACGCCGAATCCGACCCCACCCTCGACATCAACGGCTGGGACGCCGCCCACAAAGCCATCATCCTCGCCTCGCTCAGCTACGGCTGCTGGGTGCCTACTGATCGCGTCTATGTCGAGGGCATCGAGAAAGTCACCCGCCGCGATATCGACTTCGCCCGCCGCTTCGGCTACGCGGTGAAACTGCTCGCCGTCATCCGGCTTCACCCGGAGTCCAGCGCCATCGAGCTGCGTGTCCAGCCCTCGCTGGTGCCGAAAAGCCACATCCTCGCCTCGGTCAACGGCGTTTACAATGCCATCATGATCCGGGGCGATGTGGTCGGCGAGACCCTCTTCTACGGCTCCGGTGCGGGGCAGGATCCCACCTCCAGCTCGGTCATCAGCGACCTGGCCGACGCCGCCCTGTGGCGAAACACCTGCGAGGGACAGACCGGCTTCGTCCCCCACGGTCTCTACGGGAAACCCTTGCCCATCGAGGAGACCACTTCCAAATACTACCTCCGCGTCGAGGCCGATGATCAGCCCGGCGTGCTGGCCCAGATCGCCCGCGTGCTCGGCGATCACGCCATCGGTATACTCTCCGTCATCCAACCCGAGGATCACGATCCCGGCTCGGCCCCCATCGTGCTGATGCTCGACCACGCCAGCTTCGGCACTATCCGCGAAGCTCTCGCCGGGCTCCGGTCGCTCACCTGCATTCGTGAGGAACCCGTGCTGATGCGGGTCGAGAGCCTGTGACCGCGCCCCCGCCATGCCGGAGATCCCCAGCGCCTCCCCCGTCTCCGCCGGACCCCGCCGGACCTTTCTCGTCGGCTTCATGATCGGATTTCGCGGATTCCTCCGCGCCCCGGCGGCTCTGACCCGGCATCGGCTCTGGCATTATCAGATCGCCCCCAGCCTCATCAGCCTGCTGCTGAGCGTGGCCGTGCTCTACCTCGCCTATCAGTCCTCCCGCGGGCTGGCTCTGTGGCTGGACGAAAAGATCACCCTGCCCTGGGTCTGGCTCGACGCCACCGTCACCTGGTCCATCGGCATAGTCTCCGTGTTCGCCTGGATAGTGGCCTTCGTCTTCCTCCACAAACAGCTCGCCCTCATCGCCCTGGCTCCCCTGCTCGGACGGCTCGCCGAGTTGACCGTGCGCGGGGTCGAGGGGGAAAACTACCGTCAACGCCTCACCGCCCCCCAAGCCATCGGCCGCGCCATCCGTGTCAATCTAGCGGGCATATCCAGCGAGATCGGGCTCACCCTCGGCTGCCTCCTTCTGGCCTTTGTCCCGCTCGTCGGCCCATTGCTCAGCGCCGTGGGATTGCTGCTTGTCGAGTCGCGTTTCCTCGGATTCGGACTCATGGATTTCCCGCTCGAATACCGCGGCCTCAGTGTCCCCGAGAGCCGCCAGTTTGTCCGCGAACGAGCGGGTCTCGCCAGTGGATTGGGCGCCGGATACCTCCTTTTGATGACAATTCCATTTGTCGGCTGGATGTTTGCGCCGACGTTCGGAACCGTAGCCGGAACGCTCGAAGCTCTGGACGAACTGCCACCTCCAGCCTCCCCCTGATTCATGAAATACGTCTCCACCCGAGGAAAAACGAAAGCCGTCGGATTCGCCGAAGCCTTTGCCCACGGGCTCGCCCCCGATGGCGGACTCTACGTGCCGGAAAGCCTGCCCTCGCTGCCTCCGACCCTCCTGCTGGAGGAGAATCCCATGCCCTACCCGGCGCTGGCCTGGGACTTTTTCAACCTCTTCGACACTGACCACGACTCCGACGAGTTGATCGCCCTCATCGACGAGAGCTACGGCAATTTCGCCGAGACCATGACCGCCCCGCTCCAGCAGCTGGCGGATAATCTCTTCATCCTCGAGCTCTTCCACGGTCCCACCCTCGCGTTCAAGGATTTCGGCCTCCAACTCATCGGCAATCTCTTCGAACACCAGATCCGGCACACCGGAGAGACCATCAACGTCCTCGGTGCCACCTCCGGGGACACCGGCTCCGCCGCCATCCACGGCCTCGCCAACAAAGAGGGAGTCAACGTCTTCATCCTCTACCCGAAAGGACGTATCTCCCCGCTGCAGGAACGCCAAATGACCTGCACCGCCGCGAAGAACATCTTTCCCATCCCCATCGAGGGCACCTTCGACGACGCCCAGCGCATCGTGAAAGAACTCATGAGCGATCTCGCGGTGAAAAAAGCCCTCCGCCTCTCCGCCATCAATTCCATCAACCTCGCCCGCATCCTCGCCCAATCGGTCTACTACGTGCACGCCTACATGCAGTTGCCGCCGGAGAACCGCGACGACGTGCACTTCGCCGTGCCCACCGGAAATTTCGGCAACGTCCTCGCCGGATGGCTCGCCTACAAGATGGGCCTCCCGGTGGAGAAATTCATCGTCGCCACCAACCGCAACGACATCCTCCACCACCTCTTCACCACCGGAGAATACGCCTCGGGAACCGTCCATCCCAGCCTCGCGCCTTCCATGGACATCCAGATCGCGTCGAACTTCGAGCGCTTCCTCTACTACCACTGCGGCGAGGATGGCAAGAAAACCGCCAGTCACATGGCCAAAATCGCCAAGACCGGCAAGCTGACCATACCCGACTTCGATCCCGACATCTTCACCGCCACCCGATCCGGCGACGACGACATCATCGCCAACATCCAACGCGTGAAGGAAGACTACAGCTACGTCGTCGATCCCCACACCGCCTGCGCTTTTCAGGAGATCGATCCCGACCGCACCACCGTCGTCCTGGCCACCGCATCCCCGGCGAAATTTCCCAACGTCATCAAGAAAGCCATCCGCGAGACACCCACCGATCCTCTCCTCGAAGTGCTCAAGAAACGCCGCCAGAAACGCTACGAACTGGAGGCCAGCGCCGACGCCGTGCGCGAGTTCATCACCGCACACTCCGCCTGACCCGCCCCTACCGGAGGGTGGTATCTCACGAGATCCCGCCAGAAATCAAAAACTGTTCTTTTGATCAGTTTTTTCTTGCGCGCCATTCGGTTCCGCGTCACAGTCGTGGGCGAAACACCGCCACCACGATGACCTCCACCGACACACCACCCGTCGCCACCTCCGCCAGCCGTCCCAACGACTACGCCATCTACAAGCCCAACAGCCGGGGCAGCGGCGGCGTGATCCGATTCGAGCTCAACCGCCAGAAAGGCGCCGTCTTCGTCGATGCCGCGTCCCAGTCCGGCGAGAAACAGTTCGATTGGGACAGCAAGATCACCATGAAGTGGGGACTCTCCGATCTCGGTGAGGCCCTGGCCGTGCTTCAGTCGAGAAAGCCACAGCTGAAGTTGTTTCACCAGTCCGAGCGCGCCAACAGCGCCTTCGAACTCGTGGCCCAAAGCGACCCCGCCAAAGCCCCCTACCTCATGTCCCTGTCGCGCCAGGAAGCCGCCGACAAAAGCGTGCGCAAAGTGCTCATTCCCGTCACCCACGCCGAAGCCGCCGTCCTTGAGACCGCCCTGCGCTCCGCCGTGGTCCGCTTGCTCGGCTGGTGAGCCAACTGGCAGACTCAAGGAGGGGCAAATGAAAATCACCCCTCCCCACCCCCCGATCATCTGCCATCCCCGCCGGGAGAGATGCCCTATGTTTCAAGGGAGGAAACATCATGCATCGCGGAGGATGAACCCCGACAAGCTCGCGCGAAGAAACGTATCTTCCCGACCATGGCCCGTCTCATCGTCAAAGTCACCCCCAACGCCAAGCGCACTGAAATCCTCGGCCCCGTCGAAATCGCCGGCGGCGAAACCGCGCTCGCCATCAAACTCAAGGCCCCGCCAGTGGACGGCAAAGCCAACGAAGCCCTGGTAGCGTTTCTCGCCGAGACTCTCCACCTGCCCAAAAGCCGGATCACTCTCGTCCGGGGGAAATCCTCCCGCATCAAGCACCTCGAGTTCACCGGCCTGACCGCCGAGAAGCTCGAGGCGTTGTTTTATGGGGAATGGCACTAGGTTAAGGACGCTTCGCGACTGTGGCATCGTCATCTTGCCGATGATCCACGGGCTGGAAAGCCCGTGCCACGTTGCCTAACCTTGCGCCATTCGTTTTAAGAGACTGTTGAAACCCATTTCTCCCCACTCTCTCCTTCCCTTTCCCCTCCCCATCCGCCACACTCCACCCCATGCTCAATTGGATCTGGCTCGGGATGATCACCCTCGGCATTCTCGTCGCCGCTCTGCTCGGAAGACTCGGCGGAGACGAAGGCATCGTGGTGCAGACCTTCGACCTCGTGAAGGTCGGCGTCATGGGCATCGCCCTCCCGCTCAGCGCCCTCATGATGTTCTGGCTCGGCATCATGCGACTGGCGGAAAAATCCGGCTGCGTCGCCATCCTTGCCCGCGTCATTCGCCCCCTGATGCGGCGCCTGTTTCCCGAAGTGCCCGCGGATCACCCCGCCATGGGAGCCATGATCATGAACATGGCGGCCAACATGCTCGGTCTCGGCAACGCCGCCACACCGCTCGGACTCAAGGCGATGCAACACCTCGACGAGCTCAATCCCCACAAGGGCACCGCCACCAACGCCATGTGCACCTTTCTGGCCATCAACACCAGTTCGGTCACCCTCATCCCCGTCACCGCCATCGCCTTGCTCGCGGCCCAGGGCATCGCCGATCCCTACCGCATCGTCTCCACCACCATCGGCGCCACTCTCTGCTCCACCCTGGTCGCCATCCTCGCGGTAAAGTTTTTTGAAAAACTGCCCCTGTTCCGCGTCGATCCCGACACGACATCGGCCCTCGCCGAGACGGAACGGAGCGACAACGCGGCCAATACCCCGCGCCCCCTCGGCCTCCATGCCAGACTGGCCGTCGTCGCCATCTTCGTCATCTTCGCCGGCATCGTGGCCCTCGAGTGGTTTCCCGAAAAACGCGCCGGACTCCAGGATGTCCTCGGCCTCACCGAGGTCGTCGCCCGACTCAACGCCGAATCCACCGGTCTCGACGAGGCCGACGCCGGCGATCCCGGCCTCTGGCTCAACGGACTGCGCGCCGTCTCCGTGGTGGCCATCCCCTTCATGCTGTTTTTCTTCACCGCCTTCGCCGCCATCCGCGGAGTCAGGGTCTATGAGGAATTCGTCGAGGGAGCCAAGGAGGGATTCCAGGTCGCGATCCGCATCATGCCCTTCCTGACCGCGATGCTCGCCGCCCTGGCCATCGTCCGCCACTCCGGTCTCCTGTTCCTGCTTCAGAGCTGGATGCGGCCCGCCCTCGATCTCATCCGTTTCCCCGCCGAACTTGTGCCCATGGCGCTGATGCGTCCGCTCTCCGGCAGTGGCAGCCAGGGGGTGCTGGTGGAGCTGCTCACCAACAACTCCGTCACCGACGCGTTGAAATACACCGCCGCCACCATGTTCGGTTCCACCGAGACCACCTTCTACGTGCTGGCCGTCTACTTCGGCAGCGTGGCCGTGCGCCGCACCCGGCACGCCCTCGCGGCGGGACTCTGCGCCGACCTCGCGGGCGTCATCGCCGCCGTGGCCATCTGCCGCGTGGTGTTCGGCGCCTGAGGCAAGCCCAACCCAACAGGGTAGGGTCGCCGAGCCAACCCTGTTGGGTCAGTCACCGCGCAGGAACTTCGCGACCTCCGCCAACTGTTCGGGAGTGTGGAAGCCCGCGCCCCCGTGGGCACCGCCATGCACCACCTCGAAACGAACGCGCGCGCCCGCCCGCTCGTAGGCGCCCTCAAGTTCGTGGGATTGGTTGATCGGCATCTGTGGATCCTGGTCGCCGTGGATGAGCAGCAACGGCGGATCCCCCCCGTCGACATGGAAAACCGGACTCGCCAAGCGGGCGAGCTCCGGCACCGCATCCGGCGCGCCCCCGAGCAGAAGCTCCAGAGCGGACACGCGAACCGACAAACCGTGCGGGGTCGACTGAGACAGAATCGTCGTCAGGTTGGACGCGCCATAAAAACTGACGATGGCCCCGACAGCCGAGGACTGGTCCCGATGCTCGCCGACCTCGCCCTCCAGTTCCGCCACCCCGCCGCTGACACCGACCAGCGCCGCGAGATGCCCGCCCGCCGAGGAACCACAGATGACGATCCGACCCGTGTCGTAGCCGTATCGGCCAGCCTCGGCCCGGAGGAACCGGATCGCCGCCTTGATGTCGTGGACATTGGCCGGAAACCTCGCCTCGGTCGACAGTCGGTAGTCCACGCTGGCGATGGCGAAACCGTGGGTGGCGACCAGCGTGCCGAGCGGCATCTGGTCCCTCGATCCCGCCCGCCAGGCGCCGCCGTGAACATAGACGAGCAACGGCGGCTTACTCACTCCGTCAGGAAGGTGCAGGTCGAGCCTCAGCGCGCGCCCGTCGACGCGGGCATACTCGACGCCCTCGATCACCCGCGGCGCCGCGTCGGCTGTCCGCGTCAACAATATGCCCATGAGCAGGCACCCGGCGGGCAGGAGGCGGAATTTCATGGTCGAAGTATCTGGCGACTACAGCCCTTTGAGGATTTCCAGCGCCTTCGACTCGAAGATCGCCTGCCACTCCGGCGCCAGCAGGCAGTCACTGTCTTCCTGGGCGCCGCCGCGATTGAGCAACTGCTCGGCGGTGGGCGCGTAATAGAGGTAGCCGTTGGTGTAGCCACTGATGAAGGAAAACTCGTGGGGCGAGCGTTCCTTCAACCCAAGGCCTATCGGCACCGTCACCTCGCCGGGAAAGGTCACGAGTCGGAAGTCCCCCACCCGGAGTCCGGCGACTTCCACCTCCACGTTGTCCGAGCCGGCGGCTTCATTGCGCGCGTGGTGCTTCTCCAGGAGCGCGAGATTCACCTGCTTGCGCGTCAGTTCCTCCATCACGTGAAGGTTTTCCAGGTAGGCGTCGATATTTTTCCGGTTCTCCGCGTCGAGATGTTTCCAATCCTCCAGCCCCAGCGCCTCATCCTGCAAATAACGTTTCGCGTCAGCCGACGGGGTGTCGCCGGACAGGCCGTATTTCACGACCAACGGCAGGAAAGTCTCGAGATTCAGGCTGGTGCCCTTGAGCCTCGCGAGCAGTTGATCGATCTCCTTTTCCATCTCCGCGATGCGGTCCGCCAATCTGGCCCGAGGCACCGCGAGCGTCTCGTTGACCACCGCCAGCCCGGCCTCCGGTACCGGCACGAGCTCCCGCGCCCCGCGCAATGCGCTCAATCCCAGCCGCACGCCCAGGGGACCGGCGTCGCGGGGTCGATCCACCGCCTTGTAGAGCACAGGATTCACGTCACCCCCGCAGCCCTGCAAGAACAGCGCGACCGCGTCATCGCCGAGTTGCTCCTCAATGGTCCGCGCCGCGAATCCGCTCAGGTCCGCCGTGTTGCCGCCGCCGGGCACCCCTTGGATGGGGTGGCAGGAAAAGTGGAATACCAGGGCCAGCGGCTTGCCGTTGTCCCGCCGGTCGAGCCGCAACAGGCCGATCTCCGGATCGATGGGGCCCACGGCGGCGATCTCCCCGTCGGGCGGGACCGCGTAGGCGTGCCGCTCGTCCGCCTCGCGCCCATCCTTGAGCGTCATGCGCCGATTCACCGAGACGCGCTCCTCGTGCCCGACACCCGTCGCCACGGACACCGGCACGCGATTTTCCCAGGCGGCCTTCACGGCGGCCACGGTTCTTTCCTCCACCTCGGCGCAGACGAGCGCGTGGCAGTGGCTGGCGTTGATGATGACCGCTTGGGGATCGATCCCAAGATCGGTGGCCAAGGTTTGCCGCACGTTCGCCAGATAGGGGTCGCGGATGGAGCCGATCTCGGCGATGGCCACCGCGTCCACCGCCACCAGCACCGCAGTCACGCCGCTGGTGTCATCAGTGATGACGAGTGCCTTCACGAAAGGCGGATTGTCCCCGGCGTCATGATCCGGATGGGTGATGTCGACCTTGGCCGCTCCGGCGCGGAGTCCCGGCGCGGCTTCCGCCAATCCGGAGGTCGCCAAGGCCAGCGCGGCGGCCAGGGGAATGAATCGCGTCGTCTTCATTTCTTGAGAGATCACTCCAGCGGCACCTTGTCGAGTTCCTCGAGCAGCGGTCGATAGCCGTACTCGTTGAGCAGGGCGATCACTCCGCGATCACTGGGGTCATTGGCCACTTCGGCGTAGATGCCGAGCGCGTTGTGCATCGCCTCGATGGACGCTTCCAGATTCTCCGCCCAGGCGGCGTTGTCCTTCGCCTCGCGCGCGATTCCCGCGTTTCTGGCGGCCTCGACGGCGGTGAGGTAGTGGAGGGCGAAGGTGTGGCGCTTGGCGTGGTAGAGGATCCAGGGGCGGGCGCCGTCGCGGGCGCGGGTGTTGGCGCGATACATTTCCCCGACGGCTTTGCCATAGAGTTCCCTGGCCTTGGCCCACCACTCCGGGGCAGACTCGGTGGAGACGTAGTGCTCCATGAACATTTCGGGATCGGGGACGGCGAAAGTGGGATCTTCCCCGCTGATCAAGGTGGAGACTTCGGCGATGGCGGCGAATCCGAGGGCCAGCGTTTCGGCGACCCCTTCACCGCAGATGGGAGTGGCCAACTCGATCAGGGCGCTTTCGGGGGTGACGGTGTCGTCCCAGGCGGCGCGGGAGAGGTAGTGCAGCTGGGGATTGATGTCGCCGACGAGACTGGCGGTGACGGAAAAATTTCCCGCAGGTATCGGGACCGGTCGTGTCCACGGCAGCACCCCTCCCTGATCGTGACCGAATTCGAGGCTGTGATCGGGTCGGTTTTTCAAGTCGGCATCCATACCGAGAGAGTTGGCCGCTTCCCGAATGCCCGCCCGCCACCGCATCCCGGCGGCGTCACCGTCGGCGAGTTCGGGATTGGCGAACTGCTTCTCGTTTCCAAAAACGGTGCGACCCGCGATGTCGCCGGAGACGGAGATGGGATCGAACGCGATCACCTCATCATTACCGGGCGGGATGACGGCGTTGAATTTCAACTTGGTCAACTGGCGGAGCAGCTTCTCGTGATCGGCTACCGTCCAGGCCGCCTGGCTGGCGGGGCCATCGGCGAGGACACGCCAGGCGCGGATGTTCTGGCGCGGCTTTCGGACGATGTCGTAGCCGTCGAGGGTGAAAGCGGGTTTTTCCATGGGCGGGAAATCGCCGCTGGTCAGGTAGCGCATGCCGTTGGCATAACCATATTCATAGACTGCCCAGAGGGTGGCGACGGGACTGCCGCCCGCGATGACGAGACCCGAGAGGGTTGACTTGACGACATGCCCCTGTTGACCCAGTTCGGCGGGAAACACGCCCCCCACTCCCGGATGGGTGGCTGGGCTGCCGAGGTGGATGATCTTCGTTTCCGGGGTGGTCGGCGCTTCGGTGACCACAGTGACGGTGGCGTCGAACAGGGTTGTCAGCAGATCGCTCAACTCGGCGGCGGCGTGGCGTTCCAATTCGGGCGCGTCGATGCCGGTGACGATGGTCACGGAAGGGCCGTCGGCACGGGCGAGAGCTGCCAGAAAAATCAGGGCAAAGAGAATCTTTTTCATCATCGGCTGGGGCTGAAGATCACTTCGCCTCGTTGGAAACGCAGTAGACGTTTTCGCGAGTGCGAATGAATAGCCTCCCGTCGGCAACAGAAGGCGTGGCGAGGATTTCCTCACCCATGTCGTTTTTGGCGAGGATGGTCAGCTCGGCCTTGTCATCGAGCACGACGACGAAGCCGTTGCGACCGGCGATGTAAATTTTGCCATCGGCGCCGATGGGCGAGGCGTAGTAATCGCCGAAATTCCGCAGGCGCGTCCGTCCCCAGATTTCCGCGCCGGTGTTCGCGTCGAAGCAACTGGAGATGCCACCGCTTTTCACGACGTGCAGACGATCGCCGAACACGAGCGGCGAGGAGAGATTCGAGGGCGACTTGTTGTCGATGTTCCACACGACATGGGTTCCGCTGACATCGCCGGTGCCGCCGCCGCGCACGGCCTGGATGGTGTTGCCGCCGGCGGCCTGGTTGTTGGGATGCTGGAAGGCGGTGTCGATCTCGGTCTCGTCGATGAGTTTGTCGTGATTCTTGTCGGAGGCGTCGAAACGCTCGAGAAACTCCGCGGGCATTTCCTCACGGGCGAGCTTGCCGTCCTGGTTCGTATCCAGCCATTCGAGGAGGGCGAATTTCAGGGTGCGGGTGGAGTCCCCGTAGCTCTGCACGGCGATGTAGATCAGATCGTCCCTCACCACCGGCGAGGTCATGATGGTGCGCAGCAGGCTGTCGCAATGCCAGCGCTCCTCGCCGGTGCCGGGATCATAACCGATGAGCTTCCCCGATCCGGCCACCACCAGATCCCGGCGCCCGCCCGCCTCACAGATCACGGGAAGGGAATAGCCGGCCAGCATCTCGGGGCGCGCGGTTTTCCAGAGTTGTTTCCCGCTCCGGGCGTCTATCGCGATCACGAAGGAGGCGAGGTCATCGTCCTGGGCGAAATAGACGCGCCTGTCGTGAACCACCGGCGACGCGCCCGGCCCCCAGTCCATGAGGTAGGCCGGCTTCGGCAGCGGATGCCTCCATCGTTCCTCGCCGGACTCCGCGTCGAAGGCGAGAAGGCCGAGCGTGCTGAAATACACGTAGACCCGCTCGGCGTCCGCCGCCGGTGTCGATGAGGCGTGGCTGTTGGGCGGGGTGATGCGCGGCAGTTCACCGGTATCGAGATCGCGACGCCAGAGCGGCTCGCCGCTGGCGCCATCGTGGCAATACACAGTGAAGGTCCGCTCGCCCGTCATCGCCGTGTTGAAGACCCGGCCACCGACAATCACCGACGATCCGATCCCGTCGCCCAACTCCGCTTTCCACAGCACCCGGTTCTCGAATGAAAATTCTGTCGGGAGCGGGTCCGTCCCGGAGGCGACGCCGGAGCCGTTGATTCCGCGAAATTGCGGCCAGTCATCGGCGTCCAGAGGAGTGGGCGCCGTCAGCAGAAGGCCGACAGCCATCAGTGGGAGTGCGGTGCGGAGAGGTGTCATCGTTGTCCGATTACATCAGGTCGCCATCGGGCCGGCAATGGCCCAAATCGGCCAAAGTACGTCCTTGGCTTGTTTTTGAAGTTTGCCAATGGGAGGAACTCAGGGAATCTAAGAGCCACCCACCGTGATCCTCGAAGTCGACCAACTCAGAACCTGGTTCCACACCCGCGACGGCATCGTCAGGGCGGTGGATGGTGTTTCCTTCTCCGTCGGCAAAGGGGAGACAGTCGGCATCGTGGGTGAATCGGGTTCCGGAAAGTCGGTCACCTGCTACTCCCTCCTGGGCCTCATTCCCATGCCACCCGGTCGCATCGAGGGGGGGACCGCGCTCTTCGACGGTCGGGACCTGCTCAGGATGTCGGAAAAGGAGCTGACCGCCATCCGGGGCAAACGCATCTCGATGATCTTTCAGGATCCGATGACCTCGCTGAATCCATTCCTCAGGATCAGCACCCAGCTTACCGAGCCTCTCCGCGTCCACGAGGGGCTGGGCAAGAGCGCCGCCCTCGAGCGAGCCATCGCGGAGATGGACGCGGTCGGCATCCCCGATCCGGCGAAGCGTGTCCACAGCTACCCGCACGAGTTCTCCGGCGGCATGCGGCAACGGGTCATGATCGCCATGGCCATGATCACCCGGCCAGAGATCCTCATCGCCGACGAACCCACCACGGCCCTCGATGTCACCATCCAGCGGCAGGTGCTGGATCTCATCAAGACCCGGCAGGAAGAGCTCGGCACCGCCGTGATATTCATCACCCACGACCTGGCCGTGGTTTCCGAGGTCTGTGATTATGTGAATGTGATGTATGCCGGTAGGCTGGTGGAGCGCGCTCCGGTCCGCGACCTTTTCCGCGAGCCCCGGCACGCCTACACCCGCGCCCTGCAGGCTTCCATCCCCGCGTTGCAGACCAAGGGGGAGGAACTCTACACCATACCCGGGCGCCCGCCCGATCTGCGGCGGGAGATCGTCGGCTGCGCCTTTGCGCCCCGCTGCGAGACCGAGACCCGCGATCAATGCCTCACGGATCGGCGCCCGGACCTGATCGAAATCACTCCCGGCCACTGGGTGCAGGATTGCCCCGGCTGTCTCGGGCCGAGCGCGAGGCTCTGATGAGCTGTCGACTGGTGCCTTCCCCTCACTCGAGGCGCTTCGCCAGACTGGCCAGGTATTCGGCGGCGGACGCGCCGGAGTACCCCGACACTCGGCCCATCTCTTTGCCCTCGGGATTCAGTATGACCACGGTGGGATAACTATTCACAGCATGCTTCGTCATCAGCTGCCGCAGATCTCCGGATCGCATTCCGCCACGGGGCACATCCACTTTCATCAACACCAGGCGCTCATCAGCGAAGGCCTGAAACTCCCTCGACGCCAGCACCCGTCTCTCCAGACTTTGGCAGGGCGGGCACCAATCGCTACCGGTGAAGAGCAGGTAGATCGGCAGGCCATATTTCGCGGACTCGAACTCCGCCGAGGAGAGAGAACTCGACCACCGGGCGCGTCGCTCGCCCATGCCCGCTCTGGCTCGCTCGTATCGGGCGATCACCTCGGGCGGACTGTCCGGCATTTTCGAGAAAAATGCCCGATCATCCTCACTCAGCGTCGCGATGGAAATGGAGAAATAGGCGCCATCCGCCAGGCGTTGCAGGGCGAGCTGACCACCGCTTTTGGCGAAAACCCTGGCGCCCAATTCCCTCCCCCGGGTATCGACGAGAGTGCGCTCAAAAGGCGGTTCCCCGGGCGTCTCGCCTCTATCCATCAAGCCGGAAATCTTCGACCCGATCCCGTCAAGGGGATTCGCGGACTCGCTCGCTGAGGCCTCCTTTCGTCGCAGTTCCTCGGCCGTTTCCGGTTTCCGACAGGAACTCTGCGCGCCCGACAACAAGCCGATGATTAGCCAGATAAGCGGTCTTGTTTTCATGGCGACTCCTATTTTCTTACTCGAAAAAGGCAGAGGTTCCAGTCGGAATCGGCCAAATATTTTCTCGCCCGAGCGGGTTGAACGATTCGCCGTCTCCCCGATGCTGTGGAAACTTGTCGCCCCCGAGAGATGCCCGCCTACCTCCAGCTCGAAAACCTGACGAAACACTTCCCTGTCCGCTCCGGTTTTCTCGGCACCCGGCACGAGTCCATCCGCGCGGTCGACGGGGTGACACTGTCTGTCGAGCGGGGGGAAATCCTCGGGCTGGTCGGGGAATCGGGCTGCGGCAAGTCCACGCTGTCCCGCATGGTCATGCAACTGCTGCACCCGACCTCGGGACGCATCATCCTCGACGGGGAAAATCTCGCCGAGCTCCCCGCCGCGTCCATGCGTCGGCATCGGCTCGATTTTCAGATGATCTTTCAGGATCCTTACGCCTCCCTGAATCCGCGGATGACGATCTACAGCACCCTGGCGGAGGCGCTACGCACCCGCCGCCCGGAACTCAAGGGCGAGGCGTTGATGAAAGAAATCGGCGATCTGATGCGCCGGGTCGGACTGGAGCCACGCTTCATGCGCCAGTATCCGCACGAGTTCTCCGGCGGCCAACGCCAGCGCATCGCCATCGCCCGCGCCCTCGCTCCGGGACCCAAGCTCATCCTCGCCGACGAACCGGTCTCGGCGCTCGATGTCTCCATCCAGTCGCAGATCCTGAACCTGCTCAAGACCCTGCAACGGGATCTGGGGCTGACCATGATCTTCATCTCCCACGACCTCGCCGTGGTCCGCTACATCGCGGATCGCATCGCCGTGATGCGAGAGGGAAAAATCGTGGAGACCGGCGAGGCTGACCAGCTCTTCGCCCATCCCGAGGAGGACTACACCCGCACCCTGCTGGCGGCGATTCCCCGTATTCGGGTCTGAATCAGGGAGCGGGCGGGATGGGAGGTGGCGGTATCCGGGTGTCCGTGCCGCCGCCATTGGCGGGCGGCACCGGGGGACGCGGAGGCGCCAGCGGATCGGGCTCATCGGCGGGTCCCTCGTATTTCCGCAAACCCTGCTGGCTGGTGCCGGCCTCGGTGGCCGGCTCGGACCGCGAGCCCGATGAGGCGCCGTCGCCACCATCGCGCGGCGCGGCGGAGTCGAGAATCAGCGGCCCGCCATCAGGCCTCCCCCGTTCGCCGCGATAGATCCAGACCGTGCGCAGCACCTCGCCCGTGGAACCGGAAATGTAGACTTTGCCGGCGATACCGCCCCCGGCGTCGACCAGCTCCAGAGTCCAGATGGGCTCGCGGGAAAACTCCCGGCACCGCAGAAAATAGTTCAGACTGTCAAAACCCATCTTCGCCTTGCGCGCCTCGGCCTCGGCGATGACGAAGGCCGCCTTGCTATCCAGCTTCAGATCCGTGACCCGCACAAAACCGAAGGGCGAGCGCTCCGGATAGTAATCATCCGAGGAGCCCTCGTTCGTGGCCTCGCGACCGCCGGCCCAGTATTCCCTCGTCTGAAAACGCGAACGCGGGTCCCACGCGTCGATCTCCCACTCCTCCGGTTCAGGCACCCCCTCGTAGCCGCGCATCTCGATGAGCCATTCCACCCGCTCCGCGCCGAATCTCTCCGAGACCAGTTCCAGAGCCTCCCGCGCCGACAAGCCGCGGTCACCCTGGGCCATCGCCGGAGAGGTGAAAAGACCGGCCACTCCGAATCCGAGCGCCGCCATAGTCGTGAATCTGCCGCGTTTCATGTTGCCTTGGACGTTTGTTCGCATGCCATCAGTCAAACTTGACCCATATACTACTCGCTCAACGACGCTTTGCATCCCTCATGCCGGGGCGCGCAGGGTGATGAGTGAAATTTCCGGCGGGCAACAAAATCTGACCGGCACCCCCATGGCGCCGATGCCGCGAGTCACGTAGAGCCGCGCCGCGTCGTCCCCGTAGAGACCGGCCACGTATTTCTGTCCGTAGCTGGGCAATTGGATGGCGCCATACACAGGCGCGCACACCTGCCCACCATGGGTGTGCCCCGCCATCTGGAGCAGCACCCTCCCGTCGGAGATGGTGTCGAAGGGATCCGGCTCGTGCCATCCCAACAGCACCGGCACGTCTCCCCTCACCCCGCGGAGCGTTCTCGCCAGATCCGGATGCCCCGCCCAGGCGCTTTCCAGACCGGCGAGGACGAAACGCTCGCCGCTCGCCGGCGCCCTCAGCTCGGTGGCCGCTTCGCGCAGCAGGGAAACTCCACCGCGCGCCAGTTGCCGCCCGATCTCGTCCGCGGCATACCATTGATCGTGATTCCCCAGCGTGGCGTAGGCGCCCAGCCTCGACTCGATCTTTTCAAAATGCCCCGCCAACGCCTCCATGCCCGAGGGATCGCGAGTGATGAAATCACCCGGAAACAAGACCAGATCCGGACCCAACGCGTTCATCTTCTCGATGGCTCCGCCGATGAGCGTGTCGTCGTGAAAGTCGTCGTGGTGGAAATCCGACATCACCGCGATGACCAGACCATCCAGCCCCGCGTGCCGCTCCGGCAGCGGGCAAATTACCCGCTCCACCCGCGGAGAGCGTCGCTCGATCAGCGAGCCATAGCCAAACAGCCCCGCCGCGGAGCCAAAACAGCCTTGGATGAATCGGCGACGGCCGAGGGAGCGGATCGGGTCTTTCATGGGAGTGGGGACGGACCTTGGCGCCTTCGCGCCAAAGGTATCGGGGAATAAAGCGCGGAGGACGGCGAAAACTCAAGTCCCATGGGCTACGGGTCGGGATCGGCCCGTCTTTCAACCGACTCGACAGGGTATGGTCGCCGACCCGACCCTGTTGACCGGGTTGCATTTCCGGGGGAAAGCGGTCACGATACCGCCGTCCGCGCCGCCGGGCAGGTTCTTTTTCCCCACTCTGATGGACTCCTCCGGTCTCAATTCGTTCACCGATTTCTGCTACCTGTTTCTCAGCATCCTCCTGGAGGGGGCGCCCTTCATCTTCTTCGGCACGCTCATCTCGGGATTCATCGACGCCTACCTGCCGCCCGGACTCATTGATCGCTGGCTCCCGAAAAAGCGCCACCTGGCGGTGATGATGAGCGCGCTGCTCGGCGCCATCTTCCCGGTCTGCGAATGCGCCATCGTCCCGGTGATCCGTCGCCTCATCCGCAAAGGGCTGCCGGTCTCCTGCGCCATCACCTACATGCTCTCGGCGCCGATCATCAATCCCATCGTGGTGATCAGCACCTACAACGCCTTCAGCAGCGAACAGGGAAAATTTCTCCTCCGCCAAGCCGAGGACGCCGGCGCCGAGGGTCCGCTGTTCGTCACCCTGAGCCGGCTCGGCATCGCCTTCATCGTCACCGTGGGCATGGGTTGGCTGGTGTTGAAAATGCGCAACGACCGCATCCTGCGCCCCGAAATCGCCCGCGACATCGAGCTACCCAAATTCCGGCAGGTCCTCCCAGCTGAGGCTGAAACTCTTGGCATCGATCTAACCAAGGTGCCGAAAAAAGAGGCCTCCCCCTCGCAGGGTGATCGCCTCGTCCACGCCATGCGCACGGCAATGCGCGATTTCATCGACACCGGGATGTATTTCAGCATCGGCGTGGCCATCACCTCGCTGTTCAAGGCCTATGTCACCGATGATCTGGTGGTGCTCTTCAACCAGAGCGAATACATCGGCATCAATCTCATGATGGTGCTGGCCTTCGTGCTCTCGCTCTGCAGCACGTCCGACGCCTTCATCGCGGCGAACTTCCCGGTGCCGCTCTCGGCCAAGCTGGCCTTCCTCATTTTCGGACCGATGATGGATGTGAAGCTGGTCTTCATGTATCTTGCGGTCTTCCAGCGCCGCTTCGTCATCAGCATGGCGGTGGGCCTGTTCATCGTCATCGGCGCTCTCTGTTATTTCTGGATGCATGTCCTCTGACTCCGCCCCGCTCCCCCTTCATGAAAACCCGCAAGATCGTCCAAGTCATCGCCATCCTGGTGCTGCTGCTTTGGGGCGGCACCTTCATCTATTTCTACGCGACGGGACGGATCGAAAACCACGTGGACAAGAGTTTCCGCACCTGGGCGCTGGTAGCCGGGCTGGGACTCTGCGTGCTGGGACTGTTCAACCTCGCCACCGCGAACCAGAAGGAAGCCTGCGGTCATGATCACGACCACGACGATGGTTGCTGCGATCATGATCACCACCACGATCACGATCATGGGCACGAACTGCACGATCATGAGCAGCCAACCTCGTCCCTGCTGACAGCGGTGATCATTCTCACCATCCCGCTGCTGATGGCGGCACGCTATTCCAAGGACAGTTTCAGCTCGGACTACATCCAGAAATGGGGAAAGATCGAGCGACAGATCTACCAGATGCGTCTCGCGGAACGCCGGGCCGCAAAAGCCGCCGCCGCCGCCGCGGGCAAACCGGTGGCGGCCGCGCCCCCCGCCAGCACCAACGCCGAATCAACCGCCACCGACACGCCGCCCGCTGGCGATGCCGAAGCGGGCGCCGACACGCCACCGACGGGGGAAGGCGAGAGCGGGGATGAGTGGGGCACTTTCAACATGGCCGATCTGGAGCGCATGGTGCCGAAGAACAGCGAGGGAAAATTCCTGCTCGACGTGCCGCAGATATTCTACACCGCCGGGGATGAGGAGCTGATGCGGGTGATGGAGGGCATCCCGGTGGAAACTGTCGCCCAGGTGATGGAAGAGACCCTCCACAATCCCAACGGCACTCGGCTGAAACTGTTCCGGCTCTTCGTCGAATGCTGCGCCGCCGACGCGCGCCCGCTCTCGATCCCGATCGAGTTCGGCAAAACCCCTCCCGCGCACGAGGAACTCGGCTGGGTCAAAGTGATCGGCAAAATCCACTACGCCGAGGAGGAAGGCGACATCATCCCGCTGATCAACGTCGAGTCCATGGAGCCCACGGCGGAACCGATGGACATGATGATGTATTGAACGGGTGCGCGTCCCTCCGGCCAACATGCCGGGAATCACGCCTCAATGCAGAAAGTGCCGGTGCCCCGTGAAGACCATCGCGGCGCCGCGTTCGTTGGCGGCCTGGATGACTTCCTCGTCCCGCACCGACCCGCCGGGCTGAATGGCGGCGGTGGCTCCGGCTTCCAAGGCGGAGATGAGGCCGTCGGCAAAAGGAAACATGGCGTCGCTGGCCACCACGGAACCATGCAGATCCAGGCCCGCCTGCTCGGCTTTCCACACCGCGAGACGACAGGAATCCACGCGTGACATCTGGCCGGCCCCGATCCCGAGGGTGCGGTCGCTGCCGGCAAAGACGATGGCGTTGGACCGGACATGCTTGACCACGCGCCAGGCGAATCGCATGGCCTCGATCTCGTCGGCGGTCGGGGGGCGCTCGGTGACGACTTTCTCCTCGATGTGATCCAGCCCCAGCGCCACGGGATCGGCGCCCATCACCATGAGCCCCCCGGGGGCGGACCGGATCACCGGATCGTTGAGGGTGTCCCTGAAGGCGTCCGCCATCTCGATGAGACGCAGGTTTTTCTTTTTCTTCAACAGGGCGCGCGCCTCGGTCTCGAAGTCGGGGGCAATGATGACGTCGGTGAAAATTTCGGCGATGACGCGGGCCACGCTCAGGGTGAGCGGACGATTGCAGACGATCACCCCCCCAAACGGCGCCTGGCGATCCGTCTCGAACGCCTTTTCCCAGGCCGCACGCAGGTCCTCGCTGTCCGCGCCGACGCCACAGGGGTTGGTGTGTTTGAGGATGGCGACGGCGGGCCGGCGGAATTCGTGGATCAACTCCGCGGCGGCGGCGATATCGAGCACATTGGTGTAGCTGAGTTCCTTGCCTTGCAGCTTCTTGAAATATTCGCTGAAGTTGCCATAGAGAGAGGCTGTCTGGTGCGGGTTGTCACCGTAGCGCAGCTCCTGATCCAGCGGCAGACAGACGGAGAAGCTGCTCTCGGTCTCCTGACACTCGTTGAGATGCGCGGCGATGGCGTGGTCGTAGGCGGCGGTGCGCTGAAAGACCTTGATGGCGAGCCGCTCGCGAGTCTTGAGAGTGGTGTTGCCCTCGTGTTCCTCGATCTCCTCCATCACCGTCGGATAATCGGCGGGATCCACGACCACGGTGACGGCGTCGTAGTTTTTCGCCGCCGAACGCAGCATGGAGGGGCCGCCGATATCGATGTTCTCGATCGCCTCCTCACGGGTCACACCCTCCCTGGCGACGGTTTCCTCGAAAGGATAGAGATTCACGATGACCAGATCGATGGGCAGGATGTCGTTGTCTCGCGCCTGGGTCACATGCTCGCCCTTGTCCCGGCGATGCAGGAGACCGCCGTGGACTTTCGGGTGGAGCGTCTTGACCCGGCCTTCGAAAAGTTCGGGGAATCCCGTGAAATCGGAAATGTCGGTGACATCGACGTCGAGCGACCGGATGAACTTCGCGGTGCCTCCGGTGGAGAGAATGTCGATGCCGCGGTCGGCGAGGCCGCGAACCAGGGGCTCGAGACCGGATTTGTCGGAGACGGAGATGAGGGCGCGTTGAATGCTCATGAGGAGGACGGGACGCAATGCGGAGGCGGGGATCGGATTTCATCAGCGCGGAACGCGCGCCGACCCTTTTCCCCGAAAAGAACGCCCAGCATTATCACGCCAGAGAAGGGGTGCAAGGGCAAAAAAGCGATCCGGAAAAGGCCTGAAAAAATTCGCCCGGAAAGCCGAATCCAAATCGGTTGACATCACCGGGATCGGTCCTAGATTTCCCGCCCTTCACGCAAACGGGCGCGATTTCCAGTGTCACTTCGTCGGCATGATCCCCTGACCAGGGGGCCGACAGACACAAAAAGCGGTGAATGCCCGGGAGCGGTATCCCTCTCTTCCTATTTTCTTGCAACGATGAAAACTTTCTCAGCCAAAGCCGAAGAAATCCAGCGCCAGTGGTGGGTGATCGACGCCAAAGGTCAGATCCTGGGCGATGTCGCCGTGGCCGCCGCCCGTCTCCTTCGTGGCAAGGACAAGGCACTCTTCACCCCGCACTGCGATTGCGGTGATTTCGTGGTCATCATCAACGCCGAGCAGGTGCGACTCTCGGGCAAGAAGGAAGATCAGAAAGTCTACACCTCCTTCTCCGGCTACGTCGGCGGCCAGAAACGGGAAACCGTCCGCAAACTGCGCGAGCGCCGTCCGGAACTGATCGTGGAGCGCGCCGTCACCGGCATGATCCCCCACAACCGACTGGGTCGCCAGATCGCCAAGAAACTGAAAGTCTACACCGGCGACACTCATCCCCACGAGGCTCAGCAGCCCCAGGCCTTCTCCCTCTGAGCCTCCCCCCTCTCCCGAAACCGAGACCTTTCCCGCAGCATTCCTCATGGCCACTGAAACCGCCTCCGTCAACGCCACCGGTCGCCGCAAGACCGCCGTCGCCCGTGTCGTCCTCAAGCCCGGCTCCGGGCAGATCACCATCAACGACCGCGCGTTCGAGGATTATCTCCCCACCCTCGGTCTCCAGAACCAGGTCCTCTATCCTTTCCACCTCAGCCAGACGGTCAATCAATACGACGCCCAGATCAATACCTGCGGCGGCGGCATCAACGGCCAAGTGGACGCCATCCGCCTCGGTATCTCCCGCGCGCTGCTGAAGCTGAACCCGGAACTGCGCGAACCGCTCCGCGAGGAAAAACTACTCACCCGCGACAGCCGCGCCAAGGAGCGCAAGAAGGCCGGTCAACCCGGCGCGCGGAAACGCTTCCAGTTCTCGAAGCGCTGATTTCTTCCCCCGTCCACGGGACGGACCCCGATTTTTCCCCAGAAAAACCTGCGAAAAGGCTGCCGAACACCGGCAGCCTTTTTTTCGCGGCCAAGCGGCTTCGACGCTCCGGACTCCGGCGCAATGTCACAATCTCGCCATGGTCAGACCCTGTCACCCGGTGTAGCATACCCTCTTATGTCCCGTGGACCGCTACTCGCCGTCTTTCCGAAACTCTACATGCAGGCCCTCTGCCGGGATGGCTCCGTCTCCATGGCCCAATGGGTGGATGAGGCCTCCAGCCTGCCCATCGATGGCCTCGAATGGTACGCCGGCTTCCTCGAAATGGCGGACGAGGCCAACTGGCCCGCGATCCGGGAACGGGTGGAGGATTACAATCTGCGCATCCCCATGCTGTGTTGCTCGCCCGACTTCACTCATCCGGACCCGGACTTCCGCGCCGCCCAGGTGCGGCGGCAGCGCGGCTGGATCCGCATGATCGCCAAACTCGGCGGTCAATACTGCCGGGTGCTCAGCGGCCAGAATCGCCCCCATCTCGGGCGCGAGGAGGGTATCCGCTACACCGTGGAGTGCATCCAGGCCTGCCTCCCGGACGCCGTCGATGCCGGTGTCACCCTGATTCTGGAGAATCACTACAAGGATGATTTCTGGAGCCACCCGGAATTCGCCCAGCCAACGGAGATATTCTGCGACATCGTCGACCGGATCGATCACCCGAATTTCGGGGTCAACTACGATCCCTCCAACACCTACTTGGCCGGGGAAGATCCCCTGGAATTGCTGCGTCGGGTCGCCCCTCGGGTGGTGACCATGCACGCCAGTGATCGCTATCTGGCAGAGGGCACCCTGGAGGATCTCCGCCGCGAGGAGACCGGGGCCGAAGGCTATGCCAAGCGCCTGCGCCACGGCGAGATCGGCAAAGGGCTCAATGACTACGACGCGATCTTCAGCCTCCTGAAAGAGGCCGGATTCGGCGAGGGCGAGCGCCCCTTCGAGAACTGGATCAGTATCGAGGATGGTGTCGATGGCATGGATCAACTGGCGCGCAGCGTCGATTTTGTCCGCGCAAAGATCGCCCAATACTGGCCCGACGAGGGCTGATCGCCCCTTTCCCCTCTTGGCAGGCGCCGCCAGTCGGTTTATCCTCAGACGCGATGACGACACCCTCCCTCCGATCCCTCTCCCTGATCGCGCTCGGCGTGATCGGCCTGTTTCTCGGCTCCTGCATCGAGAACTCCACTGTCATTCGGGTGAAAAAAGACGGCAGCGGCGAGATTTTCGCCCGCTACTACTTTTCCCCCCAGGTCAGCGGCATGCTGGGCATGATGAACGGCTTCGCCGCCGGTTTGGCCGGGACCGAGGGCGCCCCGGCGTCGCCCGCCCCGAGCGCGGACGAGTTGATGAAGCCCACGCGCGAATCCCTGGAGGCCGACGCCACCAGCTACGGAACCGGCGTCGCCTACCAGCGGCACGAGATCGGGAAAAACGCCAGCGGTTGGGACGGTTATCTGGTGGTCTATTCCTTCAGCGACATCAATCAGTTGAAGTTCAACCCCACCGAGCCTCCGGGACCATTTGACGATCTCGCCAAATCCAACCCCGCCGCCGCGGCCGCCATCGAAGCTCAGGCGGCCGAAGGCGCGGCGACCGAGTCACCGGTGAAATTCGCCATGGCCGATGGCGTGCTGACCATCGACACCGGTGTCTCTCCCGACACGCTCAACGAACTCTCCGAAGTCGGGGGCGATCTCGGTGGTGGCGGCGGTATCCCCGGCGCTCCCGATGGCGCCCAGATCGATCCCGCGGCCGCCATGCAAATGGCCGCCGGGATGTTTCAAGGCATGCGCATGGCCTACTTCATCCGCGTCGACGGGGAAATCGCCGAGACCAACGCGACTCATGTCGATGATACCCTCATCACCATGAGCGACATCCAACCGGCGATGATGATGACCGACCCGAACTTCATGGCCATCGTCAAAGAGGCGGAGACTTTTCAGGGACAGCAGCCCGACCAGGCGCGGATCGATGCCATGATGGAGAAAGTGAAAACCGTGCAGGGACTCAAGATCGAGACCCAGCCCCGGATCACGGTGCGCTTCAAATAGCGGAGCCGAGGCATCGGGGGTGCTCCGCTGATTGAGTAGGACTGTATACTTGAAACGCGATCCTATTCACTCCCCCGCCGTCACTTCCCAATTCACGTCAAAAAAGCCGTTCGCCACGATACGGCCGGGGTTTTCAGCGTCGGGGTCCTGATCCAGGCCGATGATGACCCAGTCTCCGAGCCGGGGATTTTGCAGGGAATTGGTGCGGTCGTGCGCTTCGCGAAAGGTGTGGCCACTGTTGATGACGACATAGCGCCCGGGATTCAGCGGGTTGGGATAGACGAAAGCCGCAACATGATCCGCCGCCGACCAGTGGCGGTCTCCCATCCGGATCTCGCCCTCTTCCCACCGTATCGGCAGTTGATCCGCCATCTCGGCGATCACGGGATTCGTTGTCGGATCTCCCCAGAGGATCAGGTTTTTCTCTTTCACATCGACGGAGTTCAGATCCTCCGCGTCCTTCACCGGCAGTTCTCCGCGCATCAGCGCTCGCCAGCGTCGTGAGAATTGCCCGAACTCGAACTCCGTCCATCGCCGCACCATCGGGACGGCCGACGGCGAGTTCGGCCCCACCGCGACAAAGGGGGCGAGAAAGGCATCGTCGATGGGCCCCTGCAATCCCGCCACCTTGCGAAGACCGTCGGCTTCACCCCAGCCCCATCCGGCGGCCGGATCTTTCCGCAGACGCACGGACTGGACCGGAAATCCCGGGTTCTCAACCCGGAGACTTTGGCCATCGATCCTCAGCTCGACACCGGCGAGATCGCCACGCGCCGGGTCCGGGGCGTCGATGCGCAGCAGGGCGACATTCCGGGTGTTGAGAGTGATGGCGCTCCCATCCGGGGCGCGCTCGGCGTCCACCCGGGTGTCATCCCAGGGACGCTCCTGACCGATGATGCTCACCCAATGCGCCTTCCCGTATCTCGGTGTGGCCGTCTGGATAGTCACCGCGGCCGGCGCGCGAGGTCGGCCTTTTTCCCAACAGCTTCTCAGCCATTCCCAGATCTCGGCCACCGAGTCGTCGTGGTATTTGTGTCCCATACCCGGACCGATGAGGTGCCGCAGCTCGCGTCCCTCGGCGGCGAAGGCCTCGGCCATCAGGTCGGCGGCCTGCTTCTGCTTATCCTCCTCACCGGAGTAGGCCAGTACCGGCACATTGAAAAGATTGCGCACGTTGTTGGGCACGTCGTAGACTTTCCACAGGAGCTGCTCCACCTCCGACGGGTAGGTCTCGGGCGTGAGTCCGTTGTAGCGGGCAGTCTCCGCGAAGCCCGCCCCGGCATGCACGGCGCAGAACTGGTCCGGGTAATGCGCGCCGATGTGCCAGGCGCCCGCGCCGCCCATGGAGAATCCGGCCAGGGCGACACGGTCCGGATCGATGAGATACTGGCTCTTCACGTTCTCGATGACCTCCAGCACATCGATCTCGCCAGCGTGTTTCCACCCCACGCAGTGTCGGCCGAAGGGATGGACGATGATGGCGTCCCGCTGATCGGGGACTTTGCCCCCGAGTGCCTGGGATTTCCTCAGGCAGCTCTTGATGAAATGCGCGTCGGTGGTCTTGTCGCCCCGTCCGTGCAACCAGACCAGGAGAGGCACGGGTCGGGAAAGGTCCAGCGATTCCGGGATCTCGATGCCGTAGGGCTGAACCGAGCCGTCCAGCGATGATCGGTAGCCCCTCACCCCGAGACCGCGGGCATCCGCCCAGGGACTTCGTTCATTTTCCAATTCCCTCAGCCGCGCCTCGCCGAGATCCAGCATCTCGGACAACAGCGGGAGTTCTTTTTCCTGATAGACCTCGCCATGGAGCAGGGCCAGGCGCGCCGCCTTGCCAAAAATCTCGACATCCGGGGACAGGGGATGATTTCCCACCGCCCAAGAGTCTTCGAGAAATGTCTCCACCCGCGTCTGGAGAGAGGTCCGCATCTCGGCGGGAATCTCGATCCCCGGCGGAGGCAGACGCCGTTCGATCTCGGCGATCTCCTCCCCCGCCCCGCCGACTCGTGTCAGGAGCACGGTCGCAATGATAATAGTCCCGAGTCTGGTCATGACAGCATAACGCAATCCCCCACTCCCTCAGATCATTTCCTCTTCGGTGATGGGATCCACCCAGCCGATGACCTTGCCATTCTGGAGCAGACACTTCGCCTCGCCGGGAAAGACGCCGAAGATGGTGCTGGCCTTGTATTTCACCGTCACGGTGTCAAAGACGCCTTTGTAGACGTCGCCGTTGATGCGCTCCGACCCGTTCCAGCGAAAGGCCTCCGCCTCCTGGAGGGTGAAAGCCTTGACCGCGTTGGCCGCCAGACTCGCCTTGACCGGGGCGAAGCGCGGGTCGCCGCTCTCGTCGAAAGTCGCGGCGTTCCCGCCTGTCAGCGCCGCCAGGGTCTCGGGCTTGGCCAGCAGGGCTCGTTTGGCCTTTTCCCTCTGATCCCGCACCCGGTTGGTCATGTTGACGATGAAATCGTTGTACCGCTTTTCGATCCTCTCCTTGAGATCGGTCTTGGACACATCGATCTCGCTCCGCATGGAGTTGTTCGCCAGACTGGCCACCATCAGTGTCTGGCCCTCAAGCCGGAGCGGTTTCACCAGGGTGCCCGGCACCGCCACGCTGGCGCCGATCACTTTCCCGCCGCTGTCGCGCAGACTGAACGGCACCCGGTCCCGGATTTCCACCTCCTCGGGAAAGGCCCTCTCGGGGATGGTGGCCCAGTTGCCGACGATCTGGATGAGCGGGACAAACTCCGGCATGGGATAGCGCTCCGCCACGATCCGATCCACTTCGGACAGGGGTTGGGCGGGCGACGGAGCGGCGGTGGTGCCCGCCGGAGAGGGCGTGGGGACGGGCGGCGTGGGGGACGGCGCGCCGGGCGAGGTCGTCTTCGGCAGGGGGAGCGCCGGTCCCGAGGGCGCGCTATCGGAGGGTGCCGGAGCGTCCGGTGCGGCGGGCGTTTTTCCCGCGACCTTGTCGATCAGCGGCTGGATGTGGGGTTTCAGATAGGGATCGTAAAACCAGTAGGCGGCGACGGCGCCACCGATGAGAATGAGGAAGACCAGAAACTTTTTCATCGCTCCCTCATGGTTAACCGGATCGCGGCACCGATGCAAGCCCCGCCGGCGCGAGCCTTGTCAGGATCCATGACCATTCGCCGAAGTTCCCGCCTCCTGACGGGCCACGGCGGCAGCCACGGGATTGATGGCAGCCTGGTCCTCGTCCCACCCCTGGGAGGCATCCATCCAGACCGGCACCGGCACCCAGCCGGACACCGCGTCGACGTCGTCATTATCCGCCCGATCGCCGCGCGAGTGGTCGGCCTCCACCGCCTCGAAAAAATGCGCCTCCACCGTCTCGCCGAACAGCAGCCGATCCCCATTCTTCAACATCACCCCGGCGGGATCCATCACCCGCTGGCCATTGACGCGGGTGCCATTGGTCGAGCCGAGATCCACCACCCGATACCCACCCGTTTCCGCCCGGAGGAAGCGGCAATGGCGCGAGGAGATGGCCTTCGCCCCCACCACGATGCGATTGTCCTCCGCCCGACCAAACGCCACCCGCTCGCCCGTGAGACGGTAGTGTACCGGGTCCTGTCCTGGTGAGGCCACAATCAGGCTGAAACTTTTCGCCATACCGGCCCATCATAGAAAAGCACAGACCCACCCGTCAACGCGATTGAGGGGTCGCATCGGGTGAAATATTTCCAGCGGTTACAGTTCTTTCCAGAAATCCCGCCGCTTCGTGTATTTCACTCCGACCCCGACTTTTCCGCGGCGGCTTTCTTGGCGGCCTCGACCTCGGCTTCGGGAACGAATTTCAAGACCGTGCCATTGATGCAATAGCGCTTGTCCGTCGGCGTGTCGAACCCCTCGCCTTTGAAAACATGCCCCAAGTGTCCATCGCAGACCGCGCAACGCACTTCGGTGCGGGCGTAACCCAGCAGATAGTCGGTCTCATACTTCACGTTCTTCGCCTTGGCGGGATCGTAAAATGAGGGCCAGCCGCAATGCGAATCGAACTTCTCCTTCGATGAAAACAGCTCCGCGTTGCAGCCCGCGCAATAATAGGTGCCCGCGCCCTGCTCCTTGAACTCCTTGTAAACCTCGCCGTTGGCCCGTTCGGTGCCCGCCTCCCGGAGGATGCGATACTGCTCGGGTGTCAGTTCCTTCTTCCACTCCTCGTCGGACTTTTCCACGGGACCTTTGGGTTGCTCGGGGGCTTTCTCGGAGACTTCCATGATGGTGTTTTTGTTGGGGGAACCCTTGTCCTCGGCGCGGACACAGGAAAGAACGGCTCCGGTGGCGGCTCCAACGACAGTCAGCAGCATCAATAGGCGGGAGTTCTTCATGCCCACAGCATACAGGACTCGGGCCCGACGTCAAAAGCGCGGCCAATTCCGGATTCGCGGTACCGGCCCGCGACCACCGCGCGACTCAGGACTTTCTTGCCATCCAGCGGGATTCGGGAAAACTGAGGGGTTCCCTGTTTCCCAGGATTTTTTCCCATGTCCACCGTGCCCGGCTCCCAGATCCTCGAGCGCCTTCGCTGGCGCTATGCCACCAAACAATTCGATCCCGAGCGCCGGGTCGGCGAGGACGACTGGTCCGCGCTCGAGGAGGCGCTCGTACTCACCCCTTCCTCCTATGGCCTGCAACCGTGGAAATTTTTCGTCATCACCGACCAGGCGCTGAAAGACTCGCTCGTGCCCGCCGCCTACCACCAGCGACAGGTCGCGGAATGCTCGCACCTCGTGGTGATGACGGTGCGGAAGGCCGTGACCGAGGCCGATGTCGACCGCCTCATCGCCGTGACCGCCGAGACCCGTGGCGTCGATCCCGCCCAACTGGCCGGCTACCGAAACATCATGATCGGCGACATCGTCACCGGGCCGAGAAGCGAGGACTCCACCGGCTGGGCGAAACTCCAGGCCTACATCGCGCTGGGAAATTTCATGACCGTCGCCGCCCTCATGGGCATCGACACCTGCCCCATGGAGGGCTTTCTCCCGACCGCCTTCGACGAGGCCCTGGATCTCGACGCGCGTGACCTCACCACCGCCGTGCTCTGCCCCACGGGCTACCGCAAGACGGACGACCGCTACGCCGCCATGGCCAAAGTCCGCTACCCCAGAGCCGAACTCATCGAGCGTCTTCCTTGATTCCTCCCCGAACCCTATCCCCGCCATGCCTCGCAATGTCCGCCTCACCCGCATGATCAGCCGCGTTGGAGATGTCGCCTTCCAACTGAGCAATCTACACTTCTCGGACTTCTACCCCACCGCCGGTTGGCGTCCCGACATCAACGCGTTTCGCTACGATGACCGTTTCGAAATCTGTGTCGATCTCGCCGGCGTGGAAAAGGAGGCCATCGTCGTCGATGTCCTCGCCGATCGCGTGCGGCTCACCGGCGAGCGGCACCAGCCCGCCCCCGAGTGCCAGACCTGCCGCCAGGTCATCGCCCTGGAAATCGAAAGCGGCCACTTCGCCCGGGAGATCGTGCTCCCCGCCGAAGTCGAGCCGGAAAAAGTGACCGCCCGGCAGGATAACGGCCTCCTCTGGATCATCCTGCCGCTCCCTCAATCCCGGCCCGACTGATCATCGCGCGCATTTTTTCCCCCGTACCCCTCCGCATGGACCATTTTGATTTCCTCGATGTCGGCGAAGACTCCGTCGCCGGCATACCCCTGGTCACCGCCGGCGATGACGAGGTGCCGCGCTGGCGCCGCGATCTGCCCGACCTCCTCCCCGTCATGCCCCTGCGTGGCGTGGTCGTGTTTCCCGGCACCGTGGCCCCGTTCACTGTCGAGAGAAAACCCAGCCAGCAGCTCCTCGAGGATCTCCTGCCCAAGGGCCGCCTCCTCGGACTGGCCACCCAGAGAGATCCCGAACTCGACGCCCCGGGTCCGAACGATCTCTACCCGGTCGGAGTCCTCGGCATCGTGCTGAGGATGATGCGGCAGGACGCCAACAACGTCATCGTTCTCATCCAGATCGTTGAGCGCATCCGCTACACCGACTTCGCCGAGACCACGCCCTATCTGAAGGCCCGCTTCGAGATCCTCGAGAACCAACTGCCCGATCCCGACTCCAGGAAAGCCGAGGCCCGCTTCCGCAATCTCAAGGAAACCGCCATCAGGCTCGTCACCACCAACCCCAACATCCCGGACGAGGCCGCCCAGGCCGTCAACTCCATGGACGATCCCGTCCTGTTGACCGATTTCCTGGCCACCAACCTCAGCCTGGACTTGCCGCAGAAACAACAGCTCCTCGAGGATACCAACGTCCGGAGACGCATGGAGACGGTGCAGAAAATCGTCAGCAACCAGCAGCACATCGCCGAACTCCAGCAGAAACTCCAGCAGGACGTCGAGACCGAGTTCACCGACGCCCAGCGCCGGGCATATCTCCGCGAGCAACTCCGCGCCATTCAGAACGAGCTCGGCGAGGGCGACACCGGCGAAGCCCAGGCCGACGAACTGCGGCAGCGCCTCGAGGCCTCCGATCTGCCCGGCGAAGTCTGGAAAGCCGCCGAACGCGAACTCAAGCGGCTCGACATCATCCCGCCCGCCAGTCCCGAGCATTCCGTCATCGTCTCCTACCTCGAATCCATCGCCGAACTCCCGTGGAACCGGCTCAGCGAGGACCACTACGATCTCGACCAGGCCCAGGCCACGCTCGACCGCGACCATTACGGACTCGAGAAGGTGAAGCGCCGCCTCATCGAGTACCTCGCCGTCCGCAAGCTCAATCCGGAAGGTCGCGGCCCCATCCTTTGCTTCCTCGGTCCCCCCGGCGTCGGGAAAACCAGCCTCGGCCAGAGCATCGCCGACGCACTCGGTCGCGAGTTCGCCCGCATCAGCGTGGGCGGCATCCGCGACGAGGCTGAGATCCGCGGCCACCGGCGCACCTACATCGGTTCCATGCCCGGTCGCCTCATCCAGGAGATGCGCCGCGTCGGCACGCGGAATCCCGTCATCATGCTCGACGAAGTCGACAAGATCGGGAACGACTTCCGCGGCGACCCCGCCAGCGCCCTGCTCGAAGTACTCGACCCGCGGCAGAACCACGCCTTCGTCGACCGCTATCTCGACGTGCCTTTCGACCTCAGCCAGGTCATTTTCATCGCCACCGCCAACACCATCGACCCCGTGCCCGCGCCCCTGCGCGACCGCATGGAGATCATCAGCATCCCCGGCTACACCGAGGAGGAAAAACTCCAGATCGCCCGACAATACCTCGTCAAACGCCAGCTCAAGGAAAACGGACTCAAGACAAAACAGTGCCGCTGGACTGTTGCCGCCCTGAAATTCATCATCGAATACCACACCCGCGAAGCCGGCGTCCGCAATCTCGAGCGCGAGATCGGAAGCGTATGCCGCGGCATCGCCGCCAAGGTCGCCCGCGATCCCGACCACGCCGTCAGCGTGACTCCGGAGGTGGTGGGGGAAATTCTCGGCCCTCCCCGCTACGTGCGCGAGGACGCCGTCCAGGAGAGCATGCCCGGCGTGGTCAACGGGCTCGCCTACACCACCGTCGGCGGCGAGGTGCTCAACATCGAGGCCCTGCGCTTTCCCGGCGGCGGCAAAGTCCAACTCACCGGTCAGATCGGCGAGGTGATGAAGGAGTCCATGCAGGCCGCCTGGAGTCTCGTCCAGGCGCGGGCCGGGACCCTCGGCATCGATCCCGAGGATTTCCGCAAACACGATGTCCACGTCCACGTGCCCGCCGGAGCCATTCCCAAGGACGGTCCCTCCGCCGGCATCGCCATGTTCACCGCCCTGGCTTCCCTCTTCAGTGATCGGCGCGTCGACAAAGGCGTCGCCATGACCGGCGAAGTCACCCTGCGGGGGCTGGTACTCCCCATCGGCGGATTGAAAGAGAAAGCGCTCGCCGCCGAGCGGGCCGGAATCCGCAAAGTGCTCATCCCGGCGCTGAATCTCAAGGATGTCCCCGAGATCCAGGAAAGCGCCCGCAAGAAATTGAAGATCATTCCCGTGAAAACCGTCGACGAGGTCCTCGACCACGCGCTGTTGAAAGCCTGACTCAACAGGGTTGGGTCCGGCACTCAACCCTGTCAGGTCGTTCCAGCAGGCGAGGGTTTTCCTTCAACGCAGAGGCGCCGAGAGGCAGGGTTTCGCAGAGAAAGAAAAAGAAAAATCTCTGCGGTCCTCTGCCTCTCGGCGCCTCCGCGTTCAGAAAAAGCTTCCGCGTTGCCAGGAGGCGAGGTTTCCCATTACGATGCGGGCATGTCGTCCCGCCGAGAATTCCTCGCCACTGTCGGCGCATCGCTCGCCGCTCCACTTTGGGTCTCGGGTATTGAATCCCGGGTAGGGCGGGTACCCGAGCTTGCCTGCAAACTCGGGCTCGTGAGCGCCTCGCTCTCGAAACACATCGCGACACGTCCCTCCGGCGACCAGTTCACCCTGCTGGATTTTCCCAGTGTCCTACGCAACGAACTCGGGCTCACCGTGGCGGACCTGAACACGATGAATTTTGGCAGCCTGAAGGAGGACTATGTGGCCACCCTCAGGACACACCTCGACGAGGCGGGCTGCGTGGCGACCAACCTGAAGATGAACCAGAAGGTCGACATGGCCTCGGCTGACGAAAGCGAACGCGCCCACGCCATCAGCGTCTACAAGCAATCCATCGATGCGGCGAAGATCCTCGGTTGTCGCTGGGTGCGTCCCCTGCCTCGAGCGGAAGCGCCTGATCGGGAACGGCTACTCGCCTCCTTTGATGAACTGATCGACTACGCCGGCGAACGCGGGATCACGGTGTTGATCGAGAATTTCGGCTGGATGATGAACGATCCCGATTCGGTCGTCGATCTCGCCGACGCTGTCGGACGCGACCGGGTGGCCATCGGACCCGACACCGGCAACTGGACCACCAACGAGGCGCGCTATCCCGGTCTCGAGAAGACATTTCCCCGCGCCGTAACCTGCGATTTCAAGGCCAAGGGGTTCGGCCCGGACTTCGAGCATCCGTCCTACGATCTGGAGCGCTGTTTCGAGATCGGGTGGGACGCGGGCTTTCGCGGTCCCTGGTGCTTTGAATATGGCCATGCCGATCTCGCCACCGCCTTTCGGGGCATCGGATTTTTGCGTGACTCGCTCACGGCCTGGATGAAAGAAAAAAACGGGGCCGCGTGATCCCGGCATTGCCTTTGCCGAAGTTTTTCGGTGATGCTGCGGGCATGATTTCTTACCGGCTGCTGGCTTTCGCACTGCTTTTCTCCTCACTCTTACGCGTCGCCACGGCGGCCGAGGACGAGGACGGATTTCGTCCTCTGTTCAATGGCAAGGATCTCTCGGGCTGGGTGGTCGTCAACACCGCGCCTTCGACCTGGTCGTTCAACGAGGATGGCTATCTCGTCTGCTCCGGAAAACCCATCGGAGAAATCCGCACGGAGAAAATGTATCAGAACTTCATTCTCGAACTCGAATGGCGTCACCTGAAACCGAAAGGCAACGCCGGCATCTTCGTCTGGGCCGACGACATCACCGCGCGCGGCCAGCCCTTTCATCGCGGCATCGAGGTCCAGGTCCTTGAGAATGCCTACGGGAACACGCAGAACTTCACCACTCACGGCGACATCTTCCCCATCCACGGGGCCACGATGGAGCCGGTGAACGGGCGCGGCGGCAGCCGCGCCTTTCCCACCGAGTTCCGATCAAATCCGAGCCCGGAATGGAATCACTACCGTATCGAATGCCGCGACGGCGACATCTCGCTGGCGGTGAACGGCAAGGTGGTGACTCGCGGGAAAAACTGCAGCCCACGCAAGGGCTACCTTTGCGTGGAGAGCGAGGGCGGCATCGTCCACTACCGCAATGTCCGACTCAAGGAACTACCGGACACGCCGATCAAGCCCGAGCACGTGGCGATCGCCAATCGCGGCTTCCGCTGCCTCTACACAGGAGTCGATTTTTCCGGCTGGAAAGCCGCCGACGGCTGGGAATCGCGGGACTGGGTGATGCACGCGGGGGCGGGAGCGCTGCCACTGGAGACGGAGGAATCGCTCTCGGGCGATCTCGGTTTCATCGTCGATGTGAAGCTCGGGGAAAATTCCGGAACACCCAAGCTCACGGTGCGCGGGGTCAGCATTCCACTCGATCCCGCGATCAAGGGCGCCGAACCGGTCGGCAAGTGGAACCGGGTCGAGGGAGTGATCCGCGGCGACGTTCTCAGCCTGACGGTCAACGGGGTCGAGGCCGGTGATTTCTCCACGCTGTCGGAAAGCGGACCCTTGGCGCTCGTGCCCGACGGCCCCGTCGATTGGGCGAATCCCTACGTGCGGAAGTTGAAATGAGAGCGTGGCTACTCACGGTCCTGTCCCTCTCTGTCGCGAGCGCCCGGGCCGACGAAGCGGGGCCTCGGGGACACCTCATCATCCACGGCGGCGGGACGCTGACCTCCGAAGTCGCCACGCGATTCGCCGAACTGGGTGGAGGCAAAAATGGTCACCTCGTCTACGTGCCTACCTCGCAGGAGGGCGAGATCGAGATCACGCCGGACTCCGTCCCCGACTGGCTGCGCGACCTGGGATTCGGCCGGATCAGCGTGCTGCATACCCGCGATCCTAAGGAAGCCGATCACGAGGACTTCGCGGAACCCTTGAAGACCGCCACCGCGATCTGGTTCTCCGGCGGTCGACAATGGCGCACCATGGACGCCTACCTGGGAACGAAAACCGCGGAAGCCTTTCACGAAGTCTACCGGCGCGGCGGGGTCATCGCCGGTTCCTCCGCCGGGGCCACCGTCCAGGGATCCTACCTGGTTCGCGGGGCGCCGGAGGGCAATCAGATCATGATGGCGCCCGGCCACGAGAAGGGCTTCGGCTTCCTGCCCGACACCGCCATCGACCAGCACGCCATCGCCCGGAAACGGCTCGATGACATGATCCCGGTGATCGAGAAACACCCCCACCTGCTCGGGATCTCCATCGACGAGGGCACCGCCCTGCACGTCCACGCCGGCGTGGCCACGATCCTGGGAAAATCAAAGGTCGCCTTCTACGATGCCCGGCGCTGGGAGAATGCGGAGTCGCCCCGCTATCTCCTCCTGGAAAAGGACCAGCGCTATCACTTGGCCGACCGCGAGATCCTTCCGGCGAATTCCTAGATTGTTCACCGCAATCGTGGTTCCAGTCTCGACTCTCCCGACGATTTTCGACAGCTTCTCTGAACATGCCTCCGGAGAAAAACATCGAAGCCATGGTGGACGGTTGGCTGCGGGACTTCGAGGGGGAGGAGGTGACACGCCCTCCAGATCAGGGATCGCCCTTCACCGAATCTCCCGGTGAGGTGATGGGCCACTACACCCTGGTCGAAAGGATCGGCGAAGGGGGCTTCGGCTCGGTTTGGCGGGCGAAGCAGGACCGGCCGGTGCGGCGTGAGGTGGCCCTGAAGATCCTCAAGTTGGGCATGGACACCCGCGAAATCCTGGCCCGCTTCGCCCAGGAACGGCAGGCGCTGGCCCTGATGGATCACCCCGGGATCGCTCGGGTCCTGGATGCGGGCGCGACACCTTCCGGGCGCCCCTTCTTCGTGATGGAACTGGTCAACGGCCTGCCCATCACCCGGTTTTGCGAGGAACGGCGCCTCTCGACGAAGGCCCGACTCGGGATATTCTCCGATGTCTGTCACGCCGTCCAGCACGCGCACCAGAAAGGCATCATTCACCGCGACCTGAAGCCGTCCAACATCCTGGTGTCCGCCCATGAAAACGAGGCCCCGCAGGTGAAGGTCATCGACTTCGGCATCGCCAAGGCGACCGGCGAACATCGCCTCGGCGACGCCACCCTGCTGACTCAGCCGAGTCGGATGATGGGCACGCCGACCTACATGAGCCCGGAGCAGTTGTCCGGCAGTGTCGATGTCGATACGCGTTCGGACGTCTACAGTCTCGGCGTTCTGTTCTACGAGTTGCTCACCGGAACGCCGCCGTTTTCGAGCGAGGAGCTGACCTCTCGCGCCCCCGACGAAATGATCCAATTGGTGCGCGAACGGATTCCGCCGAAACCGTCGACCCGAATCAAGGCGAGGGCACCGGACGACCCGTCGGCCGAGGCGCTCCGGCAGTCGCGCCTGCTGCGCGGCGATCTCGATTGCATCGCGATGATGTCCCTGGAGAAGGAGCCGGACCGCCGCTACGAATCCGCGAGCGCACTTGCCGCCGACATAGGGCGATTTCTGATGCACGATCCGATCGTCGCCCGCCCGGCGAGCACGGCCTATCTGCTGCGCCAGTTTGCCCGCCGCAATCGGGTTGCGGTGATCGGTGCGCTGAGCGTCTTCGCGGCCCTGGCGGCGGGACTGGCGGTAGCGTCAGTGTTGTTCCTGCGGGAAAGGAATTCTCGCCAATTGGCGAATACGGAGGCGGAGAAAAGCCGACAGATTTCCCAGTTCCTCAGCGAAGCCCTCCAGGGAGCGGGACCGTCCGCGGCCTTGGGACACGACACCACCATGATGCGCAGCATTCTCGACCGCACCGCCACCCGTGTCGGGGCGGAACTCGAGGGTCAGCCGGAGGTCGAGCTGGCCATTCGGTCGGCGATCGGCGCCACCTACGGCGACATTCACGACTACCCGAAAGCGCTCGAGCAGTACCAGCGAATTCTCGAACTACAGCGCCAGGCCCATCCCGAAGTGCATTCGGACGTTGCCAATGCGCTGCTCGATCTGGCCAACACCCTGGAAGCGCAGGGCGAAATGCAATCGGCGGAAAAACATGCCTTTGAAGCCATCGGGATCTACGGGCAACTCGACGGCGACCATCGCATGGAGATCCTGTTCGCGAAAACCCTGGTCGCCTGGATCTACATGAAAACCGATCGCTCCGCGGAAGCGGAGGCCCCCGCGGAGGAGGGCTACCGGGCCTGGCTGCAAACCCCCGCCGAAGAACGCCTCAGCGAGGCGCCGAAGGTCTATGCGATCATCCTGCACGATCTCGGTCGCAAAGAGGAGGCCGAGGCGATCTATCGAAAGGAACTGGAGGTCTGGCGGGAGATCCATGGCGACATCGATCATCCGATGATCGCCAATTGTCTCGACAACCTCGGCATGGTCCTGCTGGGCAACGGCAAGGTCGAGGAAGCCGAAGCCATTTTGACCGAAGCCCTCGACCAGGGACGCCGCCTCTACGGCGACAAGAGCCCGCACGAAGACCACGTCTTGTCACGGCTCGCGGTGATCGCGGCCCGGCGCGGCGAATGGGAGCGCGAACTGGAACTGCTGCGCGATGCCGTGGCGGTTTCGGCCCGCGTCTATACCCCGGGGCATCGCTACCGGAAAGAACCGCTCAACCACCTTATCACCGCCCTCTTCAAGCAGGCCGAGGCGGATACCGGCGGCCAGGCGAAAGAGCGAATCGCCGAGCTGGAAGCCCTGTCGCGGTCCCAGGACGAAGTGGAGATCGATGAAAAAAGACTGGCCGCGCTGAAGGCCGGGTTCCGGTGATCGGTGATCTGCTCCCGCTACCCCTCTCCATACAAAGTCGCCTTCAGCCAGGCCAGCTCGCTTTCGATGTCCTCGGGGCGGATCACGGTGCGGGCGACCTCCTTTTCGAAAAGCTCGCGGTAGGTCGTGCGCATGCGATGCACCAGCAATCTCACCGCGCCTTCGGTCGAGTCCAGGGTGTCCGCCAGCCGGGCATAGGGCGGCTTCGATTCCTCCTCGAACAGATACGGCTCCAGAGTGCGGTAAAGCTCGGCCTTGCCCTTTTTCTCGAAGGTCTCCTTCAGGATCGCCGCGGCGGTCTCGGTCACATTGCGCGCCCAGGCCCGGAGGTAGATCTTTTCGGGATCGTCGGTATCGGCCGGTTCGTGGCGGTAGCGGTCTTCGGCGTGCAGGTCTTCAAAGGAGAGGATCTCCCTGTCTCCACCGCGTTTCAGCGCCGATTGATGGCGCTTGGTATCGCTGAGCAGCCGGACCAGGACCGTCAGGAGAAAGGTCCGCAGCTTGCCGCGCTCCCGGCGCACATCCTGGAGAATGTCGTCGGAGATCAGCCGTTCGAAAAACATCTGCGTCAGGTCCTCGGCATCCGACGGCTGGCGACCGGAGCGCCGCAGGTAGGCGTAGATCGGATACCAGTAGTCGTGGCAGATCGCTTCGAAGGCGCTGGCCGCCGCCTCCGGGGAACCTTCCTGGATCGATTGGATCAGCGTCCAGTGGGTGGTGGGAAATTGGCCTTGTCCCTGGTGGTTCATACCCTGCAAAAAAATCGGAAGTTTTTTGGTAACAAAACCTCGCTCGACACGCAAGCACAGGGTGGAGAGCCGCGCACTTGCCATTTTTGGTCAGTCTGTCACCCTCCTTTCATCGAACCAGGAAGCTCTGCCACCGCGGATCTCCCGGAAATCCGCCGATTGTTCCCACTTTCTCTCATCCTGCCATGCATTCTCACGACGCTCTTTCGGGCTTTTCGTTCCCGTCTCTCGCCCGCGACCGCGCCCGCCGTCTCGCCGCGTTGGTCACTCTGGCCTTTTTCTTCGTGATCGGTGCGACCGCGACCCGGGCCGCCACCCTCGTCGTCACCACCACGAGCGACGAACTCGACGCCACTTCCTCTGACGGCACCGGCGTTTCCCTGCGTGAAGCGATTCGCGATGCCAACGCCACCCCGGAGGACGACACCATTCTGCTTCCGGCCGGAACCTACATGCTGACGATTGCCGGCGCGGATGAGAACGCCAACGCCACCGGCGACCTCGACGTCGATGGCGGCGGCAAGCTGACCCTCGTCGGCGGCGGGGCGGGCGCGACGATCGACGCCAGTGGATTGGGCGAACGCATCCTCCAGGCGCACGCCGGCGCGGATGTGGCCCTGCGCGGATTGACGCTGACCGGCGGAAATGATGGCTTCGGCGGCGCCGTGCAAAATGCCAATGGCAGCAATCTCGCCATCTCCGACTGCACCTTTCATGGCAATTCGAGTCCCGCTGGCACAAACACCGGCGTGCTCGAGCTCGGCGGAACGGTGAAGATCGAGCGCTGCACCTTTCATGGCAATACCTCCGGTCGGGATGGCGGCGCGGTCTCCGTCGTGGGAGATGTCGACATCATCAATTCCACCTTCACGGATAACACCGCCACCGGCAACGGCGGGGCGATCTTCGTCTTTTCCGGCACGCTGGACCTGATCCAATCCACGGTGTCCGGCAACACCGCAACCACCGGCGTTGCCGGGGGCGTCTGGAATCTGGGCGGAACCTTGAATCTCACCAATTCCATTGTCGCCGGAAACAGCGCGCCGACTGATCCCGATATCAACGGCACGATCAACAGCAGCAGCGGCCAGAACCTCACCTCCGGCGATCCGCAGCTCGGCCCATTGCAGGACAACGGCGGCTCGACGCTGACCATGGCGCCGAATCCCGGCAGCCCGGCCATCGATCCATCGGGCGGCGACACCTCTTCGACTCTGACGACCGATCAACGCGGCGCTCCGCGTGTTTCCGGGGCGAGGGTCGACATCGGCGCGGTCGAGTACGACCACTTCCAGCAGCTGCTCGACGGGGGAGACTCGATTGTCGTGACAAACAACGCCGATTCCGGACCCGGTTCGTTGCGGCAGGCGCTGGCGGACGCGGCGGGCGGCAGCGCCCTCGGCACGCGGATCACGTTCGCCCCCTCGCTCGACGGCGCGACCATCACCCTCGGCGGCACGCAGCTCGAAGTCGGCGCCAGCGCGCCGCCGCTCGACGTCGACGCCTCCGATCTGCCCAACGGCGTCACCGTCTCCGGGAACGACGCCAGCCGCGTCCTTCGCGTCAACGCGGGAACCGTCGTCAGGCTTCGCAACCTCACCGTCACCCAAGGGCGCACCGACGGCGGCAACGGCGGCGGGATTCGCAACTCGGGCACGCTGACGCTGGAAAACTGCACGGTTTCGGAAAACAACACCGACGACGGGATCGGCGGCGACGGCGGCCTTGGCGGCGGGATTTACAATTCCTCGGGCACGCTGACGCTGGAAAACTGCACGGTTTCAGACAACAACACCGGCAACGGCGGCAACGGCGGCGGCGACGGCGGCCTTGGCGGCGACGGCGGCGGGATTTACAATTCCTCGGGCACGCTGACGCTGGAAAACTGCACGGTTT
>CAYTNL010000003.1:140073-144385 GCA_964439145.1 uncultured Verrucomicrobiales bacterium
CAGACAACAACACCGGCAACGGCGGCAACGGCGGCAACTTCGGCAGCAGGGGCGGCGACGGCGGGGGAATCAGAAACTTCAGCAGGCTTGCGCTCACCAACTGCACGATTTCCGGGAATCAGGCCGGCGACGGTGGCGAAGGCAACCATAGTGGCGGCAGGGGCGGCTACGGCGGCGGGATTGAACACGCTGACGACGAACTGGTGCTCGTCAACTGCACCATTTCCGGCAACCGGACCGGCAATGGCGGGACCGGCGGCGTCACAGACGGGACCGACGGCGACGCCGGAGGAATCCTTGTCAACAACGACCTGAATTTGACGATGATCAACTGCACGGTCTCGGGGAACACCAGCGCCAAACGCGGAGGCGGGCTGTTTCTCGCCGGCGCCGGGACCCGCACGCTGACCAACAGCATTGTCGCCGGCAACACCGCGCCCACCGATCCGGATATCTTCGGGACCGCCCCGACCGAAAACGGCGTCAACCTGACCAGCGGCGACCCGATGCTGGCGCCGCTGGGCGACTACGGCGGGCCGACCCAGACCATGCCGCCCCTGCCCGGCAGCCCGGCGATCGATCCGGCGGGCGGCGACACCTCATCGACACTCGCCATCGATCAACGCGGCGCTCCGCGCCTCTCCGGAGCGACGGTCGATATCGGCGCGGTCGAGTACGACCTCTTCCAGCAGCTGCTGGCTGCGGGCGATTCCATCGTCGTGGAAAACACCAACGATTCCGGACCCGGTTCCCTGCGTCAGGCGCTGGCGGACGCGGCGAGCGGTAGCGAATTCGGCACGCGCATCACCTTCCATCCCTCGCTCGACGGGGCGACGATCACCCTGACAGGCGGGCCGCTCAACGTTCCGGCGAATATTCCGCCCGTCGACATCGACGCCTCGGACCTGACCAAGGGCGTCACCATTTCCGGGAATGATGCCAGCCACGTGTTCGACTTCAATTCCGGCACGCAGGCACGCTTGCGAAACCTCACCGTGACCGGGGGGCGCGGCTTCAGCGGTGGCGGGATTTTCAACAGCGGCACGCTGACGCTGACCCACTGCACCGTCTCCGGTAACACCGCCTTCTTAGGCAGCGGAGGCGGGATTTTTATCAACGGCGGCACACTGACGCTGAACAACAGCACCGTCTCCAGTAACACCGCCACCTCCAGCGGGGGCGGGATTTTTATCAACGGCGGCATGCTGACGCTGAACAACAGCACCGTCTCCGGTAACACCGCCAACAACGGCAACGGCGGCGGGATTGACAACCTAGTAGGCACGCTGACGCTGACCAACAGCATCGTCGCCGGCAACACCGGCTCGGCCGCCCCAGACATCAAAGGCCAGATCAGCATCGAAAACGGCGTCAACCTCATCGGCGGCGACCCGAAACTGGCGGCGCTCGGCAACTACGGCGGTCCGACCGAGACGATGCCGCCCCTGCCCGACAGCCCGGCGCTGGATTTCGCCGATCCGGCCTTCGCCCCGGCCACCGACCAGCGCGGCATCGCGCGGCCGCAAAACGGAACACCGGACATCGGCGCGGTTGAGTTCGATTCGGACCTCGAAGCTTTTCTCACCCGGGTCGGCACTCCCACGGCTCCCGCCATCCCGCCCTCGGAGACCAACGTGGCCTTCGACGCTGGCAAATCTCCCGGCAGCTATTCGGGCCTGGTGCATGATGACAACGGCAAGGTCATCGGCAAAGTGACCATGAGAGTCTCGGCGAATCGCGGTTTCTCGGTCGATTTTTTCCACACCGGGCTGGGACTGCGAATTCGTTCACGCGGCGCATTCGATGAGAACGGAAATCTGCTCGCCGGCCTGGTGGTAGGGGGCGTGACCTACGAGTTTGATTTTCAAACCGTTGAGACGGCCAACGGAATCCAACGCATCACCGGCCTGTTCCGCCAGCAGGGCGGCCCCAATCCGGACGACAGTTTCCGTCTGGATCGCCCCTTCTACCACCCACGGAACAACCCCTCGCCCCACGCCGGGAGATACACCGCGCTGCTGCCGGCCGATCCCGAGGCCGCCGGGGAAAACATTCCGCGCGGCGATGGCTACGGTCTGACCACGGTGAATCCGGCGGGCGTGGTGAGGACCTTGGGCGTGTTGCCGGACAATTCGAGATTTTCGATCAGCGGCTTCCTCTCGGGAGAAGACGAATGGCGGATCTTCCAGAATCTCTACGGCGGTCGCCTGCGAGGCTATCTCGGTGGTGTGGTCACCTTCCGCGATGTGCCGCGGGTCAGTGATTTCGACGGCGTCATGAAGTGGGTCAAAAACCCGTCGACGAGTGGCAACTTCCAGGGGGGCATCGACCAGGACCTCAACCTGATCGGCTCGACCTTCCAGGCACCACTCAAGGACGAGGCCATGCTATTCGAGATCGTCACCAGCCTGGACAGCAACGCCACCTGGCAGATGGGCCACGGCGGCGTTCCCAATCCCGGACCGAAGCCGATTTTCTGGCAGGGCAACAACCGGATCGCAGCGCGCGGGCTGGTGGACGATGAGAGACTCAACATCACCGCCACCACCCGGACCGGACAGATCAGGGGAAGCTTTTCGAAACGGTCCGCCGGCCAGAATGTGAGATTCGCCGGTGTCGCGTTTCAGAAGCAAGGCGTCGCCGCCGGCGTCTTCCCCGGAGCGGACGGCGAGACGGGATTTTTCTCGATCCTCCCGACTGGCGCGCCGGAGTTGGTTTTTCCCTCGACCATCGACATGGGCCAGGTCGGCTTCGAGGGCGGCATTTCCGAGGCCGTGGTGTTTTTGCGCAACTCAGGTGCGGGCAATCTCTACCTGCCACACGCCCCGGTGATCGAAGATCCCAACTCGCCATTCTCCGTCATCGGAGGAGGTCCAGTTTTGATCCCGCCCGGCCAAGGCACGTTCATCCGACTACGATTTGATCCCAATGATAACTTCAACGGATTTGCCGACGACCTGAAGATCGTCAGCAATGATCCGACAACGCCGGTTTTTGTTTGCCGGCTGACCGGAACTGGCGTTGCCGGAAGCGCGGACGGCATCATCCCTCTGGACCGCTGGGAGGGAGAAAGCCCGGATGACCGCGTGCTTCCTTTTGGCACGACGCCGACGAATCGATTCACTGCAGAGGAATTCGGCGCAAGATACGAGGGCTATGTTCGCGAAGACAACGCGGGGGAGGACCTCGTCGGCTTGATGACCCTGAACCTGAGCGTTAGGAATGGGAGCTTCAGCGCCGTGGCCACGATCAACGGCGTCAGGCATTCGCTCCACGGGGTGTTTTCCGAAGGGAATGGAACCACCAACGGAACGACCAACCGCGGAGCCGCCTTTCAGCTAGAAGTTCATGAGGCGGAAACCGGAAGCAACGGCTACAAAATCATCGGCACCATCGATGACAAAAAAATCGAATTGGTCCGCGGCTCAGCAACCGACCGCAGCGATCCTTTCAAAGATCGTTTTTCAATCATCCTGCCGTCGTCCGATGCGCGATCGGTCGGCCAGCCACTCGGCGACGGCTTCGGCAGCCTGACGGTCGATCATCTCGGGAACATACGCGGCAGCTTCACTCTCGGTGACGGAACGAAAGTGACCCACGCCGGTTTGAAATCGGTGGATCAGGAATGGCTTTTCTACAAAGACCTCTACCGCACCCGGCCGACAGGTTTCCTCGGTGGCCGGGTCGTGTTCCGTGAAGTGGAGAACGTGAGCGATTTCGACGGAAGATTCCAATGGGTCAAACACGCCGACAACCGCGAGAGACGGTATCCGCGCGGGTTTGAACTGAGCCAGCAGGTACTCGGGAGTCGCTATTTCGTTCCTGCCCCGGGCGCTCCGGCTTTCCCCGAGTTGCCCGGCATCCTGAATGTGGAATTCACCGGCCTGGGAATTCCGGAACTGCCCGGATCGACCGAATGGCTCGCCAACAACCGGATCCTCTACACTCCGGTCGGCAGCGAACGCGTGACGATGACGGTGAACCCGGGAACGGGTCTGATCAACGGCGTGTATTCCGATCCTCCCAACCGGATCAGGCTTCCTTTCGGCGCGGTGATTTTTGGAAGGCAGGACCTCGGAGTCGGCACCGTGCTGGGAGCAACCGAAACCGCGGTGATCACCCTGTCACCCGCCAACTAGTCGGGGAATTCTCGACGCTCTCCGAAAGCGATCCCATCGCCCTCGTGCCAGACGGTCCTGTCGATTGGGAAAATCCCCATGTCCGGGAGCTGAAGTGAAATTCACTGGGAGCGCGGGCGTCTCGCCCGCTGCAATGCCTGGGAGCGCGATGATCCCTCATCGCCCCAGTCGAC
>CAYTNL010000004.1:0-102730 GCA_964439145.1 uncultured Verrucomicrobiales bacterium
GTCACGCTGCGTGATGGTCCCTGTCAAGAGGGGCGCGTTTACTCCGCTTACAATCAAGCTTCCAGACTTGCTTTCATTAGGAAATATAAAATTCAGTCTAATTGATCTGCCGGAAGGTGTTCCCCATGCTACAGCAGATTCATTTTTAATCATTTCAACCATATGAGGAGTAACCGATGGGTTATTTTCATCTAAAACCACATTGGTTGAAAAATTTTTTGTATCGGCTAGATAAAAAAACCGACATCCGTTCCCATGTTAATCAACACGTGCCCCCCCCTCCTTAATGGTATGTGCCGATGTATTTGTAGATTTCATTCCGTTATCGCTGCAATTTGTCTGAAATATAATGATTACACAAATAGAGATTATCACAGTCTTGTTTTCCATGTTCAGATTGCTCTTCTGATTGAGGGGCTCTGCCGATACGGGTCACGGCTCTGCCGATACGGGTCAGGCAGCATTTCTTCGGCTCTGCCGATACGCGGCTCTGCCGATACGGGTCAGGCAGCATTTCTTGACATTTTCTTCTTCCATTCCCTGATTCTTGCTGGGCATTTCCTCTCCGGCTGCTTCTCAAAACGGCGGATCAACTGACTGGCGTTCGCCACGCTCTTCAAGCCCAATGCTTCGGAGTCGCGCCTCGCGGCTGAGCGGGCGTCCCAGCGGATCGTAGGCAAAAACCAGCGTGTCGTGATTCCAGGACCCGTGATGGTGGCCACCTGCCCGACCCCAGCCACGGTATTGGCGAGGGTCTTGTAGGTGTAGCTGATGGTCCCCTCGCCATCGGTCATGGCGCTGAGCCGACCGAGGAAGTCGTTGTGCGTGCAGGTCACGTCGGACATGGCGGGTTCGTATAATCGACCTCCGCCAACTGCCCGTCAAGGTGGTAGGCAAACGTCGCGATAGTTTGGGAGGCGGCAGTGCGAAGCAAGAGCCAAGTGAGTCAAGTCGTGGACGAAAGAGGGTCGAGTCGCGGTTTTCACCAAGGCCGAGAGCACACGAGATTTCGAGCTTGTGTCAAGTCATGCTGCCTGGCCCCTATCGGCAGAGCCCGAAATAAGCGCCAGGCGCGTGACCGTGCACCGCGGGAAACGAACCACTCGCAGAGCCCGCCATCAAGGCGGGATGAGACCTGACAATTTCCGGGGATGCCGTTAGACTCCCGTCTCCATGGCCGCCGAGATTCGCGATTGGTACGACACCCCGCTCTACTACGACATCATCTTCGACGAGGACACACCCAGCGAGGCGACCTTTCTGGAGGTGATGCACCGGCGCCACGGACTCGGCACCCCCGACGGCAGACCCGCATCCCTCCTCGAGCCCGCCTGCGGCAGCGGGCGCCTGCTGCGGGAGATGGCGCGGCGCGGCTGGAACGTGGCGGGGTTTGATCGCAGCCCGTCGATGCTCGCCTACGCGCGGAAACACCTCGCCACGAAGCTCGCCGATGAGGACGCGCTCTGGATCGACAGCATGGAATGTTTCCGCTTGCCCAACGGTCGCCGCTTCGATCTGGCCCACTGTCTCGTCAGCACTTTCAAATACCTCGACAGCGAAGCCGCGGCTCTCGCGTTCCTCCGACGAATCGCGGATTCCCTGAAAACGGGCGGGCTTTTCGTGCTCGGCCTCCACCTCACCGACTATCGCCGACCGGCCATCACCCATGAGCGCTGGGTCGGGCAACGCGAGGGCATCGAAGTCGTCTGCAACACCCGCACCTGGCCCGCCGACCGCCGACGCAGGACCGAATCCCTGCGGACGCGACTACGCGTCACCCTGCCCAACGGCGAGACCAGGCATCAGGAAACCCGGTGGGAATTTCGCACCTATTCCGCCGCCCAACTTCGCGCTCTTCTGAAAAAAGTGCCCAGCTTCGGCCTCGTCGTCTGTCACGACTTTCATCACGACCCCGATTCCACACGCCACTTCGACGACCGCTACGCCGATCTCGTGCTGGTACTCAAAAAACTGACCTGACCCGATCCACCGAGTCGCTCAAGGCAGATCTCCGCGCGCCGGAGCCAACCGTGGATCATCGAGATCCAGACGGTAGAGAATCTGATTGTAGTCGTGGCGCGGAGTCGCCGAGGGCGCCGTGGAGAAAGTCTGGGTATAGGTCCCCTCGAACAACAGAATGGGCGAATCATCCGGCGTGAACTCGGGATGGAGTCGGGGATTGTAAAGCGTGTGCCGACGATGACTGACGACCTTGACGGCGGTGCCCCAGGGACCGAGAGGCGAGTCGGCCTCCGCGTACCACAACTCGCCCAACGCGGACGGCTCGCCTCCCTGCTCGCAAAAGATCACCACCCAGCGCCCACGATAGGCGTTCCACGCGAGAGAGCCGCGATGAGGCCGCACTTTCACCCCACCCTCCCCGTTGATGGTCTCCGGCGGCGAGAGCGGTTCCCAAGTCGCGGGATCCGCCCACGATTCGTAGCTCGGCTCCAGGCGAATAGTGGGAAAGGGATCGCCGAACATCAGCCAATCCTTCCCCTCCCCATCCCGCCAGCGAATCGGATGCCCCACCGGCAGCAGCCCCGGCGCCTCGCCGCCGTCGGTTTCGGCGTCCCAGAGGATCTTGAGCGATTCAAAATTCCCGGACCCGTCGTTCCACACGCACAGTCCAGATCGGTAGGTGTCGAGCGGCGGACGGATCTTCGCGTAGCAGCCGACCAGACGGGCCTCCCCATCGGCGGCGGGCAGACTCACGTAGCCGCTGATCCAGGTCGGTCCCGGATCGTCCGGCGCGACATTCGCCACATTGCGCACCCGGCCCTCGTCATCGCGGAAGTAGTCGAACGCCAGGGCCAGGGGCGGCTCGAAACTTATCAGCGGTCGCGGCGCCGTGGTGGCGCTGGTCATGTGAAAGAGGCCGAGCGGATACCTCGGAACAATGGTGTCGCCCCAGGCCCACCAATGCTTTCCCCGGTGGGTCGCGTTCTGCACGCTGTCGCGGCCGAGGATGCCGCTCTCCTTCCAATCGAGCCACTCGCCCAGTTTCTGACTCTCCGCGAAAATGCCGCCGCCGGTCAGCCTACCCAGTCGCTTGGCCACCATGGTCCGGACGATCTTGACCTCATGCCTTCCACCCGGCTCGGGCGTGAAGCGAAAGCCGCGACTGCCGAAGCCGTCGGCCTTCATCTCGTAGCCATCGGCCGCCACATTCAGCCAGGTTTCCCGGCCCATCAGCTCCGGGAGATCGAAGGCGATGACACCGGCGTTGTCGGTGAAAAAGGAGACATGATGGGTGGTGGACAGCTCCACCAACGGAACCGGCCAGCCATTTTCGGAGTCGATCACCCGGATGCGGCAGGGTTCGCCGGCCAACAGACCAACTGTGCTGAGAAGATGGATGGTCAGCGCCACCCAAGAGGGTTGGATGGTTGACCAAACAGGGTTGAATCGGGCGCGTTTCTTCATCATCCAGGAACGTGTCACCTCCTGGTGAAAAAGTTCATTCGCGCAAAATGGCGGACGGCTCGGCGAGCCGTCCCTACCCTCGCCACACTCAACAACCTTCGCTGCCGACCGGCGGGTTGTGCAGACCGATCATGTTTCCCTCGGTGTCCATGACGAGCGCGATGTCGCCGTACTGGCCAATCGAAAACTTCGGCTTGATCACCTGGCCACCGGCTTCGGCGACTCGGCTCTCTTCCTCCGCGCAATCCCGGCAGGAAAAATAGATCAGTGTGCCACCCATCCCCGGCTCGCAGCCGTCCATCCGGCAAAGCGCGCCACAACAGCCCGCCTCCGAGGGATCGCCGGGAAACATGAGCATTTCCAAGCTGGCCGAATCATCGGTTTCCGGCATCGGCAAGGTCTGAAATTCGATGCCGAACACCGATTCGTAGAATTTCCGGGCTCGGGCCAGGTCGGCAACGTAGATCTCGAACCAGCCAACTGGATTACGGGGATTGCTCATGATTTGTGATGGTGGATGTGGAGCCACAGACTCGCGCGCGAGTCATTCATCGCAAGCAAAGTTTGCGTGACCATCGTGAATCGCCCTCAAAGCAGTATCTCTTTCGCCACTTCGCCGGATGTCTCGGTGAGGCGGAAATTTCGGCCGCCGTAGTTGTAGGTGAGCTGCATGTGATCCAGCCCGAGCAGGTGGAGAACGGTGGCGTGCCAGTCGTGGATGTGCATGGGCTTCTCGACGGCCTCGTAGCCGATCTCGTCGGTGGCTCCGTAGTTCATGCCGCCTTTGACGCCGCCGCCCGCCATCCAGAGGGAGAAGCCTTTGTGATTGTGATCGCGCCCGTCGATCCCGGGCGCATAGGGGGTGCGACCGAATTCCCCGCCCCAGATGACGAGGGTTTCCTTCAGCAGTCCGCGACGTTTCAAATCGCTGAGCAGGGCGCCGACCGGTTGATCGACGGAATCACAGGCCTTCTTCAGGTTCTGGGAAAGCAGGGCGTGGTGATCCCAGCCCTCGGGCGAGGCGATTTCCACGAAACGAACTCCGGCTTCGACCAGGCGACGCGCCAGCAGGCATTGCCGCGCGAAGATGTCCTGGCCGCCGCCGATGCCGTAGAGTTCGAGGGTTTCCCTCGATTCATTCCCGAGGTCGAGCACACCCGGCACCTCGCTCTGCATGCGGAAAGCCAGTTCGAAGGACTCGATCATTCCCTCGACTTCGGGCTGGTGCGGATCGCGACGGAGTCGGTTCCGGTTGAGCCCGCGGATGAGATCGAGCTGGCGGCGTTGTTCCGACTGCGACAAGTGGGCGTTCTCGATGTTCTTCATCGGTGGTCCCGGCGCCTGCTGGCGCTTCAGCAGAGCCGCGTAGAGGCCCGGCAACTGGCTGCCACCGAGCCGGGTGCCCTGACAGATACTGGGGAGAAAGGCGCTGCCGTAGTTGCGGGCCCCGCCGTCACCAGCCGGGGGATTCAGGGTGACGAAGCCGGGCAGATTCTCGTTTTCACTCCCGAGTCCGTAGACGGTCCAGGCGCCGAGCGAGGGACGCACGAACTGGAAGCTCCCGGTGTGCATCTGGACGAAGGCCGGCGAATGGTTCGGCACGTCGGTGTGCATCGAGTTGATGACGCAGAGGTCGTCGGCATGCTCGCCGATCCTGGGCAACAGACTGGTCAGGCGCAGACCGGACTCGCCGTGGGAGCGGAAGGGATGCGGCGGCGCCAACAGCTTCGCCCCGATGGCGTCGCGACCGGTGCGCGCGGTCTTGCCGTTCATCTTCGTCAGGACCGGTTTCTCGTCGAGTAGATCGACGTGAGACGGTCCGCCACGCATGGTGAGAAAGATGACGTGCTTCGCCCGTGCCGGAAAATGGGACGGCCTCGGGCTGAGGCCGCTCGCGGAGCCCGACACGGCGGAGTGAGCAGCGCCCGGCTTCGCCGCGAGGGCGGAGAAGGCCAGCCAGCCGAGCCCGAGCGACGAGGAGCGCAGCATCTCGCGGCGGGAGATTGGCGGAAGGTGGGAGTGGGTTTTCATGACGTATCCGGTTGGGATGTCTTTCAATCGGCGATGCGGAAATCGGCGCTGGCGAGAAGCGCCTGGCAGAAGGCGATCCAGTTCTCGTCTTCGGTCAGTGAGCCCGTATCGAGAAAGTCCCCGGCGAGCCGGATCTCCGCTTCATCGGGAGCGCGGCTGAAACACAGCTCGAAGGCGCGGGCGACGCGGCCCTCGCGGGAGTCGGCGTCGGCTTTCACCCGTTTGGCGAGGCCTTCGGCACGGGCGCGGACGAAGTCGCTGTTCATGAGGTAGAGCGCCTGCGGTGGCACGTTGGTGATGTCCCGACCACCGGTGACGAGGCTGGGTTCGGCGAAATCGAAGAGCTTGAGCACATCGGGCAACTGATCCCGCATGACGGGCAGATAGACGGAGCGATGAAGCGAGCCGTCGAGATCCGTCGGCAGCGATTTGTTGAAGGCGATCATGCCGACCGATTGACCATTCAACTCGGCCACCAGCGATCCGGGACGCGGTGAAGGATCGAGCTCGCCGGAGACGGCCAGCATGGCGTCGCGAATGGCCTCGGCGTCGAGCCGCTGTTTCGGCATGCGCCATAACAGGCGGTTGTCGGGATCCTTTTCAAAACAATCGCCGCGCCATCCGGAGGCTTGACGATAGGTGCTGGACAACACCAGCTCGCGCACGAGCGCCTTCACCGACCAGCCGTTCTCCCGGAACTTCACCGCCAGATGATCGAGCAACTCAGGATGGCTGGGCGCCGCGCCGGTGTGGCCGAAGTCGTCCACGGTGGCGACCAATCCGGCGCCGAACAGATGGCTCCAGACCCGGTTCACCATCACCCGGGCGGTCAAGGGATGCCCGGGATCGGTCACCCACCCGGCCAACTGGAGCCGACCGCTGGCCCCGTCTGCCGCCTCGCCCTCGCGCTTGAGTCCAAACATCGCGGGCACGCCGCGCGGCACCACCCCGGCAGGATGCGCGATCTCACCGCGCTCGTAGCGGGGAGAATCGATCATTTCCCCGGCCTCCAGTGCCCCCATGCACAACGGGAGGGCGTTCCCCTCCGCATCCACCGTCTCCAATTGTCCCACGATGGGGCCGCGGGTCCACATGATGCGCAGCACCTCGCGGAGGATGTCGTTGAAATGCTCCTGCAAATCGACCCCCTCCGCGCGGGCCTTTTCCGCCCAGGCTTTTCCCTCCGCCTCCTCGGCCTCCAGTTTGGCGAGGCGATCATGCAGATTCTTGAGTTCTTCTTTCGAGATCGAACGATTGGGAATGAGCTGCCCGGGCAGATCCGGCAACCTGACCAGTTTGCTCCCCTGACTGCTCTCCGAGTCCACCCAGGTCCCGAAGCGGGTCTCGGTGCTTTTGAAAATGCCGGCCAGCGCGTAGTAGTCGGTCATCGAGAACGGCTCCGCCTTGTGATCGTGACAACGCGCGCAGGCCAGCGAACTGGCCAGCATGGAGCGGGAAAAGGCGTCGATCTGCTCGTCGGCCACATCGGCGGCGAACTGGATGGCGTTGCTCTCGGTCAGGCTTTTGGGGCCAAGGGCGAGAAAGCCGGTGGCGATGAGTTGCCGCGCGCGTTGGGCGTCGGACTCGGCGGGCAGCAGATCGCCGGCCAGTTGCTCGATGAGGAAGCGGTCATAGGGCAGGTCCTCCTTGAAGGCGTCGATGACATAGTCCCGATAGCGCCAGGCGTGGGGATAGGTGACGTTGGATTCCTTGCCGTTGGATTCCGCGAAGCGGACCACATCGAGCCAATGGCGTGCCCAGCGTACTCCGAAACCCTCCGAGGCGAGCATTTCATCGGCCACCTCCTCCCAGCGTTCGGGTGAAAAGGCGGCCACCGTCTCGGGTGAGGGCGGCAACCCGGTGAGATCGAAGCTGAGGCGGCGCAGCAGAGTCGCGGGATCGGCGTCGGGCGACGGGGAAAGACCCTCGGCTTCCAATCGGGCGAGCACGAAGTGATCCACCTCTGATCGCGGCCAGTCTTTGGCAATCACCTCGGGCGGGGCGGATTTCTTCGGGGCAAGATAGCTCCAGTGTTCCTTCCGGCTTTCCCAGTCCCCCGTCGTCGTCGCGGCCGCCGCGTTCGGTTCGCGCGGGTCGATGGCCCCGCCCGCGATCCAGGCTTCCACATCGGCGATGACGCGCTCCGGGAGCTTCGGTTTCCGCGGAGGCATCTCCAGGTCCGGATCATCCCGCCGGATGGCGGTAAAAATCAGGCTCTCGCCGGGCTTCCCCGGAATGAGCGCCGGACCGGAATCGCCGCCCCGAAGCAGCGCCTCGCGGTCATCGACCCGCAGTCCGCCCTTCGCTTTCCCCTCCTTCACCGAATGGCACTCGTAGCAATGCTCTACCAACACCGGCCGGATCCGCGATTCGAAAAAGGCCACATCGTCCCCGTCTGCCCCACGCAGGGTCGGCGGCACCAGGCAGAGCGCGAGGGCGAGAAGAAGTGATCGTGACGGCGTGGTTCTAACAATCATCGTGACCGGGATACGGGATGTGACGGATGAGGCGATGTCGCTGACATTGCTTCCCATCCGTTACGTGGGCATTTCCATCGAAAAGGTTCATGAAAAGATGAAGAAAATTCGCGGCAATAGAAAGCAATCACTGAGACCCGGCGAAGTTGCAGGCGGCTCTCTCAGGGACTCTTGTCGCTCTCGGAATCCTGTCGTCGCTCCATCCATCCCGATGTGTCCTCTTCCCGCCAACTTTCATTGAGCCGACGTGTTTCACCCGACTCCTCCCGGATTACCCAATCGATCCGCTCCCCGTTCCCGGCCAGGATGGCGTGGGTCAAGCTCTGCGCGTCCCGCCACGCGGGCAGGGTGCGGCATTGCCAGCCGGGATGCGAGGTAGCCACCAGTTCGCTTTTCCCGGTCTCCAGATCCACGATGGCGACGGCGTCACTGCCACTCTCCACAATCACCACCCTGGAGCCATCGGGCGAGGGAACAAAGCTTCCCAGGTCCATGGGCAGGGCGCCGGGTCGGGTCGGAATCTCGCGGATCTCTCCCTCCGGCATCGACAGGCGGAAAAGCCGGGGCTGACGCCCGGGATCGCGACCGCTGGCGGGCAGCACGATGGGTTGACCGGCGAACAGGATCGAGCCATCGGCCAACACCGCGACACGGGGCGCGAAGGGAATCAGGACCGTGGCGAGGTGCCTGGGCTCGGTGTCACCCGCCGCCTCCAGCGAATGCCACATCAGCCGCATCAGGTGGCCACCTTTCTCGGAAAGCGATTCCAGATAAACCAGGCTTTCGCCATCCCGGCTCCAGGCAAAGGCCGGCGCGATCCCCGCGGCCACCTCGCGGCGGGCGCCATCGGCGAGAGATACGATCTCGAGATCGACGCGTTCCTGATCTTCGGTCTGCCGCCCCACGGCCACGGATTTCCCGTCCGGCGCCAGCGCCAGCCCCCGGATTCCCCGCAAGGAGCGCAGGATGGGAACGTTCTCGGCGAACCCGGAACGATCCGGCGCCAGCGTATCGATGGAAATTTCGTAAACCGGGTAACCGGGCGCTTCCGCGTCGACTTTCGCCAGTTCGGCCCGCGCCATCGGAGCCTCGTTCAGAGCGACCTCGATCGCTTCCCGGTCGCGTCTCCAGGCGAGTTGGAAAGCGGACAAGTCCACCCCCCCGCTCTCGGGCTCGAGATGGGAAATGATATCGCCGAGGTCCGCCTCCGGTCCGAGGAGGATCGCCGCACTCTCCAGCAGGCGCGGCATCCTGGAGGCGAGAGATTCCACTTCCGTCACCTCGTCTGCCGGGAGAGTTGCGCGGAGAGCATCCCAGTCGGTCATCACCCTGATCTGGCTCACCACCAGCCCGCTTCCATCGCGCAGCCACTCCACCTCCCGCGCCTCCCGCCTGTCTTCACCCTCATCGACTTCCCGGCTGGTCAGCAATCTGCCCGTTTCATCGGACAAATGCAGTTGGTCGTGAATGATCACGACCGCCCGATCACCTTCTGGCGACCACGCAAAACGTTCCTCGGGCACGCAGCCAACGCAGAAAAGCGGGCCGACGGCGAGGAGCAGAAGCGGCAAGTGGGAGCGCATCATCGCTGGATCAGGATTGTGGTTTGTAAGCGGGCACCACGGCGAGCTGTCCGTCCTGGCGGAACTGGTAGCGAGCCCAGGGCGAGGTCTCTGGCGGCACCATTTCGGATGCCTCGGCATCCTGATCGGCGACAGCACCGGCGGAGGCATCGGTTCCCTGCCGGCCGAGAAAAAAACCGGCCCCGGTCGCCATCGCCAAGGCCGCGATGATAGCGGCCCATTTTCCCATCGAAGCGGTGAAACGGGGGAAAAGAATCGGCGCGCTCGAGTCCCCGGACGCCACCCGAAACAGTTCGGGACGTTCGGTGACCACCGTCTCCGTGGCGGCGAGCGCGTCGCGGATTCGCGGGACCATCGCGGACTGGTCCGGATGTCGGGCGAGGTAGGCATTCAGCAAAGCCGAGACCTCTTCCGGCAGTTCGCCGAGAGACTGATCGATGAGTAGGGATTCGAGTTGTTTGGGATTCATGGGTAAAGCCTATTTTCAGTGGTTCAAGGATTCGGATTCGTCCGATTCGAGCCGCTCGCGAACGGCGCGAATCGCGTGATGCAGCCGTGATCGGACCGTGCCCACCGGAATCTCCAGGGCTTCGGCGATCTCGGCATAGCGGAGTTGCTGGGAAAAGCGAAGATCGAGAATCTCGCGCTGGAGTTCGGGCAAGCCCGCGATGACTTCCTCCGCCGCGGCCAACCGCTCATCCCGGACGGGCGCGGCGACCGACTCCGCGGAGGTGTCGCTCGCCACCCACTCGCGTTCGCGATAGTGTCGCCGCCAGGCGGCCTGGCTGACATTGCGGGCGATTCCGAAAAGGTAGGCGCGCGGCGACTCGGGTCGATTGCCCCGCCGCAGCCCGCGCGCCAGCTCCGCGAAACTGTCCTGCACCAGATCGCGGGACGCGTCGAAAGTATCCCCGTGACGACGGGAAAAATACCGCGCCAGGTCATCCGCCGCTTCTCTGAAAAGCTGCTCGAGATCAGGTTCTTTCGGGATGGCTTCCAAAGGGCTGAATCATCACGTCACCGCCCGCGGCATGCGGACCGCGACCCGTTCATATCCTCATGTGGAAGAATCGTAGTAAAAAGTTCAATGTGCCGGGCGATTTCTCTATTGTCTCCCCAGAATGCCGGAAATCCGCGCTCCTACCATCGTGACTCCCCGATCCAACACTTCCACGAGAAGGAATGTCAACCGAAGGTCATAAATTTATTTTCTCATGATCCGATTCGGGGATGGGGCTTGGATGTCGCCAGGGAACAAACCGAGGTTATGGGGCTTCCATACGCACTCGTGGGTGACTCCAATCCCGGAGTCTGGTGCAAGATTGTTTCCGCTCTCTTGGTTCGAGCTTCGGGCCGATGCTATCTCTTGCACCCACTGCACCAGCAGCTTGCGCACATAGGCGTTGCCTGTCTTGGAGATACCCAATGACTTGTCCGAGCCTCCGGATTGATCCCGCCTCGACACGATCCCCTGATAGGCGCCGATGTCGTGGGTTTTTTAGATGCGTAGGGGGTCTTCCACCGCCAGCACAAAGGCCAGGGTGGTGAGGGGCCCGACGCCGGTGATCTGCCGCAGCTGCCGGGTCACCGGGTGGGACCGGTCGATCTGCTCGTCGAGCTGGCGGATGCTGACGCTAATGCCCTCGATGGCGATGAGCATCGGTCCGATCACGAGCTGTGCGCCCTCCTCCGTGCCCAAAGCGTCGCGGACCACCGCCGGAAAACGAACCGCGGAGCACGAATCAATCCGGCACACCAGGGACTTGACTATTGATCGCACGGATTGAATGAGCCGCTTGCGGGACTGCACCAACTGCTCCCGGTTGCTCAATGCCAGTCGTTCGGTCATCGCCTGCTTGCTGATGTGGGTTACCGGATGGGGCAGCTCGGTACCCAGTCGGGCGATCTTGGCGGGCATTTGCGAGTCCCGTTCGTCGCACTTGCGCTCGTTTTCGTAGATGGCTCGCAGTTTGCTGGCGTTGGCGACGATGACTTCGCAGCCAGCCTCGCTCAGGTGCCAGTTGATCCACAGGCTGTGGGTGCCACCTCGATGACCATCCGGCCTCCGGGATAGTCTCCGGCCAATCGCGACAAGGCCTAAGCGGTATTGGGCAACGATACTCGCCGGACTTCATTTCCAGCTTGATCGAGCACACGGTAGCGGTGTTTGGTATCACTGAGGTCGACGCGGTTCATGCTTTGTGGGATTTGGTGTTTCATAGTTTGGGGCGCGAAGGATACGTCGCCAAATCTTGGCATGGCCTAATTCCTTCTCATCCTATCTCTTGAGCCGCTCACCCGCCCCACGCCATGTCAGTACTCGACCGATTCTCTCTCGCCGAAAAACGCCTCTTCATCACCGGAGGCAGTCGCGGACTCGGGCGCGCGATGGCCCTGGCCATCGCGGGAGCGGGCGCCGATGTGGTGATGACCGGACGGGATGTCGAAAGCCTGGAGGCCACCGTCGGGGAAATCCGCGCGCTGGGCCGGGAGGCGATCCCCCTCGCCGCCGACATGGGCGACCCCGCCGCCTGCGAGGCCGCCTGCCGAAAAGTCCTCGACGATCACGGACCCGTCGACATTCTCATCAACAACGTCGGTGGTCGGCTCGTGAATGTGCCGATAGAGGAGCAGACGCTGGAGGATTGGCGGCGGATCATGGATCTCAATGTCACCAGCACCTTCCTCTGCACCAAACTGATCGGCGGGGAAATGGCGCGCCGCGGCACCGGCGGCCGGGTCATCAACGTCGCGTCCATCTCCGGTCTCGTCGCCAACCGCGGCATCGGCGGGCGCAGCTACGAAACCGCCAAGGCGGCCATCATTCAATTCACCCGCGCCACCGCCGCCGACTGGGCGCCCCGCGGGGTGACGGTGAACGCGATCTGTCCGGGCGGATTCATGACGGAGCCGAACCGCCGCTGGGCGCGGGAAAATCCCGGGGTCATCGCCGAATTTGAGAAAGCCATCCCGATGGGCAAATTCGGCGAGCCGGAAGATCTCGGCCCACTCGCTGTCTACCTTGCCAGCGAAGCCTCACGCTACATGACCGGCGCCGCGCTGGTGATCGATGGCGGCTACACGCTCTGGTAGCCGCCTGATCGCGCGATGGTGTGACTTGGCGGTCATCGCCCCATCCGGTTCACTGTCGCATGCCCCGCCCCGGACTCCCCTTTCCCGCCCTCGTCGCCTGCGCCCTCTCGTCGTTCGCCGTGATCGAGGCGTGGGCCGACTGGCCCCGCTGGCGCGGACCCGGGGGAGCGGGCGCGATCCGGCCCGAACCGGCCATCGATCCCGATGGCGGCGAGGGACTAGAGATCCTCTGGACGCGGCCGCTGGGCGGCGGCTTCGCCGGCGTCACCACCGCCGACGGGCGGGTATACACCATGGACCGCCAGGGAGACGCGCCGACCGTCACCGAGCGCGTACTCTGCTTCGACGGCGCCGACGGCTCATCACTCTGGGAACATGGTTACACCGCCAACTACGAGGGCTTGGAGTATGATTCCGGACCCCGCGCCTCCGTGACACTGCACGCGGGACTCGCCTACGCGCTGGGCGCCGATGGGCGGCTGCTGTGTCTCGACGCCGCCGACGGACGTGTCGTATGGGAACACGATGCCGTCGGCGAACTGGGCGCGCGGCGTCCCAAATGGGGCTTCGCCGCGTCTCCGGTGGTCTGGAAAGACACCGTCATCGTCCACCTCGGCATTCCCGATGGCGGGGGCTTTGTCGCCTTTGGTCTTCGCGACGGCAAGGAGCGCTGGCGCGGCTCCGCGGATCCCGCCGGCTACGCCACGCCGGTGTTCGCTGCCGATGAAAGCGGCCGGGATCTCATGATCGCCTGGACCCCAAAGCACGTCCAGGCACTGAATCCCGACGACGGCTCCCTGATCTGGGCCTTTCCCCACGAGATCACCTACGGGGTTTCCATCGCCACGCCATTGGTTCGCGACGGACTCGTGCTCATCTCCAGCTACTGGCACGGCGCCCGCGCCCTGCGGCTCACCGATGGCGCTTTGGTCTGGGAGGACGCGATGCTGCGCGGTCTCATGTCCTGCCCCCTCCATCTCCGGGGCACCGGATACCTGCTGGAGCGCGAGAGTGGCTTGGTCGCCTTTGATTTCGCCACCGGAAAGAAGCGCTGGGACGACGCCCACCTCCTGACTCCGGCGGATCGCAATCCCCAGGCCAGCATCGTGCAGATCGGCGAGGACGGGCGCGGTATCCTCGCCCTCAACGCCAACGGCGAACTCATCCACGCCACGCTGGGAGATGGCGGCATCACCGAACATTGGCGGGAGCAACTGACCGGGAAGACCTGGGCCCATCCCGCCTTCGACACGCGTCGCATCTATGCCCGTGACGACCGGCGCCTGGTGGCCGCCCGGTTACCCACGCTGGCCCGGTGAGGGGACTAATCTCTCGCGCGCCGCAGAATCTCGCGCATCCTATCGTCATGACGCACCCCATTTTTCCCGGCCTCGTTTGGGTCTCGCTGACGAGCTTGTTGCTGGCTTCGTGCCTCGACTACCGGGAGGAACTATGGATCAACGGCAACGGGTCCGGAAAACTGCACGCCCTCATCACCATCCATTCCGAACTCGGCGCTCCCCCGGTCTCCGGAAGCGACCCCGACGAAGTCGAAAGCCAGCTGCGCGAGATCTTCTCCGCCGCGGACGGCGCGGCGGTGGAGAGCTACCAGAGCTATGTGGACGGCAAGAGGCGGGTCTATGATTTCACTGTCACCTTTCGCGACATCCGCCAGCTCCAACCCGCCATCGTGGCCGGTCGCGAGAACATCGGAGCGATATTCGGCGACTTCGAGATCACCCGCATCCCGGATGGCAAACTGGCCGTCAAACGGGTGGTGAATCTGGGCGACCACGCCGCCGAAGCCGCCCCGGCATCCGGAGGCAACGAGTTCGCCGACTCGCTCGGCAAAGCCTTCGGCGGTCTCGTGGCCGATGCCATGCTGGGGAACTATCACCTCGACTACATCACCCACTTCCCCAGCGAGATCGTTACCGCCAACAGCCCGGCGGTGGACCGGGAAAACCACACCGTCACCTGGCGTCACACCCTCGCCGACGCCAGCAAGGGCCCCCTGACCATGACCGCCGAGATCAAGCGCCCCGGCGGCTGGATACTCTGGATTTTCGTCGCCCTCATCGCCTTGGTGACCGCCGCCGTCCTGATCCCGGCGATACGGAAGGGACGGAAGTAGGCGGCCGCGTCACTCCCGCGTCAGCACCTCGTCGAGATTGAGGATGAGCTGGGCGACCTGGGCATAACTCGCGACCTCGGCGGCATCCAGGCCGGAATCGGCGGGATATTCCCCCACCGTGAGCAGAGCCCGGGCCTCCCCGGGGTGGCTGCCGAAATGATTCCACGCCTTGCGATAGGTGCCGGCAAGCAGCGCGACCTGGGACGCCGCGGGATCGCGACCGGTGGCCTGTCGATAGGCCCAGGCGACGCGGGCCTCGGGCGCGTCCCCGCCCTCGCGCAGGATACGCTCCGCCCACACCCGGGCGGCCTCGACGTAGGCCGGATCGTTCAGCGTGGTGAGGGCGTGCAGCGGCGTGTTGGTGCGGAGGGGTTTCACCGAGCAGGTCTGGCGATTGGCGGTGTCGAACAGCGAGGTCGGCCCCAGAGTGCGGCGCCAGAAGATGTAAAGGCTGCGTCGGTAGAGTTTCTCGCCATGGTCGGGGGTGTAGCCGAATTTTTCGTAGCTGAACTCCTCCCACAAACCGGGAGGCTGGTAGGGATAGACCGGACGACCGCCAATCTCGGGCCGCAACAGCCCGCTGAGAGCCAGCGCCTGGTCGCGGATGAGCATGGAAGGCAGGCGAAACCGGGCGCCGCGCGCCAGGAGCCGGTTCTCCGGGTCGCGCTCGGCGAGATCCCCCGACACGCGCGAACTCTGTCGGTAGACGCCACTGGTGACGATGAGCCGGTGTAGCGATTTCACATCCCACCCGCCATCCCGGAAAGTGGCGGCGAGCCAGTCGAGCAGCGCGGGGTGGCTGGGCGCCTCTCCCTGCACGCCGAAGTCCTCGGCCGTTTTCACCAGTCCCACCCCGAAGAAGGTCTGCCAGTGGCGGTTCACGATGACGCGCGCGGTGAGCGGATTCTCCGGCGCCAGCAGCCAGCGCGCGAGGCCGAGGCGGTTCGGCGGATATTCCCGCGCCTCGGCGCTGAAGGCCGCGGGCGTGCCCGGAGTCACCGGATCCGTGGGCGACAGGTAGTCGCCACGCGAGAGGACGTGGGTGGGGCGTGGCTCGCCATCCCGCTCCCGCATCACCATGACCACGGGAATCTGCCGCCTCAGGGCCTCGCGCTCGCCCTCGAGCTTCTCCTTCTCACGCTGGGCCAGAGACCATTCCGGCTGATCTTTTTGGGTTTTGACATAATGCTCGGCGAGCAGCCGCTGCTCGGAGGGGACGATGGCCTCGAAGGGACGCCCGAGGAGCGGACGCGTTTTTTCCGGCAGGCTCTTCGCGTCGATGCCGCCCCCGTCCCACCAGGTCCGCACCGCCCGGTCGATCTCCGTCTTGGCGGCTTTGAGAATCTTCTCCCGCTCGCCGATGTCCCGGCCCAAGGCCTGTTCGCGTGTTTTCTGCTCCTCCGAAGCGAGGCTCAGGGTGGGCTCGGCGATGAGGATACGGCCGAGGCGCTTGTCGACTCCACCGGTCTCGGGGAGGTTGTTGAAATAGGCGAAGAAACGGTAATAATCGACGGCAGTGAGCGGATCGTATTTGTGGTCGTGACACTGGGCGCACGCGAGAGTGAGACCGAGCCAGGTGGTGGCGGTGGTGTCGACGCGGTCGAACACGTAGTTGTTGCGCTGCTCCTCCGCGATGGCTCCCCCCTCGCCGTTGAGCATGTGGTTGCGGTTGAAGCCCGTGGCGATGAGTTGATCCTCGGTGGGCCGCTCCAACAGATCGCCGGCCAGTTGCCAGAGTGTGAACTGGTCGAAGGGCAGATTCTCGTTCATGGCCCGCACCACCCAGTCGCGCCAGATGTACTGATGCCGATCTCCATCCTGTTGAAAACCGTTGGAGTCCGCGTAGCGCGCCGCGTCCAACCACGGCAACGCCATGCGCTCGCCGTAGTGCCTGGAGCGCAGCAGGCGATCCACCACTTTCTCATAGGCGTCCGGGGCGTCGTCGTTGACGAAAGCCTCGACTTCCCCGGCGGCCGGGGGCAGGCCAGTGAGGTCTAGCGTTACCCGGCGTATCAGGGTGCGGCGATCCGCCTCCGGTGCGGGCGCGAGATTTTCCCCCGACAGACGGGCGTGGACAAAGTCGTCGATGGTGTTGCGCCGTGTCGGTGAGTCGGAGCGCTTCGGCGTGTTTTCCGAGATCGGCGCGACGGGCTCGAAAGCCCAGTGTCCCCGGTAGACGGCGCCCTCGGCGATCCAGCGGCGGAGGGCGTCTTTTTCCTCCGGGGAAAGCGACAGTTTCGAATCCGGGGGCGGCATCCGGTCATCGGGATCAGCGGATAGCACCCGCGCCACCAGTTCGCTGGCTTCGGGATCGCCGGGGCGCAAGGTGCCGCTTTCCAGCAATCCCTCGCGGGTATCGAGCCGGAGATCGGCCTTGCGCTCGCCCTCGTCGGGACCGTGACAGTGGAAGCACTTGTCGGAAAGGATGGGCCGAATGTCGCGGGGAAAATCGATCGGCTCCAGACCCCGGACAAGGGTGGCACTGGAAAGGAACGCGGCCCCGGCGATGTGGGCCGCCAGGGAAGTATGGGGGAGGAAAAAACGCACGTCGGTTACGATCCGGGATTCCGCCCCCCGCCGCAAGGCCATCAATCGCGCCAGAGCCAATGGCGCCCCGGGGCTCAAGCAAAGAGGGTTGGCTCGTCGAGCCAACCCTCTTCAATCAGAAATCCACGCGGAATGCGATGGCGGATCCCGCGGGGTAAAGGGGCATCACTGGTCGCCCGACTCGGCAGGTTTGGGGGCTTCTCCGGTGGCCGGAGCCGCGGGTGCCGCCGGGGCGGCTTCACCCGTGGCCGGGGCGGCGGGAGCGGCGGCCTCGGGCTCCTGCTGGAGTCCGGCGTCCTTGGCGCGCTTGATGACGTCTTCGGTGATGTCCACCTCGTCGGCATGGGCGTAGAGGTTGGGCGTCAGGGTCATGACCACGTGCAGACCTTTGGCCTTGGCGGACTCGAGCGCGATGGGGCGGAGCTTTTCGCGGAAGTCGTTGATGCGCTGAATGCGCGCGGAAGTGAGCTGGCTCTGGGCCTGGGCGCGCACCGCGCCGAAGTCGGCGTTGAGTTTGCGGTTGGCCTCGACCAGTTGGGCCTGGGTCTGGGGAGTGCGATTCTGGCCGGCGCGGGCCTCGAGCTGGTTCATCTGTACCTGCAGATTCTGCCGCACCTGGGCGAGTTGGCTGTTGAGGTTACTCTCGATCTGTTTCAGCTCGGTGAGCACCGACTCGTCGATGCCCAGTTCCTGGGCGACTTTGTCGATGTCGAGGACGGCCACGCCGCCCTGCTGCGCCCGGGCGACGGACGTCAGACTGAGCGCGACGGCGAGACTGAGGAGTGTGGGAAGGATTTTCATGGGTATTCTGTGATTTCGAAAATTTCCGAGGGGTGGAAAGGCGATGATTCTAGACGAGAGTCCGGCAAGGTCCATCTCAAAATCGGGAGGTGTTCGGGCGCGACGGCGGGCGGAACATCGGTCATTTTTTCCCGCTCAAGCACCCGCGCCGTCATCCGCGATCTCGACAAGGCTCCCGCCATCGGCCAGTGTCCCACTCATGCAAGCCCGTTCCCTTCTCTTTCGATCCACTCTGACCGCCCTAGCCAGTATCGCCTGCGTATCGTTCACGCGGGCGGAGCCGCTTTTCAGCGATCCATTCACCGCCGACGCGAAAGTTCCCGAACGCCGGGCTCTGCGCGGCGACTGGCGAATCGCGGACGGCGTCGCCCAATGCGCTCAGGACGACGCCCTCTACAAGAAGCATCAAGACCACGGTCCCATCATTTTCTACGATCTCGCCACGACCGACGCCACTTTCCGCTACGCCTTCCGTCCCGAGGGTTGCCGATCGGTGGTATTCACCCTGAACAACGCGGAGGGGCACGTCTTCCGCTTCGTCACCAGCGGGGAACGTGGCACGAATTTCCGCGCCTTCCCGCCGAGCGATGATCACAAGTCCATCGCCACCCATCGGGCCGACGACTGGAATCTCGTCGACGGGGAGTGGACCGAGGTCACGGTGGCTCTCAAGGGCGACACCGCCACGGTGAAGTTCGGTGACCACGAACCTGTGACGGTCAGGCATGAGACCCACGGAAAAGAGAAGACGAACTTCAGCGTCGGCTTTTCGTTCGGCAGTCTGGCGATCCGGGGTATCGAGGTGAGCCGCTGAAATTTCCGCCTCGCAATCAGGCCGCGTTTTCGGCCCCGGCGAATTTCAGTGGCAGGTGTTTGGCGAGCAATCCGAGCAGGACCTCGATGCGGAACGGTTTGGAGAGGAAATCGTTGCATCCCGACGCCAGGGCCGCATCGCGGGTGTCGTCCAGCGCGAAGGCGGTGAGGGCGATGATGATGGGCTGTATCCCTTCCTCGGCCTCGGCTCGAATGGCCCGGGTCGCCTCGCGCCCGCGCATCACCGGCATCTCCTCGTCCATGAGAATGAGGTGCGGTTGGAAATCGCGCCACATTTCGACCGCCTCGGCGCCGTTGACCGCTTCCGCGACGGTGAATCCGGTCGATTTGAGAATGCGGGAAGCGAGGAGCCGGTTGGCTGGTTGATCCTCTGCGATGAGGATGCGGACCTCGGGATGGCCCTGAGCGAGGCGGCGGAAGCCGTCCGATCCCGCGGGTGAGGCCACCGTCGGGGAGAAGGCTTTCGGCTCCTCGCCGACGGCGCTGGCGACCGCCTCATCGCAGACGATGCTGAACCGGAACACGGACCCCCACCCCACTTTGCTCTCCACCTCGATCTCGCCGCCCATCAGGGTGACAAAGCCTTTACAGATGGCGAGACCAAGCCCCGTGCCCCGCATGGATTTCTGACCGGTCTCGGTCTGGGAGAATTTCTGAAACAAGCGGGGCAACTCCCACGGCTCCATCCCGGCGCCGGTATCCCTGACCTCGAAGAAGATCCTGCGGCGACCGGTGATGCCGGGCGCGGCGCCGCGGGTATCGAGCTCGCCGGCCCTTACCGATATGCTGACCGATCCGGATTCGGTGAATTTCGCGGCATTGCTCACCAGGTTCACCAGCACTTGCCGGAGTTTCGATTTGTCGGCGATGATTTCTCCCGGCAGGGGGCCTAGACGATTGATCTCGAAAGCCACGCCCTTGGCTTTGACGCCGAAGGCGAGCATCTCGTAGACGGAGGTGAGAAGATTCCCCAGATGGAAGCGCTCGGAACTCAGCTCGACTTTGCCGGCCTCGATCTTTGACACGTCGAGGATATCGTTGATGACACCGAGCAGGTGTTCGCCACTGTGGTTGATGATGTCGAGAGTCTCTCGCTGCCGGTGGGTGAGATCGCCGTCGTCGGAGAGCAGTTCGGAGAACCCGATGATGGCATTGAGCGGCGTGCGCAGCTCGTGCGTCATCTTGGCGAGGAACTCGCTTTTGGAGCTGTTGGCAACCTCCGCCTCGCGCTTGGCTTTTTCCAACTCGCGCCGCTGGCGCTCTTCCCTCTCCTGCTGCTCGATCTGCGCCAGCACAAGACCGAACTGCCCCGCGAGAGACTCCAGCAGCTTGATCTCGTCCGCTTGCCACTCGCGCGGCTCCCGGCATTGGTTGAGCGCCAGATATCCGTTGCATCGCCCGAGGTAGGAGGTCCTCACCGCCAGCACCCCCTGCATGCCCAGTTCTTTCAGCAATCCGATGTCCGCGAAAAGGTCGGGACGCTCGGCGATATCCCGGATCGCGAGGGCGCGGTCGCTGCGCAGGATTTCGCCCACAAATCGGGCGGTCTCCGGGGGGAGTGCCCCGATCCGGCTCCGGTATTCCTCAGGACAACTCAGATACTCGGCCACCTGTCTGAAACCCTCGGGGCTGGAGGCGTCGTCGTCCCCGCCGTTGCCAGCCATCACGTAACAGCGCCCCACATTGAAGGCTTCTCCGAGATTCTTCAACGCGGTGTCAAGCAGGTTGTCGGCGCCCTCTTTGGCCCCGAGTGCGAGACCGGTCTGCTCGAGCAACATGGCGTGCTGCAATTGCCGCGCCAGGGCCGCCTCGGCGCGGGAGTATTTCACCTCCAGCAATTCCCTATCACGGCGGAGACGTTCTTCCCTGCCGCGAAACCGCAGCATTACCAACAAACTCAGCAGAACCAGAAGAAGGAGCCCGAATCCCAGCTGAGTATACCAGCGAGCATACCACTGGGGCACGATCACCACCGTCACCTGGGCGGGGTAGGCGTTCCACACCACTCCGTCGGACGAAGAGCGCACCTCGAACCGGTATTTGCCCGGCAAGAGACCGGAGTAGTTCGCCTCCTGGCTGTCGGCGCTCACCTGCCAGTCGGTATCCGCGCCCCGGAGGCGGTACTGGTACCAGTTCCGGTGTGGGGTGGCGTAGTCCAGGGTGGCGAAGCGGAGTGAAAATTTTCCGTTGCGGTCGTAGGGTATCCTCACCACATCGGTGACGTTCAGTGGTTTCTTCAGAATGCCCTCGGGAGACGGCTTGACCTCGCTCCCGTTCACCCACAGGGATACCAGCACCGGACGCTCCACCTCGCGCGGGGCCGGCAGATCATACGGATTGATGAGATTCAGTCCGTTCGGACCCCCGAAATAGAGTTCCCCACCGCTGCCGATGGCGGCGGACCGGGCGTGGAAGGTGCTGGCCTGCAAGCCGTCATGCTCGTCAAACACGCGAAACTCCAAGCTCTCCAGTTTCACCCGCGCCACCCCTTTCCGGGTGCTGGCCCACAGGTGACCTTCACCATCCGACAATAACGCCAGCACATCGTCACTCGGCAGCCGACTGTTGCGCGTGCTCAGGGTCAGCACGCCCCCGGCCTCCGGATCATAGCGGCTCAGCCCTTTGCCCGTGTAACCGATCCAGAGCATTCCCTCGTGATCCTGGATAATAGTGTTCACCTCTCCGGTGCCCAATTCGGCCACTGTTTCGAAGCGATCCTCGACCGGCAGGTAACGCTGCAGGCCCATCGTGCCGGAGCCCGCCCAGATTCCACCACTCTTGTCCAGAAAGACGACGTTGGCGAATCGCGCGCCTCCCTTATCGGCGTAGCTGACACATTTCTCCCCGCCATGCTCCAAGCGGCAGACTCCCTTGCCATCCGTCGCCATCCAGAGTCGCTGTTCCCCATCGAACACGAGGTCGTTGATCGAATCCCCCAGCAATACTCCGCCCGGCTCGGACACATGGTGAAATGCGCGCACCGCCCCGGATCCACCATCCTCGATGCACACCAACCCGCTCGTCCTCGAGCCCAGCCAGATGCCTCCCCGGGCGTCTTCGGCGATGGCGGTGATATCCCGCAATTGCTTGTTCCCGTTGGTCAGACCGGTAAGGTACCGTTTTTCCACCCGGCCCGTTCGCGGATGCCAACGATCCACACCTTCCGCGGTGCCGATCCACACCACGCCCGAGTGATCTTCCATGACGCGCGAGACGGATCGATGGCTGAGACCTCTCTGCACCGCGTTCTCGATGGAAAATCGGAGAAACCATGGCTTGTCCAGACTGAACCGGCTCACTCCGCCGCTGGAGAAGCCCACCCAGAGCACATTCCGCTTGTCTTTGAACAGGACCTTGGCGTCGCTCGAGTAAAGACTGCCTGGCTCCAGATTTTCATGCTGGTAATGCCGCCAGTGATTGCTGGCGACAATGTACTCGCTCAAGCCCGAGTCCGTCGCGAACCAGAGGTGGTCGTCCAACTTTTCATTCTCCCCGATACCCAGCCGATGTATCAGGAAATCCTGCACTTCCAGATCCCCCAAGGCGGCCGTCACTTCGACCTGCTCGATCATGCGCAATCCCCCGCCCCCGGACTCCGGCAACAGACAGGTGACCCCGCGTCCACGGGTCGCCAGCCAGATCCTGCCCAGCGAATCGGAGTCCAGACTCACCACACGTCCCCCACCCTGCCAACGCATCTGGAACTCGCTCTCCTCACCGGTCTTCGAGTACAAGCCGCCATCCTCGGTACCGACCCACACCGTGCCGTGGCAATCGAGATGGATGGCGCTGACACCGGTGTGGTCGGCCAGGGAATATGACACCGCCTTCATTTGTCGGCTGTCCCACCAGGAGACCCCCCTGTCTTGGCCGATCCAGAATCCCGGACTCTTGCCCGATTCACCATCCGGCTCGCAGTTCGCCCGACCCTGTTCAAAGCAGAGAATGGCGCGCCCGCCTTCTTTCATTTCCTTCGAGGAAAACAAGCGTACCAGTTCGAATTCATCCGTCTCCGGGTTCAGCCGCTCCAGGAATCCCTGCTCGGTTCCCAGCCAGAGATACCCGTCCGCATCCTCCCGCATCGCTGTGATCGCATTGATCCCCATCGAGTCTCCGGTGGCGTGTCGACGGGAATACTCCCTCACCTGATAGCCATCGTAGCGACTGATCCCCAGACTGGTCGCTATCCAGATATACCCCTGACCATCCTGATAGATGGCTTCCACACCTCCCGGCGCCAGCCCCTTCGCGTGATTCAGATGGGTGAACTGGACGTGTGGAAGCAACAGATCATCGTCGGCCTTGAGACCGGACGCGAACACTGCCAACAAGGTGGCCAGAATCAAACTGAGGGAACGCATGGAAGGGATCTGAAAACCGAATGAAGAAGAAAAATAACAGAGATGTTGATAGTTTTCCATGTTTTTTATAAAAACAATATTCTTTTGACATTTGAGGGTAATTTCGTAATTTCTTGAGCAAAGGCATCGATTCTGATGCCTTGTGTTTACTCAATCGGTGAAGTCATCACGAACCAGTCACTTGGCCCGTATCGCCGGGATGCTCGGCATCATGCTTTTTCTGCTGAGCCCTCTGCCACTGCGCGCTCAAGACACCAGCCCCACGAACTCGGGGGCAGAGACTTCCTTCCTCGAGGCGCTGGTCAATGCTGTGCGCGATTTCTTTGCCGGTTTCTCCAAAGGCGGTGACCAGGCGGACGATTCCGGCAACGACTCCGGCAATACCCAACCCTTGGCCGCCGCGGACAGCGACACCACCGCTCCCTCAACAAACCCTCCGGTAGCTGCAGCGAGGGCGATGGACAGTCAGTCCGGAAATGGCGGTAGCAGTGGAACCACGGGCACCATCAATCCCGATGCTCTGGCAAGGACCATAGCCTCCGATGCGGGCGGTCACGCGGATCAGTATGATAATTATTCGGAGCGACTGGCAGCAACGCTCTCGAAAATGACCGCCGAGCAACGCAGTCGTATCTTCGCCGCAAATTAACCACCCTCCATCCCCGTCGGTAGCGCCTCATCAAGTGACTTGCCCATGATTATTGCCCGTCATATCCCGACGAAAAGAGCCTTCAGCCTCGTGGAGATGCTGATTGTGGTCTCGATCATCGGTATCATGGCCATGTTTGCCGGTCCAGCGATCAAGAACCTCTCGGAAAGTTCTCACGAAGTAAAGGCCCAGCGCAATGCCCAGAGCATCGCCCAAGTCTCCGCCACCCTGAGCCAGATCGGCGTCGCCCATGTGCTGCCCGACTCACTCGGCGGGGTCGAGGCCACCGCCCGTCTCCTCCGCGAAGGAGTGGTGGTGGACAGGGGCCCGTTCAAGGATCAACAGTTCGTCATCCGCCCGCTCAGCGACGAGGAGATCGAGCGCGCTGCCGAGTATCTGGATGTGGTCTACGACCAAAATGAAATCCGTCTCGTCTATCAGGGCCCGGTCAGCGTCTGAACCGAATCCCGCCACCGGCCATGAAAAGCTATTCATTCATGCAAACACTCTGCCTGGTGGCGGCCCTCTCGCTCGCCGGCGCCACGCTTCCCCTGGTCGCCCAGCCCGGCAACGGCAATGCCTACGGTAACGGCAACGGCAACGGCAATGCCTACGGTAACGGTAACGGCAACGCCTACGGCAAATACAAAGACAAGTTCAAGGACGGTCTCAGCTCTCCTCCGGCTCCGGAAATCGCTCAGACCATCGCGGCCGATGCGGGTGGTGCCCCGGATCAGTACGCTTACTATTCGGAGAACCTGGCGCGCACCCTATCAAATCTCACGCCCGCCCAGAGAGCACGCGTGTTCACCGATTGAGCCTAATCAAGCGCCCAGTCGCGGCACCGCATCCGCTATCACAGTGCCCGCTGATACAGCGCCGCCGCCCCATCCCGATCCAGCGTCACGGGATTGAATTGAGCGGTCCACTGGCCCGCGGCCTCTCCGGCCAGATCGCACACCACTTCCTCGGTCACTCCAAAATCGCTCAGACGCGTCTTCATGCCACAATGCTCCAGCAGCCGGGTGACCCGGTCCGCCAGTTTCACTCCGCCCAATTGCTCATAGATCTCCGCCGCGTCCGCATCCGACGCGTTGTGACGGATCACATGCGGCAGCATTACCCCGACGGCTTCCCCATGGACGATTCCGTAGTGCGCCGTCAGTGGATTCGCGCAGGAGTGCGCCGCGCCGAGCATCGAGTTCTCGATCGCCGTCCCGGCAAAGGCCGCTCCCAACTGCATTCTCCCCCGCGCCTCGATGTCATCCGGCGCCTCCAACACGCGCTCCAGGCCCGCATTGAGCAATGACCAAGCGATGCGTGAGTAGGACAGCGACACATCCGTCCGCTTCCGACACACCGCCGTCTCCAGCGCGTGGGCGATGGCGTCGATGCCCGTGTGGGCGGTGACAGCCCGGGGCATGGTCAGGGTCAACTCCGGATCGAGAATCGCGACCGCTGCCGCCGCCTTCTTATCGCCGCAGGCCATCTTCATGTGGCTATCGGCATCGGCGATGAGGGCGAAACTCTGGCATTCACTGCCCGTCCCGGAAGTCGTCGGCACCACGATCAGAGGCAACATCGGCTTGTTCGCCTTGCCCACTCCCCAGTAGTCCTGCATCCGACCTCCATTGGTGAGGATGAAATTCGTCCCCTTCGCCGTGTCCATGCTCGATCCCCCGCCCAAACCGACGATGAGATCGATCCCGTGGCCCGCCGCCACCTCGACACAACGATCCACATCACGCGTGGTGGGATTTTCCCTGACTTCGTCAAAGACAAACACTTCCAGACCCGCGTCCTGGAGATAGCTCAGGCATCGCGCCTCGTGCCCAGCCTTCCTCAAGCCCGGATCCGTGACCAGCAGCACCCGGCGGGCTCCCAGCCCCTGCGCCTTCTCGCCGATCACCGCAAGCTTGCCCACTCCAAAAACCACCTCCCCCCCGGGGATGTGTTCAAACCTCAGGACCGACTCCGGCACATCGATGCCCGCGCACAGGCTATCGATCGACATCACGTCGCGGGGAGTCACCGGGGTCTCGGACATTCGGGGACTCTACGTTCTCAGGCGATGGCCGCAATCTGGAACGAACGGCGCGTATACAGGAACTCAAAGAGGTTGCCTTCGTGCGGTTGGTTCCACTGAATCCGGTTGGTGGGCACATTGCCGATGTTGAGTCGATCGATGTGCGGACAGTCGAAAAGCTGGTTGATCCAGTCCACATCCTTCGTCACCGCCGTCACCACCAGCGAGGGTCCGATCTTTCCGAGCATCTCCGCCTGCGGACATTCGACCACGCTGGCGAAGGGGAAAAGGAACTCGCGGATCGCCAGGTCCTGGTCGAAGGAATTCACCCGCACGATGGTCGGCTGCAGGTAATTCATCCCGTCGCGTTCCTGAAAACGTTCACCCTCCCGGAATTCGGCGGTCACATCGGTGGCACCACCCGCCGCGATCCCCTCTTCAACCGCCTGGTTGATCCATTCAGCGAATTTCGGATTGGCGAAGCCGGAAAGCTTCGCCTCGGGATCGTCCTGCGCGAGGGGCCTGATCTCGGCCACCTTTTCCGCCACGGCGCGGGCGATTTCGTCCCCGTATTTCGGCACCACGATGGTCGAGGTGCAGATGCAGCTGCGACCGGAATTCGCCGAGACCGATTCGACCAGCGTGTCGACATAGTCGCGCCAGTTCTCGATCTCGTCCTCGCCGATCAGAAACTTCGAGTAGCCCGTCCCGTGGACTTCCACCCGCGGATCGTGCTCGTGCTGCTTCACCGTGGAGTCGTCGCCGAACAGCATCACCCGGCCAGCCCGGCGAATGATGGCGCCGGAGCCGTCGTGCTGGGTTGGATAAAGCGAAAACGCCTCGGGCGGGCATCCCGCCTTGATGAAGGCCTGGATGACGCGCCAGGGAGTCCAGGGCTCCTCGCGGCCCGGCTTCAGCAGCACCGGCACCTTCATGGCGATCGACGGAATCCAGAGGGCGTTCACCGCAGGCGAATTGCTCGGCAGGATGACCGCCAACTCGTTCGTGGTGGCCGAATAGCTCACCGGAGCCCCGCCCTGTTCGCCGTAGCCCTTGTCGATCACTTCCCAGTCCAGCCCGCGCGTCAGGCCGCGGAAAATGTCCTCGATCTGACCGAAAATCCCGCCGAGCCGCTGCATGTTCATGCGGATGAGCGAATGCGGCAGACCGCTGGTCGATGCCAGCGAAAGCACGTAGTCCTCCGGCGACTGCATCTCGCCGTCCACGCCGATCGGCAGATCGTCATGGAGAAAAATCTCGCCCGCCTTCTTGGTGATTTCGACCAGGTCGGCCGACTTCATCGCCTTCAGTTTCGCCCTGGCCTCTCCCATCTTGAGGAGGTCGTATTTGATCATGTCCGAACAGGCGAAACTGATCTCGGCCGCCGGCTCGTCACTGCCGAGCCGGTTCACCGTCTGCACGTCCAGCGATTTGTGGACACGACCTTGGCGGAGGATGGGGATATGGGGAGCGCTCATGATGGCGGACAGCTTCTGGATCAATACACCCCCTCGATCACCGTCTTGGTCATTGCCCCGAAGGGACGCACATCGCCCACTCCGTCCCATGGATACTTGGCGTGAGGTTCGCGTCGAATCGCTTCGTCCCGCTCCAGGAAACGGGGCATGAAGAACTCTTTCGTCAGCGTCGTCAGCTCCACCCGACCGTATTCGCCGTATTCCTTGGTGATCTCGGTTTTCTCAGGATCGACGATGCGCAGGACGGCGCGCGGCTGGGGCGCGTAGTAAGTTACGCTGTAGTTGTTGGCCTTCAGTTCTTCCGGAATGGAAACGGCCAGCCCCATGAGGGTGTTGCCATAGGTGGGCACGAACTGCGCCTTTTCCCCGAGCACCTCCTCCTGGAGGAACCGCACGTATTCCGGGGTCATCGACGTGCCGCCACAGAAGCAGCCCTTGATGCCGTGATCGGCGATCGCGATCCTCTCGCCGATGGAGGCCAGCAGCTTCGGCGTGGTGAAGATGCAGGAAATGTCACGATGCTTGATGATTTCCACCGCCTGGGACATTACATGGGCCTGGTAGCGCTCGACCTGATCGAGTTCCTTGCGTCCGATGAGCCGCTTCACCCAGCGGGGATCGAGATCGACGTGATAGCAGCTGCCCCCGCGGAAATTGGCGAGGTGTTCCACCGCGAGCCGGAGACGACGCGGACCGGTAGGGCCGACCATGATCCAGTTCCCACCCTTGGGGAAGAATTCGTCGCTCAGGGTGTCGGAAAATTGCTCATAGTCGTGCTTGTAGTCGTCCCAGCCCACCCGCTGTTTGGGCAGGCCGGTGGTGCCGCCGGTCTCGAAGACGTTGAAGGGCCGATACTTGTAGGCATTCGGCACGAAGCGCTCGTTCTTCTCGTCCCGCAGCCATTCGTCCTGGAAATGCGGGAATTTGACGATGTCATCGTAGGATTTCACCTCCTCGCGGGGATCCCAGCCGGCCTCCTTCTTCCAGTCCAACCAGAACGGGCAGCCCGTCTCCTCGGAAAAATGCCACTGGATGATTTCACGTACTTGTTCGTCGAGTTTGGCTTTGGCTTCGTCAGCGGTCATGAGTCGGATGGTGGAAATGGGATCAAAGAGGGTAGGATCGCGGACTGAACAGGGTTGGGTCGGCGACTTTCCGGTCAGGCAAAGAATTTACGAATGGTGGCCTCTGAGGGTTTCTTCGAAAACAAGGAAACCACTACCAGGGAGAGGGCGGAAACGGTGATCATGATGGTCACGGGCATCATTCCCGCGATGAGCAATTCCTCCTCCGCGCCTGGCGGCTTCTCGGCGATGATGTCACGATAGAAGAGCGCGCACCATACCACCACGGTGGAAAGGATGGAGGCATAGGCTCCGGCTTTGGTCACGCCCTTCCAATAGACGGCGGCCAGGACAAGCGGGAACAGGGCGGCAAACCCGCTGAAGCACCACACGCCGAGATCAAAGACGTGGGCGCTGTCTTTCAGGTAAATCGACAAGCCGTAGGTCACCGCCACCACCGCGAGGATGAAGCCGCGGGCGATCCAGATTTTCTGGGTATCGCTGAAACGATCCTCGCCGAACTTCTTGATGACGATGTCCTTGGTGAACATGGTACCAAGACACATGAACTGGGAATCGAGCGACGACATGATCGCCGCCAACACGCCCGCCCCGACAAGGCCGGAGAGCACCGGCGAATGCACCAGTTGGCCCACCATGCGACCGAGCACCGAATTCGCGGTCTGTCCCGGCCCCAGCGGCCCGAGATAGGCCGCCGCCCAGATGCCGATGAGAATGCAGGGCAACCACACGATCATGATGAAGATGGGATGCGCCACCACGGTGAGCTTGAAATTTTTCGCGCTCCGCGCCGTGAGCCAATGCTGGAACAGGTGGGGAAACATCCCCACCGACAAGGGGACGAAGCAATAGCTGAGGAACTGGAGTTTCCCCATCATCCCCTCGCGAGCCAGCCTGTCGGAGGCGAACTCGTGGGCGGCCACCGCCTCGCTGGCCGCTTTCAATCCGCCGAGATTTTTCGAGATCATCACGAAGGCGATCACACCGGTGATCATGAAAACGATGGTCTGAAAGGTGTTGGCCCAGACCGCTCCGCGTAGTCCTCCGAAAAACACGTAGAAAAGCACGATGAGGCAGATGGCGCCGCTACCCAGCCACGGAGGCACCCCTCCACTGAGGGGATGGGGCTTGCCGTTGGGCAGGTCCGGCATGGGGAAGGCTTCGGGGAAAAGGCCGGCGGTCGTGGGCTGGATGAATTTGCCGGCCGCGATCACTCCCACCAGCAGGTAAGGGATGACGAGCAACACCAGGATGGGAAAGAGCAGGTAGCCGAGTTTGTCCGACTCGAACCGATCCCGGAAATACTCGCACTGGGTGACATAGCCGTAGCGTTTCCCCGCCGCCCAGAGCTTGATGCCGACGGCAAAAAACACCGCAGAATGGATCAACCCGGACCAGGAGGCCATGAGTCCGTAGACTCCAATCCCGCTGGAGTAGGCTTTTCCAGTGGAGCCCACCAGAGCGAATCCCGTCATGGTGGTGCCAAAGATCGACATCAACAGCAGGAAGGATCCCACCGAGCGACTGACGACGAAGAAGTCGGCGCTGGTGCCTTTGAAGAACTTGTTGCTGATCAACCCAAGGCCGATGAGGAGCGCAAGGTAGCCAACCAGGATGTAGAAGGTGGTCATGGAAAATCAGGGGTGAAGAAGTGGATCAACCGCAGAAAAAGAAGTCCGTGATGCGGGGACAAGGGGGCGAGGCCGGGTGCTGAAGGGATCAATCCTCCGCTCCCTGCTCGGCCCACGCCTCGGTGGCGTGGGGCCAGGCAAAACGGCTGACCAGATACCAGAAAAGGGCTGCCGTCAGGGAATACGCAGAATGGTAGGCGAGCCCGACCGGGATGAATCCAAAGACCAGGTTCTTGTTGTCCCAGTTCCATACATCGTGATGGAGGGCGGCGAGGATGAAAAAGGCGACGACGACGACGGTGGTCTTCATGATGACGAGGGATGAGGATGAGGAAGGTAATCCGGAAGCCGACTCCCACGGCCCCTTTCCCGCCACCCGCGCGCGTGCATCCGGGGAGAAAAACGCGCTCTGGTCGGCGGGATGGGAGGAGCCTAGCGGGAGGCGACGGGAGTCACCAGAGAAAACACGCTCAGTTTTCGCCGTAGGCGTAGAGGTGCGTCTGGGTCATCACGTAGAGGGTGCCGTTGGCGACCACGCAGGTGGAGTAGATGGGCGAGGGATACTCGATGGTGGCGATTTCCTCGTAATCCTTGCCGGCTTTCAACACCACCAGCTCACCGTCCTCGTTGCCGAGGAAGACTTTGCCATCGACCACGAGGGTGGAACTCCAGATGTGGGAGAGAGTGTCATGCTCCCAGTATTTCTCGCCGGTTTCGGCATCGATGCAGAACAGCTTGCCCGAGTAATCGGCGATGTAGACGAGACCATCCGCGATGGAAGGCGTGGAGATGGTCCGGCCCACTTCCTTGAACTGCCAGACGATGGCGTCGTCGCCGGTTCCCTTCGCGGGATCGATGCAGGTGAGGGCGCCGACACCTTCGCCGTGTTCGGGATCCTGACCGATGGCGGCGTAGACTTTGTTGTTGTAGACGACGGGAGAAGAGATGATCTCGGACGGCCCCGGGTAGGTGGCGTATTTGATTGGCTCGCCGTTCTCGTCAAAACGGTATTCGTTGGGGCAGCAGTTGACCTTCCAGAGTTCCTTCATGAGGTAGAATTTCTCGCCGCCATCTTCCTCGACATCGAACTCGTTGGCGTGAAAGCCGTAGGTGTAGCCGTCACCGGCGCCGAAGATGACCGTGGGCACTCCGTTGATCTCGGCATAGGCGGGCGAAGACCAGTTGCAGTGCATGATGCGCTCGCTGATGCCACTGGCCTCCTCACCGACAAGTTCGCCCGTCTCCTTATCGAGGGCGATGAGCGAGGGGCTGGTGGGTGCGGGAATATTGATGTGCGACCAGTCGACCCCGTTCGAAGTGCTGGCGAAGATCTTGTCTCCGGCCAGGACCACGGAACTGGAAGTGATGTTGTGGGGGAAAACACCCAGCTCGGAGCGGATGTCATAACCCCAGACGATGTCAGCGCTTTTCTCCCCGAGATCGAGCGGCTCGGCTTCGTCGAGTTTCTCCAGGCCCCCGGTGGTGTATTTGGCCTCATCCTGGAAGGGGCCGTCATTGCCGTCGCTCATGCCGTAGAGGTCGAGGCACACGATCTCGCCGCGGTTGGTGACGACGTAGCCGTGTTTGCCATCGAGCAGGATCGAGGAGCAGATGCCGAGGTATTCCCAATCGGACACCTTGCCGGCCCCGAGTTTGGGAACCACGAACTGCCAGTTGAAATCGCCGGTCTTTTCGTCGAAAGCCATCACGATGCCGTGGTCGCCTTTGACCGCTTCGTGCCTGGGTTCCTCGTTGTTGGTGCCCACGAATACCTGCCCCTGATAGATGGTGGGCGTGCCATAGGCCTGCGATCCGAGCTTGGCGACCCAGCGGGCGCCCTTGGCATCGACCACGTTGCCGTCGTCGCCGACTTCCCCAGAGGTGATATCGATGGAAATGCCCGTCGCGGGCGAGGCCATGTTGTTGGCGGCGGTCCGTCCCCACTGGGTCCAGTCTCCGCCTCCCGGACCGCTGGCTTCGGCGGCGAGTTGGCGGACAGTCATCAGGGCGCTGGAGGGCGTCTGGATGGAAGTGGTTTCTTCCTTGGCGGGCTCCGAATTTTCCGGAGTGGCGCCATCGGCCGGGGGAGCCGCCTCTTCGGGGGCGGCGCCGCGGTCACAGGACACGGCGAGCAGGGCCGCGGCGGCGGCGGTCAGGGGGAGGAGTTTCTCGATGGATTTCATGGTCGAACAGGTGGGGATTATCAGGGGCGGCGGACTGCTGGTAAATCGGGATCAGTTCTGGGTAACGCTGATATTGTCGATGAAGACGCTCTTCTGAGCCTGCGGCGAGAAACCGAAAAGCCCGGGAGCGCCCTTGGTGTGCGCGTGCTTGTGGGGGGCCTCGATGGTCCAGGATTCCGGCTCGGGTTCGCCTTTTTTCCAAGCCTTGGCACGAACCACGCCGGAGCCGTCTTCGGCCACATCCACACGCGCAACCAAGGTATACCACTGGTTCGCGGAGATGGGAAACGGCGCGGTCACGGTGAAGTGCTCGTGGTTGGAACTGACCTCGATCACGTTGGCGTTGCCCACCAGCGAAATGATGTAGCGCTGGTTGATGACACCGACGACGGACTTCACGCGGCGATTGCCATCGGTCATCACATCGGCGCGGACCGTGTAGTTGCTGGCCTCGGGATCACCGATGAAACTGAGACCCCGTTGGAAAAGCACGGAGTCGAGCGTCTTGGCCAGCACCTTGTTGCCGTCCAGCTCGCGGATCTCCCACTTGAGACGGGCGCCGATCCAGGCCAGAGGCGGGAAGGCGAATCCGCTGTCATCAATAGTGAACCCTTCGAAGTCCTGCTCGTAGGGGAGAGGACGGATGACCCGTCCGCGCAGCACCCCGGCGAGGTCGCCATTGGTGGCTTTCCACGCACCGGCGGACTCTTTGGCGTCCGCGGCGGCGGCGAGGGTACCCGACTCGAAAGAGGCGTCCATCTCGGCCTTCACTTTCGCGGTGGGGGGGATGAACTTGGCCCAATCGGCGCCATCGACCACGCCCACGGCATTGCCGTTCGCGTCGAGACTGCGCAGCTTGACGCTCACATTGCCACCGGCCTGCAGCAGCACATCAGAGGGCACGGGGAGCAGTTTGGCGGCCGGTCCGGCCTCCGGGCGCTCAACTGCGGGAGCCTTGGCCCAAGTGATGCCGTTGTTCTTGATTTCAAAGGCGTAAAGCTTTTCGGTCGAGTGGACATAGACCCTGCCGTTGCAGATCGCGGGAGAGCCGATGAGGTTGCCCTCCAGCTTGATCTTGTGAAGTTCCTTGGGCTGATCACCGCTCACATCCAGCACGTAGAAATCCCCGGGCATGGTGGGCACGAACAATTTTCCGTCGGCGAAGGCGGGCGAGGCGTGGAGCTGCTCGTTGGCCAGCTTCAGTTCCCAGAGTTCCTCGCCGGTGTCGGCGTTGAAACAGATCAGGAGGCCGGTCTTGTCCATTTGATAGACCTTCCCGTCATGCAACAGCGGGGAACTGGTGAACTGCTCGAAAGTGAAGCGCCAGGCCTCGATCTCCGGCCCCAGCTTGGGAGCGCCCCCCTGACCTTCCTCCACCTCGCCGTTGATCTGATCCAGATCGGTCGGGTATTTGATGGCGAAGATCCGGCCGGTCTCGGTGGTGTCGAAATTCTCCGCCCCATGGATACAGATCAGTTTGCCATTGTGCTGCACCGGCGAGGCGTTGATGCCGCCCTTGGAGACCTGCCAGCGCCAGATCGGGGTGCCGTCGTTCACATTGATGCAGACGATGTTTCCGCAACCGGTGCCGGCGTAGAACACACGCTTGCCGTCGATGGTCTGCAGGAAGGGCGTGCTCATCGAGCTGTCCTTCAGATAGGGATTCCCCACCCCGGCGGTCGAGGACCAGAGGAGTTCGCCGGTGCTTTTGTCGAAACCGAAAAAGCGGTCGCGAGCCGGGCCATCCGCCCCCCAGTAGCTGGTCACCCCGCGGATGATCAGGATGTCGCCATCGATCACCGGAGCGCCCGCCCGCCCATTGGGGAAAGTGAGTCGCCCGAAGCGCTCCACCATCGAGTGCTGCCAGAGAATGTCGCCGTCGGGGCTGTAGCAGGTCACCAGACCGTAGGTGGTGCCGAGGAAAATGTTGCCCGTCTCGGGATCCACCGCCGGGGAACCGATGGAGTAGCGGCTGTAAACAGTGTCCGACATGAATTCCTGCGTCTCGCGCTCCCAGATCACCTCGCCGGTTTTCTCGTCGCGAGCCTGCAGCACCTCCATCTGCTCGGAACCCTTGCCCCGGTATCCCCACGAATAGATCCGGCCCTTGAAAATCACCGGAGTCCCTCGTCCGGAAATCGCGTCGGACCAAACCGGCTCGGGGTTCAACTCGAAACCATCGTAACTCTCCAGACTCTCGCCCGTCTGCAGGGGGCCTCGCCAGGAAATCCAGTTGCCTTGATGAACATCGGCATCCTGCGCTTGAAGCAGGCCGAGAGGGGAAAAGGCGGCGATGGCAAGCGCCACAGAGAGGGAGCGTTTCATGGGGATCTGGGGTTGGGAATCTTGCGACTAGGAGGGTGAAATCATCGCGAAAAGCAAATCACACCCTCGCCACGCTAGGTTTCTCGGAAATCGGCTGCAACGTGAAAATTGCGCCCTTTGGCTTGAATTAGTTTTTTTAATACAAAGCACCCGCGCTCACTGTGAGATACCCACACCAATCGGGATGCTCTCCCATTTCCATTAGCAAGCCTAATCTTTTTTCTTGGCGTCCGGGGTAATCGTCAGCCACAGGGGGGAGATATGATCGATCAGATAAGGCCCGCGGGCGTTGCTGTCCTGGAAACTGAATCCCGCTTCCCGGCTCCGGCTTTCGCCTCCCTCACTCGCCGCGACTTCACGGACAAGCACCGTGATGGGGCCGGAGTGGGCTTTCGCCTCCGCGGCGATGTCCAGTTTCAACTCGCCAGTGGTCGCCTTCGCGTCCAGCGTGACCGGTTTGACCGCCACTCCCGGCGGAGTCCGCTCAAGACTCAGTTCCAGAGGCTGCACGTGCCCGTTCCCCCGCGTGACCGTCACTTTCACCGACACACTTTCCCCGGACTTGACCGTTAGAGCGCTCTTGTCCGACACTGCGGAAAAGTCCGGCACCGGCTCCGCCACCGAGAGCCGATACCTCATCCCCTCCCCGCCCCGACGGTAGCGATCCGCGACCCGGGCCGCGTAGACTCCGTCGGCTGGCGCCTTGAATAGATACTCCGCGTCGCGATCCTGCTTCCCGTCGTCCACCTCACGAATCACGCCGCCATCGTCCTTCTCCACCGTCAGCACAGGATCGGTGGAAAATCCGAAATCGACCGCGTCGACTTTCACCAGCAGCGACTGCCCCGCCTTCGCGGAAAAACGCACCCGATCCGATTCCCCGGGTTCACCCAGCGTGCCAAAGCCCTCGATCGGCGCGATTCCCGGCTCGGAGTCTTCCGGCGGCAGGGTGTCCTCCGGCGAAGCGGTCTCTCCTTCATCGACCCCCGACTGGTCCCGCGGCACGGGATCGGTCGAGAGCATCATCCGCCACACCGCGCCTCCCGCCCCGTGAAAAGTAACATTGGCGTTCGGCGGACTCGCGATCGCCATCGTCGCCACCACCCAGGTGCCGTCACGATCTATGGGATAACTCAGTCGCGGATCCAAATGACGCGCGCTGTCACTCGCCAGCGCCACCCTCACGCCGTCGGGATCATAAAGATGCAAGAAAGGATCCGTGCCCGCCCGCAGCGAGTAACTGTCCAGCCTCACACGCAGCGTCTGGCCCTTCTTCAACTCCATCGACCACGCGTCCACATCGTCGGATCTATCATATCGCCCGTTCACCACCACCGGCAAAGCCCCCACCGGAGTCGCCTCGCCCGGTCCGTTGTTGGCGACCGAGCTGTCCTCCACGATCTCGCGCATCCGGCTGACCACGAAAATCCGGGGCCCCGAGACGCCCTCCGCGTTGTGGGTCCGCACCCAGCACGGTCCCGGTTGAGCGTCGGGCGCGATGCTCACTTTGAAAACACCCGCCTTTTCCGCCGGCTCAAATTTCACCCCCGGATTCCCGCACCAGATCCCCGTCGGCCAGGGATCCGCCTTGCCCACCGCCGTCAATTCGTATTCTCCGCCACCCGCTTGTCCACCCGCCGGCAGCAGCGCGTCCAACGTCGGAGGCGCCGCGCTCCCGGCCATACCCAGCGCCAGCCACAGCGCCGTGCCGACGCGTCCGCTCCCGGCCTCGGACCTCATCAGGCAAACAGTTCCTTGATCAAGCGCCCCTTGTCGACCAACTGAATCGGGCGACCCACCTGATCGTGGAGTACCGTCGCCGGATCGATGCCCATCTTGGTGTAGAGCGATGACGCGAAATCCTCCGGCGCGTAGACGTTTTCGCTGGCGTAGTAGCCCTTCACATCCGTGGCGCCCACCACCTGGCCGCCGGGGATGCCGCCACCGGCCATCAGCACACTCATGGCGAACGACCAGTGATCCCGGCCCGCGTCCTTGTTGATCTTGGGCGTGCGCCCGAATTCACCCAGCAGCAACACCATCGTGTTTTCCAGCGTGCCGCGATCACTCAGGTCCTGAATCAACGCCGAGACCCCGGTGTCGATCCGCTCGGCCTTGTCCTTCTTGAAATTCTTGAACAGGTCACGGTGATCATCCCAACCACCATAGTAGACCGTGACAAAGGGCACCCCCACCTCCGTGAGTCGCCGCGCCATCAGCAGGCGCTGCCCGAAATCATTGCGCCCGTAGCTCTCACGCACCTTCTCGGACTCCTTCTCAATATCGAAAGCAGCCTGGGCCTCGGTCGAGCCGATCAAATCAAATCCCTGCGCGTAGTATTCATCGAAAGCCACCGCCGGGTCCGCCGCCGCCTTGTCGGTCATCCGCTTCAGGTTGTCCAGCGAAGCCCGCAGAGCGGCGCGCGATTTCACCCGCCCCTCGGCGATGTCCTTCGGCACCGAGACATCGCGCACCCGGAAGCCCTCACGATTCGGATCGTCCCCGATGATGAACGGCGCGTGCTGGGCGCCGAGAAAATTCGGACCGCCCGACCGCGACATCCGCGGGGCGCTCACATAAGCCGGCAGCCCATTCTCCGCGCCGCGGAAATGACTCACCACCGAGCCGTAGCTGGGGTGGAAAGTCACGAAGGCGCCGCAGCCCACCGGAACCGGCGTCGGCCTACCCGTCATGAGATAGTGATTTCCCGCCCCGTGATTGTTCTGACGGTGGGCGATGGAGCGCACCACGGTGTACTTGTCCAGGCTCTTGGCCAGCTTGGGCATCACCTCGGAGAAATGCACTCCCGGCACCGCCGTGGGGATTGATTTGAACTCGCCCCGAATCTCCGAGGGCGCGTCCGGCTTGGGATCGAAAGTCTCGTAATGCGACGGGCCACCGTCCAGCCAGATCATGATGCAGCGGACATTGCTCCCGCCGGTTTTCGCCGCCGTGGCGGCCCGGCTTTTCAAAGCGAGCATCTCCGTGAGACCCAGCCCGCCAAGCGCCCCCAGTCCCACCTGAAGGAAATCCCGGCGAGCCACTCCGTTGCAATTGCGATGAATCGATGGCATTGGCTGAAAATTAAGGACTGCGCAACGATGCCGTCGCCCCTTTGCCCCCTCAATAGCGCATTCGCGGGCAGCCGGATATTCGGACTTTGTCGAGAGCGCGTTTGCTGATACACCCGGACTGTCAACCAACCCTGTCGGGTCCCCGACTCAACCCTCTTTGGTCATGACTACCCGCGCCTTCCGCAGCCTCGCTCTGCTCACCTTAGTCCTCGCCCCGTTCCCCGCTTTCGCTCAATCGACGCTCCAGAAACAGGATGTCGCCCTCGCCCCGCCAAAAAACCTCCATACCACCCTGCCACCCGGCTACACCATTCCCATCATCGACATCAGCGGGGAGACGGAGCGCCAGGTGATCGTCGACCGGGAAAAAGGCCAGTATCTCGGTCACCCGACCACGGTTTTGCTCGAGGACCAGCGAACCCTGCTCTGCGTCTACCCGAAAGGCCACGGCCGCGGTGCCATCGTTTATCAACGCAGTGAGGACGCCGGACTCACTTGGAGTGGTCGCCTGCCCACCCCGAAAAGCTGGGAATCCTCGCTGGAGGTTCCCACCCTGCACCGGGTCGTCGACGCGGCGGGAAAAAAGCGCCTCATTCTGTTCAGCGGACTCTACCCCATCCGCATGGCGGTCTCGGAGGACGACGGTCACGCCTGGAGCGAGCTCCGCCCCATCGGCGACTTCGGCGGCGTGGTCACCATGTCCACGGTGCTGCCCCTGGCCACCGCGGGTCACTACCTCGCCTTTTTCCACGATGACGGACGTTTCATCCGCGGCGGCGACGTGGAGAAGTACCGCATCCGCAGTCCTCACGCGCCGGACTACTCCTCGGACACCGCGAAACCCTGGCGCTTCTGGGTCTACACCACCCTTTCCAAAGACGGCGGCCTCACCTGGAGCGTTCCCGCCCCCATCGCCATGCTGCCCCACGCCAATCTCTGCGAGCCGGGCGCGCTGCGTTCGCCCGATGGCAAACAGATCGCGGTGCTGTTGCGGGAAAACAGCCGAAAGTACAACTCCTTCGTCATTTTCTCCGACGACGAGGGCCTTTCCTGGAGCGAACCGCGGGAGCTGCCCGCCGCGCTCACCGGTGATCGCCACGTCGCGAGGTACGCGCCCGACGGTCGCCTGTTCATCAGTTTCCGCGACACCACCCACGTCAGCCCCACCAAGGGCGATTGGGTCGGATGGGTCGGCCGCTACGAGGATATCGTCGAGGGCACCGAGGGCCAGTATCGGGTCCGCATCATGGACAACACCAAGGGCCAGGACTGCACCTATCCCGGCGTGGAACTGCTGCCCGACGGCACCTTCGTCACCACCACCTACGGCCACTGGACCGAGGGCGAGGAAGCCTACGTGGTGAGCGTGCGCTTCCGGCTCGACGAACTCGACGCCAAGCTGCCTGAATAGCCCCGGGTCTTCTATTGCGCCGCCTGCCTGACGGCTCTCCGAGAGGCGATGGCGCGCTTCACCTCCTCGGCGTCCCAGTTGATGGTCACATCGCCGACACGCAGTTCCCCGCGATCATTGAAAGTGACGGTGAATCCCAGCGGTCGCCACAACTCGGCGATCTCCCGCTCGATTTCTTGATAGCTTCTGCCTCGCATCAGGTGGCGCTCGCGAGCCTCGAGCTCAGAGACTCCGCTGAGCACGCACTCGAGGTAACGACGAAAATGAGCGCCATCGGGATGGTCGCGATGGAAGAAGTAATCGATCAGCAACAGGGACTCGTTGTATTGGAGGAGCCCCGCGATGTCGCCCGAGTCGACGATCAGGTTCCACTCGCGGAGATCACGATTCATCAGCTTCTCCAGGTGGACCAGATTCATCCTCCGATCCTTGACGATGCGATCCCCGAGCAGGCGTTTGTTGATGTGGTGGCGGATGGAGACATGGGTGTTGTCGAAATGGTAGAATCCGGGAGCGAATTGCGTGGCCGCCATGTACTCGGCGATGCCCTCCGGCACCCAGGAAGGCACCCCAAGATACATGAGGGCGCCCATCGACTGATGCGTCACCTCGTGCACGATGACGTCGTATTTCTGCAGTTTCTCCGGCTTGTCGAACTCGAACACCACCAGTTGCCGGTCGGGCTCGATGAGAAAGTCGGAGAGAATATGGACGATCCCGGTACGACCATCCCAATAACCCGCCGTGGTGACGGCATGCGGCGACAGTTCGCTGTTCTCGATGATGATCCTGCGCCGATCCCCCCTCTCCCGCCCCCAGTTGATCGGCAATGGCAGTGGCAACGCGTTCAGCGCGCCGTCCACCGCCTCGCAGATCATCGTGATCGCCTCCAGCGATTCGCGATTGATCCCCGCCTCGTTGGTGATGTCGAAATGTTCGCTTCTCCACCGGTTGCTGTCGCCCACGCGTTCCAAGGCCACCTTTTCATCCTCCCGCCACTCACGCGGCCAGCCATGCGTCTTTACCCGCAGCGGCAGCCCCGCGACTCCATCGACCCCGTCGGATCGCACCCAGGACTGAATCCGATCCCGATCCCCATCCGCCAGCAGGTTGAGTTTGATTTGTCCCACCCCCTGCTGCTCGATCAATCGGAACTGGGCGCTGTTGACGTCGGCCGCCACCAGCACCGCCTCCATCTGACTGCCGTCGGCAAAAGTCCACGTCCTACTGCTATGGCGCGCCCCCAGAGCTCTCGGCAACATGCCCCCTTCCGGCAACTCTCCTTCCGCGAAAGGATTCAACGCAACCCCGGTCGGTGTACTCTCAAGCAGAGAATCCATCAGCGGGACAGCCGCGCCCAAAATCACCGCCCGGCTGCTCGGATGAGCAAAGACGCTGAGAACGCCCAGAATCAATACCAGTGGGATCCATTTCATATACGCATCAATTACGGTTGTTATGGTAATTATATCAATAGGAAATACAGAAACCCTTCTCCCCGTTCCCACCTCACCGTCTGACACCTCCGCCCGCCCACGGCTTTCGCGAGTTCCTTCTTCTTTCGGCTTTCCGTCGGACTCGTTCCCCGACTAGAATCGACGGACGGACATCGTCATGAGCAATTGCGCCACTCACAGCCCTTCGATTGCCCCATCGGCCACTGACTCTCTCGTTGCCACTATCATCGGCTGGCGGTGCTGTTGCGATATCACCCTCTCGCGCTCGGACGAAGATACCGCCTGTTGGGCCGGCTCTGGACACACCGGCAAGGATGGATCGGGATATTTTCTCGAAATCGCGTTGACCCGACCCGAATCACCCGACTATTCGCTATGGTTGGCGATCACCGCTCCAGATGGGCGAAGGACAGAACTGGCGCCGGTCGCCGACACCGATTCCCCGCCAGGGTGGCGGGGAAATTTCCACCTCGACGGCTTTTTCGGATCTCCCCAGTCCACCGATGTGGTAGCCCGCGACCATCTGTCCGTCATCGTGGCGGGTAATGCGGAACTCAAAGCCGCGTTCCGCAACGCCGCCTTCGGTCTTTCCTACATGACGGTGGTCCGTCACTTGTGGGAGCGCGAGGCCTTGGCTCCACCCCGAAGGATTCTGGAATGGGGCCCGGGCCGCTCCACTCTCTTTTTCGCCGAGACCTTTCCCGAGGCCGTCATCGATGGCGTAGAGCATCATCCCCGCTGGTTTGAAAGCTGCCGTCTCCTGGAGGCGGCGTTTGGCGGCGTCTCCATGCACCACCGCCGTCTCGCCATCGCTCCCGGACAGGCCGATGGCTACGTCACTTGGCCACTCTACAGCGACATCGCCTACGATCTGATTTTCATCGACGGTCGCCTGCGTTGCGATTGCGCCGCTGTCGCCGCGCTGGTGCTGGCGCCCGGCGGTGTGGTCCTCATTCACGACGCCCATCGCGCGGCATATCACCCGGCTTTCGCGTTTTTCCAGGACCGCCGAATCGTCTGCGACACCGCCATTCTGCGTGACCCGCGTTCGCCTTGGCGACGGTGATCCACGCCTCACTCGGCCAGGTAATACACCAGCATCAGCGAATGACGGGGGCTGTCCTCCTCCGCCAGGAGATCGACCCCATGGTGGCTGTCCTCACCCACCGTGAACGAATAGCCGGAGTTCGGCAAAAACGCCATCTGACACGCGCGACGATAGCCACCCTCTTTCGCCTCATCATCGCCCGCTGGAGCCAAGCGGCTGTAGAACACCGTGCCCAAATGCGGGCGATCCGCGTCGGCCGGCAGATAAAACTGGGTGGTGATCACTTTTTGGGGAATGTCGCGGTGTATCCCGATCCGGTAACCCGCCAGGTCGCGGATCAGCGAAATCCGGGGCGACATTCGTAAAGCTCGCCAGGCCACTCCAAATCGCCGCTCCAGCGCCGGACGGTGCAGACGCCTCATCAGCTCGCGGACATGACGCGATGCCAGCGCCTCCCGCAACGGTCCCCAGTAGGCGGCTTCCCTGGTCGGCAGCGCCGCCACACTTTGCCCGGTCAGGATCAGATGGCGCCGCGTGCTGCTCCCGTCCCCACGCATGGCGTCGCGGTGACGCAGATCCTTATAGGCTTCGGGGGGCGGCAGATGATCGTGCAGCGCCCCGGCCTCCTCGGGCGGGAAACAATCCCGCATCCGCAGATGAAAAAATGGCTCCTCATGCGCCTCCGCTCCCGAGAGAGCAGCGCTCAGGTGGGCCACGATGCGGTCTTTTTCCTCGTTCATGGATTGGTGATGGGGAGGCGGGCGTCATCCGGTGGAACGCTCGGGATGATGCCGATCCACATACATGCCCTCGGTCGAGCCCCCGGCTTCCACCGCGGATTCGGTGACGAGTTGGTCCAGATCCCCATGGGGAAACACCTCCAGCGCGCTGCCGGGCGTCGCGTTGACTACTTCGAATCCCACCTCCTCGAAACGCGGTCTCAACTCCAGAAAATAGCCTCGCAGCCGCTCATAAGCCTCCGTGTTGTTGCGTATCGCCCGCGCGCTCCGCCGTTCGGGAAACCAGTAGCGCCGTTCCGCGTCCATGCGGAAATCGCAGCCCGTCAACACCACCCGACGGAAGCCCAGAAGGTGACAGATCCGCAGCGCCGCCAGCATCACCGAGCGCCCGCCTCCCAGGCGCCCGTGGTTGCCCCAGTTGATGGTGTCCTCCCGCAGCCACTGGTCGGCCTGGAATTTCTCGTTGCGCCGATAGCCGATCACGTTGGGAAAGTCCCCCACCCGCAGATCGCTGAAGCGCCCGGCTTCCACGTCCCAGATCGGTTTCCGGAAATGCCCCAGAGGCACGAACTTCATCAGCGTCGGATCGCGCCAGATCGATTCCATGAAGCGCGTGGGATCGTCCACACAGCTCCACAGCCGGGGACGGAAACCATGGGCGCCATTGTTCACCGCGAATGTCATCAGGCCCGGAGCGGACAATCTTTCCCGGACCTCCGGCGTCAGGCTCGGCCCGTTCAAGACCAGGAACACCGTCTGCCCCCGGTAGAGATCCACCAGATCCACCGCCATGCCGTTCTCGCGGAAAAACATCGGCGCCGACCGCGCCGGATGGGTCGGCACCCGCGCCGAGCTTCGTTCCCCGCCCCATTGCAGGGTGTTGAAATCCGCGCCGTCGAGGTAGTCGCGGTTCCCGTCCAGCGCCTCCGCCACCGGCCTGGCCGCCGCCGGATTGCGGACGATCAGTTCCGCGTCGAACGGTGTCGCCAGATCCACCCCCGCGCCCAAGATGGCGGATTCCAGCGTTCCCCCGTTCAATTCCAGATCCCGTTTCCCCACCGCCCCCTGCCAGACCCGCATTTCGATGCGTTCTCCGGTGGAGATCGCCACCCCCTCCTCCAGTCGCGAGCCGTCCCGCGCCCACAGCACATCCCGCAGTTTCACGATGTGGGAGTTGTAGAATTCCTTCATCGCCAACCTGTCGTCAGGTATCCGATACCGCCAGAAAGGCGAAGCATCCCCGTGGCATGGGCTTCCAGCCCATGAGATTTCTCGTCCAACGTAATCTCTCCCACCAGCCCCATCGGCAGGATGCCGATGCCACGGGTTATGCCAGAGGCGAGAGGGTAAGATGACGAATCCAACAGGGTAGGACGCAACAAGTCGAGGGCGACGGGGAAGTCACAAGGCGGCACGCCGCAGGTTGATACCTGCTTGGATACTGGCGGGAAAGTATTCATTTGGCTCAAGATCGCGCCTATCGATCCAGCGCGAAAAATTTGGACTTCAATCACCGCAAAAAATGTTCAAATTGTCAACATTCACCGACTGACCCCTTCCGGTAGGATCTCGCCGATTGCGGTTTGGTTGGCGTTCAGGGTTCCCCGGTTTGCGGTTTTGACCTGGCCAAGGGCGTCGTAGCCGTAGGCGCGGTCGAATTCACGGTCGGAGTCGGGCGTGAGATCCTCGCGCCACGTTCTCCGACTGGCGCGGTCGTATCCATAGGAGACATCGGCCAAGGCGTCGCCGCTGGTGCCATTACGCCACGGCATCCGGACGGTGCGTCCGAAGCGGTCGTAGCCGGTCATGGCATCGCCCGCGTCGCCGGTGCCAGGCACGCCGCCGGGTTGCAGGTAGCTGAGCACAGCATCGGGCGTCGGGTAGGTGATGGTGACGTAGCGGCGCAGGCCAGCGTAGGCGTAATCGACGAGGTTGGCGCTCTCGCCATTGACTTTGAGGGATGAGACGCGGTTGAAGGCATCGTCGAGGCTGGCTGTGGTGCCGTAGGTATAATCGACCTGTTTTCCGCCAGGCGCGGTGACGCTGGTACGCCGCAGCACGTTGTCCGACCCGTCGGTGTAGCCGTAGGTCACGGCTGGCGTGGAGCCATCGACCTCACCGTCGTGTTCCTGAGCATCGACGATGAGCACGTTGAAGGCGTCGTATTCGTGCTTCACCTGATTGATGACATTCCCGCCAGCGGGAGCGTCGTAAGTGGTGATCAGTTCGCGCAGGCCGCGATCATTATAGGCGGTGGACACGCGGCGCATGGTGCCATCGACCTCGCTGGCCACGGTGGTGGCGGCATCGTCGATCAATTTGCCAAGCTGATCATAGGTAAACTCGCGCACGCTGCCGTTGGGATCGGTACGCTCCGTCGCATCGCCTTGCCGATTGTAGGAGAGGGACTCGGATTCGCCGGTAGGCCAGATCTTGCCGGAAACGAGGTCGTTGCGCGCCACCCCACTGGCGGCCAGGGTGGTACCGAAGACCCACTCGGTGACCTGCTCGCCGGTGGCGGGATTTTCCAGGATGAGGTGGGACATCTGCCCGGAGGCGTGCCAGCGGAAACGGGTGACGCGCTCGGCGTCGGTGCCGAGAGCCTCCACGGTGCGCAGCGGCTGGCCGAGCCATCGCTTGACTACCATCGAAAAGCTGGATGAAATGACGAGCATTTTGTCAAGATTTGAGCCCCACCTACCAGCAAGGCTCTACGAGTGTTCAAATTTTCAACAATCAACGACTGACCCGTAGCGGAGCTTTCCGACTGATCCGTAGCGGAGCTATTGACCCGTAGCGGACTTTTCTAAAGAGTTAAGGTGGCGTGTCTTTTGTCTGATCGATGAATCTTCTAGCGGCTATCGCTTCCCATTTTTCGTGTAGACGCATGCGTTTTTTAAGCAACTCTTGAATTCGTTTCACGTCATTGATTTGCCTTTCGCTTCGCAGAATATAAGCATCCATAGCTGAATTATACTCAAGCACCATGATGCCACTGCGCTTTTCTTCAAAGTTTCCAGGAACGTATAGATTTCCTGTTTTCGCGGACTGATAGGCAGGGATCCAAGCCGACAGCTCGTCACTCCTCTCATTTGTTTCGTCGAGTAGAAAGCTGAAAATTTTGCCATTGAGCTTGGCTGATATCCCAGCAAACAGAACTTGTGAAACTTCAATTTTAGCTCTTAAAAACATTGATTTAGTGCCATCGCTAGACTCAATTTCAACTGGTGGAGTTATCGGTTTGTGAACCCTTCCAGTAACTATTATCGGCGAACCATAAAGCAAGTTCGTTTCCGCGGTAGATGTGGGTTCGGAAATTTGAAATTCAGCAAAGTCGCTTCCCCTTGAATTTGCGGCTGGCAAAATGATTGATAACAGTATGACTGTAGTTTGAATGTGAGGCAGGTTCATGGTGGTGAAGGATTTTGATTAATTATCGGCATTCTATAAAAAACCTTTGCAATTTTCTAGAGCGTAATTTCTCTTCAGGGTATCGGGAACGGATTCCGATCGTAGGGATTCGGTATTGGAAGAAAGTTTGGAGGAATTCTTCGCACAGGTATTTCCTTTGTAGTGCACTCAAGCGCAGGACCGGTGAGGATTCCTGACCCTCCTCCAGGTTGGCAGTTTTCAGGGCATTCACACGCTCCGGTGTCGCTACATCCGTTGTTTTCTGCATCGTCAGCTGCCTTAGCCTTGGCGGCGTCAATAGCGGCTTGCTCATTAACCCCGGTTGCCTTTCCTTCCCCTTTTGCCGTGCCACATGCCTCTCCGTTTTCAGTACATTGGCAGGGATATTCGGCTGGACACACGGCTTCAAATTCCTTTCCTACGAAGGGGTTAAGTGCGGGATTTTCCCCCGGGAGGGAAGGTCTCAATCCCAACAGATCAACTTGGTTCACAAGCGAATTCTCTGTATTCTGATATGAAATTATTCGTGTTTGAGAGTTCAAAGGGTCTCTCGAGAAGAAAAGGGCTAACTCGCAGCCGTAGAACCGGTAGCCATAATTCTGGTACCCCGTTTCCACGTCAGTGAACTGCCCATGGAATAGGAAATCCCAGGCTAAGGAGTTGGCGGTAAGTGTCGAGTAATTCGGTGCAAGGATTACCTGAATACCAAATGCCGAATACTCGTAACGCTCTTGAACCGTTCCGCTGCTATTGATGATTGCTATGGGGTCGAAATAGTCCATCAAGCACCACAATGTCTCGTCCAAGGAGCCGCTGTCATCAGTGTCTCGGTCTCGGCGGGTTAAGTCGTCGCGGTGGCCGGGGCGGGCACCCCAGTAGTAGACATTGAGCGGATTGGTGGAGGCGTCTTTTCGCTCCTCGATGGGCTTCCACTGGTCGTTGTAATACTGGTGGATCACGGTGCTGTCGGCCAGCGTGCGGGTGGTCCGCCGAAAGAGTCCGTCGTAGGCATTGGTCTGGAGCAGGGCGCCGCTGGACTCGACGCGGACCTCGACGAGTTGATCCCACGCATTCCACACCAGCTTGCGCGGCGCGCCGGTGAGGGCATCGCCGGTGGGGATGCGGGTCATGTTTCCGTTCCGGTCGTAGGCGACGCCGTCGTTGGTGCCGTCGATGGCAATGATTTGGTTGGACACATTGGAGCGGCGGCTCTGGTCGATCACCTCGGTGCCGGCCTCGGCTTTGTCGTAGGTGAGCCAGTTGCCCTGCTCGTCGTAGTTCCAACCTTCCGCTTCCTGCGGGATGCCGCCTATCGCGGTTTGGTTGGCGTTCAGGGTACCGCGGTCGGCGGTTTTGACCTGGCCGAGGGCGTCGTAGCTGTAGGCGCGGTCGAACTCAGCATCAGACGCGGGCGTGAGGTCTTTTCGCCAAAGGCGCCGACTGGCGCGATCATAGCCGTGAGTGACATCGGCGAGCGCGTCGCCGCTGGTGCCGTTGCGCCACGGCATCCGCACGGTGCGGTCAGTGACAGGGGCTTCCAGCCCCTGATTTTCGATCCGGTACTGCCTCCCGCCGAAACCGCGTGGACGGGGGGCGTAGTCCTCCCCAGCCGTGTCAGATACGATCCAGAAACGCCCAGGCCGAACAGGGTTGAGTCGGGGATTCAACTGGGTTAGATCGATGCTGACAACACTGTTCATTTTGTCAAGAATTGTTGATTGACCCGTAGCGGAGCGCAGCTCATTCCTACTTAGCTCCCTATTTCTTCAATTAGTCTTCTTTAATTGAATCCTCATTCGAATTTTTCGATTCTAGAAAACGTTCTTCCAACATTTTCCTGAATAGCAAATATTGGACCCTGACTAACGCTAGCAGAATCACCAATCCTATTGAAATCTGCACCCAAGAATTTTCACTTCTACCCAGAATCCAAAGAATTAATTCGGAAATAATAAATAATATATCGAATATGATAAGAATGAGAATTAAAAATTTCATTTCGCTAATCTGGAAGCAGGGCTGTAGAAGCATTCATCACATTTGCTAAAGCATTGATGTTATGGTTGAAATGAGCCGGTTCCACTTGAATTCGAAGGCGGGAAGGAACCGATTCCGCCTGGATTCGACGGAGGAAAAGAACCGCTACTTCCTGGGCCGTGCTGCCCTGTTCCCATAGCACCCGTGGGTGGCAAACCCGCACCAGGAAATGAAAAATTGCAATCGTAGCAACTGTTTGCCTTTTTGCGATTACAGTTTCGATTACAGTAATCCCACATTACCCTACATTGTCTAGTTTCGAAAACTTTTGCATTAGCTGCGGCGAGGACGGCAGCGATATACGCTGCTTTGATCTTTGCAAACGCTTTTCCGTATAAAAAGTGAACACCTATGCGACATCCGGCACGCAAAGTCGGATTCGAATAGTAGTTGCAGGCTGATAGACTGGTTGATTTTATGTTATTGGCTACGGAAACGGAACGCATAAACGCAACATCCGCTGAATCAATTCGTCTTCCGAACCGGATAGCGGCATTTGCGATACAGATATTTCCTTCTTTCAAACAACAAGCCTTACATGCTTTTGTTGTCATAAATTCCTTTATTAATCCCAATAAATCCCCATTATTAACGCTCTCATTGTCCACGAAATTGTAGAGGTTTTCTGAATAGCCGCTTTCGCCTATGGGATCGCGTGATATCCAAATGCCTGCGTGAAGGTTATAAAACCTGAAGCCGTAATTCTGATACCCCGTCTCCGCATCGGTGAACTGCCCGTGGAACAGGAAGTGCCATGCGAAGGCACTTGAAGTTCGCACCGCGTAGTCCGCCGCCAGAATGAGCGGGACACCAAACGCAGAATACGCATACCGTTCCTGCACCGCCCCTGCACTGCCCAAAATCGCTATGGGATCGAAGTAATCCATCAGGCACCAGAGCGTTTCATCCAGGGTGCCGCTCCCATCGGTGTCGCGGTCGCGGCGGATGAGGTCGTCGCGGTGTCCGGGACGCGCGCCCCAGTAGTAGACATTCAGCGGATCGGTGGAGGCGTCTTTCCGCTCCTCGATGGGCTTCCACTGGTCGTTGTAATACTGGTGGATCACGGTGCTGTCGGCCAGAGTGCGGGTGGTACGCCGGAAGAGGCCGTCGTAGGCATTGGTCTGGATCAAATCGTTGGTGGCTTGGTCACGGACCTCCACGAGTTGGTCCCAGGCGTTCCACACCAGCTTGCGCGGCGCGCTGGTGAGGGCGTCGCCGGTGGGGATGCGTGTCATGTTGCCGTTCCGGTCGTAGGCGACGCCTTCATTGGTGCCGTCGATGGCGATGATTTGGTTGGAGACGTTGGAACGGCGGGTTTGATCGATGACCTCGGTGCCGTCTTCGGCTTTGTCGTAGGTGAGCCAGTTGCCTTGCTCGTCGTAGCGCCAAGCCTCGGCTTCCTGCGGGATGCCGCCTATTGCGGTTTGGTTGGCGTTCAGGGTTCCCCGGTTTGCGGTTTTGACCTGGCCAAGGGCGTCGTAGCCGTAGGCGCGGTCGAATTCACGGTCGGAGTCGGGCGTGAGATCCTCGCGCCACGTTCTCCGACTGGCGCGGTCGTATCCATAGGAGACATCGGCCAAGGCGTCGCCGCTGGTGCCATTACGCCACGGCATCCGGACGGTGCGTCCGAAGCGGTCGTAGCCGGTCATGGCATCGCCCGCGTCGCCGGTGCCAGGCACGCCGCCGGGTTGCAGGTAGCTGAGCACAGCATCGGGCGTCGGGTAGGTGATGGTGACGTAGCGGCGCAGGCCAGCGTAGGCGTAATCGACGAGGTTGGCGCTCTCGCCATTGACTTTGAGGGATGAGACGCGGTTGAAGGCATCGTCGAGGCTGGCTGTGGTGCCGTAGGTATAATCGACCTGTTTTCCGCCAGGCGCGGTGACGCTGGTACGCCGCAGCACGTTGTCCGACCCGTCGGTGTAGCCGTAGGTCACGGCTGGCGTGGAGCCATCGACCTCACCGTCGTGTTCCTGAGCATCGACGATGAGCACGTTGAAGGCGTCGTATTCCTGCTTCACCTGATTGATGACATTCCCGCCAGCGGGAGCGTCGTAGGCGGTGATCAGTTCGCGCAGGCCGCGATCATTGTAGGTGGTGGACACGCGGCGCATGGTGCCATCGACCCCGCTGGCCACGGTGGTGGCGGCATCGTCGATCAATTTGCCGAGCTGATCATAGGTAAACTCGCGCACGCTGCCGTTGGGATCGCTGCGCTCCGTCACATTGCCTTGCCGATTGTAGGCGAGGGACTCGGATTCACCGGTGGGCCAGATCTTGCCGGAAACGAGGTCGTTGCGCGCCACCCTACTGGTGGCCAGGGTGGTGCCGAAGACCCACTCGGTGACCTGCTCGCCGGTGGCGGGATTCTCCAGAATGAGGTGCGACATCTGCCCGGAGGCGTGCCAGCGGAAACGGGTGACCCTCTCGGCTTCGGTGCCGAGCGCCTCCACGGTGCGGATGGGTTCGCCGAGGCGGTCGCGGGTAGTCTGGCTGATGGCGCCATCAGGACCGATCTCGGAGCCCGGCTGGCCGTCGGCGGCGTAGCGGGTCTCGCTGATCAGCACGATGTCGGAAGGCGCGGGCGGGAGGTCGGGACGCTCCAGCGCGGCACCTCCATTGGTGCCGTAGTTGCCGACGTAGCGCGGGCGACCGATGGCGTCGTGCCAGGTGGAAAGGTAGGAGACTCGGGCACGGGGCTGGGCGCCGGACACGGTGCCGAGGGCGCCGGTGCCGGTGGCGTCGGGGAGGCGCTCGCGGCGGGTGGCGAGGATGGCGTTGCCGCCGCGGTCGTAGGCGGTCTCGCTCTGCTCGACCACGGTGTCGGTGCTGACATCGTTGGCCGGCTCGCCGGGAGCGGGCGTACCGGGGGAGACGCGGTAACCGGCGATGGCCCGGTTCAACGCATCGTAGTCGGTCTTGACGGCCTCGCCGGAACCGGCGGCGCTTTGTTTGATCGGGTTGCTGTTGGGATCGTACCAAGTGCCGGCAATCAGGGCCTCGGTGAGGTTGCCGGTGGCGGGATCGACTCCCCAGGTTTTCTGCTCGTAGGGTCGTCCGCGCAGGTCGAGGGCGGTCTCGGAGAAAGCGGTGCGGTTGGCATTGACGGCACTGGTGTGGTAGCGGGTCTCGGAGACGGGCTGGTCGAGATTGTCATAGGCGATCCCGGTGAGGAAGAGCCGGGTACCGTCGTGGGCGCTGGTCTCGACGCGCCGGTCGCGCTCATCGTAGGCGTGGGTGACCACGCGATCATTGCCGGATGTGTCGTCCACGGGGTGGCGCTCCTCGGTGAGGTTGCCATTGCCGCCATCGGCGCCCTCGTCGTACTCCATCAGGGCGACGGCTTTCAGGTTGTTGCCATCGGCCCCGCCGTTGCCGGGATCGGTGGCGGTGGCGCCGGTATCGTCGGTGCCGACCCAGGTGGCGGTGACAAGATTACGCACATCGAAGACGGTGCGGGTGATGGTGCCGTCGGGAGCGACCACACGGTCGAGTCGATTCATGGCGTCGTAGCCAGTCTGAGTAAGTCGATAATTCACACCCTCGAAACCGGCGGAGCCGTTTTCCGGGGGAATGTCGAAGTAGTCGCGTTGCCCGGCCTCCCGGCCCCAGAAGTCGCGCAGGGTATGGGTCCAACGCGTCCAGAGGGCGCGGTCCGGCAGGTCAGTGGCGGTGTTGATGGGGCCGAGAGAATCGGCGGTGAGAGGTCCGCAGGAGCACGCGCGCCGGGCTGATGAGGCGGGCGAGACGCCCGCGCTCCCAGTGGTTGCCTGGATGGTGTCGAGCACACGCCCGGAGGCGTCGCGGCGCTCGATGGAAACGGGGCCGAGGAGATGCCAGCTTTCCACCGCCGTGCCGTGGCCGGTGACGTAGCCCTCGGCGCTCCAGGTCTGGTGACGGTTGTCGAGATACAGGGTGTAGCGGACCCGGCGCAGGAGGGTGGCGTGAACATTCGACGGTTGACAGGGCTCGACCGCTTCGCCGTTGACCAGGGCAGTGTGTTCGGGGCCGATCTCGCGCAAAACGCGGCCTTGGCCGTCGGTGAGGAAGTCGTGAACCAAATGGGCGCCCCCGAAGGACGGCGCTACCCAGCCCGAGGGCGGATCGGGCAGCAGGGCGGGATCAGCGTCGTCGATCCGGCGAACGACGGCGCCAGTGGCGGGATCGTAGTCCCGCCAGGTGATGACGCCACGCGGGTCGCGTTCCCAGATGAGAAAACCCTCAAGATCATAAACCGCGTCAGTTTCCTCCTCCAAGCCGGTGCCGTGGGCGGTGGTGGCAATGACCGGCAGGGTGGTGGTTAGCTGATCAATCTGGAAAGTGGGATTACTCCCGGCATCCGTGTGCCAGGTGCGCGTATAGGCGGTCTTGGCGGCATTGGCGTCGGAGGAACCCGCCACTGGATAGCGGAAATCCTCCTCGACCGGATGAATGGAAATCCCGTTCACGGTCCGGGTATCGTATTTGACTTTGCGGGTGACCGTCAAGCTTCCGCCACTCCCGATTTTGACGCCGGAGGTGGCGAGGTAGCCTTTGACCTCTCCGTTGGGATAATCGTTGGCGGCAAAGTGGGTATTGACCCTGATGAGGCCAGCGGCCGACTTGAGGGTGACCGTGAGAGGATCGGCGGCGGTAGCGGGTTCGGAGACGCTCTGTACCGCGGCCGAGGTGGCCGCGTCTGTCACATGGTAGTCGGCGTCGTAAACGCGGTAGTCATACCAATGGTCGCCGGATGCGGTGTCCTCACGAATGCCAAGAATCTGGGAGCCGCCGCGATTGGAATAAACCGTCTGGGTGCTGCCGTCGGGGCGTGTTTCCACACAGCGTAGATACCAGGTGTTGACGTCCGAAAATCCGGGATCGGTGCTGTTGACCATCCAGGTGAAGGTGTAGGCGGCCTCGTCTCCCCGCAGGGTCTCGCCCGTGACCCGTCCATCGGCGTCATAGGTAAACTGTATGGCCGCGTAGGGCGCCAGATCGGCGTCGGCGGCGGTGTCGAGATCGAAGCCAGCGGCGCGGGCGGCGACGACGCCATTGGGATCGAGGTAAACTTTGATGCCGTAGGCATAGGCACCGGCGCCGGTGGTCTTGTAGTAGCGGTAGTAGTACTCGCGCAACGTCTGCCAGACTCCCAGCGAGTCGATCTCCTCCACCCGCGAGCTTTTCAGCGTCCTGCCGGGACCATGCTGGTCGGCGTAGTCATGATAGTCGTAGAGCGCCCGCCGGACCTCGCGCCCATCCACGCGCAGGGTCGCCGACTCCATGAGATCAACTCGGGATCCTCCCTGATAATAGCTGTAAACATAGGCCGCCGCCCCCGGCTGGCCGGGACCGGAAAAAGTGATCGACTGGAGCAAGCCGGAGACTGACCAGCTCAACGCGGCGGAGCCGCCGCCAGGTGAATGTACCGCCTTGAGCCTTCCCCGGAGATCCTCCTCGATGGAGCTGTCGAAATCGTGATAAACCGTGCGGTTACCCGCCGTGTCCGTGAGGGTGAACTCATAGGCCCCGGCATCGTGGGTGAGAGTGTCATGCCCGCCAAAGCGCGAGACCCAAACCGAGCCGTCGTGTTTGAATCGTCGCGAGCTGAAAGGCCCCCGGATGGCGGAAATGGTGGCCGTGCTGGTGCCCGGTTCTGTGCCGGCCACCAGATGGGGCAGATCGCTGAGAAACCAGTGAGAACCCAGTGGCCCCGGGATGCCGGTGCCGGAAAGGAGATTGGCGTAGGAACGACGGTGATGCCAAGTGAAACCGAAGCCCGACCAGGAGAGATCCGTCTCCGCCATCGCCACCATCCCGGTGCCGTAGGCGATGGGGCCATCGCTGCAGTTGCAGCATTTCTCGTCGTCCTCCTTGGGCTCCTCCGGTTGGAGTGGACCACTCGACCAGGAAAGGGAAGACGAACTGGGATCGGGTCCGTCACTCGTCGTACTACTGCTGCTCCAGAACGACGAGATCGAGGAGGGATAGGAAGGGTAGGAGGAGATCGACGAGGGTTCCGAAGACGACGAGGGCCAGGATGAGGAGCTGGGGTATGAGCTGGACATGGGATCGGCGGAGGTTTTGAGTTAGCAAAACGGCATGGGCATCACGACGATAGGACAGGCCAGTGGCCAACGCAGGACGATGCCGCCACGAAGATGCTTGCCGGAAGGTGTGAAGGAACAGAACCCGGTTTCCCCGGTGAATTCGTGCCAGTCTGAACAACTACGTTCGCGGAAGACAGGAAGACAGGAAGACAGGAAGACAGGAAGACAGGAAGACAGGAAGACAGATCCGCGGCGGAGGGGGTGGCGTGATGTCTTCCCGCTTTCATAAGACCAATGACGTTTTTTCAGACCGCCGACAATATGGCAAGAAAAAATATCAAAAAAGTTACGGACGCCCTGTCGTCATTTTTTATCGCCCTGAGTCGATGATTCGGATACACCAAGCAGATCCCCGTCATGAGCGCTTCCCTGACCCGCATCCTGTTCGGCTCTCTCTGGCTGGCCACTCTGGTCATCGCGTTCCTCGTCGGTCGCGGGAGCAGTCCCGACGCCGACGGCTCCGCGAGTGCTTCAATGCCGAGCGTGAAAACCCTGGTCGAGGGCGACGCTCCCGCATCCGGCAAATCTCCATCGATCAGTTCCGCCACCGCCGTCGATGTCGATGGCGCCTCCTCCACACCGAGTGTTCACGAGGCCATCGCCAATGCCCGACGCGAACTGGGTTCCGGGGCCGCATTTGTCTTCAGTCCCTCGGCCATGTTCCGCGCCTTCGGTCCCCTGATGGAACTTCCCGCCGAGGAGGTCCAGGCCGCGATCGCCGAGGTGGAGTCCAGCATCACCGACGCTCAGCAGAAGCAGATGTTTCTTTCTCTCCTGCTCGGTCGCTGGGCGGAGGAATCTCCCCGCGAGGCACTCGCCTACGCCGAGAAAATGATCGAGGAAAACGGCCCCGCCGCGGGCCCCGCCACCTTTTCCGTCATCGGCTCCTGGGCTCAGCGGGATCCGGACGCCGTCTGGGACTGGTATGTGAAAAAGCGGGACAGCGATCAACTCGGCTCCGGAATGATGGGTGGCGACGCCTACCTCCACATGATCTTCAGCGGCATGGCGCTCCGCGACGCGGACAAGGCTCTGGACCGGCTCATCCAAATCGATGACGACCAGGCCAGTCGTCAGGCCGCGTTCGGCATCGCCAGTGCGGCGGCGAACAAACCGGGCTCGCGGGACCGCATCCTCGCCCGCAGCGCCTCCCTTCCGCCGGAACTCAGAGACTCCGTTCGCCAGGGCATCATTTCCCAGTGGGCCGCCACCGAGACCGACGAAGCCATGGACTGGCTGCGAACAATCCCCGCCGAAGAACGGGATCAGATCATCAACTCGGCGGGCTATTCCCTGATGATGACAGATCCGGAGAAGGGCGCCGAGTTCCTCATGGAAGACGCCACCGAGGAGAATCTCTCCCGCCGCTACCAGACCATCGTCAGTTCCTGGGCCAACCGCGACCTGAACGCCGCCGGAGAATGGCTGAACGCCCAGCCCGCCAGTCCGGCCCAGGACCTCGCCCGCGGCAGCTTCGCCATGCAGGTGGCGCGCCGCGATCCCGAGTCGGCCATGGAATGGGCCAAGTCGGTGTCGGAAGAGAACCAGCGTTTCAGCGCCATCCGAAACGTCCACCAACAATGGCGAAAAAAGGACACCGATGCCGCCGACGCCGCGCTGGTGAACTCGGGCTTGCCCGATGAAAAAATCGAGCAACTGCTCAAGTCGCCTCCCGGGAAAAAGACGGGACCCGTGATCGAAGCGACCCGGCAATGACCCCGGGTCGCTCAGTTTCGCTCAGGCGGTATCCTCGCGCGTCACCATCCGCTTGGCCACGCGATAACCTTCGGTATCCGCGTTCGATCCCACCTCGCGGCACAAAGCCGCGACCTTCCCGCGCGATAACCGGCAGAAATACCGAACCGTTTCCCGCAAGGCCTCGGGATCATCGGTCTTGCCGCTGGCGATGCGGCTGGTGGCCAGGGCGATGCTGGAAGTCTGGGCAAAAAGTTCGGCGCCGATATCGACGAAGCGGCCGAGCAGGACCTGCTTCTTGTCGAGCTTCGGACCGTGACGAAGCATGGCGTGAAACAGTTTCCGGGCGAGTTTCTTCGACAGGTTCCGCACCTTGCGCAGGTCGCTTCGGAAGGCTGGATCGACCTTGTCGGTGCCCGCGGTGAAGGCCGGGAACCAGAGCAGAGGATACCAGGTCGCGTATTTCAATCCCGACTTCAGCGCCGCCACGGCGCGCACCTTCATCGGCAGGGTCGTGTTCAGCACCGGGCCACCGAGCTTGAGATGCGGGTCGAGCGCCTCGCGGGCGATCATCAGACGCATGATCTCGCTGGAACCCTCGAAAATCGTGTTGATGCGGCAATCGCGCAGCATCCGTTCGACGGGAATGCCTTCGTCGCCGCGCGCCGCCAGCGACTGGGCCGTCTCGTAGCCTCGCCCGCCGCGGATCTGCATGGTCTCGTTGACGATGTCCCAGCCGCGCTCAGTGCCCCACATCTTGGCGAAGGCGGCCTCGATGCGGATGTCGTTCTTCTTGTCGAGATCGACCAGCGCCGAGGTGTAGAGCACCATCGCCTCCATCGCGAAAGTCTCCGCCGACATCTTCGCCAGTTTCTGAGCAATGGCGTCATGTTTGCCGATGGCCTGGCCCCACTGCACGCGTTTGGCCGCCCAGTCGGTCGACCATTCCAGGCAACGCCGCGCCATGCCGACGCAGGCCGCCGGCAGGGTGATGCGCCCCGTGTTGAGAGTGGTCAGGGCGACCTTGAGTCCCCTGCCCTCTTCGAGAATGAGGTTCTCCCTAGGCACTCGGGCGTCGGTGAATTTCACCACGCCGTTGTAGAGCGCCTTGAGGCCCATGAAACGACAGCGATGCGTCACCTCGACGCCGGGCGTGTCCATCTCCACCACGAAGGCGGAGATCTTCGGCCGTCCCGGGGTCGATTCCGGCATCTTGGCCATGACCACAATGACCCCGGCCTTGACGCCGTTGGTGCACCAGAGTTTCTCGCCGTTGATGAGGTATTCGCTCCCGTCCGCGCTCAGCTCGGCGGTGGTCCGCATCTTGGCCGGATCCGAGCCGACCTCGGGCTCGGTGAGAGCGAAGGCGGAGATCTCACCCTTGGCGCAACGGGTCAGGTATTTCTCCTTCTGTGCCTCGGTGCCGAACACCAGCAGCGGCTGGGGCACGCCGATGCTCTGGTGTGCGGACAACAAGGCGGTCAGGTTACCGCAATGCCCGCCCAGCACCATGGCGGCGCGGGAGTAGTTGGTCTGCGAAAGTCCGAGCCCACCGTACTTCGTCGGGATCTTGATGCCAAAGGCGCCAAGGTCCGCGAGGCCGTTCATGACCTCGTCCGGTATCTCGCCGGTGGCGTCGATCTCGTCGGGATCGGTCTTCGTTTCCAGAAACGTTTCCAACTTGGTGAGAAACGCGTCGCCCTGGTCCGCGTCCTCGTCCGACTGGACGGGAAACGGGAAGATCGGCTCGAAGTCGGGACGTCCCATGAAGAGCGAACCCGCGAAGCTGTTGCGGTCGCCGGAGACGACCCGCGAGGCTTCGGCCAGTTCGAGCGCGGCGCGCTCCTCTACCGACATTTTCGAAGTATCGATCACCGAGGCCGGCTCGGTCTCCGCGTTCGGTTCGGGGGAAGTGGTGGGGGTTTTCATGGCTTTGCGGGGTTAGACGATATCGAAGTGCGAAACCGTGGTTACAAACGGAGGCACGCTTTGTAAAACGGGGGCCTCAACAGGGTTGGGTCACAGACCCGACAGGGTTGAATCGGAGGGATATCACTCATGGCGACGACCCAGATCCTTGAGGTTGGCGGCATTGCTCAGCAAACCGGCGGGAGCGAATGCCTCGCCTTCAGTGTCGGCGAGTCGTTTCAGTTTTTCGCGAACCGTCCCGAGGCCGAGGGAGTTCGCCCAGGTCATGGGACCGCCCCGGAACGGCGCGAAACCGGTACCGAGGATCATGGCGAAATCGATGTCGTCAGCGCTCTCGGTGACGCCTTCCTCGAGCACGCGGAAGCCCTCGTTGACCATCAGGAGCGCCAACCGCTCGGCGAGCGAAGCGTGATCTCCCTCGTCGCCTTTCCGCAAGGTGATCGCCTCGGGATTCGGCGTCGTTTTCTTTCCATCGTAGAGATAGAACCCTCGTCCCGCCTTGCGACCGGTGTGGCCTTTCTCCACCAGCGTTGCCAGCGACTGGGGAATCGCGAAACGCTCGCCAAAGGCCTCGGTCATGGTCTCGGCGACGTGAAGCGCGACATCGAGCCCGACCTCGTCGAGCAGGCGGATCGGCCCCATCGGCATGCCGAAATCGAGCATGGCGTCGTCCATACGCTTCGGATCGATTCCGCGCTCGAAAAGGCGACCGGCCTCGATCAGGTAGGGCATGAGAATCCGGTTCACGAGGAAGCCTGGCGAATCCTTCACCACCACGGGCAGCTTGCCGATGCGGCGGACAAAGGCCAGCGCGGTCTCGACGGCGATGTCGGAGGTCGTATCGGTAACCACGATCTCAACCAGCTTCATCTGATGGACCGGATTGAAGAAATGGATGCCGAGAATGCGCTCGGGATGGGTGACGCCCTCGGCTTTCGCGAGATCGGAGATCGGCAAGGCCGAGGTGTTGGTCGCGAGCACCGTTTCTTCGGAAGTTCGCGAGCAGAGATCGGCGAAGATCCGCTTCTTGATATCCATCCGCTCGACAGCCGCCTCGATGACGAGATCGACACGCTTCAGCGGCACCGGATTCGCTGCGGGCGAGATCAGGCCGCCGAGTTGCTTCGCCTCCCCCGGGGTGAAGAGGTGGCGTTTCACCGCTCCCTCATACACCTTGGCGACCGACTTCATTCCAGCGGCCACGCGTGAGGGATCGATGTCCTGAAGGATGACCGGAATCCCGCGCGCGCTGACCCACTGGGCGATCCCCGCACCCATGACCCCGGCACCGATCACGGCGGCTCGCTCGATGGAACAGGGCTCAACGCCGGGGGCGTGGTGAAACTTCCTGGCGTTTTCCTGGAGAAAGAAAACGCGGATCAGTTCCTTGGCCACCGGTCCGCGCGCCAATTCGAGGACGGCTTCCCGTTCCGCTTTCAGGGATTCCTCCCTCGAACGGCCGACACCGCGAGTGACGACGTCGAGCGCCTTCTCGATGGCGGGATAATTGCCACGCGTCTTCTTCGCCGAACGGGCTCCGGCGACGTCGCGGATGATGGTGGCGGCGAGCCGGTTGTTGGTCAACCGATGTCGATCAAGCTTCCTTTTTCCCTGACGTATGAGCTGAACCGCGCGTTCCACGATTCGCTCCCGAGGCGCGTTGTCATCGACCACTCCGAGTTTTTTCGCGTGTTTTCCGGCCAGTTGTTTGCCGCCGAGAATGAGATCGACCGCCTTCGGCAAACCAATGAGGCGCGGGAGACGGGTGGAACCGCCCCAGGCCGGGAGGATGCCGAGCTGGGTTTCCGGCAGACCGATCTTGGTGGCCCGATCCGGACTGGCGACGCGCCAGTCGCACGCGAGAGCGAGCTCCAGTCCCCCCCCGAGACAGGCGCCGTGAATGGCGGCGGCGGTCGGGAACGGGAAATCGGCGATGCGATTGAAGATTCGCTGGCCGGTCTCGGTCATGGCGGCGAGTTCCGGCTCTTTCGCCTCGGACAATGCCTTGAGATCGGCTCCGGCGATGAAGATGGTCGGCTTGGCGCTGGTGAAGACGAGGCCACGGATTCCACTCGATCCGGAGATGGATTCCAAGTGCGAGTCGAGCGCGGCGAGTGTCGCGGCGTTGAAGATATTGGCGCCGGATCCGGGGGCATCGAAGATCAGGACGACGATGCCGTCGTCGCGATCCTCGCGTCGAATCAGGGAAAGAGAATCGGTGTCACTCATGATCTCGGTGCGGATGAGTTTCTGGATCTGTTGAAAACTGAGGGGGCGTCGTTTTCTCATGGAGGCTCACCTCCTTGGTTTGGGAGCGGGTTTGTGTGTCAGGTTCGTTCGAGCCACACGGCGCCGCCCTGGCCTCCGCCGACGCAGAGACTGCAGAGGGCCCGCTTGCCGCCGGTGCGGCGGAGTTCGTGGAGCGCGGTGAGGATGAGTCTAGCGGCCGAGGAGCCGACGGGGTGACCGAGGGCGATGGCGCCGCCGTTGGGGTTGAGTTTCTCCTCGGGAACGGCGAGTCCCTCGAAGCCGGGGCGTTGGAGGAGATCGAGCACCGAGAGCACCTGGACGGCGAAGGCCTCGTTGATCTCGACGACATCGGCGTCGGCTGGCTTGAGTCCGCTCCGGTCGGCGAGTTTTCGAATGGCATAAGCCGGGCCGAGACCCATCCGCTCCGGATCGCAGCCGGCGTAGGCGTGATCCACGAGGCGGCCGAGCGGTGCGAGACCGAGTGCCTCCGCCTTTTCCTCCGTCATCACCAGCATGGCCACGGCCCCGTCGGTGATCTGCGAACTGTTGCCGGCGGTCACCGTGCCGGTGTGGCGTTCGAAGGCCGGGCGCAGCTTGGCGAGCGCCTCCATCGTCTGGTTCGCGCGGACGCCGTTGTCGTCGAGCACGAAGCCGTCCCTCGCTTTGGGCAGATAAACCGGGCACATTTCCTCGCGCAGTTTTTCTTTCGCCGCGGCGGCCTTCTGGTGGGACGCGAGCGCGAAGGCATCCTGGCGCTCCCGATCAATGCCGAACTCTCGGGCCAGCACCTCGGCGGTCTGGCCCATGCCCATCTCGGCCACGGGATCGGTGAGTCCCTGTTTGAGGCCGACGATGGGGGCAAAGTCCCCGGGGCGGAATTGCAGGGCCGCGGCCGCTTTACCGCCCCAGGTTTTCGCACGCGCGAGCGCGGCGAATTTCGCGGCCGCGGTCGCTGAATACAGAAGAGGTACCGACGACATGCTCTCGGTGCCGCCGACCACGAAGACGTCGCCATGCCCGGACGCGGCGCGCTCGGCGGCGGTGGTCAGACTTTCCATGCCGCTGGCGCAGTTGCGATGCACCGTCACGGCCGGCTTCGATTTGGGAATGCCGGCCCGCAGGGCGATGACGCGCGCGATGTTGGCGGCATCGAAGGGCTGGCAGACACAACCGAAGATGGTCTCGTCTATCAACTCCGGATCGATTCCGGTGCGGGTCAGCAAGGCATTCACCGCCACACGGCCGAGTTCCACCGCGTCGGCCGAGGCCAGCTCGGTGCCAAACTTGGAGAAGGGCGTGCGGACGCCGTCGATGATGACGAGTTTTCGGGAAGTGGACATTGTTTCAGTAATCGGTAATCGGTGATCGGTCGTTCAATGGGCGGGAACGGCTTCCTTGCGCTCCGTCTTGGGGCGGTGATCGACGACTTTCTCTTCCTTCAGTTTCTCGCCGACGCCCTGCAAGTCGCGCAGGGTCTCGGCATCGTGGAAGTCGATCCGGTTCGGGGAGATCTCGGTGAGGGAACGGAAACGCTTGCGAATCGCGTCCGAGAGTCGCTCGTGATCGGCGCCTTCGCCCGGCGCCACGTGGACGACGATCTCGTCGGCGGCGAGCGGGTCGTCGTTGCGCTTTCTCAGTTCGATCTGCCAGGCGCCGATGGTGTCGATGTCGTCGAGCATGTTTTCGAGATCGCTGAAATTGACCAGCGTTCCCTTGAGCTTGTCGATGCGCAGCTCCCGGATGTCGCTGACCCGGGAAATGCGTCCCAGCAGGCGCGGCAGGCGTCGACCACAGCGCGGACAGGGTTCATGGACCAGGCCGCCGGAAATGTGATCGCCGGTCCGGTAACGGAGGACCACGCTGCCGCGTCCATCGAGCGGCGTATGGACGATTTCTCCCGGCTCTCCGTCGGGGACCACACGACCCGTCTCGGGATCGATCACCTCGACCAGACCGAGATCGGGATAAAGATGGTAGCCACCGGATTCCTCGTCGGCAGAAAACGGGCATTCCGGCCAGGCCACGCGGGCTTCGGTGAAACCATAGGTCGCCATCACCGCGACCTCGCGCGATCCAAGCTCGGCGCAGAGCGAACGCAGTTTGCGGCGCATCCCATCGGGCACCTTTTCGCCACCGAGCACGATTCGCTTGAGGTTCGGACTGTGAATTCCCGCCTCCACCGCCTGCTGGAGGACGTGGTAGACGAAAGTCGGCATCCCGATGAGGGCGTCGGGCTGAATCTTGTCGAGCAGACGGACATTCCCCTCAGTGCCCATCACCTTTCCGCCACCGGTCGAGAGGCAGAAAGTGTTGTAGCCGAGCCCCGCGTAGTGGGCCTGCCAGAAGGCGAGGTGCGGGGCGAAGGGAAAGAGATTGAGATGGCGCCAGTCGGCCCGGGAATCGCAGATCTCCATCATGCGCCGTCCGGCGATGGCGAGGTTGTCGAGGTCGTGCTGGGTGTAGAGAAAGGGCACCGGGTCCGAGGATCGGCCTGTGGTGCTGGTCATGAGGATGGGCCGAAATTCCCTCTCCAGAGCGGCCTTGGCTCCGGCGGGACCGCGGGTGACGGCTTTCCAGATCGTCGAGGGGCGGCGCTTCAGGACCTTCTCATCAGGAATAAGCACGAAGTCACGGGTCTTGGCGGCGGAACCGGGAATGGTGAGGAGATCCTTCTTCGAGGTGAAGGGCACCTTTTCCCAATCGCTCCAATCATGCAGTTCCTCGACCGTGATGCCCTCGCGGGCGAAAAGTCGGCCGTAATGCTTCGAGAACGGCAGCACCGACTCCCGCAGATAGTCCAGCAAGCGGGCGAACTGGAGCCTTCGCAATTCCTCGCCATCGAGTCCCTCCCAATGGCGGGCCAGTCTGGAACGACGATGATTCATGACGCGGAGTCTCCTTCCTGTTCGAGCGTTTCCGTCTCCGAAGTGAGCGGTGGTGCCTGGTCGGAGATGAGGTTGCGTATCGCGGGCAGGGCGTCCTCGGCCGCTTTTCTCCCGATGTCGATGTAGCGCCGGTAGCCGGTGTAGTCGTGCCAGCGCGCCTCGGTGTCGACCGGCCGGATCAGCACATCGGCGAGTGCGGTGCTGTGCTCGACCACGCGCATCTGGGAGGCCATGGCGGCGCTTCTCAGGATATCGAGCAGGTTCCCGCGGGCGAACCAGTTGATCTGGCGATTCAGCCAGCAGAGTGGCCTCTGCATGAGCGGGCGCGACTCGCAATCGGGGCGCTTCCGGCGACTCTCCTGAAACTCCTCGATCGACGGGAGGACGTTGACGGCGATGATGTGATCCACGCCCGCCTCCTCGCGGAGGACGTCGACGGGCAGCGGGTCGCAGACTCCCCCGTCGACATATTCGATTCCGTCCCGCATCACCGGCACGACGATTCCGGGTATGGCGATGCTGGCCAGCACGGCCGAAGCGACATCGCCCTCATCGAGAACAGCCCGCCGAAAGCCCTCGAACTCCGTGGCGAGCAGGTAAAGCGGACGCGCCATCTCGGCGAAGGTGCGATCGCCCAGCGTCTTGCGCAGACGTCGCTCGATCTTCCAGCCACGGATGAAGCCGCGCTTCGGGAACGCCACCGGATCGACCAGCGACCACAGATCGCGCCGCTCGCGCATCTCGGCGGCGAGTTCCTCCAATTGCTTTCCATCCAGGCCCGCGGCCCACATCGCCGCCACGTAGGCGCCCATGCTGGTGCCGGCGACGGCGTCGATCTCGATGCCATGCTCCTCGAGCACCTGAATCACCCCGATGTGGGCCAAACCTTTGGCGCCGCCGGAGGAGAGAGAGAGTCCGATGGAGGGTCTGTCGCCGCGCTTACGCTCCACGGATTTCCTTCGTCCGGTCAAAGCGGCGCTCGTCTCGGAGGATGCCCCGCCCACCCAGGGCAGCCAATCGAATAGTTTGGCGAGAGGGCCGGCGGAGGCGTTTCTGGAGCTGTCAAAGGCGGCTTTCATGGGCTCATTCGGCGAGGCGTTGTCGGCTCACCGGCTATCAGCCGCCTGATTCGGGAGATCGTTCGGGTTAGTCTCACCGGACTACTCATCCGGGGAGTCGGAGGGACGGATTCTTGGGGGATTCGGCTCTCGTGGTCTTTCATCCGAGACCTCCGGCGAAGGGGGCGGTGATCGCCAGAAGCATGATGGGGATTTATGTGGGGAATGACAAACTTTCTGATCGGAAACTTCCGAGCGACTCCAGGGAATCGCTCTAGCTGATTGGACGAACCAAAGAGAGAAACTGTTCACAAAATGTGGGGGAATCGCACCCCTGCCGCCGCCGACGCTTCCTTTCGAATTTACTTGCCGTGAACGGCCATAGAGGGATTGATGACGGATTTTCCACACCATGAAAGCGATCCCGCGAACCCTTTTTGTCTCCCTCCCCCTTTTCGCCCTCACCACCAGCCTGCTGGCGGGGCCGATGAAGGAAATGCCGCTCTGGCCCGAGGGCGTGCCCGGCGAGGCCGACCTGAAGCTCGCGCCCGAATCCCAGGAAGACCGGGAAAATGACGGCATCTGGCGGGTGTCGAACGTCAGCCAGCCCACGATCACTTTCTACCCGGCTCCCTCCGACAAAAACACCGGTGCCACCGTGGTGGTGTGTCCCGGGGGCGGCTACAGCATTCTCGCCATTTCGCACGAGGGCACCCAGGTCTGTGAATGGCTGAACTCCATCGGCGTCAACGCCGCGCTTCTGAAATACCGCGTTCCCCGCCGCGACGGACTCGCCAAACACCACGCCCCGCTTCAGGATGCCCAACGCGCCCTTTCCCTCGTCCGGGCCAACGCGGCGGCGTGGAAGCTAGATCCCGATCGCGTCGGCATCCTGGGTTTTTCCGCCGGCGGACACCTCGCCACCATGGCGCTGACCAGTGGCCAGACGCCGCGCACCTATCCGGAGAATCCCGGGATCGACGGCCAATCCTGCCAACCGAACTTCGCCATCCTCGTGTATCCCGCCTACCTTCAGGACGAAGCCGATCCGCTCCGGCTCGCGCCGGAAATCCACATCGACAAAGACACACCCCCTGTCTTCATGGTCATCGCCCACGGCGACAAGCGCTTCGTCCAGGGCAACGCGCTCCTCTACCTGGAAATGGCGCGTGCCGGAGCCTCCGCCGAGTTGCATGTCTTCGCCAAAGGCGGCCACGGCTTCGGCATGAAAAAGATCGAGGAGGAAATCGCCCAATGGCCCCGACTGGCCGGCGACTGGATGAAGACCATGGGGTTCCTCGCTCCGGCGGCGCCTTGACCGGGGACTGGAAGCTCAAAGCCGCTTCTTGATGAAGCGCAACTGCCCGCCCAGCACCGGGATGTGTTCGAAGATGCCTCGGGTCGAATCCCAGAAATCCTGGTGCATGACCACGCGGCCTCCCTCATCAAACGCCAGGTGCGACATTCCGATGGTACGGATCGGCTCTCCACCCGCCAGTTTCTTTCCCGAATAGACCATCTCCCACCGCACGTACCAGGTGCCATCGGACGAGCGCACCGTGTCGCCATACTCGACCGATCCGCTATGCAGCAGTTCGGCGGTCTCCACCAGGTAGCTCTCCACCGCCTCGCCTCCGCGCAGCGTCTTGAGGGTATCATTGAAGAAGGTCGAATCCGCGTAAACCCGGGAGGCCTTTCCCTCCACATTCCCCCTGCTCAGGTCCGCCAGCAATCCTTTCCACGCCTCCAGGCCCTTCTTTTCCGCATCAGCCGACACGCCTTGGGGACGGGTCTCGCGGTAGGCTTTCAGGGTCGCGTGATAATCATCGAGAGGCGCGTCATTCATGGCGGGAATCGTTGAGCAACCCGCCAGCACCACGATCAGCCCCAGAAGAGCCGTCGCCACGCCCGCGAGGAAGGAGGATAGGGAAAATGCGGGTGTTTTCATGAGTCCGTGACCACACGAATCCGGCAGTCCGCGCAGGGTTACGCTTTCCCGGCTCCACCGGACGGCGTTTCGGATCGATCTTCGGACCAAAGAGGGTTGAATGCCGGACCCAACCCTGTTGAATCGTCGCCGTGACGACTCATTTGCCCACGCAATAGACCATGGTCCCTGATCGGGCGTAGATCCGCCCCCGGATGGGTGACAACGAGGAGCGGAAAATCTCCTCGGCCCCGGAACCGAGGCTGTTGCGAGCGACGATGTCGAGGGTCTTGCCGGGACGGACGACCACGACCTCTCCGGTCTCCATCTGAAAATACACCAGCCCGTTCGCCACCATGGGCGCGCCGGACATGGGGGCGTCGAGTCGCTCGGTGAAGTGGATGGCGCCGGTCATGGCGTCGTAGGTGGTCAGGATGCCGGACATGCTGGAGATGAGCAGATAGTCGCCCACCACCACGGGCGAGGGCAGATCGCGGCCGCCCTGTCTGCGGGCGTCCCAGACGCGATGGGTCTTGGTGACGTCCCCGCTGCCACCCGGTTTCACCGCGTAGTTGTTCCCCGGTTTGCCGTTGACCACGAAGAGCAAGCCGTGCGCGTAGTCGGGTGTGGGCGCCCCGCGGCCGGTGAACCCTTCGCAGAACCAGAGATCGGCTCCGGTGGCGGGGTCGTAGGCGTTGACGCCAAACTCGCCATTGAGGATCAATTCGCGCCTCGTGTCAGTCTGGATGATGATGGGAGTGCTCCATCCGCCCCGGGGCGCGTCTTTGCGGGGTGTCTTCCAAACCGGCTCGCCGGTTTTCTTGTTCAGGGCCACGAGCGACGACACCCCCTCGGCGTCGCAGTTCTGGATGACGAGATCGCCGTCGATGATGGGCGATGCCGCGACGCCCCAGGGACCGGGGAATTCGCCGAGCTGGCGCGACCACTGGGGATTGCCGTCGAGGTCGAAACTGTGGAGTCCGCCGGGACCGAAGAAGGCGATGACGCGTTCGCCATCGGTCGCGCAGGTGGGCGTGGCGAAGCTGTTCATCTTGTGGGGCGTCTCCGATGCGGGGACGGAAACATCGCGCTCCCACAACAACTCGCCGGTTTCCCGGCTCAGGCAGTGAATCCATCGGGTGCCGCCGTCATCACTGGCGCTGGTGACGAACAGTTTGTCTCCCCAGTTGACGACGGAGCTCTGCCCGCCGCCTTTGAGCGCGGTTTTCCATTTCACAGCGGCGGCATCCCATTCCACCGGCAGGTCGGTGGCTTCGGAATGTCCCGTGCCGCTCGGCCCGCGGAATTGCGGCCAGTTTTCCTCGGCGGTGAGGTGGGAGGGAAGACCGGCGACAACGAAGGCGGCGACGAGGGATAAACAGGCGGGTGATTTCATCGGGATGGGGGCGGCGGGTGGGTGTTCTCTTTCACTACGAGATGAGCCGGTCGCTGGCGAGTCCGCTTTCGTGCCAAAAAAGCGTGGCCGAGGTGTCCCGCTACTCCACCGGCAGAAACTGGACCGCATCGGCGATGACGTATTTCCCGTCAGTGCCATCGGTCGCGACGCGGACAAAGCCCGCTTTCCCCTCCGTGAATCGAAACACGCCCAGTGACCGGAAGAGTCTGCCATGCTCGGGCACCCGCTGCTGATCGATCCGGACAGTGGTCTCGCCGTCGGCGTGGCGGATGATGACCGGCGTGTTGGTGGATCGACGCACGTTGTAGCAATGCGAGAGACGCACTTCATAGCGGCCGGCCTCGGGAATATCGGGGGTCCAGGTGACTGATTTCTCGCCTTTGGCCTCCTTTCGATCATGAAGGTATCCGATGCCGACGTAGGGAGGCGTGTGGGTGGAGTATTGCCACTCGCCTTCGAGGGTGGCGGCGGTTTCATCGAGCACGATCCCGCCCAGGCTGGCGGGATCGGCGACGATGTAGGGCACCAACTCGGGCTTGTCCACCTCGCCCGGCGGATGGGTATTGGGCAACGCCAGCGGGTGAGGTCGGATGGATAGCTCATCCCGTTCCTCGGCCTCCATCACGACGAGCAGACCAGACAAGATGATGAGGAGGCAGGATCCCCGCCGAATCGAGAAGTGAAACTCCGGAAGCGTTTTCAATAGGTGACCAAAGTGGCTTGGGTCCGTCACCTTACCCTGTAGAGTCGGGAGCGGAAAGTCGCCCTCTTCGCGTTGCCTCAGGGATCCATCGGAGCCCATTCGATGTCACCTGAGAGGATAGGTGAGGTCCTGATAGTCGTCGGAGGAGCCGCGTCAGGATCGGGTAACTGGGGCAAAAGGAACGCCCCCCCACCAAAGACCGGAGAACCGGGAGTGACCACGCCGAAGCAGGGCACCCTGCGAGGTAGCGGTTTGCCCGTACCGGGATCGGTGTCCAGCAGCAGCATTGATCCCGAAAAGATTCCGGACGGCACCGCCAATCGTATCGCCGCCTTGGCGGGATTGGGATCATCCAACGGATCGCCATTTGAGCGGGGAATCCTCAACAAGGGAAAGAGTCGCCCTTGAACCAGACCGGCCTCCACATCGGGGTCGAGCGAAGCATCCTCGAGACCTCCAGATTCGAAATCGATCAGCACATTCGGATCCTGATCGAGCAGAGTCGTTCCGATGCTGCCCGCCAACAGGTCCGGCGAGTAGGGTCCTCCCACTACATCGAGCCCCGACTCGAACCCATCGGGGTAGTTCCTTCCCGGGCGCTGAGTTTCCGGGAACTTCGTCCAGGCGAGATCACCAGACACGGAGCCATCACCGGGGTCGATGGTCACCGCGCCCCGCAGGCTACCACCATTCCGGTAGAGTGGCGCCCAAAGGAGCAGTCCTCCCTCCGGTCCCAGAAGGAGACTCCGCGAGACATGGGCGCCGTCGGACTGGCGCCCGCGCCAGTTCACGCGTCCATTCGCCAGAGTTCTCAGGGTCGTGTAGCCAACCCCTTGGGGTACACCGGGATCTCCCAGACCACCATCGACCGCATCCGGTGGCAGCAAGGCAGTGAAATAGGCCGCGAACGGATCGGTCACCGGATTTGATCGTTTGTGCCAGACGAGTCGCCAACCGTCACCGGTCACGAAGTCCAATGCCTCATTCAGGATCGCGCCGAACACGGTGTCATCATCGCGCAGCTCGATGTCCACGGAGAGGTCGGGCAATCCCCGACGGCTTGCCGTGGTCATCACTTTGGGCACGCCGCCCAACGCCGTCTCCAACGCTCCCCGAACCGGATAGGTGCGACCGGCAAACATCAACCGCCCGCTGAAGCGTCCGGAGGAAGTAACCAGGAAGTCGAATTGACCGCCCAGTCCATTCCCGAGATCTTCCCCCGGATGGGCACCCGCCACAAAGGTGAAATTTCCGATCGCGGATTCCGGCAAGGACACGATCTCCAACTCCAGTTCGAGCCGGAAGCGGCTCCCATCCTCTCCCCGCACGAGCGCAACGGGACGAAATGTCTGTGATTCGCCTCCCCGCACGCTGGTGGGACGACCCACGATCGAGTTCGTGACTCGATCAAAGCGAGTTCCCGGGGGCAGTCCGATGATTCCCAGAATGGATCCACTCTGCAATGCCACGGAGAGATTGAGATCCTCCGAGATGGAGAAACGCAGAGGTTCCGATACCAGAGGATTTGGGTCCAGGCCATCCGGCAAACCGTCTCCGTCCGAATCTGGATTGTCCGGAAAGGTGCCGGCTTCCATTTCTGAGAAGGCGTCCAGTCCGTCCCGGTCGCCATCCGCCCGATCGGGAATGAAACGAGCTTCCAGCACCGTATCGTCGATCAGGGGAAAAACGTGGGGATTGTCTGTCGATGCCAGTTGGCCGTCGTTGTCCCACAGCGCAAAGGCATAGCCGACATTCGCCGAGGCGAGGGCGGTCACTTCCGTCGCGGCGGGCACCGTGATATCGCTCCCCGCCGAGCCAAAGGTCTCCTGTCCCGTGGCGACCGTCACGGTCAGGGAGAGGTCGCCCTCGTAGAGCAGATCATTTTCCCGCAGGGCGGTCTCCAACTGATTGCGGTCGGCCCGGGGTAGAAGTCGGTCGAATTTCGGATCAGGAACACTGCCCGCGATGCTTTGATTCGTCTTGAAGTTGCCCGCCAGTTCCCGAAGCGGACGCGTGGTCGCGAAAAACCGCGAGAGATTGATCCCCCACCCCTCGACAGTCTCCACGCTTCCTCCCAGACTCCGTTTCGCCTGGGCGAGGTAACGCCGATTCTCGGCTTCGTTTTCCGTTCCCGTCTCGGACACGGAGAAAAGGTGGAAAGGGTCGTCGGCCGAGGGTCTGGGACCGCGGGCGAAGGCGGAGCCGGTCATGTAAAGATCGATCGCCTGGCGCAGGCCTCGCGAGGCATCTCCCCGTTGATTGTTGCCTGAAAAATCCAGCAGATCCGAAAAGGCGTCCGCGACATTCTCGACGTCGAGTTTCTCCAGCGACTCCAGATCGGCGAGATCCTCCAGAGAGGCCGCCAGTTCGAAGCTCTCGAGCAGATCGAGGATCGCCAGACCTGCGATGGCCGAGCTTCGGAGCAGGGTCACATCACCGAGGTCGATCAGTTTCGTCTGGCGATAGCCGGCCACTCCGATCCAGTCGGGCAGGTTGCCCACCCAGGCATTGCCCCTGATCCTCACCAGCAGGGCGATGACTTCCTCGAGTCGTGGGGCCACCTCGGCTCTGAGATAGTCGAGACCTTGCTGGGTATTGGCGTCGGCCGCGAAGATCGATTTCCCCCCGGCATCGGTCGGCACTTCGTAGAGCGGATCATTGCTGTCAGCGTTCGCGTCCACCACACCGAGGGCCACGAGCAGATCGTCGAAGGCACTCTCTTTTTGCAACAATGCCAGCCGACAGAGTGCCAGATAGAAAAGGGCTTCCTGATGGTTGGGGTCGAGGGACTCAGCCTGGGTGAAATGCCCGAGCGCGGCGTTCAGGGAATTGCCCGTCGCGACCTGTCCGTTGGGAAATCGCAGCCAGGCCTTGCCCCACGCCACGTGGTCATCGGCCGTGGTCGCGGCACTCTGGGTGGCGATGGAGATCTTGACCTCGCCCTCGGGAGTGCCCCCCTCTCCGTGAACGCGAATCCAGTAACGCCTGTCCGCTCCCACGAAAGCCACTCTGCTGCTGCCGTCGGGCGCGGCATCGTGGCTCTGTCCCACGATCTGAAGGTCGGCGAGCGAGTTACCGGTGAACACGGTGAGCACCGTATCGAAGTCGCTGCCCACCGTATCGATCTCGATTCTGCCATCCACCGGACTCTCCCATGTCCACCAGGTGGTCTGATCGCCCTCGAACACATCGCCCGGCTCGTCCACTTCGACCGTCCCGCCCGCATTCCATCCGGAAGCCGATGTCACCGCGGCGGTATTCCCCAGATCGGTGGCATGGGCAAAGTCATCGTTCTGCGGACGAAACACCCCGAGGAAGAACGCATCCCCCTCGACGACGACCGGCAAGTTCGGCGACGTGGAAATGATCGTGTCGTCGTGATTGAACTGATCGACCTGGCGCCATCCCACGAACTCGAATCCCGCATTCGGTGTGGCCACCAGCGTGGTGTTGTCGGCAAAACTGAAGCTGCCACCTCCGGCCACCGTACCGCCCACGGCGGGCTCCGGTTGGGCGGAAATGTCGAACAGCAGCGGGCCGTTGGAGGGATCGTCATAGACCACCGTGATCGGCGAGCCCACCGTTTGGAGATCCTGCTCATCCAGAAAACGGTAGTCGAAGTTGCCATCCTGCACCGAGAGGTAACTGAGAGTCCACACGCCCTCCTCCGCTCCGGGAGGAAAGGTGAACGGGATCTGCCAGACTCCCGAGAACGGGTCCCCCGAAGAGGGCGGCAACGGGAAGGTTTCAAAAGGATCGTAGTAGAGCCAGGACTCGTAGTCGGGCTTGGAGACAAATCCCGCGCTCACATACTCGATCCCCGCCGAATGCGACAATCCCACGGAAAACGTGACCGTGGGCTCCGTCGGGGTGGCCACCCGACGATCAAGGGAAATCGAGTTGATCACCACCGGTTCATCGGGACCGATGGATAGCTCGAACGTCCCCTCTTCAGTTCCGAAGCCGAGCCAACCCGCGACACAGATCACGTAGGTGACCCCGGAGACCGCCTCGAATCTCACCGAGGAAAAGGCATCGTGCGCCTCTTCGACGAAGTCGCCGGAACCGTTCAGCGTTCCGACGCCGATCACGATGTCGAAATCGGAGGTCTCCACCCCGATCCGGGCGGTGCCGGTGAAAGGAGACGTCCACTCCCACCAGACCGTCGATGTCCGGCTCTCCCCGAAATAGAACGAGATCGGGTCACCCGGTTCCAGCGTCGCTTCGACATTGGTCCCCGGAAAAGTGACGGGACTCGTGGACCCCAGAGAGATCCGATCCGCCAGGTTGTCATTGACCGGAGGCGCCGCCTCCGCGTGAATCGCTCCGAACAGGAGAGCGCCGACAAGAGCATTGATCGATGTTTTCATCCTCCCAGTATTCATCAGAAACACGTGCGACTTAGTATTGCAAGAAATATTTGGTTAAATTTATCCCGCCCATCGCGATTCACTATTGAGATATTTCCCAATGACTCAGCCCTCTATACGCCTCTGATATTACCCGACTAGCATTACCAACCCGCACACCTCCTGTCACCAACGTCAATATCAGCCGCAGAGAACATAGCCCGCACCCAGCACAAGAACGATGAGCCCGCCGCTTCCGGCGCCAGAACCGATCGCCCGCCGCTCCGCGATGGTGGGAGCGGTGGTTCTTCTTTTTTTGCCAACGGCGACAGCAGGAGCCCCATCGTCGAGAGCGACGCTTACGAGGCCTATCACTTGGCCTGGGAAACGACCGGCGCGGCCACCCCCATAGCGGAGGGCTGCTTCATCAACACGCCATCGGGTGAAGAAGAGGACATCCTGGCGGTGGACGCCGATATTTCCCGACCACTAAGAATTGCCTTCGAAATAGTAACTGTGAAGCACACCGGGACCAAAGAAGGCAAAGACAGCCTCGCCATCAGTCGCGCAACAAGTGAGCGGGTCGAAGCTGTTCATCTTGTGGAGCGTCTCCGAGACGGGGACGGAAACTTCGCGTGCACATAGCAACTCGCCGGTATCCCGGTTCAGGCAATGATTCCATCGGATGTCCCCGTCATGACTGACGCTGGTGACGAACACTAGTCTCCCCAACTGACTACGGTAATCTGCCCGTCGCCTTTGAGCGCGGGTTTCGCTTTCACGAATCCAGTATCCCAGTCCACGATCAGTTGGTGGCATCGGAGTGCCCCGTTCCTAACGAACCTCGGAAATGCGGCTTATGGTCCACGGAGGTGAGCTGAGATGTGGGGCAAACCACGGCGTGAGCGGGGGAGAAAATGGGATATGCGGGCGGTTAAGGCGCCGGCTTTTCGCCTCCCATCAGGACGGCGGCGGCGCTCGCGAGGGCGACGGCGAGGAATCGAAGACGGAGGGGCGCGCGCATGTTCAGAGATCGCGCAGCCGGACTTTGAGGGCCTTGAGTTCCTCGACTTGCTTCCGGCCGGCTTCGCTCAGGGGATTGTCCTTGAGATAAACCTGCACGTAGGGGGCGAAGCGTTTGTCACCGGCGAGGTCGGCTTTCAGGAGTTCCACCAGCGGGGCGAGATCCTGGATCTGGTTGCCGTCGAGAAAGAGGAAACTCTGCGGCTTGAGACCGACGAGCGGGGACAGATCGGTGATCTGGTTGCCACTCACGCCGAGGCTCCACACATGCCCGTCTCGACCGACGCCGGAGATGCCGTCGAGTTTGGTGAGGCGGTTGTTTTTCAGATAGATGGATCCGAGTTTCGGCAGTTTCACGATGGGCGAGAGATCGGCGATCTCGTTGTCATCGGCGTAGAGCGAGGAGAGTCGCTCCAGTTTGCCGAGAGGCGCGAGGGATTTGACCCGATTGCCCTCGATGCCGAGATACTGAAGCGCGGTGATGTCGGCGAGGGGAGAGAGGTCCTCGATCTGATTCCGGTTGAGGATGATCTGTTGCAGACGGGAGAGCCCCTTGAGCGGCGCGAGATCAGTGATGGAATTGTCCGACAGGTCGAGCGACATGAGGGCCTCGCAATGCTCGAGACCGGCGAGGTTCTTGATGCCCATGCTTTTCCCCCGGATCGTGGAGATGGACTTCACATCCTCGGCGGTGAGGGGCTCCTCCGAGTCGCGCTTGGCGAAAACCTGCCGGCGCACGGCTTTCTCGAGATTCTTGTCGGGGAAGATCGATTGCGGCGCGGGCTTGGGTGGCTCGGCGGGTTTTTCTTCCTTCTTTTCCTGGGCGTTAGCCACCGCGATCATTGCCACCGTCACCGCGACGAGGGCGAGCCCGCAATGGTTCAGTCGAGTCATCGGCTTGTCATTCATGGGGATCATGGGGTTGGGGATGAAAGCGTCGCCACTCCCGAAGCGGCAGCGGCGCGGTCGGCATCCTATCCCCCGCCCCGGCGACAGACAAGTCACGCGCTCGGGCCATGAGGCGGCGCATTTTTCCCGGGCGCATTCCCGTTTTCCAGTGGCCAAGCTTCGACGAACACCTAGTTTCCCCTTCCCCAGCTCTTTTCATCGCCATGCCCTCGTCACGCACTGTCCAGATCGGTCTCATCCAGACCCGCAACACGGCCGATCCGGCCGAGAATGTCGAACGCGCGCTCGTCAAGATCGACGAGGCCGCCACCAGGGGCGCGCAGATCGTCTGCCTGCAGGAAATTTTCAACACGCTCTACTTCTGCCAGCACGAGGACGAGCGCTACTTCGCGCTGGCGGAGTCCATCCCCGGCCCTGTCACCGACCGGATGGCGGCGAAGGCGAAGGAACACGGCATCGTGCTCATCGTCCCGCTCTTCGAGCGGCGGGCGCCGGGTGTCTTTCACAACTCGGCGGTCATTTTCGACGCCGACGGCAGCCAGGCGGGCCTCTACCGCAAGATGCACATTCCGGATGATCCTCAGTTCATGGAGAAATACTACTTCACCCCCGGCGACATCGGTTTCCGGGCCTGGGACACTCGATTTGGCCGCATCGGGGTCTGCATCTGCTGGGATCAGTGGTATCCCGAGGCGGCCCGGCTCACGGCGCTGGACGGAGCGGAGATACTGTTTTACCCGACCGCCATCGGCTGGATTCCCGACGATGAATCCTCGGTGCGGGAGGCCCAGCATTCCGCGTGGGAAACGATGCAACGCGGCCACGCCATCGCCAACGGCTGCTTTGTGGCCGCGCCGAACCGGGTCGGTCTCGAAGCATCGCCGACCGGTGACACCATCCAATTCTGGGGCCGCAGTTTCGTGGCGGCACCGTCGGGGGAGATTCTTTCCCGCGCCTCCGGCGAGGAGGAGGAGATACTGGTGGTCGAGGCCGACCTCTCCGCCATCGAACGCCAACGGATAGCGTGGCCGTTTTTTCGCGACCGCCGCATCGACGCCTACCAGGGCTTGTTGCGACGCTTCGGCCGCGACAATTCCGAGCCTCTCTGAGTACTTTTTTTAGATTGCCACGAAGAATGAACCCGCCCCCCGACTCGCCCGCCGCCAAGGGCTTCACCATGCCCGCCGAATGGGCACCCCACTCCGCGACCTGGCTCAGCTGGCCCAACGAACGCGGCGCGACCTTTCCCGGGGAGAGGTTGCCACCCATACTGCCGGTGTTTTACCGACTCGCGACCGCGCTGGTGGAAGGCGGAGAGAGGGTGATCATCAACGTCTCCGACGAGGCCGAGGCCGCCGCCATCGAGGCGGCCCTGCCCGCCGACATTCTCGGTTCGATCCACCCGCGGCTGGTGCCCACCAACGAACCGTGGGTGCGGGACCACGGGCCGACGGTGCTGCGCCGATCCCTGGACGGCGCCCGGCTGGCGGTATGCTGGAACTACAATTCCTGGGGCGGCAAATACGCTCCCTGGGATCTCGATGCCGCCGCCAACCGCCAGATGGCGGAGCAGGAGAGCCTGACCATCCATGATCGCCGCGACCTGACCATCGAGGGCGGCTCCCTGGAGAGCAACGGCGAGGGCGTGCTGATGGTCTCCGAGTCGTCCGTCGTCACCGACAGCCGCAATCCGGGCCGCTCGCGCGATGAACTGGCCCGCGAACTGTGCGAGACCACCGGCTCCTCGGAGATTCTCTGGGTGAATGCCGACGTCGAGGGCGACGACACCGACGGCCATGTGGATTGCTTCGCGCGTTTCGCTCCCGGCGACCGCCTGCTGGTACTCGATCCGGACGAGTCACAGCAAAGGCGGCACCCCACTCTCGCGGCGAACGCCGCCCATCTCCGCCGCGTCGCCGCCGAGCGCGGATGGGAATTCATCGGCCTGCCCCTTCCCGCCCCCGTCATCCTGGAGGGCGCGGTGATGCCGGCCACCTACGCGAATTTCTACATCACCAACGAGGCGGTGATCGCGCCCGCCTTCGGTGATGCCAGGGACAGCGAGGCGGCGGACAAGATCGCGAACGCCTTTCCCGGGCGTCGTCTCATCGCCATCCCCGCCCGCGAACTGATCTGGGGCCAGGGCGGCTTCCACTGCCTGACGCAGCATCTACCAGCCTAACACGTAGGCGAAGACCAGCGGCGCGACGATGGACGCGTCGGACTCGATGATGAATTTCGGAGTATCCACACCGAGCTTTCCCCAAGTGATCTTCTCATTCGGGACCGCGCCCGAGTAGGAGCCGTAGCTGGTGGTGGAGTCGCTGATCTGGCAGAAATACGCCCACAGCGGCACGTCTTCCATGCCGAAATCCTGGTGCAGCATCGGCACCACGCAGATGGGAAAATCCCCGGCGATGCCTCCGCCAATCTGGAAAAAGCCGATGGGCGAACTCGGAGCCGTCTCGATGTACCACTTCGCCAGCGAGGTCATGGTCTCGATGCCGGTGCGGACGGTGTGGACGTTTTTCACATTCCCCTTCATGCAATGGGAGGCGTAGATGTTGCCCGTGGTGCTGTCCTCCCACCCCGGCACGAAAATGGGCAGATCCTTTTCAGAGGCGGCCACCAGCCAGCTGTCTTTGGGATCGATCTGGTAGGACTCCTCCAGTTTTCCCCCGCGCAGGACCCGATAGAGAAACTCGTGGGGAAAGTGTCGCCGCCCCTCCGCGTCGGCAGCGCGCCATTCATCGAGGATGACGTGCTCCAGACGGCGAAAAGCCTCCTCCTCTGGAATGCAGGTGTCGGTGACCCGGTTGAGATGCTCGTCGAGCAGGGCTTGCTCCTGTTCCGGTGTCAAATCGCGCCAGTTCGGAATGCGACGATAAAAATCGTGAGCCACCAGGTTGTAGAGATCCTCCTCCAGATTCGCCCCGGTGCAGCAAATCCCGTGGATTTTATCCTGACGAATCATCTCAGCCACCGAGATACCCAGCTCCGCGGTACTCATGGCGCCCGCCATGGTCAGCAGCATGCCACCGCCGTCATCCAGCACCCGGCGATAGCCGCGAGCGGCGTCCACCAAGGTGGCGGCGTTGAAGTGCCGGTAATGATGCTCGATAAATCGGCTGATCTCTCCGTCCATGGGATGGGCTGCTCAGGGTTCGTAGTAAGTGTAGCCGCTCATGCCCTCGCGGTATGCCTCCAGGGCTTTGCGACGCTGGGCGGGGGTGATCTGGCCCCGCTCGATGGCCTGCTCGGCCAGTTCGCGAAACTGCTCGACGAGCTTCTTGGGATCGTGCTCCACATAACCGAGCACATCGGACACGGAGTCGCCCTCGACCTCGCGCGAGAGCTTCACCTTCCCCTTCTCGACATCGACGCTGACCGCGTGAGTGTCGCCGAAGAGGTTGTGAAGATCGCTGAGAGTCTCCTGATAGGCGCCGACCAGAAAGATGCCGAGATAATAGGGCTCGCCCGCCCGGGCCTCGTGCATGGGCAGGGACTCCAGCACCTCGGAGTCGGCCACGTAGCGCTTGATCATCCCGTCACAGTCACAGGTGACATCGTGTATGACCCCGGCGCGATTCGGTTTCTCCGTCAGGCGATGCAAGGGCATCACCGGAAACGCCAGGTCGATGGCCCAGGAATCGGCGAGCGACTGGAAGATGCTGAAATTCGCGTAGTATTGGTCGGCCAGCAGGGCGGAGACATCGCGCAGTTCCTCCGGCAGATAGCGCAGATCCCGGCTCGCGGTGGCGATCTCCGTCATCGCCTTCCAGTAACACTGCTCACAGGCCGCCCGTTCCCGGAGGCCGATGTCCCCCGCCAGGAAAAGTTCGTGCAGCTCCTCGCGGAACCGGTTCGCCTTGCCGAAGGATTCCAGCAGATTGTCGTCATTGATCGTGGCCGCCACCTCTGCCAGCGCGCCCAGAGGCTCGGTCGCGTCCTCGTCCACGCTGATCACTTCGCGATTCTCAAATCGATTCACGTCCAGAATCCGCATCGCCAGCATCGAGTAATGCGCCACGATGGCCCGGCCGCTCTCCGTCACGATGGTCGGGTGCTCCACCCCGCTTTCGTCCAGCACCCACTTCACCGCGTCGATGAGGGTGTGGCAGTATTCATCGATGGAATAGTTGGCACTGGTCGAACGGGTCGAGCGGGAGCCGTCGTAGTCCACCGCCAGTCCGCCGCCCATGTTGAGCAGGCCCATGGGCGCGCCCTCCTCCACCAGCCCGGCGTAGATGCGGGCCGTTTCCTCGATGGCCCGCCGGATGATGGTGAGGTCGGGTATCTGCGAGCCCTGGTGACAATGCAGCATCCGCAGCCAGGGCAGACGCCCGCGCTCACGCAGCCGCTCCACCGTCTCCACCAACTGGGCCAGGTTGAGGCCGAAAGGACTGCGTTCCCCGCCCGATTTCGCCCACTTGCCGGCGCCTTCGGCGGAAAGCTTCACCCGCACCCCGATGATGGGCTCCACCCCGAGGGCTTCCGCGCATTTCTCGATGATCTCCAGCTCATGAGGCATCTCCAGCACCAGCACCACCCGCAGTCCCATCAGCTGCCCATAGAGCGCCAGGTTGACGAATTCCTCATCCTTGTATCCGTTGCAGACCAGCAGGGCTTCGGTGTCTTTCAGATACGCCAGCGCGGCGATCAACTCCGGCTTGCTGCCCGCCTCGAAGCCGTAGTGGAAACGACGCCCATAAGCCGCCACTTCCTCCGCCACCTGCTGCTGCTGGTTGACCTTGATCGGAAACACACCGCGGTAACGGCCATTGTATTCGAGCTGACTGATCGCCTTGGCGAAGCCGTGGTTCAGTTCCTCGATCCGGCTCTCCAGAATGCGCGGGAACCGGAGCAACAGAGGCGGCTGAATGCCCCGGTCGCCGAGTTCCTCGATCAGATTGGGGATGCTCACCGGGTTGGGCGAACCGGTGGCGGAATCGGTCAGATTCACCACCACTTCACCCCGCCGGGAAATCGCGAAATAGCCGCCTCCCCAATGATGCACCCCGTAGGTGTCCTCGGCGTCGGAGACCGTCCACGGCTCCTTGGCGGACGCTTCCGATTTTGCGGTCTCGGAAGCCGCGTTTTTCTTGCCCTTGCCGATCCGGCGCGCCGGGGCGGGAGTCTCAGTTGGGGAGGTGTCTTTTGGGGTCATTGAAATCGGTATCGCTGGAGAGAGGGCTGTCGCCTGCCCGAAGAGCCCGGAGCCCGTCAGCAGGGCGCAAACAACACACACGTTGCCTCCCCCGCGCAAGATCAATCTCGCAAAACCTGCGCCTCCCGCCGCCAATCGAAAGTTGCGCCCCAGACGGTTTGCCGCTTATTTCTCTATGATCATGAAGACCAAACTCCCGCACCCCCTGGCCACCTTGTCTCTCGCCGGCATCGCGTTCGCCTTGTCCGGCTGCGACTCCGCCCCCACCGCCGATCCCGCCGCCACGCCCGCGACGGAAGCCTCCGCCACCGCCACACAGATCGACCATGTCGACGCCGCCGGCGCCGCGACTCAACTGGCTTCCGCCGACAAACCGAAGGTGATCGATGTCCGCACGCCCGAGGAATTCGCCGAAGGACACATCGAGGGCGCCACCCTCATTGATTTCAAGTCGCCCGATTTCGAGAGCAAACTTGGCGAACTCGACCGCGACCAGACCTACCTCATTCACTGCCGTAGCGGGGCCCGCAGCACCTCCAGCCTACCCACTTTCGAGAAGCTCGGATTCAAACACGTCATCCACCTCGACGGCGGATTCAACGCCTGGCAGGAAGCGGGTCAGGCGGTAACCCAATAGTCGGCCCCCACCGACAGCTCACAGCTCCAGAAAATTGGCGAGCAGCTTCTTGCCCTCGCCCGTGAGGATGGACTCGGGGTGAAACTGCACCCCGTGGATCGGGAATTCCCGATGGCGCAGCCCCATGATCTCGCCCTCGGCCGTCTCCGCGGTGATCTCCAGACAGTCGGGCAGCGTCTCCCGTTTGACGATCAGCGAATGGTAGCGCGTGGCCTCGAAGGGATTCGCCAGCCCGCGGAAAAGCCCGTCGTCATGATGCATCACCGGCGAGGTCTTGCCATGCATCAGGCGCTCCGCCCGCACCACGTCGCCTCCGAACACCTGACCGATGCACTGATGACCGAGACAGACCCCGAGCAACGGCGTGCCTTCCCCAAACTCGCGGATCACCTCGCAACTGATCCCCGCCTCGTTCGGGGTGCAGGGTCCCGGCGAGATGCAGATGCGCTCCGGCGCCAACTCCCGGATGCCGTCCACCGTGATCTGGTCATTGCGATACACCGCCATGACCGCGCCCAACTCGCCAAAATACTGCACGAGGTTGTAGGTGAAGGAATCGTAGTTGTCGATGACCAGAAGCATGATGGAACGTGGCTGCGGTGGAATTAACCATGGAATGGACGGAAAACACGGATTTTGCTTTCATCCGGTGATCTCCCGCCCCAACCGATTCCATGACCGCCCGCCGCCCCAACATCCTCTGGCTCTGCACCGATCAGCAGCGATTCGACACCATTCGCGCGCTCGGCGCCACGGAGATGCGCACCCCGCACCTCGATCAACTCTGCGCCGATGGCGTCGCCTTCACCCGCGCCTATTGCCAGAGCCCGGTCTGTACCCCTAGCCGGGCCAGCTTTCTCACCGGCCGATACCCGCGCGCCACCCGCTGCCGACAGAACGGACAGCGGATCCCCGAAGACGAACTGCTCCTGCCGCGCCTCTTCGCCGACGCCGGCTACCGCTGCGGACTCGCGGGAAAACTGCACCTCGCCTCCTGCTCCGACGGCAAGATCGAAGCCCGCGGCAACGACGGCTACCACGATTTCTGGTGGTCGCACCATCCCCAGCCGGACTGGGCCAATGCCAACGCCTACACCGCATGGCTCACCGAAAAAGGCCTCCGCTGGGAGGATCTACACGATCAGCCGCCCTCCGGCAGCGCCTACTGGAAAAACGGCGTGCCCGCCGAGCATCACCAGACCACCTGGTGCGCGGAGATGGCCGTCAAGTTCATCCATGAAAACGCCCGCCTCCCCTGGTTCTTCAGCTTCAACTGCTTCGCCCCGCATCATCCCTTCGACCCTCCCGCCTCCTACCGGGAACGCATCGATCCCGAGACAGTGCCCCCGCCGAAATGCCGCTCCGGGGAGTTGGACAACAAGCCGCGATTCCAGAAACTCGACGCCGAATGGGCGCACAACTCTCCCGGCGAGTTCCACGCCGGAGCCATGACGGACCGGGACCGGCGCGAGGCCGTCGCCGCCTACCGCGCCATGTGTGAACACATCGATCACGAGATCGGGCGAGTCCTCGCCGCCCTCGACGAGACCGGACAGCGGGACAACACGCTCGTCATCTTCATGTCCGACCACGGCGAAATGCTGGGCGACCACGGACTCTGGTTCAAGGGACCGCACTTTTACGAGGAAGCCCTCCGCGTCCCGCTCATCCTGCGCTGGCCCGGACACTATCGCGCCGGACACCGCGTCACCGGCCTTGTCGAACTCATCGACCTCGCCCCCACCCTGCTTGAGGCCGCCGGCGTCCCCGCGCCCGCTGATCGGCTGCAGGGCAGCAGCCTGACCCCCCACCTCACCGGCGCCGCCGATCCCACCCGACATCGCGACGCGGTGTTCTGCGAATACTACAACAGTTGGACCCACCGCGACGCCTACGCGACCATGCTGCGAACCGAGACCGAAAAAGTCGTCGTCTATCACGGCACCGGCGAGGGAGAACTCTACGATCTCGTCGCCGACCCCGACGAATTTGAAAATCTGTGGGACAGTCCCGAGGCCTCCCTTCGACGGGCCCGACTCGTGGAACGCTGCTTCGACGCGAGCGTCTTTACCCTGGACCCCGGGCCCACGCGCATGGGGCCCTTCTGACGCGCCCCACCTCAATAGTGGTAGCCCTTCGGCATCTGAAAGACATTCTTCAAGTGCGTGATCAGCGGCGGTCGCCCCTCCTCCAGCACCACCTCCACCACATCAAAACGGAACATGACCTCGGGATGGTTCAATTCCCGCAGCCAGGCCAGCGCACCGCGCGTGATCAACAGTTGCTTGCCCCTATTCACCGCCCGCACCGGCCTGCCGAACTCCGTCGTCCGCCGCGTCTTCACCTCCACAAAGACCAGGAAATCCCCGTCCCGGCAGACAATGTCCACCTCACCGCCCTCGGGCGCGCGAAAATTCCGGTAGAGAGGCTTCAGTCCCTCACGCCGCAGATATTTCACCGCCAAGCGCTCGCCGAGTTCCCCCACGTAGCCATTCCACTCCCCGTCATCCATCGCCTCCCGTAGCGCATCCAGACGCACCGGCCGCTCCAGCGCGCGATCAATCCTGCGGTAGTAGAAACCGGCCCATTTCATCCGTCACACCCTATCCGGATAGCTCCCCGCGAAAAGCCCGAAATCCCCCCGACCCAACAGGGTCGAGTCCGCCACCCTACCCTGTTGCATGGGCATGAAAAAACCGGCACCCGATAAAAGCGGGTGGCCGGTTATCCGGGAGAGAGTCGACAGGGATACGCGGAAAGGGTGTTTCGAAGCCTTCCCACAATCCTCACGCTCTCAGCCACGGGGAGAATCCCCCGACGGTCAATTCCGCCCGTGAATGGGATGCGCCGCCTTTTCCATCTCGGTGTCGCCGCCGAGACTCAGAAGCAACTGCGTCAGGCTCGGATGATACTGGACGATTTCCTCGGCCAGTTTGCGCAGCTCGGCATCGAAGGCCGCCCGCACCGCGGCGTCCGACTCGTAGGCTTCGATCGGCTCATCGGCGGCGGCGGCGAGAACTCGGAGATTTCCCTGCTCGCCTTCGTGATCTGAGTTATGGTTATACATGGTGTTTGTGGGGCTAATGGTTACTTCTCGGTGTTTTTGTGTCTCAATCGGGCACGTGCCCTTTTTCCATCAATTCACGAATCCGCTCCTTGAGGAGCGCATGCGCCGTGTCAGCCGCGTTCTTCCCATACAATCCCGACGAAGTAAGGCGCTCCAGGATCTCTTTGACCTGGGGCGTCGTCGAAATGGTGATCTGGACGGTGTCCAGCGTGTTTTTGGGACGCGCCATCTACGGATTTGATTGATAAGAATGCCATTTTTATCCGATAGTTATCCGGAGAGTCAAGACTTTTGGCTTTCCGAAGTGATCTTTTTTTGCCCCGCTCCGGCGCATTGGCGGCGAGCCGTCGGGTTGACGGTCACGGAGCCTCATGCGAGAAAATGGGGAATCGACGAACGTCGGTATCCCGCCCATCCTGAAAATCATGAACTCCCCCCTACTGCTCCCTCTCTCCCGCGGCCCCCTCGCCACGGTCTATTTTTCCCTCTGCACCGTCCTGGCCCTCACCTTTTCCGCCTGTCAGGAGAAACCCGAGAATTCAGCCGACACCACCACCACCCCCAAGCCCGCCACTGAAGTGAAAGAGTCCACGCCCGCCGAAAACGCCGCCTCCCAGACGACCCCTGCCACCGACGGAAAGGTGAAGACCGAGGTGGCCACCTTTGGGGGCGGCTGTTTCTGGTGTACCGAGGCGGTGATGGAGCGACTCGAGGGGGTGACCGATGTGGTCTCCGGCTACATGGGCGGCCATGTGAAAAATCCCACCTACGAGCAGATCTGCGAGAAGAACACCGGCCACGTGGAGGTGATCCAGGTAAGCTACGATCCCGCGAAGATCGATTTCAACGACTTGCTCGACGTCTTCTGGCAGGCGCACGATCCCACCACCTGGGACCAGCAGGGCGCCGACAAGGGACCGCAGTATCGCTCCGTCATCTTCACCCACTCCCCCGAGCAGAAGACGAAGGCGGAGCAATCGAAGAAGCTCCTCAACGAATCAGGCACCCTCACGGGCCCGGTGGTGACGGAGATTCGCGATGCCGACACTTTCTGGGAAGCCGAGGAGTACCATCAGGACTTCTACAAGAACAACCCGAACTACGGCTATTGCCGGGTGGTGATCTCGCCCAAGCTCAAGAAACTGGGTCTTGATTGACGGCGGTTTTCCGCGACCCGGCGATGCCGCGGCGGAGCCACGAAAAAAGGCGGCCTTCGTGTGAGGGCCGCCTGTTTATCGGGGAAAAGAGAGATGCGGGGATGGCCGGGCTCAGCGGGCGGCTTCCTTGACCTGCACGGCCTGCTTGCCCACCCGGCTGCGCAGGTAGTGCAGCTTCGATCGGCGGACTTTGCCGCGCTTCACGACCTCGATCTTCGCCAGTTTGGGGGAATGAATCTGGAAGACTCGCTCCACACCCTCGCCGTTGGAGATTTTGCGGACCGTGAAAGCCTCGTTCACCTTGGTGCCGCGCCGGGCGATGACGATGCCTTTGAAAATCTGGATGCGCTCTTTGCCGCCTTCCACCACGCGGGAGTGGACGTCGACGGTGTCTCCCGGACGGAAATCGGGGACATCCTGCTTCATCTGTTCACGTTCGATTTTGTCGATCACACTCATGGCCGGTGAAAAAAAATGGTGGGAGGAGAAAAGAAATACGAAAAAGGCCCGCCGGGATGGCGGGGGCGAAATAAATACCCGCGATTGTGACGAACGCAAAGATTTTCGAAACATTTTTGTTGCGCCGTATCCGCCTCAAGGCATAGTTGCCGCTCGCCAGCAAAGGGAGCTTCGGAAGCGAATCACCCGGTCGGCGAATGCTCTTTGGAGCGGTAGTTCAGTTGGTTAGAACGCCGGCCTGTCACGCCGGAGGTCGCGGGTTCGAGTCCCGTCCGCTCCGCCACTTCCTTTCCACCCTATCGGGGGATGGCTCCACCAAGGATTGGCTGCAACGTGCTCTCACCCCTCTGTTTTTTCGTTGTTGCGGGACACTGGGCGAAACGTAGCGTTGGCGCCATGAGATTCACAAAAAAGCTCTCCAGCGGCGAACCTGTTCACGTAGCCGTTATCGGCATGGGCTATGTGGGGTTACCCGTTGCCTTGGGCTTGGCGGAAGCGGGAATAAATGTGACCGGTCTCGATATCGATGAATCGAAGGTCGCCATGCTCGCCAGGGGCGAAAGCTACATTCGACATTTACCCGCGTCACAAATTTCCCAAGCAGTGGACTCCGGCAAGCTCTCGGTGAGTGCCGATTTCTCAACTGTTTCGGTCTGCGACGCCATCATCGTATGTGTCCCTACACCGCTGACGAAAAACCGGGATCCTGACCTGTCATACATCATCAGTACCATCGAGTCTGTCCTTCCCTTCCTGCGCGCAGATCAGATGATCAGTTTGGAAAGCACCACATACCCAGGCACCACTGAAGAGATCTTGAAGCCGCGCTTGGAGCACCGCGGATTCCGCATCGGTGAGGATTTCTTTCTCGTTTACTCACCGGAACGCGAAGACCCGGGCAATAGCGAATACACACGCCGCGCCATTCCCAAAGTGGTTGGCGGCTGCACCGCTCCTTGCTTGGCGGAGGGACTGGCACTCTACGAATTGATCTGCGACACATGCGTGCCAGTCAGTTCGACGCAAGTGGCTGAATTCGCCAAACTCCTCGAGAATATTCATCGCGCCGTGAATATTGGTTTGGTCAATGAGATGAAACTGGTGGCAGACCGTATGGGAATTGACATCTGGGAGGTGATCGAAGCAGCCAAGACGAAACCTTTCGGATTCACCCCCTTCTACCCCGGCCCCGGCTTGGGGGGCCATTGCATCCCGATCGATCCTTTTTATCTAACTTGGAAGGCAAAGGAATTCGATCTACACACTCGATTTATCGAACTTGCCGGCGAAATCAACACCTCCATGCCGAGCTTTGTAGTACATCGGGTAATGCGGGTGCTGAACCAAGTCGGCAAAGCCATGTCAAATAGCAAAGTGCTGGTATTGGGTCTCGCCTATAAGCCGAACGTCGATGATCTGAGGGAATCGCCATCATTTCACATTATGGATCTTTTGAGAGACTATGGATGCCAAGTTTCCTACCACGATCCCCATATTCCAGTGATCCCTTCGACCCGGGAGCACTCGCATTGGGCAGGAGAAAAAAGCGTCGCTTGGAATCAGGTCAATATTGGGGCTCAAGACTGCGTGATCATTTCGACAGCACATGATGCCTACGATCTCAATGAACTGACTCTCTGGGCGCCCTCGATTGTCGATACCAGAAATGCTCTCTCTAAAATCACCACTCGGCCGGGCCAAGTAACCAAGGCTTGAATAAGATTCGCGCCTTATCCCGAGGCGGCGTTTCTGGCACGGTCTATTTGCCGCTTGGCCCAGTTGAAAGTCTTGTCGATGACCCACTCGCCGAGTCGATAGCGTTGTCCGCCGGTCAATTTGGCGTAGCCCCACTCCCCCTCTTTCAGCCCGGCGTCCGCAAGAAATCCGGCGTCGGTGAGCTTCGCATGGGCGACCAATCGGGGGCGCACCAGTTCCTGCCCCGCCAACGCCTCCTCCTCGGGATCGACCCCGGCACCCACCTGACTGCCCTCGGCGGAGGGGAGCCGCTCTCGCGCCAAGCCCCGCTCGCGCTCGCTGCGCATCGCGGCCCGCTGCCTCAAGGCCAGGGGCCCGCCGGAAACTGCTCCCAGGGCGAGATGCGGCAACCCGGTGGTGGCCCGGGTCTCGACCCGGACGACCTCGGCCTCCAGACTGCCCCGATGACCGCGCAGGCGCAAGGCCACGCCATCGTTCCGGCGCCGACGAAAGGAATCGATGTCATCCTCCGGCACTGTGAGCATCAGTTCGGGAGTATCCTCGGGCACCACGGTGACGACTTTCTCGCCTGGCTGCAGAAAGCGTCCCGGCAGCGTGTCAATACGATCCCCATGGACCACGCCGGCACGGGGCGCGCGGAACTCCAGGGTCTGGAGCAGTTCTTTCATCGACTCGTGCCGTTTTCGGAGCGCTTTGAGGTTCTCCAGTTCCGATTGATGCGAAGCCACATGTCCGCCCTCGAGCCAGAGCCGCGCCTGCATCTCGGAACGCTTGATATCCAACGCCAACTGGGCCAGTTCGGCGCTTTTCATGCGGTTCTCCATGCGCACCAGCACCTGCCCCTCCTCCACGCTGTCTCCGCTCCGGCAGAGCACTTCTGATACGAAGCCCGGGCATTCCACCCGCATGACGGCTTTCTCGGGGTAATGAACCACCGTCGCCATCCTGGGCGAGGGACTCACCGGAACCAGGATGAGGGGCAACAGAATCAAGAGAGTCACCCCGCCCACGCGCACAGCGGCCACCTTGGGCTTGAGTCTCCCCCGCGACGAGCCCAGAAAACTCCCCAACTTCTTCAGATTGGAAATCAGCGCCCCCACCAGGGCGGCGAAAACGATCACGATGCCCGCGCCCTTGAACAGGGAGCTGGCCATCGACATGATCCCGATCCAGATGATCACTTTCCACACCGACGCCAGCGCGCCGTAGGTGCCGATGATCCACTTCCGCTCCGCGATGGTCTGCGGCAGGATCTCCTCTTCCATGCCGAGCAGGTATTTCTTGCCAAACCAGCCCAGCATCCGCTGTCCTTTCATCGCCAGATTGGGGATCTGGATGAGATCGCTGAGAATGTAATAGCCATCGAACCGCATCAGCGGGTTGGCATTGAACAACACGGTCACCACCGAGGCCGCGAAGATGGCGTTGTAGGCGAGGGTGTTGACGAGTCCGGGACCGGTGCCGACCCAGAGGAAAACGGCGACGGCCGCCACCAGCAACTCGATGTACATGCCGGCCGCGGCCACGCAGATCCTCGGCCAGCGGGTGGTCAGTCTCCAGGAGGCGCTGGCATCGACATAGGTGAGCGGCGAGATCAGGGCGAGCATGCGCAGCCCCCACTCGGGTACCGGCACCTTGAAACGTTTCGCCACGATGCCATGGCCCAATTCGTGGATCAGCTTGAGCAGACTGAAGGTCACGAGCAGCAGTATCCAGTTGCCGGGCAGGATCGCGGCGCCCGCGGACTCCACGAAGGCCCTCCAGTGGGCCGCCATCTGAAATCCCGCGCCCAACATCGCGGCCAGCCAGATGAAAAAGAACCACGGCGCGGCGATCCATCCCAGCCATCGCTCCGCCACGCGAAGGAATGGGTCGGGATTCCCCAGCGGGATCTTCAGGAACAGGATCTCCTGAAGCACCTGCTTGGGCCGTTTCTTTTCCTGCTCGCTGGCATGATGGCCCCGGCGGTTTCCCTGATCGACTGACTCCGTCTCCAACAGCTCATGATCGATGGCCCACCTCAAGATGCTCTGGGCCTGACTTTCCCCCAAGGCGGCTTGTCCGGAAACTCTGGCGCTGCGCCCGAGCAGTTCACGGACCGTTCGTGTGCCGTCGAGGGACCGCAGGAAGTGATACTCGGGCAGCCCGACCTGGAAATATTTCCGTTTGGCGACATCCTCAAGCACATAGCTGGGGCGACCGCCATGCTTCTGAAAGGAAAACCGCACATCTCCCCGCAGTGATGGTTTCCGGGAGGAAAACTCCGCCACCGCGTGATCGGTCAGGTTCTGCTCCTGGGCACTCATGATCGCTCTCCCGCCTCGCGAAACCCTAGAGGTGAAGCCTGATGAAATCCCACGGCTTGTGGAATAGGATCCACCCCAGCGCCCGGTAGCCGCTGTGAATCTTGACCCGCCCCCGCATGCCCGGCCGCAGGTTGGACTCCGTGTTGTCGATCTCCGCCAGGCAGATGAAGACATTCTCCGAATCCTTCACCTCCGACACCGGATAGACCTCGCGCAGCACCGCCTCGTATTTGTCCCGCGCCCGCGCCTCGAGACGTAGGGTCAACTTCATGCCGGACTCGACCCAGTTGATATCGGCATCCGCCACCGCGATCTCCAGGTACATGGTGTCGACCGGGGCGATGTCGAAGAGCTTCTGCCCCATTGAGACGGGCACGCCCTTGGAGCGTTCCAGGCTGCCGCTGATGACAAAGCCCTCGAGGGGCGAGCGGATATCGAGGTGATCTTTCTGATACTCCAGCAGATCGACCCGCACGGCCGCGGCATCCGCCTCCAATTGCGCCATCTGTGTCTCGGCGACATCCTGCCGATTGGCCCGCGACAGATCCCGCTTCTTCACCGCCATCTCCCGTTCGGCCAGAGCCTGGGCATGTCGCCAGCCCACCTCCTTGCCGTCGAGATTGGCCAGGAGCTGATTCTCGCCGACCTGGTCCCCCGGCTTTACGAAGACCTCGTCGAGCACACCGTCGAACGGCGCCGCCACCTGCCGCATCGTCTTGGGCTGAACCTCGCACGGGGCCGACACCCGATGCGGCACCGGCACCAGCAACAACACTCCCACCAGCGCGGTCACGCTGGCGATCACGGTCCGCTTGAGGCGCGAGGCATTGACCCAGAAGCGATGAAGCGCGCCCCGCACGCCTCCCGGTTTGCCTCTGCGTATGAGGTCCAGCAAGGCGGAGGCGTGGGGAGTGGCCGCCTCCATGAGGGCATACTTGCGAAGGGTAAACGGCTCCCCACCCTTGAACAGGAACATCCAGGCTCCCACCACGCGGCCCTCGGAGGTGACCAGGGGGAGGGTGACAGTCTGCTTGACCGCGTAAGCCTCCAGCAGTTCGGACTGGTCCGTGGCGGGCCAGATCTGTGATTCGGCCTCCTCGACCACCGGCCAGGCGATGACTTTCTCCAATCCCATCGCCTCCCGCATGGCGGACGCCAGCAGCCGCGTGCCATGGCTGCGGGCCTCGACTTTGGCGAAGCCCGAGAGCCCCTCCACCCGCAGACGGGTGCCCTCTCCCAGCCCGATCGCCACCCGCGAGCAATTCACAAATTGCCGGATCTCGCGCGACACGATCGATACCGCGTCGCTGAGTGTGGGCGCCAGGCTGGCGCGTGAAAACAGATCCACCAACAGTGTCGCCTGGAGAAATCCGCTCTCGTAGATCGAGTTCTGCGAGAGCTGTTCCCGCTCCGCAAAGGCGCGCGTCAACAGGTGCAGTACCGAGAAAATCGGGGCCGCGAAGGGTGCCCGTCCCGGTCCGAGCAGGATCATGAGCATCATCGGCCCCTGGCTTTCCCCCGCTTTGAAAGTGACGCCCAACAACAGATGCGTCGCTCCCTCGATCTTGATTCCCGTCTGGAGGCTGGCCTCCGACTTCAGGGCGGTGCCGACCAGACTGCGCACCTCCGGAGCGGCGGAAAATCCCGTCGACACACTCGGCGCCGCCGCCACCGCCACCGCGCGAGCCTCCCCTCCCGGCGATACCTCCATCAGCACGGCCGCGCGCGCGCCGGTCTGCGCCCGGCAGTAGTCCACCATTCCCTGCCGGAAGGCGGACTCATCCCCCTCCATCGACAACACAGCGGAGAAGTGTTTCAAGGTCTCCTCCGGAGGCAGGGCCGCCTCGGTGCCCCCCGCCTGCCCGGAGAGCTGGCTCAAAAATGACTGGGTGGCTTCGTTCATGAACTCTGAGAGCGCCTCAATGCCGCGGCGGAAAATATGTCCTCATAAGGAACCTCCTGTCCCATCCCTTGGCAACCGCGATGTCACAGGCTCCCAAGGCAACGGGCGCCGGTCTCATCCTCCCGTCCCCGCGGGCAGCCGCAGTTGCGCCGGCGATCCGGCCCGAATCGATCCCGAGGCATTGTCCACCGCCAGGCGCAGACGCACCGTGTTGCTCGCGGAGTCTATCACCGGCGAGACATACTCCACCGTGCCCACCACCTCGCGAATTCCCCCCCCTCCCGCCGCCGCGTCCAGCATCAGGGTCATCTCATCCCCCTCCCGGAGCTGTCCCGCCCATTCCCCGGAAAGATGGGCCACGGCCTGCAGCCGGTCGATTCGCACCACCCGCACCAGATACTCGTCGCGATTGCTCTCGATCGGCGACACCGGCTCGGCCACGTCTTTGGCGATCTCCACCACGATGCCATCGATGGGGCTTTTCAGTATCCGCCGCTCCAGCTCCGCCCGCGCCTGATCGGCCTGCAACTGGAAGACCCGCTTCTGCTCCAAGGCCTCGGTGAGCCGCCCCTCGGCGGTCTTCATCGTCGCGAGCGCCCGCTCCACCTCGAATTGGGACGACACATCGCGACTCTCCAGCTTGGCGAGCTTTTCATATCGATCCTTCTGCAGCTTGTACTCGCTCTCCGCCGCGTTGATGCTCCCCATGTTGTCCGCCTGCGCCATCGCCACCGCCAGCCGGGCCTCGATGGTCTCCGCGTCCAGCTTCAGGAGCGGCTGGCCCTTGATCACCCGATCCCCCTCCTTGATCATGATCTCACGGATCACCCCACTCTCCGCCGGACTCATCTCCAGGCTGCGGTAGGGCTCCAGATAGGTCAGGACCGACTCCCCCGATGGCGCGCCCTCCTGCGCACCGGACATCATCGGAAGCGTGAGTAATAACAGGGCGGCGGAATACTTTCGCCATGGTCCCGGACGGGAATGCGATGCTGGTTTCATGCGAGAGATTGTCTGGTTTGGTGCAGCCACTTGTCCCTTTCGGCGATGCGAAGGCGCTGATCATAACGGATGCGCTCGACTCGATGCTGCAGGCGGTCCATGCGCGTGCTGAAAGCTCCCGCCACTTCGCCCGCCTCGCTCGCCGGCGCCCGCCGGATCTCCTCGCCGAGGGCGGGCTCATAGCGCTGGATGAGATGGTCGTCGGCGCTCACGAATGTCTGCGCGCTCCCCGGCTGCCCCTGGCGCGCGGCGCGTCCCACCAGTTGCCGGTCGATGCGAGCCGACTCGTTGCGCTCCACCACGATCACGTGCAGTCCGCCCGCCTCCTCCGATTGGGGAGTCAAGGAAATGTGGGTGCCGCGCCCGGCCATGTTCGTGGCGATCAGGACATTGCCCGGCTGTCCCGCGTTGGCGACGATCTCGTTTTCCTCCTTGTCCTGCTTCGCGTTCAGCACCCGATGGGGAATGCCCTCCTCCGCGAACCGCTCCGCCAGGCGCTCGCTCACCCGGATGGTGCGGGTGCCGATGAGAATGGGCTGCCGCCGCGCGTGACGCTCGCGCACATCCGCCACCACCGCGTCGTCCAGCGCCCTCTCGGATTGGAAAACCCGTTCCGGCAGCACCGTGCGCCGCGAGGGCCGGTGCAGCGGGATGGGCTCCACCCCCAGTTTGAAAAAATGCCAGAACTCCCCGGCGCTTTCGGAAGCGGTGCCGGTCAGACCGCCCATCATCTCGTATCGGGAAAAATAGCGCTGCCGGGTGATGCTGGCCGCGTCGTTGTGCTCGGGCCGTATGGTCACGCCCTCCTTGGCCTCGATCGCCTGGTGCAGCCCCTCGCGCCAGGTGCGCTCGGCATGTCGCCGGCCGGTGAACTCGTCGATGATGACCACCTTGCCCTCGTCGTCGATGACGTAGTGCACATCCCGTTGAAACAGCAGCCGCGCCTTCAGGGCGTTGAGCACATAGTTCTGCCAAGGCCGCTTGAGCGCCTCCCAGGGAATCTCCGCCGGCTCGTGAATGGCGTCGAATCCGCTCTGTGTCAGCTCCACTTTCCGAGAGCCCTCGCCGGTGCGGTAGTGGGGCCCCTCCTCGAGCAGCTCCGATAGTCGGCGGGCCAGCATCAGCGCCGCCTCGTCCCGCTCATCATGATCGGCGTTCTCTGAAATCAGGAGCGGCGACCCCGCCTCGTCGATCAGCACACTGTCGATCTCATCCACGATGGCGAACGCCAGCGGACGCTGCACCACGGGGGGACCGGACAGGGGTTCGCGATCCAGTATCGCCTGTCTCAACTTCTCCCGCGGACCCGGGTGCGGATGACGCATCAGGATCAGTTGATCCCGCAGGTAGTCGAAGCCGAACTCGTAACCCGTTCCATAGGTGACATCTTTTCGGTAGGCCGCCCGCTTGCCCTCGGTATCGTTCTTCTCCGGCAGATAACCGATCGATAGCCCGAGGAACTTGAAGATCGGCTCGGCAAACTCGAAGTCGCGCTCGGCCAGGTAGCTGTTCACCGTGGCCACATGCACCCCGCGCCCCTCCAGAGCGAACACGAAGGCGGGCAGGGTGATGGCCAGCGTCTTCCCCTCCCCCGTGGCCATTTCGGAAATACATCCCCGCACCAGGGCGAGCCCGCCCAGCACCTGCTCGGGATAGTGGTAAAGCCCCACCGTGCGCCGGGCGGCCTCCCGGACCAGGGCAAAGCCGATCTCCGTCAAGTCGTCTCGCCGCAGTCGACCGGAAATGAGCGACTCCCGCATCCGGCCGACGGTCTCGCGTATTTTCGCGTCAGTCATCCCGGCGATCTCGACAGACCGTGATTCGATGGCCTCCAGGCGCTGGCCATCGGGGGCCGTGCCGGAGCCCGAACGCTTCATGCCCGCCAGCGCCCGGTGCAGTCTCGCCCGCGCGAAACCACGTTTTTCGTACTGTGACCTGAGGGTGAGAGACATCGGATGGGTGGCCGCGTATCCAACAGGGTACGGTCCGGGAACATACCCTCTTAACTCGATTTGGCGAGAGCCGGTCGGGCGGAGTCCCGCGCCGCCGATCATTTCGCCCCGGAGACGGCCCCGCCTGACACCGGTGCCCCCGGCACCGCGCGCAGGGTCTCCAGGCGCTTGTGCTCGGGCGAGGGCTCGCGCTCGATGGTGACGTCCTGATAGCGGAGGAAGGTGCCTTTCGCCCGCTCCAGGGAGGCAAAGGCGATGTTGTAGGTGACCACGCTGACGAGAAACTGCTCTTCGGCGATCTGGTTCCGCTCCAAGGCGTCGAGGACGTTTTGCAGACGATAGGCCACGGTCTGGCCATTCTCCGCGTCGATGTCGAGACGCTCCCGGAGCCCACGAACTTCCTCGCGAGTGGAGAGGACTTGCTGGAGGTTACCCTGCAGATCGCGATAGACCGTCATCATCTCGCGATAGGTGACGACGGACTCGAGCAGGATGTTGTCCATGGTGGCGCGGACCATGTCGGCCTGTTTCAAAAACTCATACTGGAGTCTCTCGTGCCGCGATTTGGCGAAGTTGCGCTCCCAGGGTTGGCTGAACTGAAAGCCCACCAGCCAACTGGCGTTCTGTCCCAGCATATCGTCGTAGGCGCCGGCCACGCGACGGTTCGCGTCGAGCCCCGCCATGCGGGTTTCCGCGAGCAGGTCCAACTGGGGCAGCATCTCATGCTCACCGGCCTGATTACGAATCGCCGCCACCCGAAGTTGGCCGAAACTCGCGGCTATCTCGGGCCGGTTGTCGACCGCCTCCATCGCGGCGGCGTGAACCGTCTCGCGCGGGGGATCGAGGACGGGCGAGGTCACGGGGACGAACTCTCCATCGCCGCCGATGGGAAACTCGGGATCGTTCACCAGCGAGCGCAGTTTTTCCTCCGCGTTGCGGATGGCGAGTTCGGAGCGGTTCAGCGAGGTGCGCCGCCGGGACAGCTCGGACCGGGCGCGGAGCAGCTCGCTCGCGGTGGCCTCGTCGGAGCGGGCCTCGAGCTTTTCGACGATCTCCCCGGTCTGCCCCGCCAGCGATTTGCGCAACAGGTAAGCCGCGCGGGCGAAATAGACTCCCCAATACGCCTGGTTCACCTCCAGCAAGTGGTTTTCCAACTGCCCCACATACTCGGAGGCGGCGACCCCGGAGTCGATCTTGGCCACTTTCAGCCGGGCCTTGTTGTAGTGGTAGCCGCCTCCCTTGAGAAGAGGCTGGGCCACCGACAACACCACCGTGGAGCTGGTCTGAGGGTTGGGCTCAACGAACTCGGAATTGTTTCGCAGGGTAACGAAGCGGTTCGACAAGGTCAGCTGTCCGCCGGTGGCGAACCGGCGCCGCAGGCCGGCGTCGCCCTCCCCGCGATCCTCCAGAAAGCGCCCGATCTCGCCAGTGTCGAGGATGGAACTGGTGGGCTCGTCGGATTTCCCGTAGGTGCCGTTGACGAAAGCCTCCAGATCAAAGGCGCCCTCGGACTCCTCAATGGCCGTCTCGCGAATCAGGGGATCATAACCGTATACCCGCACCCGGTTGGAGTGGATCAGGGCGCGGGCGTAGAGTTCCTCCAACCGAACCGCGAGCGGCTCCTCCCCTACCCAGTATCCTTTCCGCACCCGATCCATCCACACGGTCTCGAAGTCGCGCGGAATCGGCGGAAGTCCCTTGGCCCCGTCGGGGCTCAGGTCGGTGGCGGTGATGCGATCGACCCGGTCCACGTACTCGCTGTAGATCTGATCGATCATCACCTGCGCTTCGTCCTCGGCTTTGGATGCCTTGGTGCGCGGAGCATCCGGCTTGGGGAAATTTTCCAATGTCGGTCGACTCGCGGCGGCTGCCGCCGCGGCGGCGCGGTCTTCACGGCTTGGTTTCTTGCTGAACAATCGACCCAGCAGCCCTTTCCGCTCCGGGGAATTCATCGGGGGCGCGGCGGCCGCGACATCGGAGAGAGCTGATGGCGAACCCGAACCGATGGAGGCGATCTCCCGCTCCGCGGCGGTTTCAGCGGGGGGATTCGCCGCCGCGAATGGACTTGGATGGTCGGACGGCTCGGCGTCAGCCAGGGTCCGCTCGGCGACCCTAGCGCCTATCGCCGGACGAGCCCGCGAATAGGGACGAGCGCCGACCGGCTCTTCCCCGATCACCGCGACGGGCGGCGGAGTGTCTCTACGGGCCGTGGACACCTGAGCAGTAGCGGAGTCCGCGCTCGAGTCACGATCCCGCGCTTCCTGATATCCGGAGCGCAGCCCCTCGATTCTGCGCACGAGTTCCTCGGAACTGGGCGATTCCGCCCGATCCAAATTTTCCCGGGAAGCACCCCCGGACACCGCCGCGAGTGAGGCGACCGCGGATCCGGCCACCGCGCGGGGAGTCTCCGCCACCGTGAGGCTGAATCGGCTGTCCACCGCGCCTGTCCGCGCTTCGGCCAGCGGGAAAGTCTCCACCGTCGCCTCAACCGGTCCGGTCAGCACCGGATCCGGGGCGGATTCCGTGTTCGCCAGCAGAATGGACGAAACCGCCGACACCTGACCACTGAGTCCGGTCTCCCGGCGCAGCTTGTCCAGGCGCCCCGGCTGGGCAGAGAGCGTGTCACTGTCCGGAGAGGAGGGCAGCGAGGGACCAGTCGGCACCGGCTGCGCGGTCGCCCGGCCCTCTTCATCGGCAAGAGAAATGCTGACGGCAATCGCGACGCCCGCCAGCCCGGCACTCAGCGCTCCCCAACTGATTGATATCCTCCGCATATTAATGAATTCCCCTGAAGAAAGAAGGAAAGTGCCCGTCATCCGAGGGATACAGGTAATTCCCAAGTTCTTGAAAACCGTAAAGATGCGGCCTCGAACCAAATGACGCAAGCCGTTTCTGCCCGAAAAACCTATCAAAATTGCGAACTCTCCCAATCCTACAAAGGCGCTCTCAAGAATTTCGGAAATTTTGATATTTAATGCATCCTTACAATGACAAAGCGATATTTCTCGCCCATTATCCCCGCATTCCGGAGGAGCGAACCGACCCGCATGCCGCCTCAGCAGCCAGCCCACGTAGATTGTGCCCCTTGCTTGCCGCGCCGGCTCGCGAGCGTCTGCCTCCTGTGGGGCCTCATCCTGATGACCGCTTGCGCCTCCTCCTCGGGGGCCTTCCGGGTGCGGAACCCCTTTGCGGAGGAAGCCGCCGCCATTTCGGAACGCCTCCAGGATAGGAAAGACCCCGCCCCCGCCGAAACGCCGGTCACCGAAAGCCCCTCGCCCTATTTTGGCCGGGGCCAGGACTCGGCCATCCCCGCAGCCCCGACTCCACCAAGCACCAGCGACGACCGTCCCGTCAGCGCGGAGCCAGCTGTGGCGGTGGAGCCCCGCCGCCCCGTGACGACCGGCGGCACTCCCTGCTATCGCTGTAATGGCAAGGGCTACCGCCTGAGTGGACTCGCGGCGGGTTCCGAATTCGTTGATTGCGCAGCCTGCCAAGGGAGCGGACGAAGATAATTCACCCGCCGCCCGATTTTTTTCCCCTTCATCCCGTCTGTCACCCGGAACCGTGAGCACCGCCTTCGAACAACTCTCCCGCTCCCTGCGAGAAAAGCCCCGCCGTTGGTTGGTCACCGGAGGCGCGGGCTTCATCGGTTCCCATCTCATCGAGACCCTGCTTCAGCTCGATCAGGAGGTCGTCTCCTTCGACAACCTGGCCACCGGTTATCTGGGCAATCTGGATCTGGTCCGGAATTCCCTGACTTCTGAGCAGGCCGCGCGACTGACCATCCTCACCGGAGATCTGGCCGACTACGACGCCTGCCTCACAGCCTGTGATCGCATGGATCACATCCTTCATCAGGGAGCCCTCGGCTCGGTCCCCCGCTCCATCGATGATCCGGTCGGCAGCCACGAGGCGAACACCACCGGCACGCTGAATCTTTTTGCCGCCGCGCGGGAAAAGGACGTCCGTCGCGTGGTCTACGCCTCATCCAGCGCCGTCTACGGGGACGAGCCGAGTCTGCCCAAGATCGAGGACCGCACCGGTCGCCTCCTTTCCCCCTACGCCGCCACCAAGGCGATCGCCGAGACATACGCCGAGGCCTTCTCCCGCTGTTATGATCTGGAGTTTGCCGGTCTGCGGTATTTCAACGTGTTCGGCCCGCGGCAGGATCCCGAGGGACCCTACGCCGCCGTGATTCCCATCTGGATCGCCTCGATGCTGCGCGGCGAGCCGGTTTACATCAACGGCGATGGCGAAACTTCGCGCGATTTCACCTACGTGGCCAATGTGGTGCGGGCGAACCTGCTCGCGGCGACCGTGCCGCGGTTGGCCGAACCGGCCCGGGTGTTCAACGTCGCCATCGGGGGACGGGTGACGCTGAATGAACTCTTCGACGCTTTGCGACAATCCCTCGCCGTCCTCCGCCCCGGCCTCGACATACCCGACCCCGTCTATCGAGATTTCCGCCCCGGCGACATCCGCCATTCCCACGCCGACTTCTCCCGCGCCCGCGACGAACTCGGCTTCGAGCCCACCCACGATCTCGCCGCCGGCTTGGCGCTCGCCATGCCGCACTATCTGGACGAGATCGGCTAGGCTATCCACTTCCCGCCCGCTCTCTCGCATGTCGCCACCGCTGCGCATCCTCTGGGTCAAGTCGGGACCACTCTTTCCTCTGAACACGGGGGGGAGAAAACGCACCCATGCCATGCTGAATGAGCTCAGCCGCGCCCACGAGGTCACCTACCTCGCTTTTGTGAACAGGGACGAGCCGATCTCTCCTGAGGAGGAATGCGCCGATTACGCCACCCGCAAACACTGGATACCACTGCGCGAACCACGCCGAGCCTCGGCCGCGTTCTTCCTCGCACTATTGAAAAACCTTCTCGTATCCCAGCTACCCTGGGCGCTCGAGAAATGGGTAGATCCCGGCATGACCAGGGCCATCGAAGACGAGTGCCTTACGCATGAATACGATCTCGTCATCTGCGACTTTCTCTACCCGGCTCATAATGTCGTAGAAGCGCGGAACAGTCCGCCCACGATTCTCTTTCAACACAACATGGAGAGCCAGATATGGGAGCGTATGGCGGCCAACAAGCGACACGCCCTTGTCCGCGCCTATTTCCGATCACAGTTCCGTCGGATGTTCCGTGCCGAGGCCCATCTCTCCCGAGCCTTCTCCGGAGTCATCACGGTGTCACCCGAAGACACCGCATTCGCCACAAAACGCTACAGGCTTACCAATGTGCTTGGCGATGTTCCGACCGGAGTGAACACCTCATTCTTTTCGCCCGCCCCGGCCCCATCGACGTCCCGACGAATCGGATTTCTTGGCTCGATGGACTGGATGCCGAATGTCGAGGCGGTCCTTTGGTTCACCAGAGAGATCCTACCACTGATCCACCGCGTCGATCCCTCCATCGAGTTCGTCGTGATCGGCCGTAATCCCCCGTCCTCGATCCGAGGACTCGCCGACGACGACAACCGCATACGGGTGACCGGAACCGTCGACGACGTGCGCCCACATGTCACCGACTGCCGCACCCTGGTCGTGCCTTTGCTGTCAGGCGGAGGCACGAGGATCAAGATCCTCGAAACCATCGCCCTCGGGGTCCCCGTCGTCTCCACCCCGGTCGGAGCCGAAGGTCTTTCGCTCATCGACGGCAAGCATCTCCTGCTCGCAGAATCCGCGGAAGAAATTGCCTCCTCTTGCCTGCGCGTACTCGACGATGACGAGCTTCACGACGGACTCGCCCTTCGTGGCCGCCAACGTGTGATGGAGGAGCATGGATGGGCCAAGTCCACGAAGATTTTTATCCAGCTTTGCCGTAGCGTTCTCCCCAATCCCAACGAGGAGTCGATCCCATGATCCGATCCGCACTCATTTGTCATCGGGGCGATTCGCTCAACGAGGACGGCATCGCCCGCTGGCTGACTTCGTTCAGCGATCTGCGTCTCATCGTCCGCATCGATGATCCTCCTGGACGGTTCTGGAAACGCATCCGGTCCGAGAAAAAACGATCTGGACTGACTGGGCTGCTGGACGCGCTGGCGTTCAGGATATGGTTTTATCTCTTCCGATCAGGTGACGAATCCCGCTGGGAAGCCGCAAAGTTGGACGAAATGCGTCGTCTCTACCCCGAAGTTCCGGAGACCTGTCGTATTCTCGACGTCGACTCGCCCAATGCCGACGAAGTGGCCGAAGCCCTTCAGAAAGAGGGCGTCGATTTCGCCCTGGCCCGCTGCAAGCGCATCCTGACGCGACGCATCTTCTCCCTGCCGACACACGGCGTCTTCGTCATCCACCCCGGCATCTGCCCAGACTACCGCAACGCCCACGGCTGCTTCTGGGCTTTGGTCCGGGACGACGACGAAAATGTCGGCGCAACCTTGTTGCAGGTCGATGCCGGGATCGACACAGGACCGGTACTCGGTTACTTCCGCGTGCCCCACGATCCCCTCCGGGAAAGCCATATCCGTATCCAGAATCGTGTCGTCCTTGAGAATCTCGACACCATCGCCGACCACATCCTACGCCGGACCTCGGACGCACTCCGGCCGTTCGACACATCCGCTCGCCCCTCCGGCGCCTGGGGACAGCCTCGCCTGACGACTTTCCTGAGATGGAGGCACCGTCGTCTTTCCCGCCCTGATCGCTGACACCATGCATTCGCTTATGTATCACGACGTCCTCGACGAGGCCGATTCGCCCGACGCGAGCGGCTTTCCCGGTCCGGACGCAGCCATTTACAAAGTGGGTGCTCGCCTTTTCGCTGATCACCTCGATAGCCTGGCACGGAGAGTCGACCGACCTCCCGAGATTCTCGACGCCACCGTGATGGAGTCGGATTCCGAGGAATGCCTCGCCGCTCCCGATGCCTGGTGCCTGACCTTCGATGACGGCGGTCGGTCCATCTGGGATACGGTCGCCAGTCTACTGGAAGCCCGAGGCTGGCGCGGTCATTTCTTCATCACCACAGAACGCATCGGTCAACCAGGATTTCTCGACCGCGACCAGATCCTCGACCTACACAGGCGCGGTCACGTCATCGGTAGCCATTCCCACACCCACCCGGAGCGACTGTCAGCATTGAACGGGCAAGTGATCGCAACCGAGTGGCGAACAAGCCTCGATATTCTGCGCGAGATCATCGGGAAAGTACCACTCGTCGCCAGCGTTCCGGGCGGATTTTATTCCGAGACAGTCGGTAGATGCGCCGCCGCGTCCGGCATCCGCCGACTCTTCACCTCCGCACCAATATCGCGCCCCTCACATATCGGCGAATGCCTGTTACTGGGACGCTATGCGATCAAACGCCGCACCTCGGCTAACACCGCCGCTGAGCTCGCCACCGGAGCTTCCCTGCCGGTCTGGTCAATGCGACTGGCCTGGACGCTGCGGAACGCTGCCAAGCGCCTCGGTGGACAAGCTTACCTCGACCTGAGAAAAGCCTTGCTTCGCAATTAGGGAAACCAATTATCCGCCATGCCCACCGCTTTCAATCCCCGCTCCCCCGAACGCCTCCGACACCACTTCGAAGTGGAGCGGGAACTGGCCGCCCGCTTGAGAAACTCGACCCGCGAGGAGAGAACCGAACTGTTCAAGACGCTCTACGGCGAGCTCTTCGAACGCGTGCCCGACCACCCCCGGCTCACCCGACGGGAGACGCCGGAAGAGTCCCGGCGCGGAGTCGAAAAACAACTTCGCCTCCTGCGCCCTCACCTCGGTCCAGACGTGACCCTCCTCGAAATCGCCCCCGGCGACTGCCGTCTTGGACACGCCGCCGCCGGCCTATGCGGGAAGGTCATAGGCGTGGATATCTCCGATCAGCGGGCCGACAACGAAGTGTCCCCGGAGAATTTCGAACTCATCGTCTACGACGGCTACCGACTCGACCTGCCCAACGAGTCGGTGGATGTCGCCTTCAGCTACCAGTTTCTCGAGCACCTGCATCCGGACGACGTCACCCCCCACTTCGAGACCATTCACCGGCTCCTGAAACCCGGTGGCGTATACGTCTTCGACACTCCCCATCGTCTCTCCGGCCCCCACGACATCTCCCGCCATTTCGGTGACACCCTGCAATGTTTTCACTTTCAGGAGTGGACCTACCGGGAGATGACCCGCCTCCTGAAATGCCATGGCTTCGACACCGCTTGGATTCACCGACGGGGACGGGAATGGCGCGGCACCCCGTTCAATCTACTGACTCTCTCCCTCGAGTCCGCCATGACGATGCTGCCAAACCCCTGGCGCAGAAATCTGGCCGCACGCGTCTTACCCTCCGTGACCTTGACCGGTCACAAACCAACCCCATAGGGCAAGAGATAGAACACCCCCGGCAAACCAAGCGGTGCCGGGCCCGGATTCGACATTGCTTCGCGGAAATCGTCAGAGTCGCGGGCTTGACATGCTTGGCGATTTCTCGAAACTCTTACATTCTTGCTCTCTGGAGTCTCAGTTTCCACATACTCCCCTCCCCCACCCACTGGTAATCATCATGAAAAAGCTCCTCTCCCGCTGGCTCGGCACGGCCACCGAAGCCCCCACGACGAATCAGTCGCTCCAACTCGACGCGCTGGAACCTCGCGTGCTGTTTTCCGCCGCTCCGGTGGAGGCTCCCGAAGGCGATGTCGAAGAAACGGCGCAGTCTCCGGCCCTGGTGGAAACGGGCGGGACTCAACAGGGTCAGGCCGGGGACCCGACAGGGTTGACTCAGGAGCAGGTCGAAATCATCGCCGCGGAGGCCAAGCAGCGCTGGATCGAGTCGGGGATTTCGGAGGCGCAGTTGGATGCGCTCAATTCGGTGAATTATGTGATTGCCGACCTCGGGGACAATCGCCTGGGCTCGACCGACGGCTCCACCATCACTCTCGATGACGACGCCGCGGGCACCGATGCCTGGTTCGTCGATGCCACCCCGGACCTCGACGAGGAATTCTTCGCTGAGCCCACCCAACCCACCCTCCTTTCCGCCGCCGCTGGCTCCGACGCCTCAGGCCGCGTCGATCTGCTCACCGCCCTGCTTCACGAGCAGGGCCATGTCCTCGGGCTCGACGACAGCGCTCTCCAGGGCCTCATGGCCGACACCCTCGGCCTCGGTCAGCGCAAGCTCCCCGCCCAGTTCGAGGCCCTCCTCGCCATCCCCGGCGCCCTCGCCGACGGCCCTCATTTCCTCACCTTCAACCAGCAGGCCAAGCTCAACGCCTCCGACGCCGCCGCGGACGACTACTTCGGCTACTCCGTCGCCGTCGATGGCGACACCGCCGTCATCGGCGCCTACGCAG
>CAYTNL010000004.1:102830-141954 GCA_964439145.1 uncultured Verrucomicrobiales bacterium
CCGCTCCGGCAACTCCTGGTCCCAGCAGGCCAAGCTCACCGCCTCCGACGCCGCCACGAGCGACTACTTCGGCTACTCCGTCGCCGTCGATGGCGACACCGCCGTCATCGGCGCCTACGCAGACGACGACGACGGCGGCTCCAACTCCGGCTCCGCCTACGTCTTCACCCGCTCCGGCAACTCCTGGTCCCAGCAGGCCAAGCTCACCGCCTCCGACGCCGCCGCGGGCGACCAATTCGGCATCTCCGTCGCCGTCGATGGCGACACCGCTGTCATCGGCGCCCGCCTCGACGACGACGGCGGCACCAACTCCGGCTCCGCCTACGTCTTCACCGTGGATGCCCCGGCCGCGACCACCTCGGTGACAGTGGACGGCTCGGGCAACCTCGTCATCGAGGATGTCTTGGGCAGCGACACCAACGACGACCTTACCCTCGTCATCGACGGCACCGACTACCACATCACCGACGCCACCAATGGCATCGACGTGCGTATCGCCATCGCCAGTGTCACCGGCGACATCGTCATCGACGGCACCGGCGGGGACGACACCCTGACCATCGACCTGAGCGGCGGGGACATCACCCGGCCCCTCATCTTCAACGGCGGCGCGGGCGGCAATGACGACCTCGTCATCACCGGCGGCAGCTTAGGCGACGCGACCTACTCCTTCGTCAATGAGAACGACGGCTCCATCCAACTCGAGGGTCAAGGGCTGATCACTTACACCGGGCTGGAGCCGATCACCTCCACCATCACCGCCGCCGACGTGATCCTCAACTACACCGGTGGCGCGGAAACCATCACCATCACCGACAACGGCACCACCATCACGGTGGATTCCACCCTCGGCGAAGTCGTCACCTTCAACAACCCGACGAATTCGCTCACCATCAACGCCGGCGCGGACGACATCATCATTTTCGCCAACGCCCTGGATGCCTCCGGACTCGATCTGACCATCAACGGCGCCACCACCAATCTCGACCAGAGCATCAATCTGGGTGCGGGGGATCTCGTCTTCGACGGCGACCTCAACCAGGGCGCCGCCAACGTGACCCTGGTGGCCAACGACATCACTTTCGGGGGTACCACCACGCTCGATTCCGATCCGAGCACCAACCAGTTCGGCCTCGACGCCAACGGCACCGCCACCATCGCCTCGGGAGCGACCTTCAACGTCAACGGCGGTCGTTTCCAGCTTCAGGGCGGCACCCACCTGGTGAACGACGGCGAACTGATCACGGGGCTCGACGCCCTGTTCCCGATTTTCGCCAACGGCAACGACGCCGGCAACCGCATCACCAACAACGGCACCTTCACCCACAACAGCGCCCAACTGCGGCTCTACGTGGAGGTGACGAACACCGCCACGGGAATTTTCCACATCAACCGCCCGACCGGCTCGGCGGAAACGGAGTTCAAGGTGCCCGGCGGCAACGGTCCCGGCGGGGTGATCCGCAACCAGGGCACCATGAACCTGAGCAACGGCGCGGTGCTGTTCCACGAGGCGGGCATCGCGGGCGTGGGCGGGCTGATCAACGAGAACGGCGGCATCATCAACGTCACCGGGGCGAACACCACCTTTGCCGAGGGGGCCTCCTTCACCAACGAATCCGGCGGGGTGGTCAACCTCGACGGCGCGAAACTGACATTGAACGGCGCGGCGGTAAGCTTCGTGAACGAGGCGGGCGGCGAGATCAATCTCCAGGGAGTCACCACCATCGATCTCCAGGCCACCGCCACGCTGACGAATCAGGGCACGGTGAACTGGGCTTTCGGCGAGAACGGCAACAAGACCATCCAGGGCGGCGGCACCTTCCTCAACGAGGGGGTCTTCTACCACGACCACGTCGGCGACGACAATCTCCAGATCAGCTCCAGCACCTTCCGCAACGCGGCAACGGGAACTTTCGAGTTCCGCAACGGCGGCGATATCAACCTGATGAACACCTCGGCCAGCTTCCTCAACGAGGGCACCATGGCCAAGACCGCGGCGGCGACGATCGGCGGTCAGGATCCCTCCTATGTCTTCAGCCAGGGCGGTGTCTTCACCAACAGCGGAGATCTGGAAGTCAGCGCGGGGCATCTGAACATCGCCGGCGGACTCGCCTCGACCGGCTTCGTGTCCACGGGTGGGAATTTCGTGACCACTGGCTCGGGCCTGCTCTCCTTTTCCGGCAAGTGGAGCGAGCTGACCGGGGTGTCGTCCATCGGCGGCGGCGAAGTGCAGATTTCCAACCAGAATCCCGCCGGTCAAGCCGGTACCACCTTCCTCGCGGGAGTGGCGACGACGGTGATCGACGTCACCGGCGACGGGCTGCTCTGGGGCAATGGCTCAGCCAACGTAAGAGTCAATGCCGGGGCGAACACCATCCGCAACGAGGGACTGCTGCGCGTCGTCGGGACGGGGGCGGATCATGTCGGCGGGATCTTCGAGAACGCGGGAACGCTCGACCTGGCCTCGGGCGCGGTGCTGAGCCTGGACGGCACCAGTTTCACGAACACGGGCGCGGCCAACCTGATCGGCAGCTTCACCTTCGATGGCACCGGTACTTTCACCACCGGCGTGGGCGGGGTGTTCGAACTCGGTTCCACGGCGGGGAACAAGACGCTGACGCTGAACAATGGCGGCGGCGTGGTCATCGAGGGATCGGCCGATCTGAACAACAATCTGACCCTGAACGGCACCGGCACCTTCACGGTGGGCGCCACCGGGACCCTGGAGCTGAGCCCCGTGACCGGCAGCCGCTCGATCACCCTGAACAATCCCGGCATCGTCATCGACGGCACGACGAATTTCGACGCCGACGGCAACATCACCCTCGCGGGAACGGGCGGGTTCACGAACAACGGCCTTTTCAACCACTCCTACGGCGGCAGCAACGACAATTTCGTCCTGAGCGGTTCGGTGGTTTTCACCAACTCGGCCACCGGCATCTACGACATAGGCGGTGTGGGTGACATCCAGATCATCAACAGCGGCCGCTTCGACAACGCCGGCCTGCTGCGGAAGTCGGCCTCGGGCGGTGGCACCCAGGACTCCGCCGTTTTCAGCAACCTGACTCCGTCCCTCGGCAACGACGGCACGTTTCACAATCTCGCGGGCGGCACCGTCGAATCGCAGGCGGGCATCCTCCACATTGCCAGCACCGGCGGCAACACCTCCGACGCGGGAGCGTCGTGGCTGGCGAATGGCGGGGTCATCAAGCTGGGCGCCCTCTGGACGGGCACCATCGCCGGCACTTCGACCGGTAGCCAGACGGCGATCACGACCACGAGCAACGGCGCCTTCGAGGACGACTTCACCGTCGGCGCGGGCGGGGTGGTCTTCGACATCGGCGGGCTCGGCGGCGTGTGGAATGCCCGCACCATCAGCACCGCCGCGGGCGATGTAGTCAACGAGGGCTTGTTCACGATCGCCCCGGCGAACACCAAGACGCTGACGGGAGGCGGAGAATTCATCACCGCCAACGGTGCCACGACCACCTTTGTCACCGGGGCCGTGGTCAACACCACCGGAGGCTCGGCCTTCCGGGTCGAGAACGGCGGCACAGTGGATGGCAACGGGACCTTCAACGGCGCCTTCCACATCGAGGACGGCGGCACCATCGCCCCGGGCAACAGTCCGGGGCTCATCAGTACCGGGAACCTGGATCTCGACGGTATCTACGAGATCGAGATCACCGGGAACGGCGGTCCTGGCGACGCCAACGGGCATGACCAGATCAACGTGACTGGCACCGTGAGCATCGATGGCGGGACGGCGGTGCTGACGGTCGATGTAGCCGGGCTTGGCGCCGGGGAGATCACCGGTGGCGACAGCTTCGTGATCATCAACAATGACCTTGCCGACGCGGTGACTGGCGCCTTCTCCAATTACGCCGAAGGCGATGTCGTGGTGACCAACATCGACGCCACCGGCATCAACCTGACCATCACCTACACTGGAGGCGACGGGAACGATGTGGCCCTGGTGGCCCAACCGGCGGAGACTACGGTGGAAATCGTCGGCAACGATCTGGTCATCACCGACGCCGCCGGCGGCGTCTCGGCAGACGACTGGACACTCTCCGTCTCGGGAGGCAACCTGAACCTGGTCGACAACGACGGCAAGAACATCGACCTCGTGGGGGCGCTCCATGGCGGCATTGGAGACGGCACCGATTCGGTGAGTGTTTCCCTGGCCTCCTTCAGCGGCAATGTGATCGTGCGCGCGCTCGGTGGTGACGATGTCATCGTGATCGAGGGACTCGACCTGACGGGAACCCAAGGCCTGGTGATCGAGGACGGCTCCGGGGATGATGCCGTGACGTTCCAGACCACGGCCAGCACCCTGGCCAACGGAGTCATCCAAATCGGCGCGGAGACCGTGGGCGTCTCGGCGGCGGTGGCCAGCGGTGGCGCGGACATCACCTTGACCACCGACAACGTCGATCTCGCGGCCTCGCTCGACGCCGGGACCGGGCGCGTGAAGATCGCGCCCCTGACCGCCGGACGGGCCATCCACTTCGGCAACACGGAACTCGCGGGCGAGGTGAACCTGTCCGACGCCGAGGTCGACCAGATCACGGCGGGAGTCCTCCAGGTCGGCGACGCCACAGCGGGGCGGATTGAATTCAGCGGCACCTCCAACGGCGGACTCATCACTCCGGCCAACGTCGACACCGTCCATCTGATCACCGGGCATTACGTTGACGACGGCAGCGACGACAACACCGGCGGCGGCATCCGGGTGGCCAATCTCGCCATTGAGGCCGGTGGCGCCAGCCTCATCGCGACCAACCAGTCGGTCGAAATGTTCAACAACAATTCCGGGGTGCGGAGCGATGTCGAGACTCTCGCGATTCGTTCCGACGAGGGACGCATCCGCTTCCGCGACGCGGGCCAGAGCGGTGGCCTGGGCCTGACCATTGGCACCGTGGACAGCTTGTCGGGTATCATCAACCTCACGGATTCGACCGTGATTGAGCGCGAGCGGATCGACGTCATCGCGAACACGGGCGACCTCGTGGTGGCCGACACCGGCGAAGCCTTCGAGGTGCAGGCGCGACGCGATGTTTTCCTGCGCGCCTTGGGCAATCAGAATGCCATCCGGGTGGAAAGCGGCGCCACGCTGGGACATATCGAAGGGGGGAACCTCACGCTCAGGGCCGATAACATCGATCTCGACGGCTCCATCGACTCCCCCGGTCGCCAAGTTATCCTCGAACCCGACGACGCTGGTAACATCATCAACATCGGCGCGAGCGAAACGGACGTGTTCGGCGACGACATCCTCGAAATCGATCAGGACGAGCTGAACCGCATCACCGCCGGGATCGTGTCGATCGGTCGCCACAACTACGGCAGCACGGACGGCTCCGGCGCGGTGACCGTTACCAGCGCCATCAGCCTCGCCAACGCCAACGATCTGCGCCTGCGATCCAACGCCACGGTTTCCCAGACCGCCGGCTCGGTCATCAGCGCCAGAGATTTTGGCGTCAATGCCCGCGGCGATGTGACCCTGACGGAGGAAAATCTCATCACCCGGAATGTGGGTCTCGATGTGCAGACCCGAGAAGCGGGCACCAGCGGTTTCATTCAGTTCAACAACGCCAGCGCGTCGTGGGTGGTGAATCGCGGCGCGGGACTCGCCAATGTATTCCGCACCGACAACGGCGACATCACCGTGACCTCGTCGGGGACCGTGAATGTGGACGAGGAACAGGGCAGCCCCGCGGTCGCCGGGGTGGCCAACCCGACCATCGAAATGAGCGCGGGCACACTCGGCCTGGGCACCGGGTCCATCGTTTTCAACATCGGCGACGGAGCCACCGATGGGAAGGATTTCGTGCTCAATGACGGCGCCGACGCCAATCTCGATGTGGTCGAAATGGTGGCGGACGGGGACATCACCATCAATCTGCTGGGCACGGGCGATTCCCGCATCCAGCTCGGCGACGCCTCGATCATGACCGCCGGAGGCGATGTGAACTTCTTCATCAACGGAGCCGGCACCGCCAACACCCGCGTCGAAATTCAGGGAGGCGCGACCCTCAGCGCCGGCGGCGACATCACCATGACAGTGCAGGCCGATGGCGGTCTTTTCCGGACCACCTTCGACGACAGTCTCGCCGCGGCCATCAGCGCCACCGGAGGCACCTTCTCCATCGAGGCGGACCGCATCGACATCGACGCCAATACTACCATCGACATCACCGGTCAGCATCTCATCATCACCACCTTCCAGGCGGGTGATCCCATCCGTCTGGGAGACGCCGGGACCGGCACCGGCGCCCAGCGGATCTCGAATGCGGAACTCGCGACCATCATCGGCGACGCCACCAGCCAACTGACCTTCGGCGACGCGGATTCAGGCGATCTCACAGTGGTGAGCGCGATCGACCTTCCAGTGCATACCATCTTCGCCAACGAAGGTTCCGCTGTTTCCATCGACGCCACCATTGACGGGCCCGGCTCACTATCGATTCTCAACACCGACGGCAGCACCTCCATCTCCGCCGATCTGGGCTCCGGCACCGCGCTGGCCTCCCTGCTCACTGATATCGGCGGCACCACCGAAATCGCCGACGGTGTGGGCATCACCACCACCGGCGGACAAAGCTACCTCGACCGCGTCGAACTGGGCGGCCTGGGAAGCGCCGGCGAGATCACGGTCAATGCAGGCGGCGGCATGGCATTCGGCGCCGACACCTTGTTCAATGTCGAACTGGGCGGCGCGAATGACACCGAATATGACCGCTTTGTCGTGAATGGGGCTGTGGCCCTCAACGGGGCGGATCTCGATATCTCCCTGATCAACGGGTTCGTCCCTGTGGGCGGCGAGGATTTTGTACTCATCGAAAACGACAGCGCCGACGCCGTCACCGGCATCTTCAACGGACTCGCCGAGGGCAACATCATCTCCCTCAATGTCGGCGGTGTCGCCAACCGACTCTTCCGTATTTCCTATCAGGGCGGCGACGGCAACGATGTGGTGCTTTCGGCCCTGGTTGAGCAGGCCACCACCAGCGCCACCCTCGATAACTTGGGTAATCTGATCATCGGTGACGTCGACGAGGCCAATCCCGGCAGCGGCGACTCCAATTCCAAGGACAACCTCACCGTCTTCGTCGATCCCGACACCGGCGAACTTGTCGTCCGCGATCCCGACAACGTCCTCGGCACTCTCGTCAACGGCGCCACCCAGACCGGTCTCCACGAGATCCGGTTCGCTCCCGGCACCTTCTCCGGCGACCTGCTCATCAACACCGGCGACGACGACGACACCGTCACCCTCGGTTCCCTCACCGGCTTGCCGGGTGGAATCGAAGTCAACGGGGGGGACGGTTTCGACCAGGTGGGTCTTTTCCGCTCCACGGTAGCTTTGGCCCCGGGTTTCGTCGCTGATTTCACCGCCGAGCGAATCTCCCTTGATCGTTCCACCATTTCGGTCGGCGGCGCGGGCGGTATCAATTTTTCGGCCTCCCGCTCCGGTCTCGATGGCGCAGGGCTTTCCTACACCGGTCTTGATCTCTTCGCTTCCAACCTCAACGCCTCCGACTCGGCCTCCATTTTCCTCAACGGACAGGCTGGCGGTGCGGGCGGCTCCGGACTGCTCATTCACGGTGGCTCCTCCATCAATGCCGCTGGCTCCTCCGGATCAGTCACTCTACGGGGCACTGGCGGGGACGGCGCCGCCTACAGCAGCGGCGTGGTTGCCAGCTACGCTTCTATCGCCGCGGGTTCCGGCATTCTCTTCATTGAAGGTTCCGGCGGCAGCGGCGGGGGCGGGGGACAGCAGGGCGTTTATCTCCATGCCTCTTCCCTCTCGCAGAACGGCTCCGGTGGCTCCATCGCCATCTCAGGCTCCGGCGGCGCGGGAGGCGATTCCAACTTCGGCGTCGCTCTCGACCTCAATGTCTCACTGACTTCCTCTGGTGGTGGTGGCATCTCCATCGCTGGCACTGGTGGCAATGGAGCCAGCCACAACGCTGGCGTCTCCGCCAACCGCGGGGTCGCTCTTTCCGCAGACGGCGCCATCTCCATCCAGGGCACCGGCTCGGGTTCCGGTTTCCAGAATGCCGGAATCTCCCTGCAATACTTCACCGCCACCACCACCAGTGCTTCCCCCATCTCCCTGATCGGCCTCGGCTCGAACACCGCCGCTGGCGACAGCAACTCTGGCGTAAGCCTCTCCCTGTCCACGCTCAGCTCCACCGGCGATCTCATCATCTCGGGAATCGCCCGATCTGGAAACCACTACAACTACGGCATCAATCTCTACGCCACAAACCTCACCACCGTCTCCGGCGCCGGCGCCCTTTCGCTCACCGGCTCTGCCGCGGGCACAGGCTATTCCAACACCGGTGTCAGCACCACCTACGGTTCGCTCACCTCGGGGGCTGGAAACCTCTCGATCATCGGCACCGGAGGCAATGGCAACGGGGCCAACATGGGTGTCAGCGCCTACGCCACCGCTTTCCAGACAGCTTCGGGCAATCTCTCAATCTCTGGACAAGGCGGCGCCGGCGCCTCGGGCGCCTACAACCACGGGGTCTCCCTGCTCTACTCCTCCTTTGCTTCCTCGGCTGGTGGTAGCATTTCGTTCACCGGAACAGGCGGTGGAGGCTCCTGGTACAACCACGGCATCTCCCTGTATGGCACCTCCGCTTCCACTTCGGGGCCCATCTCCACCAACGCCTCCGCCGGCTCCGGTTCCTATTCCTGGGATCTCGTCGGCTCCTTGATCTGACGGCTATCGAGTCTTCTTGACCGGGAGAACTCCAACTCGTCATTCCCCAATCAAGTAACAGAAAAAGAGAAGAAGCATGGCCCCGCTTCCCCACGCCCTACGCGGATCGAATTTCACAGCGCACGCGGGGGCAACCTCGACCTAAAGACCGCCCCCCCTACCCCGCCCGACCAGCTTCCCCGGAAAGCCGCTCCCGTTCTCCTCGGGAGCGGCTTTTTTCTCGCCCAAAAATACTTGGTCGGATATCCCCGACTACCGAATTCTCGGAAGCGAGAAAAGCGACTCAAACACGTCAATAATCTATTGACGCCTTTCGGCTTTTCTGGGAAAAGCCACGTCGCCGCTTCAACGCGGTCAGGTATCAACGCCGATTTTCCGCTAACGGAATACAGCGACCTGACCGAAACCGAGGCCGCACCGACTGAGGCTACCTGACATCCCGAGCAAATTCCCAAAACCCATAGCCGCCTCGGCCGTTCACCCCGAATCGTAACCGCATCTCTTTACCGACCCTCCCCCTTTTCAAAATAATACCCAGATGAAACAACTCCTCGGCCGACTTTTCGGCAAGGTAACCGGTTCGGCTGACGCCGAAAAGAATGTCCAGCGCTCTCTGGAGATCGACGCCCTTGAACCACGCGTCCTTTTCTCGGGGGCTCCCGTGGAAGCGCCCGATGCTGGAACCGACGCTCCCCAGGCGCAAACCGCCGGGGCGACCGAAGAGGGTCAGGTCGGGGACTCGACAGGGTCTGATCAGACGAAACCGGCATTGACCGAGGAGACGCTGGGTGAGTTGGCGAGGGAAGCGGCCAGCCGTTGGGAGGCCACCGGATTGACGCCCGAGCAGAGCGCGGCGCTCTCCGCCATCGAATACGAGCTGCGGGATCTGGGAGGTCTCACCGTGGCGTTCGCCGAAGGCAACAAGATCGTGGTGGACGACAACGCCGGAGGTCTGGACTGGTTCCTGGATACCACGCCCGGTGACGACGCCGAGTTCGAGGCAACATCCGACTCCCGACTCACCGGAGTGCGGGATGGGGCTAACGCCGATGTGGATCTGCTGACGGTCCTGATGCACGAGCAGGGCCACATCCTTGGTCTTTCGGATCGTTACCTGGCGGGTTCGGAAAATGATCTGATGTATGGCGGAGCCGAGGAAGGCGTCCGTCGATTGCCGGTGGCCGGTCAGGCCGCATCAGCGGTTCCGGGCAGCTTGTCGCATCGCGCGCCGGCAACCTTGACGGTCGATACTTTCAACGATGTGGTAGACGGCGGGGATGGACTGCTTTCCCTCCGGGAAGCCATCAATCAGGCGGTTGACGGAGACACCATCGTACTGTCGGCCGGCACCTACTCGATTCAGATCACCGGAAGCAACGAGAACGCCAACGCCAATCTGGACTTCGACATCAGCGGCAAGATTCTGACGATCCAGGGAGCCGGCAAGGACGTGACTTTCGTGAACGGTCAGCAGTTGGACCGGGTGTTCCATGTGACCGGAGGAGCGAATGTCACCTTCAAAGACCTGACGATCACCGGGGGTAAACTCAATCACTTCCACGGGGCCGGGATGCTGGTGGACGGGACCACCACGGTCGTTCATCTGGAGAACGTGAAAATCGACGGCAACACGATCGAAACCCCGAACACCGCCAACGTTGATCGTTTCGGCGGCGGGATGCGGGTGAACAACTCAACGGTCACCGGAATCAATGTCGACATCACCAACAACATCGCCACCCGGGTGGGGGCTGGTAGGAGTCCTCTCGGAGCGGGCATCATGCTCGACGGGGTCGCCTCGGTGACTTTCACCGATTCGAATATTTCCAACAACATCAACAACCACTCTCTTGGTGGCGGTGCCTACGTGGGGTTTGACGCCACCCTGACTCTGGAAGGGGTCACCATGTCCGGCAACTCATCGGACATCAACGGGGGCGGCGCGATCTTCGGCACGGTGGGTTCAACGATCAACCTCGTCAACAGCGCGACCACACAGACGGTCATCGGTGGCAATGACGGAAACAACGGCGGCGCCATCCGGGTGGACGGGGCGATCCTCAACATCACCGGCGACACGGTGATGGGTGACATCCTCATCCAGAACAACGCAGCCGACGCCGGCGTGGGGGGCGGACTCTACCTCCGCGCCGAGTCCCAGGTGACGATGGACCGCGTCACCATCAGCGGAAACACGGCGTCCACCGACGGCGGCGGCCTCTATATCGAAAGCCTGGGGACCGTGGTCTCGGGAACGCGTGTGACCATCAGTGGGAATACCGCCACCAACAATGGCGGCGGCTTCCGGGTGGGCACCCCCGGAGCGGTTGTCACCTTGACGGACAGTGTCGTCTCGAACAATACCGTCACGAATGACTACGGTGGAGGCATCTACAACAACGGCACCATCAACCTCATCAATACCGACATCGAAGCCAACATCACGTTGAATCTCGATTTCGCCGTTTCCGGCGATGCTGCCGGGCGCGGCGCCGGCTTTTTCAACGGGCCAGCCGCCGTCATCAACTTTGACTCGAACAGTGATGTGCGCGGAAACCATGGTGCGGGAGATGGAGCGGGCGGCTTCAACGAGGGCGGCATCATCAACGCCAACGGAAACACCTGGGAAAACAACTTCATCGACGGCACCACCACGCGCAACGGCGGCGGACTGTGGAACTACCTCGGTGGCGTGGCCAACCTGGACTCGGTGACTTTCCAGAACAACGCCACCAACTACAACGCCACCGCCGTGATTCAGGGAAGCGGGGGCGCCATTTACAACTCGGATCAGGCCATCCTCAACATCACGGGGGCCACTGTCATCCAGGGCAACTTGGCCGCCGCCGGCGCGGGGATTGCCAATGCGAGCAACGGATCGGTCGTCAACATCACCGGGACCGCCCTGACCAACGTGCTTATCCAGGACAACTGGGCGCGGGCGGATGGGGGCGGTCTCCGCAATGGAAATGAACTTTCCGCTTTCAATCTTTCCTACGTCACCATCCAGAACAACATCGCGGAGACGTCGGACGGGGGCGGCATCGCCAACCAGAACGGTATCCTGCGGGGGGATTATGTCACCATCCACAACAACGCGGCGGGTTATGCCGATGGTCATGACGGGGGCGGCATTTACGCGGTAAACCGTTCCGATATCATCTTCACCAACTCAGTGATCAGCAACAACGCGGCCGGCGACGATGGCGGCGGGGTCTTCGTGGCCACGGTACCCGTGCAAGTCGTCTTCGAGAACTCCGTCATTACAGGGAACAAGACCGGGATCGACCACCGCACCGGGACCACCTATGTGGATGGAGCCAATACACCCGGCAACATCACGGTCCTGGGCGATGTCACCACCGCCTCCAGCTCGACTCACACCGCCGCCGATGGTGGCGGCATCTACGGCGCCGAGCGCGCCAACATCACTCTGATCAACAGCAGTGTCACCGACAACATCGCCGGTGGTGTCGGGGGTGGCATTGGCGTGGAGGATGATTCTCAACTTTCCATCAGCGGATCGCTCATCAGTGGAAACATGGCCGGCTTCAAGCATGACGGCGCCTCCGTCTCCACGGGGCAAAAACATGGTGGTGGGATTTACACCAGGGAGCGGGTTCAACTGACCCTCGAGGGTTCTGTCATCAAGGAAAACGTGACCAATGGCCAAGGTGGTGGTCTCTACCAGATTGAGGACAGCACGGTATCCATTTCTGGTTCCACCTTTGAGTCAAACATCGCCGGTCGTGAAGGCGGCGGCTATTACCAGACGAGCACCAACTCGCGCTCCAATGTCTCCAACTCCACCTTTACCGGGAACCAGGCGGGCGTTTTCACCGATCCGGACTACGCCTATGTGCTGTATGACACGGAGACCACGGGGAACGTTGCGACCGATCTGGCTGTGGGCCAAACCATCACGACCGCGACAGGCAGCGGTGTCATCATCTACCGGGCGCAGAATACCAACTCCACCACGTCGGGCACCCTTCTCCTGTCCAACGTAACCGGAAGCTTCACCAACAATCAGCTCCTCGACAACGGGGTGGTTGGCAACACCGCTCTGGTCAACGGGACTTTTCCCCAGGACCTGGGGGATGGCGGCGGTGTTTACCTGGGCGGCGGGGTCATGAACCTGATACACACCACGGTGACGGGGAATACCGGGACCGATGCCGGTGGCGGGGTTCGGCGGGCTGGCGGAAGTCTGAACTTCCTGAACTCGGTCGCTTCCAACAACACGGGAAGAACTGTGGCACTCTCGGATCTGGACGGCACCATTGCGGCGACCACCAGTTATGAAGGAGCCGCCACGCTGACTTCAGCCACCGGAGCCACCGTGGGTGCATCTCTGGCCGGAGGGAGCGGCACCACGACCGTGCAGGATACCGTGACAATCTTTACTCCGGATTCCGGCGATACCAACATCGTCGGAGCCGTGACGGCGGAGCTGCTCGCTTCCGATCAGAACGGGGGAGGCCGCGGAGGCAGCGCCGCGCCGAGTGACTTGGGAGCCATCGAGTTGAACCCGCTCACCTCGGCCATCACTCTGGATTCTGTGACCGTGCCGGCCACCTGGATCAGTGGAAATGCCATTGAAGTCAGTGCCGTGGCCAGTTCCTCGGGTACCGGCGGAGGCGATCTGCGCATCTCCTGGTCCGTCAGCGGAGGCACCTCCGCGGTCATTCCCGTGGACCACGATGTCACTTCCCCCGGCTTGGACGAGGAGGACAGTTTCAGCTTCACCCACACCATTTCCAGCGTGGAGACGTCAAGCGAAACGCTGACCGTGACCGTGACGATCACTGATCTGACCACCGGCCAGACAGTCTCCTCCTCCCGGGACGTCCGGGTCATCAATCCGGACGCCATGCCGACCACGCCGGTCGGCACCATTGAGGTGACCACGGCCACAGACGTGATCGATGCCGGGGACGGTCTGACTTCCCTGCGTGAGGCGATCACCGCGGCCAACGCCAGTGCGGCGGGAGATTACGTCATCACCTTCGCCGCGGGGCTGGATACCACTTCGATTATCACCACGATCAGTGGGACCGCGGATGACGGCAACGCCCGGGAAGACTACGACATCACCAAGAGCAATGGAGCCGTCTTCATCAAGGGTAACGGCATGGCCAATACCATCATCGATGGTGGCGGTCTTGATCGAGTCTTCGATATCCGTCCCAATGCCACCGGCTTTTTCAGCGACCTGACAATCACCGGTGGTGTGACCGTGGATGTGGATCACGGCGCGGGTTTCCGCGCCGTGGGGTCCACCGTGGTTCTGAACAACGTGGACGTCAGTGGAAACCAGTCCACCCGGGGAGAGACCAATATCGGCGGCGGCTTCTACGTCACCAACAACGGTATCGTGGGTGGAACCGTCGTGATGAATGGCGGATCCATCCGGGAGAACGTCTCCGGCGGACACGGGGGAGGTTTCTATGCTTCCGGTAGCCTCGCGTCGACGACGGCCGTGTTCATGGAAGGCGTCACCATCGCCGGTAACGCCTCCATCAACGAGGGTACCACGGTGGACCGGGACGGTGGCGGTTTTTACTTCACCGGGCAGAAAAACGTTCTGCAGTTGAAAGATGTGACCATCGCGGACAACGCGGCCCGGGATGACGGCGGCGGCTTCTTCTTTGCCGGGGAATACAACACCGCGACCTTCGACAACGTCACCATCCAGCGCAACGTGGTGGAAGGGGCCGCACAGGACAACGACGACTCCACCAGCTTCAACGCGGTGAGCTTCCACGACGCCACCAACTCCGGCCGTGACGGCGGCGGCGGCATTATCGAGTCAACCAACTCCTCGGTCACTTTCATCGGAGGTCTCATCGGCGGGGATCGAGCGGCTCAAGAATCCATCGAATATGACGCCGGCACCGTCGCCTTTACGATAGGCCAAACCGTGACCGGCGGCACTTCGGGTGCCACCGCCGTCATCGATGACATCGTGGTCATCAACGGCACGACCGGCGTTCTGATTCTGTCCAGTGTCGCGGGCACCTTTCAGAATAATGAGGCTCTGACTGACGGGGCCGGCGGGGCCGCTGTGGCGGACGGCACGGTGCAGCATCGCATCGGCGACGGCAACTACGCGGACAACAACGGCGCGGGGATCTATGTGCGAGGCGCTTCCACCGTCACCTTCGACGGCACCACAATTCGGGGCAACTTCGCCGAGGATTCCGGTGGCGGCGTGGCCGTCGATGGTCCTTCCACGGTGACCTTCAACGGCGGGACCATCACCGACAACTTTTCCATCGACGAACAGGGCGGCGGCGTGGCTATCTTCAGCGGCACGTTCAACGCTACCGGCACCAGCATCACGAACAACCGGGCCGGTGACCGGATCTACAACGCCGACCCAGGAGATCGCGTCGGGGGGGGCTTTTACATCACCGGCGGCGGCATGGTCAACTTGGAGGACATCACCCTCACCGGAAACACGGCCGAGGGCCGGGGCGGTGCCATTTACGCGGATCGGGCGAGCGTGGTGAACATCATCTCCAGCACCCCGGGCACCAAGACCAGCATCCTGTCAGGTAACTCGACAGTTGAGAACTCCACCAGTCGTGGGGGAGCGGCGGTATGGATCACCCATGCCGGCACCACGCTCAATGTGACCGACGCCACCATCGAGAACAACCGGTCGGCGGACGACGGCGGGGCGATCTTTCTGCAAGGCGCCTCCACCGCCAATCTGGAGCGCGTGGACCTCATCGCGAACGAAGCCCAGAACCAGGGCGGCGCGCTCTTTCTGGAGTCCGATCAAGCCACGGCCAATCTCGTGGACGTGACCATCTCCGGCAACGCCACCCGCGCCAGCAACGGGGGCGGTATCGCCAGCAACGGCACGGTGACCGCCGAGAACGTGGTCATCGAAAACAACAAGACCGGCTACGATCTCGACACCGCCAGTCAAGTGGCCAGTGGCAGCAATGACCGGGTGGGCGGCGGCATCTACCTGACGGGAGCGGAATCGAGCTTCACCGGCAACAAGGTGGTGATCATCGGCAATAAAACCTACGGGCGCGCCGGAGGTGTGTTCATTTCCGACGGGCGTCTGGAATTGGAGAATTTCATCGTCCGGGACAACCAGACCAACTCCAATGGCGACATCAACCGCGGCCGGGGCGGCGGTCTCTACGGCGAGACGCTCAGCACGATGATTCTGACCAACGGCGAGATCTCCGGCAACCGGGCCGAAGGCCACGGTGGCGGTCTCTATCAGGCGAGCGACGGCTCGTCGATCATTCTGACCAATGTGACGGTGAGTGGAAACGTGGCGGGCTTCGATCCCGACGCGGGCACGGTGGTGAACCGGGCCTCGGACGGGGGCGGTATTCACAGCACACAAAATTCCACCCTGGTGCTGGACCACGTCACTGTGGTCAACAACCGCGCCACCCAGAACGGCGGCGGCGTCCACCGCGGTGGCGGCGTCATCACCTACCGCAACAGCATCCTCTACGGAAACACCCGCGACGCGGAAAATCCCAACCTGCTCCTGAGTGACAACAACGCAAGCGCCACCATCGAGGGTCTGGTGATCATCGGTGTTAATCAGGGCGGCACCCTGAACCAGACTTCCGGCACGCGAATCCTGACCAATCCCCTGCTCGGAGAACTGGCCGATAACGGCGGCGCCACCCTGCCGGGAGGCTTTGTGATGCAATCCCACACCCTGAATCCCGGCAGCGTCGCCATCGACGGCGCGGTGGGATCCGTGCTCACCGAGGACCAGCGCGGAGCCGCGCGTCCGCTCGGCGACGCGGCTGACATCGGCGCCGTTGAAGTTTCCCAGCCCGAATTGGACACGGTGAACTTTGACACCACCGCCATCTCCGAGGGCGAGTCAGTGACCGTCACCGGCGACATCCTCTACGCGTTGACCGTCGGCGAAACGCAGAACGGTATCACGGTGGAGGTCGATTGGGGCGATGGCACGGCCGTTTCGCGGATGACTTTCGATTCCACGCACGACTTCACCGCGGCCACGCCCGACTTTTCCTTCACCCACGACTACGGCGCCGGCGTGACGGGCAGCCACACCGCCACTGTCAGCATCAGCTACACGGGTTCACTCGTCCCGCTCGACACCCACGCGCAGATCATCACCGTGGGAGACGTGCTCGAGCTGGGCGGCACCACCAACGAGAACACGGCCGTGACGGTGACCCCGACGGGTCCCGGCGTCATCCACACGGGCGAACTCACGCTCGATGATGAGACTGCCATCCCCGATCTGAATCGACTCGGGTGGTCCGTGGCCATCGACGGCGATTGGGCGGTGATCGGCTCCGAAGGGCAAGGTCACCGGGAGGAAGTCTACATTTACCACAACACCGTCGCGGGCTGGGTGCTGGAGCAGACCCTGGTCAACGACAACACCGATATCTTCGACGACTTCGGTTATTCGGTGGCGGTCGATGCCGCCAATGGACGCGTGTTCGTCGGCGCGCAGCTCGACGACTCCGGCGCGACCGACAAGGGCGCCGTCTATTACTACCAGTTCAATGGCGCAGCGCCGGTGGGTAGCCAGTGGGAACTGAAGCAGAAGATCCAGGCCACCGCCGCGCAGGGCAGCGACGGCAGTGACCAGTTTGGTTCGTCTGTCGCCATCAGCGGCGACGTGCTGGTGATCGGCGCGCTGTTGGAAGACGCGGACACCCTCGCCCAGAACGATCTGGCGGGCGCGAACGATTCAGGGGCCGCCTACGTGTTCAATTTCAACGGCACGACCTATCAGTTCGCCCAGAAGCTCAAGGCGCAGAACACCGACGGCTCACCCGATATCGTCACCAGCGACCAGTTCGGCCGCTCGGTCGCCATCGATGGCACCCGACTGGTGGTGGGCGCGGAGCTGAACGACGACACCGGGAGCAATTCCGGATCGGCCTATGTCTATCAATTCAACGGCACCCAGTGGGTCATCGAAGCCAAGCTGGCGGCATCCAATCAGGGGGGCGACGACCGCTACGGCTACTCCGTCGACATCGCCGGGGATATCGTCACGATCGGTGCCCGCCAGGAAGACAGCGGCGGCTCGAACCGGGGCGCCGTCTACGCCTACGACTTCGGCGGCACCACCGTGGGCACGGTCATCGGTTCCGGTGACACGAACCGCGTTAGGGTCACCACGACCAACACCGCGGATCCCATCACCGTCTCCTTCGTCAACGCCGGGGCCAGCCAGGTCCTCTCCGTGCTGGAGTTCAATGGAGCGGTGACCGTCAATCTCGCCACCGACGGAACGGGCACCGTGACCTCGACCGCGGCCCAGGTGGCGGCGATCTTGAACGACCTGGCCCTGACCAGTCCCGGAGGCGGCACCATCTCCGCCACCGTCGCGTCGCACCACAGCACCGGCACCGGCATCGTCGCCGCCACCGCCGCCGTACCGCTGACCCAAGGCTACGAACTCACTCACCTGAGCAGCGCCAGTGGTGTGCCTGATCTCGCCGATGATGACCGCTTCGGCGGCAGCGTCGCGGTCGATGTGGTGGGCGGCACCGTCCGCTTGCTTACCGGCGACTACCTGAACGAATCACTCGGCGGCACCACCAACCATGGTCGCGGTCAGCTGTTTGAGCTCAACGCCACCACCGGCCTCTTCGAGCTGAAGCAGGTCATCCTGCCCTCCGACGCCAATGGCACGGTGACCCGTGATGAGTTTGGCCTCAACGTCGCCATGTCCGGCGACAACTACCTCATCGGCGCCGGCCGGGCGGACGCCCTCTACACGACCAACGACGGCGCGGTGATCGAACTGGTCCAGTGGGGCGCTGGCCACCTGTTCTCGGGAGCTCCCGGCGAAGTGGTCGAAGTCGCCAAGCTCGACGGTGGCATCGCCGACGGGACGAACCCGGAGTTCGGCGGAGCGGTGCAGTTCGGGCGCCGGGTGGCCATCGGTGGCGACTACGCGGTGGTCGGCGCCACCGAATCCGGCAAGGGCATCGACAACAACACCGATCAACGCACGGGGCGGGCCTACCTCTATCATCGCGAGGACAACGGGACCACCGACACCTCGGACGACACCTGGACGCTGGTGGCCACTCTCGCCCCGCCGACCACCGACGACGACGACGGCGACCTCTTCGGCCTGGGCGTGGCGATTTCCGCCGACGGATCGGTCATCGCCATCGGAGCCAACGGACACGAGGCCGGTGGCACCGACCAAGGAGCGGTCTATGTCTATTCCTTCGACCAAGGCACCGGCGTGGTGACCCTCGAAGGTCGACTGAGAGCCGCCAACCGCAGCAACAGCGACGACTTCGGTCGCCAAGTGACTCTCAACGACGACGGCTCGGCTCTGGCTGTAGCCATGCGTCTGGATGACGATGGCGACACCAACTCCGGCTCCGTCCACGTCTACAACGCCGCCGGTGGCGATTGGAACACATTCTTCGCAGCGGGCACCGTCCAGCAGGGTGTCCAATCCGTCGATTCAGACGGGGTGAAATTGAAAGGACTCTCGGACGCGACGGACATGGAGAGCGATGAATTCGGGCGCTCCGTGGCTATCTCCGGAGACCGGCTCGTCATCGGGGCCAATGATGACGACTTCCCCGATGACAACAACGCCGCCGGTTCCTTCCGTGATCGGGGTTCGGTCTACGTCTATGAATTCGACGCGGCCGGTTCCCACGGTGTTCTCGACCTCGATGCCGCGGGCGGCAACGGCAAGGCTCAGATCGCCGTCAGCTCCACCGTCACCAGCGGGGTCTCGGTGGAAATCATCACCGGGGGCCTGGGCGCCCAGCCCACGGTCACCGAGAACGCCGGTCTGGTAACCATCGAACTCGGCATCGCCGGCAACACCGCGAACGAGATCATCACGGCCATCAACAACGCCACGCTCGCGAGCAATCTCAACGCCACCCTTTTCACTGGCAATGGCGTCGTCAACACGCTCTTCGGCGGCAATGATGGCAGCGGTCTCGTAACCACCGCCTCCGGACCGCAGACTCTGACCCAATGGCAACTCCAACAGAAACTCATCGCCAGCGACGCGAGTCAGGACGACCAGTTCGGCCTCTCGGTGGACATCGACGGCGACACCATCGTGGTGGGGGCCTATCTCGAAGACTCCGGAGGTTCCAATGCCGGGAAGGCCTACATCTTCGAACTGAACTCCGGCAACCCGGCGGGTAGCCAATGGGAACAGGTCCAGTCCATCCAGGCCTCCGACCGCGCGGCTAACGATCAATTCGGACGTTCTGTCGCCATCGACAACGGGATCATCGTCGTGGGTTCCCATCTCGAGGACACCGCCGGCGGCGAAGCCGGGGCCGTCTACGTGTTCCAGAAAGACACCGGCGCCGCGCTTGGCAGCCAATGGGGACAGACCGACATCATTCGCTCCCCCTACGGCCAGAGCCGGGATCAGTTCGGCATCTCCGTGGACATCAGCCAAGGGAACATCCTCGTGGGGGCCAACCAGCAGGACCGCATCCTCGCGGACGGCACCATCATTTCGAACTACGGAGGCGCCCACGCCTACCGGATCGAGTCCGTGGTCAGCGTCACCCAACCCGTGGCGGGCGGCGTGGTCACCGTGAACGGGAACGACATCGAGTTCGATCCCAACGGCGATTTCGAGCACCTGGCCTTCGGCGAGAGCGAGGTGGTCACCTTCACTTTCAACAACGGCATCGAAGACGCCACCGTGAGCATCACCGTCACCGGAGTCAATGATGCCCCGACCTTCAATGTCGGTGCCGATCAGACGGTGACCGCGGGTTCCGGCGCTCACAGCGTCGCGGGCTTTACCTCCAACTTCGATCCCGTCGAAGCGGGCCAGACCGTGCTGGCTTACCTGGTCAGCAATGACAACGCCGCGCTCTTCAGCGTGCCGCCGGCCATCGATGTCAACGGCAACCTCACCTACACCCTGGCCCCCAATGTGACCGGCACCGCCACCGTCACCGTCAGGGTTCAGGACAACGGCGGCACCGACGATGGCGGAATCGACACCTCCGATCCCCTCACCTTTGACATCACCGCCACCACGGAGGTGTCCATTGCCGCGACCACCCAGGCCTCCGAGCCCGGCGTTGACGGACAGTTCACCGTCAGCCTCGGAGCCCTCAGTGCCACCGACACCGTGATCGATTACACCGTGACGGGCACCGCGACCGCCGGGGACGACTACGTGACGCTCAGCGGCACGGTTACCATCCTGGCCGGACAAGCCTCCGCCACCATCGATGTCTCCGTTCTCAATGACGATCTCCTCGAAATCGGAGAAACCGTCATCGTCACCCTCGACAGCATCACCAGCGGCGCGTCGAGCATCTCCATCGGGGCCACCGATAGCGCCACCGTCACCATCGCCGACACCGACACCGCCGTCGCCGATCTCAGCGTCACCACCCAGGGCGAGGAGGGGACGACCGATCTGGTCTTCACCGTTACCCTGGGGAAAGTGAACGCCACCGGCAGCGCCATCACCTTCGATATCGCCGATCTCGGCACCGGCTCGGCCTTCACCGGGCTCGACTACACCGCCATCGCGCCCGGAGCGCAGATCAGCGTCGCCAATGGCTCGGCCACGGGCACTTTCACCGTGGTCGTCACCAATGACGATCTGGTGGAGGCAACCGAAACCGTCACCGCCGAGATCACGAACTCCAGTTTCGGCGCGGTCAGCATCGGCACCGCCAGCGCCACCGGCGACATCGAGGACAATGATGTGGCGGAACTTTCCGTCGCCGCCACGACACCAGCCTCCGAGCCGGGAACGAACGGCCAGTTCACCGTCAGTCTCACCAAAGCCAGCAGCACCGACACTGTCGTCACCTACCTCGTGGGCGGCAGCGCCATCGCCGATCTGGACTACACCGCGCTCAGCGGCACGGTCACCATCCTGGCCGGTCAGTTCGACGCCACCATCGATGTGTCCGTCATCGACGACCTCCTGGTCGAGGGTGCGGAGGACATCATCGTCACGCTCGACACCATCACCAGCGCCGATCCCGAGATCAGCATCGGCGCCACCGATGAGGCCACCATGACGCTTTCCGACAACGACACCGAGGTGGTCACCACCGGCCTGTTCATCGACGGCTCCGGCGTGCTGTCGATCATCGACTTCGACGAGGGCAACAACGGGGTGGGAAGCAACACCAAAGACACGTTGTTCATCGGTTTCGAGAACGGCGTGCTGGTGATTCGTGATCCCAACAACAACATCGGTTCGACAGTCGGAGGCTCCAGCCAGGTGTCTCTCCACGAGATTCACGTCGATCCCGCGCTGTTCACCGACCTGCTCATCAACACCGGCGACGACGACGACACCATCACCCTCGGGTCCCTCACCGGCTTGCCGGGCGGAATCGAAGTCAACGGGGGGGACGGTTTCGACCAGGTGGGTCTTTTCCGCTCCACGGTAGCTTTGGCCCCGGGTTTCGTCGCTGATTTCACCGCCGAGCGAATCTCCCTTGATCGTTCCACCATTTCGGTCGGCGGCGCGGGCGGTATCAATTTTTCGGCCTCCCGCTCCGGTCTCGATGGCGCAGGGCTTTCCTACACCGGTCTTGATCTCTTCGCTTCCAACCTCAACGCCTCCGACTCGGCCTCCATTTTCCTCAACGGACAGGCTGGCGGTGCGGGCGGCTCCGGACTGCTCATTCACGGTGGCTCCTCCATCAATGCCGCTGGCTCCTCCGGATCAGTCACTCTACGGGGCACTGGCGGGGACGGCGCCGCCTACAGCAGCGGCGTGGTTGCCAGCTACGCTTCTATCGCCGCGGGTTCCGGCATTCTCTTCATTGAAGGTTCCGGCGGCAGCGGCGGGGGCGGGGGACAGCAGGGCGTTTATCTCCATGCCTCTTCCCTCTCGCAGAACGGCTCCGGTGGCTCCATCGCCATCTCAGGCTCCGGCGGCGCGGGAGGCGATTCCAACTTCGGCGTCGCTCTCGACCTCAATGTCTCACTGACTTCCTCTGGTGGTGGTGGCATCTCCATCGCTGGCACTGGTGGCAATGGAGCCAGCCACAACGCTGGCGTCTCCGCCAACCGCGGGGTCGCTCTTTCCGCAGACGGCGCCATCTCCATCCAGGGCACCGGCTCGGGTTCCGGTTTCCAGAATGCCGGAATCTCCCTGCAATACTTCACCGCCACCACCACCAGTGCTTCCCCCATCTCCCTGATCGGCCTCGGCTCGAACACCGCCGCTGGCGACAGCAACTCTGGCGTAAGCCTCTCCCTGTCCACGCTCAGCTCCACCGGCGATCTCATCATCTCGGGAATCGCCCGATCTGGAAACCACTACAACTACGGCATCAATCTCTACGCCACAAACCTCACCACCGTCTCCGGCGCCGGCGCCCTTTCGCTCACCGGCTCTGCCGCGGGCACAGGCTATTCCAACACCGGTGTCAGCACCACCTACGGTTCGCTCACCTCGGGGGCTGGAAACCTCTCGATCATCGGCACCGGAGGCAATGGCAACGGGGCCAACATGGGTGTCAGCGCCTACGCCACCGCTTTCCAGACAGCTTCGGGCAATCTCTCAATCTCTGGACAAGGCGGCGCCGGCGCCTCGGGCGCCTACAACCACGGGGTCTCCCTGCTCTACTCCTCCTTTGCTTCCTCGGCTGGTGGTAGCATTTCGTTCACCGGAACAGGCGGTGGAGGCTCCTGGTACAACCACGGCATCTCCCTGTATGGCACCTCCGCTTCCACTTCGGGGCCCATCTCCACCAACGCCTCCGCCGGCTCCGGTTCCTATTCCTGGGATCTCGTCGGCTCCTTGATCTGACGGCTATCGAGTCTTCTTGACCGGGAGAACTCCAACTCGTCATTCCCCAATCAAGTAACAGAAAAAGAGAAGAAGCATGGCCCCGCTTCCCCACGCCCTACGCGGATCGAATTTCACAGCGCACGCGGGGGCAACCTCGACCTAAAGACCGCCCCCCCTACCCCGCCCGACCAGCTTCCCCGGAAAGCCGCTCCCGTTCTCCTCGGGAGCGGCTTTTTTCAAGGAGCGACGACTCTTCAGCCGTCCGATTCATCGCGGCACCTCGCGCCGCACGACTGAAGTCGTGCCTCCTTGAGGCCCCGTTCCCGGAGCTCATGACTTCTGCGGGCGATTGAAAATCGCCCCTCCTTGCGGCATGCCGCCACCGCCCAAGTTCGGCAAGCCTGCGGCCCCTGAGCGGAGGCAAGCATTCGCACACCAAGGGGGCCGCGCGCCGTCATTGCGCGAAACTCGCCCCCACATCAATCGCGGTAATTCTTTAAATTATGATTCACATCCTGGAATTTTGATCTGATACGGCAATCTAAATATTTATTACTTCTTAAATACCGCAATACTGTAACGCAAAGATGTCAGTTTTTTCCTTTTCAACGGAGAAATACGGTCTAACCTTTGTGCGATTTCCTGAATATTCATCTTTGGAGCCGTGGAGTTATGAAAAATCTATTTCGCCGAATCATTGGCCTGGGAGCCTCAACAAAGGGCGCGACCAGCAGAGAATCCACAGTCGGCGAGATGTCGCCCCGATCGCTGGAGCTGGACGCGCTCGAACCCCGCGTGCTGTTCTCTGCGGCGCCGGTGGAGGCACCCGAGCAAGTCGATGAGGCCGAAACCGCCCAGACGCCGGGTCAGGCCACTGATCAGGATGCCGGCATTGAACAGGGTCAGGCCGGGAACTCGACAGGGTTGACTCAGGGAGATGTGGAAATCATCGCCGAGGCGGCGAAGCAGCGCTGGATCGATTCGGGGATTTCGGAGGTGCAGCTGGCAGCGCTGGATTCGGTGACCTATTCGGTCACGGATTTGGATGCCAACCAACTGGGAGAAGCGACCGGCACCAGTATCGTTATCGATGATGATGCGGCCGGACTCGGCTGGTTCGTTGATGCCACGCCGGAGCTTGACGAGGAATTCCGCTCCACTAATGGCGTCCTCGCAGGATTCGCCGACGGCGCTGATCGCGGCATCGATCTGCTCACCCTGCTCATCCACGAGCAGGGCCACGTTCTCGGCCTCGGCGATCTCACCTCCGGTACGTCGGATGTGATGACGGGAATCCTGAACTCGGGTGAGCGTCGGACTCCCGCCGACGGCCAAGCCTTGTCGTCAGAACTCGGCGTAACTGTAGAGAGTCAGAATGCCCTCACCACGGCTTCCATTGCTGGATCGACCCTGTCCATCATCGGCGACGGCGTAGGCAATTCCGTGGCACTTCGAATCAACGGTGGAAACTTCGAGTATGATCTGAATGGAGACGGCTTCATCAGCGTGGGACCCGTTTCTGGCGTCACCTCCATCAGCATCGATCTGGGTGGCGGTGGCGATACCATCACCTTCGACTCCACGCTCTCTACCTACACGGGCACGGTCAATGTCACGGGCACTCAGACTATCGACTTGGAGACCGCCTTCAGCGGTGCCGTCTCCGGTGACGCCCATATCGTGAATGTGGCCGCTACCGGCAGCATTCAGGACGGCATCGACATGTCGAGCACAGGCGGCACGGTGAATGTAGCCGCGGGAACCTACAATGAATCAATTTCCGTGGACAAGTATCTCATCCTGAGTGGCGCCGGGGATGGGAGCAATCCAGCGATTGACACCATCATTGACGCCGGTGGAGGCGCCTCTGGTCTGAGCATCACGGGAAGCGGGCTATCTTCGGCCAATCGTCTTACCATCGAGGGCCTCCGCGTCACCAATGCCACCCACGGCATCAATCTTTCCTCGAACGCCTCTTTTGTCCTCGTGACGGATGTCACTTCCACTGGGAATACATCATCGAGCTTCAATTTGGGTTCCTCCGCCCATAGCGGTGTGGAACTCGACGGAGTGACCATGTCGGGTGCAAATGTCGGATTTAGGATGGGAACCGCTGCGGGCGTGACCGGACTCACCATCATGAACAGCGTGATCGAGGACAACAACTTCGGGATGTTCATCGCGGCGACCAACTCTTCGACTTCCAATCAGGATCTGTTCGACGACATCACGATCACCGACACCCTGATCCAGAACAACCTCCAGAAGGGGCTCTACCTCGAGAAACTCAACAATGCGCTGTTGGAAAACCTGACCATCCTGAGTAGCGGCACCGACGCCGGCTATGGCTTCAACAACGGGATCGATATCAATCTCAAGTATGGTCAGTACGAGAACATCCAGATTCTCAATTCCACCTTCAATGGATCGGGCTTGACCGGCACCAATGCCAACGGCGCCTCATCGCTCGCCATCAAGGCCCGAAATGATGGACCCAGCTACAACGGGAATCCCGCGACCCTCGACGGCATCACCGTTCAGGGCAATGTCTTCATCAACGGCGGGGCCGGCGACACCGCCGTGCGTTTGGGCGAATTCGGCAAGAGCAACGACGGTCCTACGTCCGTCGTGTTTTTCAGCAATTCGTTGTCCGACGGCAGCTTCGGAACAGTGCTGGACAACACCACGACCGAACCGCTTGATGCCACCGGCAACTGGTGGGGAAGCGATGACGCCGGGGTCATTGCCGGCAACGTGAGCGGCACGGTCAACTACTCCAGTTTCCTGGACTCCGGAACCGACACCGATGCGGGCACCCCCGGATTTCAGGGAGACTATTCCGAACTGACAGTGACCGCTACCGGCACGATCCAGGCTGCCATCGACGCGGTCGATGCGGGCGGCACGGTGAACGTGGCGGCGGGGACCTACAACGAAAGTCCCCTCATCAACAAGTCCCTTACCCTGCAGTCCGTCAGCGGGCGTGACGTCACGACGATCATTCTGGCCACCGGTCAGAACGACAACGCGATCACGATCAAGGGGGCCGGGAATGACGTAACCGTGGAAGGATTCACGATTCAGGGGGGAGACGGCACTTCCAATGTCGTGGTGGAAAAGGACTTGGGGACGGTCAACATCACGGACAACCGGATCCAGGTAGGCTCGGCGGCGGGCGGTTTTGATGCGGGCATTGGCTTACTCACGCATTCCGACACGACGTCAGACACGGATGTCTTGAACGTGACCGGCAACATCTTCGAGGTGTTCGGCAGCGAAGGGAAGCGGGCGTTCTACATCAACCCAGGTGTCGATCAATTCGTTTTCCAGAATAACCAGATCGATGGGAATTTCGTTTCGGTTTCGATTACTCAGGCCAAAGATGGGTTGGTGGAGGATAACACCGTGACGGGGAATGGAAGCTCGGCTGGCCTGGGAACCTGGGGCAATCCAGATGCTACGGTGTATGGTCACACCACTTTCCACGGCAACGCGATCAGCGGAACAGGGACCGCGATCTCGATCTACGACTCGCAGGACGTCACCATTGAGGAGAACGATCTGTCTGGGAACGGAACCGCAGTCGCCATTCGCGATTTCGGTGCGGCGATTCCGCCCGACATCTCCACTATTTTGGTGACGAACAACAATTTGGCTTCCACGGACGGCTTGAACAACGAGTTCGCCACGTCTGTCGATGCGGCCGGCAACTGGTGGGGCACGACAGACGACTCCACGGTAGCTTCGCTCACGAGTGGAAACGTCGATTACTCCTCCTACCTCGGCAATGGAACCGACACCGACGCGGGCACGGCGGGCTTCCAGGGTGATTTCTCCACCCTCCACGTGACCGCCCTCGGCGCCCAGGTCGGCGCCACCGGTCGAATCCAGGAAGGCATCAACGGAGTCACCGCGGGCGGCACCGTGATCATCGAATCCGGCACCTACACGGAAACGCTCTCGGGAACCATTGGCACGCTGGACTTTGAAGGCGGGGTCACGGCCAATCTTGAAGGAAGTGTCACCGCAACAATCGAAGGTTCCTCCTCATCGATCATCGTGACCACCGGCGATCTGACTCTCGGAGACGCCGCAGGCAATTCGTTCAGCTCCTCCTTTGACAGCAGCATCACGGTGAATGCCGGTCATGTGCTGACCATGAACGATTCCGGCACGACAACGCTGGGCAATAGCACGATCGTCAACGGCACCCTGACTCAGGGGGGTGGAACGGATGGTTTCTCGCTTGAAGGAGGAGAAACGATTTCCGGTAGAGGTATCGTCAATGGAGACATCACCACCAATTCTGGTGGGCTCGCCCCCGGCAACAGCCCCGGTGTGCTGACCATCAACGGGGATCTCGATCTCAACAACGGCGATCTGGACATCGAGATCGGCGGCACCAGCCCCGGCAACAACGCGAACAATCACGACCAACTCGCCGTCATCGGCACCGTCACCCTCGGCGACGGCACGGCGACCCTGGACGTGACGCAGTTCAACTTGTTTTTTCCGAACGAGAACAACGAGTTCATCCTCATCGACAACGATGACACCGACGCCGTTGATGGCTATTTCTCCGGGAAGACGGAAGGCTTCGTGTTCACCGATTTCCTCGGCGTGATCGGCCAGGACGCCAGGCTCACCTACCAGGGCGGCGACGGCAACGATGTGGCCATCGTGGTCGATGGCCCCGTGACCGTGGGCGGAACGGCAGGAAGTGACGATTTCGTGGTTCGACTGGATTCGACCGGAAACAGCCTGATCGTTCTGCGAGGCGGCGTCGAGGTCTCACGCAGACCCGTCGAGGGCGTGGAAAGTCTGACCATCAACGGCGGTGCCGGCGACGACACCTTCACCGTCGATTTCGACAACGGGGATCTGCCATTCGCCATCACCTTCAACGGCGAAGGAAACGTTTCGACCAACCCGGGAGACCAACTCATCATCCAGGGAGGCGGAGCCTTCGCGGGAGCCGTCTACAACTACGCCACGGAGAACGACGGTAGCATCCTGATCACGGGCCAGGGACTGATCACCTACACGGGCCTGGAGCCGGTCACCTCGACCATCACGGCGGCCGACGTGACCCTGAACTACACCTCGGGCTCGAACGAGACGATCACCATCACCGACAATGGGGCGACGCTGACCGTCGACTCCACGGCCGGAGAAGTCACCACGTTCAACAAGCCGACCAATTCGCTGACTATCAATGCCACGGCGGGCACGGACACGGTGACTTTCACCAACGCCATCGATCTGGGTGCCGCCGATTTCAACGTGACCACGGCTGGCACGTACAATCTGACGCAAAACGTCACCACTACCGGTGATGTCGCGATTCGGGCACAGATCGTGAATCTGGATGCCAATGGTGGCGGAAATGTGCTGACCGCCACCAACGTAACTTTGTCGGGACAACAGGCAGACACCGTCGGAATCGGTGGCGGGGCTGGCATCTTCAACCTGACCGACGCCGAGTTGACAACGAACTTGGCCGTGAGCGGACTGGTGACCATCGGGCGGGCTGACGGCGACGGGTTGGTCAGCATCCAGGCACTCGACGTGGCGGCGGAAGGCTACGATCTGTCCATTCTCGGGGGTGGCCAGGTTTACCTCTTTGCCAACGACGGCGGCGTTCTCAATACGGCGGGCACGGTCACGATCTCTGCCAACCAGGACAACACGGGGTTGGAGCGCTTCTACATGTACAGTGGGTCTTCAATCACCACCTCGGACACCAGCGCAACGGCATTCACCCTCAATGTGGGAACCTCGACGGGAACCACTGAAGTTCGTGATATCACCGTTGGCACGGGTGGAAGGATCACCGCCAACATCAATGGCGATTCAGGAGCGGCCACCTTCCACGCCGGCACGACCCTCCTGGCGGCAGGAAACGGCAGCGTGACAATCAACGGACAGGGCACCGTCAACATCAACGGAACGGTCGATGCCGGTACCGGTCTGATCGACATCGATGCCAACAGCGCGGCCACCAGCTATCGTGCGCTTGTCATGGGCACCGATGGCAAGCTGACCACCGACAGCACAGCCGCCAACTCGGTAACCCTTACCGTAGGTGACAATCCGACCGGTAATGCGTCGACCAGTACCGTGCGTGAAATCGACACCCTCGGGGGAGTGGTCGTGGACGTCGATGGCAAGTCCAGTATCACGTTCGCTAATGCGGTGACCTCCGGCAATGGCATCACCGCCAATGGCACGGTTTCCATCAATTCCGAAGATGGCATCACGCTCAATGGTGATATCAACGCAGGAAGCGGCATCATCGACATCGACGCTAACAGCGATGCGGCAGGCGCGGAAGGACTCACTGTGGGTGCCAGCGCCGACATCAGGACCGACAACACTGGCAACTCCGCGATTCATATCCAAGTGAACAGCCCGACAATTGGCGCTGGCGACGACGGCGACATCACCGTCAACACCGTGGCGGGCAAGTTCACCGCGGGTGACGGGGGAACGATCACGCTCAGCTCGATCTCGGGTTCCACCGGCGATGCCCGGTTGACCTTTGGCAATACCACCGCCGGTCAATCGGTGATCTTCAACGCGGGTGCCACCGGCCATGTCATCCTGGAGTCCGAGGACTACATCCTGATCAATGCGGGCATGACCGTCACTGTTCAAGGGGGAAGCGACCTGACCCTCAATGCCAACCAGGACAACCTCGGCAACGAGTCGGTGATCATGTATACCCACGCCATGATCGCTGATGGAGCCATCGTCTCGGACAGCACCCAGGCCGATGCGGTGACCATCAATGTGGGCACCACCACCGGCACCAGCACCCTGCTCGACATTTCGGTGGGTAACGGTGGCGGCATCACCGCCAACCAATTCGGTGTCGGCCCCATCAACGCCGGCGTCCTCAGCGTCGGTGCCACCGGTCTGATCAGCGCCGCCGGTAGCGGCACCGTGACGATCAATGGACAGGGGCGTGTGGATGTGAGCGGCACCATCGATGCGGGCGATGGTCTGATTGACATCGATGCCAACAGCACGGCCACCAGCTACCTGGGATTCACCATGGGTGTGGATGGCAAACTGACAACGAACAGCACCGCCGCCAACTCGGTGGCCATCACCGTGGGCAGCAACACGACGATCTTCGGCTCGCCGGGCAGCTCCGTGCGCGAAATCGACACCCTCGGCGGCGTGGTCGTCGATTTTGACTCCGACAGTACCCTCAACAGCAGCGGCATCACCTTCTACAATGCCGTAACTTCGGGCAAGGGCATCACCGCCGGTCGCGATGTGATCATCGACTCGCAGGGGTCCATCAATCTCTATGGCAGCATCGATGCGGGCACTGCCCCTTTGGTGGGCACGGATGGCATCATCGACATCAACGCCAACAGCGACGGCATCGGATCGGAAGGGCTGAAAGTGGGCTACACGGCCCTGGGCGCCAGCGGCGATTTTTCCACCACCAACACCGGTACCAACGCAATTCACCTCCAGGTGAACGACCCATTCTCCGGCGCAGGCGATGACGGAGACGTCATTCTGGAAGAGGGGTCGTTCACTACCGGCGACGGCGGGTCGATCACGATCAGTTCGCTCTCGGGTTCCACCGGTGATGCCCGTTTGACCTTTGGCAATACCACCGCCGATCAAACGGTGACGTTCGACGCCGGTGCCTCCGGTCAAGTCATCTTAGAATCTGAGGACTATATCCTGATCAATGCGGGCATGACCGTCACTGTTCAAGGGGGAAGCGACCTGACCCTCAATGCCAACCAGGACAACCTCGGCAACGAGTCGGTGATCATGTATACCCACGCCATGATCGCTGATGGAGCCATCGTCTCGGACAGCACCCAGGCCGATGCGGTGACCATCAATGTGGGCACCACCACCGGCACCAGCACCCTGCTCGACATTTCGGTGGGTAACGGTGGCGGCATCACCGCCAACCAATTCGGTGTCGGCCCCATCAACGCCGGCGTCCTCAGCGTCGGTGCCACCGGCCTGATCAGCGCCGCCGGTAGCGGCAGCGTGACTTTCAATGGCCAGGGCGGCGTGGACATCAGCGGCACCATCGACGCGGGCACCGGCTTGATCGATATTGATGCCAACAGCACGGCCAACAGCTATCGGGGATTCACCATGGGCGCGACTGGTAGTTTGACCACGGACAGCACTGACGCCAATTCCGTGACCATCACCGTGGGTAACAATCCGACCCCATATGCCGCGAGCAACACCGTGAGCGGAATCGACACCCTCGGCGGCGTCGTGATCGATGTCGATGTCGATGGAACAGGGGGGAGCAGCTTGACGCTCAACAACGCGACTACCCTCACCGCCGGGCGCGACGTGACCATCGATTCGGAGGGTTCCATCACACTTTACGGCGACATCAACGCTGGCACCACTCCCCTGGTCGCCACGGATGGCATCATCTCCATCACAGCCAACAGTGATGGCAGCGGGTCGGAAAACCTCACTCTGGGTAATATCGGTTTCTATGAGGCCGATCTTTCCACCACCAACACCGGTGCCAATGCGATTCAACTCCGCGTGAACAACCCGCTCCTTGGGGCCGGCGACGAAGGCGACATCAACCTAAACTGGGGTTCCTTCACCACCGGCAATCAAGGTAAGGTAACCATTTCCACCCTCTCCGGCTCGACAGGAGACGCTGCCCATGTCTATCTCAATGGTGCGGTGACCTTTGATATGGGAGCCGACGGATCGGCGCTGATCGAATCTGAAGATTACATTGTCGTTAGCGCAGGCTCGGTCGTCACCGTCACCGGTGGCGGAATCATCGCCTTCAATGCCAACCAGGATGGCATCGGCACCGGTCAGTTTGCGATGAGTTCCAGTGCCACGGTTGCCGACGCGATGATCGTCTCGGACAGCACCAAGGCCGATGCCGTCACCATCGAAGTCAACACGACATCGGGTGGAACGGGCCTCGCCAACCTTGGCAATATCGCCGTGGGAGCCGGAGGCGGCATCATCGCGACAAACCATGGTGCGAGCATCAATACCACGGCCGCAACGACACTCGATGCCGACGGAGGAACCATCACCCTGCGGGCGATCGATCTGGTAATCAACACTACCTCCGACATCGACGCTGGCTCCGGAACGGTGAACCTGTTCCGCTCGACCGACGGATTGATCAGCATCAATCATACAATCGGGGGTGCCTACAATGTCTCAGAGGACGAGACTGATCGCATCACGGCCGGCACCCTGGTCTTTGGCGACAGCGATGCTCTGAGCAGTCACACCACCTCGGTCGAAGTTTATGGCGGTCTGAACACCACCACGGGCGGTCCCGCCACTGCGGCCTCCTTCAATTGGAGCGGTCCCGGAGTGCTCTTCACCGCTGACAACGTCGGACCGAACGGAAACAAGATCAGGCTGGCGTTCAACGGCACCACCGACACGATCGACTCGGTCGTCGGCGCCTGGAATCTGGCCAACCCGGGCAACACGGTCAGCTATAGCGGGCTTCCCGGTGCCACGGTCCTACCGGCCACCGGAGGCTTCAACCTCAACGGCGGCGGCAATGCGGGCGGAACCGTCACGGGGTCCGTGGAAATCAACGCCATCAGCGGAGTCCGATTCGACAATCTGAATACCGACGACACGTTCACGGCCAACGGGTTGGCTGTGAATGCCGATGTCGACGACGATGGAATCGGTACGGCCGAGACCGAGGCAAGCTTCGCCATCGACACCTCGGCGGGAACGGGGGGCATCACGATCTCCGCTGCCGATGCGACGATCGACGTCGCGAGCACTCTCGATGCGGGCGCCGAGACGGTGATTCTCCAACCAGTGGACGCCGCCGCCTCCATCGGCGTGGGCAGCGGCTCGGGCGATTTCAACGTCTCCAATGCCGAGTTGAGTACCCTCTCCGGGTCGACCGTCCGGGTCGGCCAGGCTGCGGGCACCGGGCTCGTCGATCTCGATTCGCTGGACATCAGTGGCGAGAGTTATGACATCGAAATCGTGGGTGGTACCATCGACGTGACGTCGATCAATGCCGGCACCAACAACGTGACCCTCACCGCCACCACCGGCGAAATCAATGATGGCGCCGGAACCGACATCACGGCCGCCAGCGTGACGCTCAACGGCACGGTCAATCCGGGCCAGTCCCCCGGCATCCTCAACATCGTGGGTGACACCATCATCAACGGGGATCTCACCATCGAAGTCGAGGGCACCAACGGAGGCGCCGGAAACGCCAACGGATGGGACCAGGTCAGCGTGACAGGAAACGTGACCCTCGATCCCGCCTCGACTCTCACCATCGATGACAGCGCCTTCGACGAGAACGAGATCTCTCTCGGAGACGAGTTCACCATCGTGAACGTCGTCAACGGTGGCGACTCCGTGTCGGGAACTTTCTCCAATGCGGCCCACAACTCGATCGTCGTCTACGATTCCAACGGCAGCATCGTCGATTTCCTGGTTCGCTACGGACGGGGAGACGGTAACGATATCACTCTGACTGCGGTCAACGTGACCACCCGGATTATTGATGACGGCACCAACCTCGTCATCGAGGACATCAACGACGACACCAACGACCAACTCACCGTCGAAGTTTCCGGAGGCAATCTCGTGATCTCCGACACCAGTGGTGCTGTAGTGATCGACGCCCAAGGCGCCTTCGACGGGGCCACTGGCGATCTGAGCAGCCAGGTGACCATTTCCCTGGCCGCGTTCACGGGCAACGTGATCCTGCGAACCGGCGCGGGCGACGACGTCATCGAGTTCCGCAACATGGACCTGACCGGCACCCAGGGTATCGTGGTCGAGGACGGCGCGGGCACCGATTCGGTCAGCTTCACCACCAGCGAAAGCAGCTTGGCGGGCGGCGATGTGGACATTGTGTCCGAGGTGGTCAGCATCGGGGCTGGCTTGGTCACGGCCGGGGGCGACATCGACATCACCGCCAACAGCGCCAGCTCCACTGGAATCGACATTTCGGCTCTCGTGGCCACTTCCGGAACCGGCGCCATCACCCTCACCGGCACGGGCGCCACCGGAAGCAGCCGTGGCGTCAACATCGCCGGCGCGAATGCCGAGGTCCGCACCGCCGACGGCGATCTCACCATCGCCGGAACGGGGACCACCGCCGACGAAGGCATTCGCATCACCAACGGCGCCCTGGTCCGGGCCACCGGCAACGGCAACCTCAGCCTGACCGGCACGGCCACCAACGCGGCTGACAGCAATCACTATGGGGTGCTTATCACCGGCGGGGTCGCCGGAGACAGCGCGGTGCGCGCCGAGGGCGACGGCACTGTCACCATCAGCGGCACCGCCGCTGGCGCCAACGCCGGGGTGGAGATCAGCTTCGGCGGGGTCGTGGAGTCGCAGGGCGGCAAGATCACGATCACCGGCACCGGCGGTGGCGGCACCCTGCTCGGAGTACAGGGCGATGGCGTCCGCATCCAGAGTTCCGCGGATAAGAGCCATGTCACGACCGTGAACGGCGACATCGAGATCACTGGCAGCCGGGTGATCAACCCCGGCGGCCGGACGGTGTATCTCGTCAACGACGTGGAGGTTGAGAGCACCGGAAGTGGAAACATCGACATCGAAGCCGGCGTCGGCTCGCTCTTCCAGGGCAACACTGGCTCCATTTCCAGCGGAAGCGGTGATATCACGCTCGATGCTGCTGGTGACATCACCATCGCTAACGTCACCACCACCGGAAACGTCAGCGCCAATTCCACCACGGGAGCCATTCTCGATGGTGGCGCGGCAGTGATCGATATCACCGCCAATGTCTTCACGGCCACGGCCCAGGACGGGATCAATCTCGACACCACGGTCGCTTCGCTCGACGCCTCGGTCACCGGGGCCGGCAACATTGACATCGATGAGACCGACGGCATCACCCTGACCGACGTCGATACCGCCAACGGCTCGATCACCATCGACGCGGGCGGTCCGCTGGACGCGGTCGATGTGGTTTCCCTCACCGACAACGATGCCAACGACATCACGCTGACCACCACGGCGGGAGACATCACGGTGACCACCATCAACGCCGGTGCCTCGGCGGGCGATGTCACCCTCGATGCGGCCGGTGCCATCCTTGATGACGGCAGTGCCGCCACGGTCGTCACCGCCGACGTGCTCACCGCCGACGCCGGCGGCGCCATCACCCTGGACACCACGGTATCCGCCGCCATCATCTCCACCAGTGCCGCCGGCAACATCGATATCGACGAGACCGACGGCATCACCCTGACCAACATCGATACCGCGAACGGATCGATCACTGTCGATGCCGGGGGCAACCTCTTTGCCGACGATGTCGATTCCTCGGCGACCGACAACGCGATCAATTTCGTGAATCTCGCCTCCTTGGCAGGCAACCTGCAGGTCACCTCCGTGGTCACCGGTGGAAGCTCCAACGTGGTCCTGTATGCCACCGGGGCCATCACCGCGGCCGGCGCGGGCACCCATGTGACCTCGGGCGCCCTCGAAGCCAACGCTTCCGGCGGCGTGGCGACCTCCGCCAACCCGTTGAACACCGTGATCGATTCCTTCGAGGCCTCGGGCGGCACCGGTGGAGTCTTCCTCGCCAACACCGGCGATCTCGCCATCGCCAACATCGGCGGAGCCGTCGGTGTCAGCGGCAGCGGCGACATCGAGATCTCCACCAGCGGCGGGCTCACCACCACCGAGACCATCGCCAGCCTTGCCGGCGGCGACATCACCCTCACTGCCGACGCCTTTGCCGTCGGAGCCAACATTGCTTCCGCCGGCGGAGATCTGGTCATCACGCCCTTCACCGCCTCCACCGGCATCGGCATCGGCGGGGGCGCGGGCGCGCTCAATCTCGACGATACCGAGATCGGTTTCCTTCAGGACGGCTTCAACTCCATCACCATCGGCGATCTCGCGGCTGGCACCGGCGCGGTGGATGTCGATGACTCCACCTTCCTCGACGACCTCACCATCGTGGGCGGCTCCATCGCCGTCACCGGCCTCGACGCCGGAGCCAACGACGTCACCCTCATCGCCCGCACCGGGGCCATCACCGATGGCGGCGGCACCACCGACGTCAGCGCGGGCGGCCTCCGCCTCGAGGCTGTCACCACCGCTGGCACCGTTGGCAACGCGCTCGACACCGATGTCGATACCGTGGCCGCCACGGCGGCAACCGGCGTCTTCATCAACGAAGCCAACGACCTTAGCATCGGCTCGGTCAACGGACTCAACGGCATCTCCACCGATGATCTGACTCTCACAGGCGCCGGCAATCTCACCCAGACCGAGGCCATCGTCGCCAGCGGCCTGACCCGCCTCACCACCACCGGCGGCGGGGACATCACCCTGACCCACGCCGGCAACGACTTCAGCGGCGCCTCACCCGAGGGCGTCGTCATCGTCGGTAGCGGTGACGTGAGCCTGCGGGACGCCAACGCCTTGCGTATTGCCAACGCCGCCAACTCCAGCGTGACGGGCAACCTCAGCCTCACCACTGGCGGTGATATCACCCAAGGCGCCAGCCTGACCGTGGGCGGCACCACCAGCGTGGACGCGGGCGGCGGTTTCGTCAGTCTCAACGCCGGCAACAACGACTTCCAGGGAGCGGTCTCGGTGAGCAACGCCAGCGGGCTGAGCATCTCCGACACCAACGCCCTCCTCTTCGACAACGTCAACGTGGCGGGCACCGTCAACGGCAACATCATCGCCGGGAACAGCGGTGTGGGCGGCATCACCCAAACCGTCGGCGGCGCCGTGATCATCGGTAACGGCGGCGGGTCCACCTTCCTCACCGCCGGCACGGTCGGCACGCCCACCGACATCGTCCTGGCCAACGCGGGCAACGATTTCGGCTCGGTCGGCATTCAGCGCGCCAACGATGTCACCCTCAACGACAGCAACGCCATCCAGTTCACCAACTCGACGGTCTCGGATCAGCTCACCGTCACCGCCAACGGGAACATCACCCAGAGCGGCTCGATGACCATCGGAGGAGTCGCCGATTTCACCGCCACCGGCGGCGCCATCACGCTCGGCAGCGGCGGCAACGACTTCCAGGATCAACTGGTTCTCACCAACACCGGAGCCAATGATATCACCATCTGGGACACTAACGATCTCCACCTCGGTAACGTCAACGCGGGACAGAACCTCAACCTCAGTTCCACCACCGGCGAACTGACCCAGGAGGCGGGCACCTCGGTGGTCGTTCCCGGACTCACCAGTCTCAATTTCACCCCGGGCACCGACCAGAACATCACCCTGACCAACGCCACCAACGACTTCGGCGGGGTGCGCATCGTCAACGGCGAGGATGTCCAACTGACCGACGCCAACGACATCGACATCGTCGGCAACTCCAACGTGAACGGCGACCTCACGGTCATCGCGACAGGCAACATCACCGACAGCGGTCTCCTCCGGGTACTTAACGGCCTGGCGACCTTCGACGCGGGCGGCAACATTGATCTCGGGGGCGCAGGCGAGACGACCCAGTTCGGCTCGGTCCAGTTTTCCGGCACCGATGTCTCCATCCAGGAAGACGGGGACATGGAGATCGGCGGCACCGCCGCTTCCGTGGCCACCGGAAACCTCGTCCTGAACTCCGGCACCATCACCCAGACCCAGGCGCTCACCGTCACCGGCACCAGCAACCTCACCGCCACCGGCGGCGATCTCACGCTCGATGACGCCGCCAACGATTTCGTGGGCGCCGTCACCGCCGCTGCCGGCGGCGCGGGCAACCTGACCCTCGTCGATGCCAACGACCTCACCATCGCCAGCGTCACCGCGCTTGGCGACGACGTCAGCATCACCGCGGTCGGTTCCATCATCGACCAGGGCAACGTGCCCGACGCGGCCGGTGCCACCGTGTCGCTCGATGGGAACATCACTCCCGAAGGTACCGGGACGGTCGGGATCCTTGATGTGAACGGCGATTTCACCATCGAGGCCGACAATACCGTCACCTTCGACATTAATGGTCACGTCACTCCCGGCACCGATCACGACCAGATCGATGTCGCCGGCACCGTGACCATCGATAACGATGTCGTCATCCAGCTCTCCCCGCTCGGCTACGTCCCCACTCTCGGCGATGAGATCACCATCATCGAAAACGACGGTTCGGCCGACGCGGTGAACGGCACCTTCTTCGCAGTTCCGGACGGCACCTACATCTCCTCCCCGTCGGGTGGCCTGCCCGACCAGGTTTTCCTGGTGAACTATGATGGCGGCAATGGCAACGATGTGACGCTCACCGCCTCGGGAACCGCGACCTCCAACGTCTATCTCGACGGTTCCGGCAATCTCGTGGTCGAGGACATTCTCGGCAGCAACGACACCGACGACAACCTGTCCATCAGCCGGGTCGGCACCGACTTCGTCATCGAGGATCTCAGTGGCAACATCCTCGGCACACTGATCGTGGGCGCCACCCAGACCGGTCTCAGCCGTATCGTGGTGCCCGAGGCCCTGGTCACCGGCGGCATCATCGTCAACACCCTCGGCGGCGACGACACGGTGACGATTGGCGACCTTGGCACGTTGAACGGGGGCCTGACGGTTCAGACCGACGGCGCGGTGGACCGCACCCTGGACAACGACGTGATCAA